>DATJZM010000116.1:0-12820 GCA_035499135.1 Casimicrobiaceae bacterium | reverse complement strand
TCACGACCTCGTTCTTGGCGAGGTCCACGATGTCGACGCTGTCAGCTTCCTCGCTGCTGACGTAGAGCCACTTGCCGTCGGGGCTGAACACCGCGTGCTCGGGGTTCCTGCCGCGCATGGTGATGCGCCGCGCAACCTGACGGGTCGCCGTGTCCACGATGAGAACCTGGTTGTTCTCCTCGATCGCTGCCGACAGCCAGCGGCCATCCGGAGACAGATAGATCCCTTCAGGGGAGTCGCCGAGCAACGTGCGGCCGATCGTCTCTCCGGTGGCGGTGTCCACCGTCAGCAGCGAATTGCTGGTCTGGTCGCTGATGTAGAGTTGCTTGCCATCGAGCGCGACCGCGACGCCTCGGGGGCGGGTCCCCACCTTGAACGTATTCACCACCCGGTCGGTCGCCGTGTCTACGACCGAGACAGTGGCCGAGCCTTCATTCGGAACGTAGGCAAGCGGCGCAGCCACGGCTAGCGTGGAGGCGAGCAGCGGCAGTACGGCGGCAAGGCCCTTGTGCATGGAGGCGCTCTCTGTTTTGCAACGCGAAGCCCGCGACCCGCGGGGCGAGCGGCTATGCTACACGAGTTCCAGCCGGGGTCCGGGACGCGGGGGTTGCGTTGGCCGCGGCGTCAAATATAATGGCCGTGCTGTAGGAAGCCGGTATTCGATTGATCAACCTTGGGGCAAACCATGCTGTGGACGAAACCCGAGTTCGAAGACCTGCGGTTCGGCTTCGAAATCACGATGTACATCGCGACTCGCTGACCAAGCTGCTGCGACCGGCCCAGCCGGCCGCAGCGTCCCTTTTGCGTTTCCTCGAGCAGCAGGTGTCTGCCGGAAGCGGGACGGCAGATCGATGACGCCCCGCGCTCCGGCACGGTGATCGTCCACGTTCTCGGTTCGGCAGCGGGGGGCGGGTTCCCGCAGTGGAACTGCAACTGCACAAATTGTGACGGCTTGCGCCGCGGACGCATCCGGGCGAGCCCGCGCACGCAGTCGTCGATTGCCGTTAGCGCCGATGGCGCGAGCTGGGCGCTGTTCAACGCTTCGCCGGACATCCTCACCCAATTGCGAGCCTTCCCCGAGGCGCAACCCGCCCGCCGGCTGCGTGACAGCGCGATCGCGGCAGTGGTGCTCGTCGACAGCCAGATCGATCACACGACCGGCCTGCTGATGCTGCGCGAGGGAAAGCGGCTTCGAGTCCACTGCACCGAGTGCGTGCACGAGGACCTCACGACGGGCAACCCTCTCTTTCGCGTCCTCGAGCACTACTGCGAAGTGGACTGGCGGCGACTCGATACGCGCGACGAGCGCTTCGCTGCCATCGATGGCGTGCCGGGACTCGCTTTCCGCGCGATCGCTCTGGCGAGCAAGGCGCCACCCTATTCGCCGCATCGCCTTGCTCCGCGCGAAGGGGACAACGTCGGCGTGCTCATCAGGGACGAAAGGAGCGCCAGGACGCTCTTCTACGCCCCCGGCCTGGGCGAGATGCAGCCGCACCTCGCGCCGATTTTCGAAACGGCGGACTGCCTGCTCGTCGACGGGACGTTCTGGACCGACGACGAGATGATCCGCGCCGGTGTCGGGACCAAGCGCGCTCGCGACATGGGGCATCTGCCGCAGGCGGGACCCGGTGGCATGATCGAGGTTCTGGCGCGCTATCCGCGTCCGCGCAAGGTGCTCATCCATATCAACAACACCAATCCGATCCTCGACGAGGACTCCGCGGAGCGCGCGCAGCTCGCTGACCTGGGCATCGAGGTGGCAGCGGACGGGATGCGAATCACGATGTAGGAGCGTGGCCGTGGCGGACTCCGACTCGCAGCCCTGGAGCAAAGACGAATTCGAGCGCCGCTTGCGCGCCAAGGGCGAGCGTTACCACATTCACCACCCCTTCCAGGTGCGCATGAACGCGGGCCACTGCACGCGAGAACAGGTCCGCGGCTGGGTGTGCAACCGTTACTATTATCAGATCAGCATCCCGCTCAAGGACGCCGCCATCCTGTCCAACTGTCCCGAGCGCGCGGTGCGACGCGAGTGGATCAAGCGCATCATCGATCACGACGGGACGAAAGGCGACGAAGGCGGGATCGAAGCGTGGATCCGTCTCGGCGTTGCGACGGGCCTCTCGCACGAGGAGGTGACGTCGCTGCGCAACGTGCTGTCGGGCGTGCGCTTCGCCGTCGACGCCTACGTGGGCTTTGCCCGCGCGCGGCCGTGGCAGGAAGCGGTCTGCTCCTCGCTTACCGAGCTTTTCGCACCCGAGATCCACAAGAACCGCCTCGCGAGCTGGCCACAGCACTATCCGTGGATCGAGTCGGAGGGGCTGCAATATTTTCGCGACCGGCTGAGCCAGGCCCGCCGCGACGTCGAGCACGGCCTCGCGCTCACCCTCGAGCATTTCTCCACACGCGCGCAGCAGGAGCGCGCGCTCGAGATTCTCGACTTCAAGCTCGATGTGCTATGGTCGATGCTCGACGCCATGCAGACGGCGTACGGGCTTCCGGGAGGCGTGCATGCCGAGTGAACCGGCGCTGCGAGTCGACGACACGCCGCAGCTCTGCAAGCAGTTTCGCCTGCAGTACGAGCAGGCGAGATCGGCATGGGTGCTGCTCTACCCGGAAGGAATGGTGAAGCTCTCGGCGAGCGCGAGCGAGATCATGAAACGCATCGATGGCAAGACCACGCTCGGCGCGATAATCCGGGACCTCGAGGCGGCGTTTCCCGGAGCGGCGCTGCGCCAGGACGTGCTCGACTTCATCGAGACAGCCCATGCACGCGGCTGGATCAGCGGCACTCCCTAGCGCGGAGTGGAGTCGGCCGGCAGGGCCGGGATGGCTCCTCGCTGAGCTCACCTATCGCTGCCCGCTGCATTGCGTCTTTTGCTACAACCCGCTCGACTACACCGCGCAGGGACCGGAGCTATCCACGAGCGAGTGGCTGCGCGTGCTGCGCGAGGGCCGGGCGCTTGGCGCCGTGCAGCTCGGGCTGTCGGGTGGCGAGCCGCTGCTGCGAGAGGATCTGGAGGCGCTGATCGACGAGGCGAGGGGGCTCGGCTACTACTCGAATCTCATCACCTCCGGTGTCGGGCTGACGGAGCAGCGCATCGGTGCCTTCAAGGAGGCCGGGCTCGATCACATCCAGTTGTCGTTCCAGGACTCGACGCGGGAGCTGAACGACTTCCTGTCCAGCACCCGCACGTTCGAGCTCAAATCGAGAATCGCGAAGCTGATCAAGGAGCACGACTACCCGATGGTGCTCAACGTGGTGATCCACCGGCTCAACATCGATCACGTCGGGCAGATCCTCGAGATGGCGGAAGCGCTGGGCGCCGAGTACGTCGAGCTCGCCAATACGCAGTACTACGGCTGGGCGCATCTGAACCGCGACCGGCTGCTGCCCACTCGCGAGCAGGTCGTGCGCGCCGAGGAGACCACCAATCGCTTCCGCGAGAAGTTCGGACGCAAGATGCGTATCTTCTTCGTGGTTCCGGATTACTTCGAGGTGAGGCCCAAGGCGTGCATGAACGGCTGGGGCTCCGTCTTCCTGACCATCACGCCCGACGGCACAGCGCTGCCCTGCCATGCGGCGCGGATGCTTCCCGGGCTCGCCTTCCCCAACGTGCGCGAAGCGAGCCTCGAGGCGATCTGGTACGACTCCGAGGGTTTCAACCGCTACCGCGGCGATGCCTGGATGAAGGAGCCGTGCCGCTCGTGTCCCGAGAAGGTGAAAGACTTCGGGGGATGCCGCTGTCAGGCGTACCTCCTCACCGGCGACCCCGCCAATGCCGACCCGGTGTGCGACCTTTCTCCCCACCACGACCGAGTGACACAGGCACTTCTCGCCGCGCAGGCCGGAACGGTCCGGCCGATCGTCTTTCGCGACGACCGCAACTCGCGTGCCCTGCTGGCGCAGCGGCCCACACCGGTTACGGCCAAATGATGCCTGACGCAGTCTGCCGGTGAGCTCCACGCGCGCAAGCGGCCGCTACACGACGACGGCCATCGCACTGCATTGGCTGGTGGCCGTGGCCGTGCTCGGATTGATCGTCCTGGGCTGGTGGATGCAAGCGATACCCAAGGAGCCCGTGGGACCACGGGCAGACGCCTACAACCTGCACAAGTCGATCGGCCTGCTGGTCCTTTTCCTCATGGCTGCGCGACTCGTCTGGCGCGGCCTGCATCGCGCTCCGCCGTTGCCGCCGCTGCCTCTCTGGCAGGAGCGCTCCGCCCGCGCGGTCCACATGCTTCTCTACGCGGGGATGTTCATCGCAGCGCTGAGCGGGTACCTGGGATCGGCGACCAGCGGCTACCCCGTCAAGCTTTTCGGCTGGGTGCTTCCCGCCTGGGCCGGCGCGAATGTCGCCGTGAAAGACGCCTGCAGCGTCCTGCATCTAGCACTAAGCTGGGCGCTTACCGCGGCAATCGTTGCGCACGTTCTGGCGACGGCCTACCACCAATGGGTGCTGCACGACGGGCTGCTCTGGCGCATGTGGCCCCGGCGCTCGAGCGACCGGAGCGACAGCCGGCCCGGCGACGCAGCTAGCCCCGCGACGCGGCCTCCAGGAGCTTGACGGTTTCCGCGGCGTTTGCATCGCGGGCGATGTCGAGCGCGGTCTTGCCTCGATCGTCCTTCAGATCCGGACGCGCACCCGCTTGCAGCAGTGCCTTGACCGTTGCGCTGCGTCCGTAGCCGGCGGCCCACATCAGCGCGGTGAGATCGTGCGCGTAGATCGCGTTCGGGCTCACGCCCGCGCCCAGCAGCAGAACGACGATCTCGGTCTGTCCCTGGCCGGCGGCATAGGTCATAGCGTTCTTCTGCAGCTGGTCTACCGCGTTGACGTCCGCGCCGCGCGTGACGAGCAGGCGCGCGATCTCGACGTTCCCGCCGTGGGCAGCGGCCATCAGCGGCGTAACCCCGTTCGCCGCCGCGAGGTTGACATCGGTGCCGGCGAGGATCATCTGGCGCGCGAGCTCGGTCCGGTCGTTCTTCAGAGCGATGAGCAGAACGGTCTCGCCCACACGCGTGCGGGCATTCGGCGAAGCTCCATCGGCAAGCGCGCGGCTGACGGCAGCCTCGTCACCGCTGCGGCCCGCGGCGAGCAGGGCCAGATTGGCGCTGAGTTCCTGGCCCGTGCAGGGGGCGGCGACAGCGCCGAGCAGCGCAAAAGACACAACGAGATATTTCGGCTTGAACATCGCACGTTCCTTCGTCAGGATCGACCGGCGCCGTCGTGGACGAGGCAGGTGGCTCCATCCCCCGGGCCACCGTGGCCCACGGGTTTGCATTAACCACCGAGTTGGACTATAAATCATTTCCTTGGAGCCGGCCGGCGCGTGTGCGCACTGCGTTCCGACAACAAGAATTCTCGGAGGAGTCACCCATGACAGCTCACCTGCGGCTTGGCAGCGCGGCTATCGCGCTCGCACTCGCTCTTTCCGCGTCGGTAGCAGCCCAAGAGGTCGGCATGAGCTCGACCACGACCTCGATGCCGATGTCCTCGAATCTCGTGCCGGTTACTCAAGCGATGCTCGATGGCGCGGCCAAGGACGCGAAGAACTGGGTTCATCCGAATGGCAACTACGACAACAGTCGCTACTATCCAGGCCGCCAGATCACCGCCAACAACGTGAGGCGGCTCGCACCCGCGTTCGTCTTCCAGACGGCTGTCCTGGAGTCGATGGAGACCGCGCCAATCGTGGTCAATGGCGTGATGTTCCTCACCACCTCGTTCAACCACGTGTACGCGATCAATGCGGCGACGGGCGAAGAGTACTGGCACTACAAGCACAAGCTCGGTCCGATCGTCACCGTATGTTGCGGCAACAACAATCGCGGCGTCGCGGTCTCGGAAGGCAAGCTCTTCATGGGCACGATCGACGCGAAGCTGGTGGCGCTCGACGCCAAGACGGGCAAGCTGCTCTGGGAGGTCCAGATCGCCGATCCCAACCTCGGCTATTCCGAGACGATGGCGCCGGCGTATGTCGACGGCAAGGTGCTCATCGGGACCAACGGCGGCGAGTACGGTATCCGCGGCTTCGTCAAGGCCTTCGACGCGAACGACGGGAAGCTCCTGTGGACCTTCTACACGATTCCCGAGAAGGGCCACGAAGGCGTCTGGGATCCGAAGGACGCGACCGGGCGCGACATGCATCGCGACATCGCCAAGGAGAAGGCTGACTTTGCGAAGGACAGCTCTTTCTATCAGAAGCTCGGTGGCGGCGTCTGGATGACGCCGGCGATCGACCAGAAGACCCGCACTGTGTTCTTCGTCGTCGGCAACCCTTCGCCGGACCTCTATGGTGCGATCCGCCCAGGCGACAACCTGTATACCGACTCGATCGTCGCCATCGACCTCGACAAGGGCACGTACAAGTGGCACTTCCAGTACATCGCGCACGACGTGTGGGATCTGGATGCGGTTAGCCCGCCGATCCTGACGCAGGCGAAGGACAAGGACGGCAAGATGGTCGATGTCGTCATCCACGGCGGCAAGACCGGTCACATCTACGTGCACGAGCGCAACACGGGCAAGCTGATCCGCTTCTCCGAGGCGATGATCCCGCAGGAAAACATGTGGGTGCTGCCGACCAAGGAGGGCGCGCGCATGCTGCCCGGCGCGAACGGTGGCGTCGAATGGTCACCGATGGCAATCGACCCAGCCTTGCACTTGGCGTACGCGGCGAACCTCCACCAGCCGATGACCTACCACGTCGAGGAAGCTGCGTATCCCGGCGGCAAGCTGTGGCTGGGCGGGGCGTTCAAGGTCATCTCCAGCGAGCAGCAGTGGGGCCACCTGGTTGCGGTGAATCTGGACACCGGAAAGATCGCCTGGGCGGACAAGACGCCCCAACCGCTGATCGGCGGCGTGCTCGCGACCGCGGGTGGTGTCGTGTTCAACGGTGAAGCCAACGGCTGGTTCAAGGCTTTTGACTCGAAAACCGGCAAGGAGCTGTGGAAGTACAATTGCGGTGCCGGTGTTAACGCGCCTGCGGTGTCTTACATGGTCGACGGCAAGCAGTACGTGGCGGTAGCCGCCGGCGGCAACAACCAGATCGATGCCAAGCGCGGCAACAGTGTGTTCGTCTTCACGCTGGTCGGCGGCGGCGAGAACAAGCGGGAAGAGAAAAAGTAGCTGCTTCGGAGACAAGCGCGGTCACCCCGCTGCGGTGGGGTGACCGCTTTTTTTTATTGCCTTGGATGATGTCGAGGATCCTGCTCGTCATTCTGAGCGCCATTGCGCCTCCAGCATACGCGCAGCTCGACGCAGCGCAGATGGCGGCAGCGCGTGAAAAGGCGCAGGTATGCTTCTCCTGCCACGGCCCCGACGGCAACTCCACCGTGCCCGAGTACCCGATCCTCGCGCAGCAGAGCTGGCGGTACATCTTCATCGAGCTGCAGGACTTCAAGGCCGGGCGTCGCACGGACTCGCAGATGTCGCCGATGGCAGCCCAGCTGTCGACCGACGACATGATGGCGCTGGGTTTCTTTTTCGCCGCGCAGAAACAGCGCCCCATCCAGTTCAAGGTCGACCCGGCCAAGGTTGAAGCGGGGCGCAAGACGTCTGACACGGTGCTCTGCCCGATGTGTCATCTCGGGGGGTTCATCGGTCAGAACGAGATCCCCCGCGTCGCCGGCCAGTGGCCTCAGTACATCAAGAAACAACTCGAGGACTTCAAGGCCAAGCGGCGCACCAATGACGCCGGCAACATGACCAGCGTCGCGGCAACGCTAAGCGACCAGGATATTGACAACCTCGCGCAGTACGTCGGGAATCTCTACTGACGGCAATCGGACCCGCTCCCCGGGGTGCCGACCGCCGCGGAACGCCTTGGCAGGGCGTCGCTTACGTTGCCGACGCCTGCTGCGCGGAGTATTCTAGGTTCGCGGTCGCGCCCGGTCTCAAATCCCTTCCAGCGATTGCATCCACTGTAGGAGGCTCTCTCGTGTCCGTCTCGCTTTCACTCATCGTCAACGGCAAGACCGTCGCCGCCGACGTCGATCCGCGCACGCTGCTGGTCGATTTCATTCGCAACAATCTGGGGCTTACCGGCACGCACGTCGGTTGCGACACCGGCCAGTGCGGCGCCTGCACCGTCCACGTCGACGGCAATGCGGTCAAGGCCTGCACGATCCTCGCCGCACAGGCGAACGGCGCCAAGATCACCACGATCGAGGGCCTCGCGACCGATGGCGCGATGCATCCCATGCAGGCCGCCTTCAAGGACTGTCACGGGCTGCAATGCGGCTTCTGCACGCCGGGTATGGTGATGAGTGCGATCGATCTGGTTCAGCGCAACCCGAATGCCGACGAAGCGGCGATTCGCGAGGGCCTCGAAGGAAACATGTGTCGCTGCACGGGTTATCAGAACATCGTCAAGGCGGTAAAGCAGGGCGCCGCCGCGATGAGGAGGTAGGTCATGGGTGCGAACGATCTCAACACCATCGGCCAATCGATCCGCCGCAAGGAGGACGCCCGCTTCCTGATGGGTGCGGGGCAGTTCACCGACGACGTCAATCCGCCCCACCATACGCACGCATTCTTCGTGCGCTCTCCGCACGCGCACGCGAAGATCCGCAAGATCGATACGACGAAGGCCAAGACCGCGCCCGGGGTGCTCGCCGTCTACACCGGCGCCGATCTCACCGGGGTCAACGGACTGCCGTGCGGATGGTTGATCACGGGAACGGACGGGCAGCCGATGAAGGAGCCGCCGCATCCCGTGCTCGCGCAGGGCAAGGTGCGCTACGTCGGTGACGGCGTCGCGGTGGTGATCGCCGAGACGCCGGACCAGGCGAAGGATGCCGCCGAGCTGATCGAGGTCGACTACGAAGTCCTTCCGGCGGTTGTGAATCCGGTCGACGCGCTCAAGAGCGGTGCGCCGCAACTTCACGAAGGCGCGCCGGGCAACAAGTGCTACACATGGGCGCTCGGCGACAGGGCTGCCGTCGATACGGCCTTCGCCAAGGCCGCGCACGTGACCAAGCTCGACATCGTCAACAATCGGCTGATCCCGAACGCGATCGAGCCCCGCGCGGCGGTCGCGAGCTACAGTCGCGCTGACGACAGCTACACGCTGTACGTGACGAGCCAGAACCCTCACGTCGAGCGACTGCTGATGACCGCCTTCGTGCTCGGGCTGCCGGAAACCAAGGTGCGGGTGATCGCACCCGACGTCGGCGGCGGCTTCGGCTCGAAGATCTACCTCTATCCCGAGGAGACCGCGCTCGTCTGGGCTTCCAAGCGAATCAACCGTCCGATCAAGTGGACCGCGGAGCGCAGCGAGTCGTTTCTCGCCGACGCGCACGGACGCGACCACGTGACACATGCGGAGCTCGCCCTCGACAAGGACGGCAAGTTTCTCGCCATGCGCGTGCATACGACCGCGGCGATGGGTGCATACCTCTCGACGTTCGCGTCGTGCATCCCGACGATCCTGTACGCGACGCTGCTCGCCGGCCAGTACACGACGCCGGCGATCTACTGCGAGGTGACAGCGGTATTCACGAACACGGCCCCCGTCGACGCCTACCGAGGCGCGGGTCGCCCCGAGGCAACGTACGTCGTCGAGCGCCTCGTGCATGCAGCGGGCACGGAGATGGGCATCGCGCAGGATGAGATCCGGCGCCGGAACTTCATCCGCACGTTCCCGTACCAGACGCCAGTCGCGCTGCTCTACGACACGGGCGGGTATGACGCCTGTCTCGACGAGGCGATGCGGATCGCCGACGTAAAAGGCTTTGCCGCGCGCAAGGCGGAGGCGTCGAAGCGCGGCAAGCTGCGCGGGCTCGGCTATTCGTCCTACATCGAGGCCTGCGGCATCGCGCCGTCGAACATCGCCGGGGCGCTCGGCGCGCGCGCCGGCCTCTACGAGGCGGGCGAGGTGCGCGTCAACCCCACCGGAGGCGTGACCGTGTTCACCGGCTCGCACAGCCACGGGCAGGGGCACGAGACGACCTTCTCGCAGGTCGTCGCCAGTCGGCTCGGCATCCCGATCGAGAACGTCGAGATCGTGCACGGCGACACGGGGCGCATCCCGTTCGGCATGGGCACGTACGGCTCACGCTCGCTCGCCGTGGGTGGCACCGCGATCATGAAGGCGCTCGACAAGATCGTCGCCAAGGGCAAGAAGATCGCCGCGCACCTGCTCGAAGCGGCGGAGGCCGACATCGAGTTCAAGGACGGCAAGTTCACCGTGGCGGGCACCGATCGCAGCAAGGCGTTCGGAGAAATCGCTCTGGCAGCGTACGTGCCTCACAACTATCCGCTCGACAAGCTCGAGCCGGGCCTCGACGAGACCGCGTTCTACGATCCCACCAATTTCACCTTCCCCGCCGGGACTCACATCTGCGAGGTCGAGGTCGATCCGGAAACCGGCGTGGTGAAGATCGTGAATTTCTCTGCTTGCGACGACTTCGGCAATATCATCAACCCGATGATCGTCGAGGGGCAGGTTCACGGCGGGCTCGCGCAGGGCATCGGGCAGGCGTTGCTCGAGCAGTGCGTCTACGACAGGGAGAGCGGGCAACTCCTCACAGGGAGTTACATGGACTACACCCTGCCACGGGCGGATGATCTGCCCTCGTTCAAGGTGACGACCAAGGTCACGCCGTGCACGCACAACCCGCTGGGTGCCAAGGGCTGCGGAGAGGCGGGCGCCATCGGAGCTCCTGCGGCGCTGATGAACGCCGTCCACGATGCGCTGTCAGCGGCCGGCGTGAAGTATCTCGACATGCCGGCGACCCCGCATCGCGTGTGGGAGGCGATCCAGTCCGCGAAGCACTGAGGCGGCTACCGATACTCGATCGAATCGGACAAGGTTGACCGTTCAAGGAGGTAGCAGACATGTACGCATTCCAGTACCAGCGCGCGAAAACTATCGCGGACGCCGCGTCGTCGCTCGCCAAGAGCGGCGGCAAGGCGCTCGCCGGCGGGCAGAGCCTCGTCGGCGCGATGAAGCTGCGGCTGGCGAATCCGGGGACGCTGGTCGACCTCTCCGGCATCGCCGAGCTCAAGGGCATCAAGAAGGAGGGCGACGCTGTCGTGATCGGCGCATTGACGACGCACGCGGAAGTCGCCTCGTCGACGCTCGTGAAGCAGGCGATCCCGGCGCTGGCAGCGCTTGCGGAGAGCATCGGCGACCGGCAGGTGCGCAACCGCGGCACGATCGGCGGCTCGATCGCTCACAACGATCCTGCAGCGGATTACCCGGCGGCCGTGCTCGGCCTCGGCGCCACGGTGCACACCAACAAGCGCAAGATCGCCGCCGACGATTTCTTCAAGGGCATGTACGAAACGGCACTCGCTGCCGACGAGATCATCACCGCGGTGAGTTTCCCCGTTCCAAAGAAAGCCGCGTACGTGAAGTTTCCGCAGCCTGCGTCACGCTTTGCGCTGGTGGGCGTGCTCGTCGCGCAAACCGGAAGCGGGGTCCGCGTCGCGGTGACCGGTGCTGCTTCCCATGTGCACCGCGCGAAGGCGCTGGAGGACGCGCTGGCGAAGAGCTTCACTGCGGACGCCGCGAAGGCAGTGAAGATTCCAGCCGCTAACCTGAGCAGCGACTTGCATGGCTCGGCTGAGTATCGGGCCCATTTGATTCCGGTGCTGGCCGCGCGAGCGGTGGGCGCTGCGCAATAGCGCAATTCGCCTTAGCCCGGTCGCCGACCGGGGCGTCGACCTGAGTTGACTATCGAACGATCGTTCGATAGAGTGTGTCTCTTCCTGTCTGACCGGATCTGCCCGGCTCTCGCCGGGCGGGTTCGGTCTGCTGCCCCATGAAGCCAGCCCTCGCGGAACTGCTGCACAACCCCTTACTTTGGCGCGGCAGTGACCTGGCGCGTGCCGAGCAGACGGTGCCGAGCGGCTTCGAGGAGCTCGACAGGGCCCTGCCTGGCGGAGGATGGCCTCGAGCGGTCCTGGCGGAGCTTCTGCGGGATGAGGAGGGCATCGGCGAGCTGCGGCTGCTCCTGCCCGCCCTGGCGCGCCTGGCGCAGGCGGGCGAGGAAATCGTCCTGGTCGCACCGCCCCACGTTCCTCACGCACCGGCGTTCGCCTCGGCCGGCATCGCTCCGGGGCAGGTGATACTCGTCGATGCCGCGGAAGACAGGCACCGCTGGTGGGCAGCGGAGCAAGTGCTGCGCGCCAACAGCGCAGGGGCAGTCCTGTTCTGGCCTGCCACGCTCGCCGAACAGCGCTTGCGGCGGCTTCAGCTCGCGGCGCAGGAAGGCGACGCGCTGGCGTTTCTCTTTGCCACGACAGCGCGGGCAGCGCAGCCCTCGCCGGCGCCGCTGCGCATCCGGCTCTCGCCGGCGGGCCCGCGTCTGTGCGTGGACGTCTTCAAGCGTCGTGGTGGCGTGATGAGGGCGCCGCTGCTGCTCGATGTGTCAGGCAGGGAAGCCGGCGACGATAGCCCGTCGTGGCCGGCGACCGCGAGCCGACGCACTCCGCCGCCGCTTCGGCGCCCGGTGAGCTTCAATCGCCGCTACCCGATCGACGGCCGCGAAGCGCGAATCTGGGGCCGTGCGCTGGTGCGTGCCGACGAGGTGCGGCGCGTGCCCGGGCCGGACCCGCGCGGCAGTTGCTGCGGATCATGAGCTTCCGCCATGCTCTGGAGCTGCCTGCATTTTCCCGATCTGCCGCTCGCCGTCTTCAGGCGCAGCGAAACTCACGCGGCACCCGCCGTTGTGGCCAGCGCGAGCCATCGTCCCGACGTCGTCGCCGCCAGCGACGCAGCCAGGAAGCGCGGCATCGTTCCCGGACTTTCGCTCGCTGCGGCGCTCGCGCTCGATCCTGACGTCGCGATCCATCTGCGCGACGAGCGCGCA
>DATJZM010000115.1:0-6103 GCA_035499135.1 Casimicrobiaceae bacterium | reverse complement strand
CCAGCGCCAGAAGGCCGGGCACGTGTTCCCCGAGGAGCGGCCGATGCGCGTGGGCGCGATCGACCACAACGGCCGGCGCTACCGGCTGCACGTACACGTCATCGCCCAGGACAGCCCCGAAGTGAGCTGGCTGCGCCGCTTCCGCGACATACTGCGTCGAGACCCCTCGCTCGCCAACGACTACCAGGCGCGCAAGATCGCGATCCTCGAGGCTGGCGTGAGCAGGCCTGAAGACTACACGCACGCGAAGGGCAGATTCATCCAGGCAGTGATCGGCAGTCACTGACCCCCGGCCCATGCGCGTATTCGGGTTCGCCGGGTGGTCCGGCAGCGGCAAGACGACCCTCGTCGAGCAGCTGATCCCCCGCTTCGTGGGACGCGGGCTGACCGTGTCGCTCATCAAGCATGCGCACCACGAGTTCGACCTCGACCAACCGGGCAAGGACTCCTTCCGCCATCGCCAGGCGGGCTGCACCGAGGTTCTGGTTACCTCGGCAGTGCGTTGGGCGCTGCAGCACGAGCTGCGCGGGGCGCAGGAACTCTCCCTGGAGCATGCGCTCCAAAGGCTGACCCCTTGCGACCTTGCCCTGGTGGAGGGCTTCAAGGCCGCGCCGATCCCCAAGCTGGAGGTATACCGGGCATCGGTGGGCAAGCCGCTCCTTCACCCCGGCGACCCGAATGTCGTCGCCGTGGCGACCGATGGGCCCCTCGCAACGGGGCTGCCGGTCCTGCCTTTGGGGGACGCTGACGGGATTGCAACATTCATCCTGACCCACCTGGGTCTCGGGGGCGGCGCAGTTTGACTTGGCCTCGGGAGCGGCGTAACGTGAAATTTGTGGGAAAGTCTGTGCATCGAGTGTGCAAGTTGGGCAAGGCAGGGATGGTAAGATTGTGAAAAAACAATCACTTGCGGTCGTTCTGGGCAGCCTGCTGGCGCTCGGCGCGAACGCGCCCGCACTTGCGCAGAACGGCTTCTATGGCGGCCTGTCGATGCGCGACACCGGCGCCGTCAACGGCCTCACGCTGGGCAGCGTGCCGCTCAGCGATGTGTCGCTCGCGTGGAATCGATTCTCCGCGCCCACCGCCGACGAAACCGCGCAGCGCTCGCTGCTCTTCGGCGGCTATCGCTGGAAGAACGACCTGTCGGTCGAAGGCGCGTTCAGCACGACCGACAAATATTCTCTGCAACCCGCGCCGTCGCAGGCGATCGCGTCGGCCCCGGGACTCGCGTTGACCGATGCGAACGTGCGCTCGTGGAATGCGAACGTGTTCACGAGCTGGGAACTCTCGCGCACCTTGTCGCTGTACGGCCGGCTCGGCTACGCGCAGAGCGATGCGCGCCAATTGACCCTGGCCGGTGCCTCGCTCGTTCCGGGCGATCCGCGCCGCCTCGGTGTGAACTACGGCGTCGGCGTGCGCTATGACGTGACGCATTCGCTGGGACTGCGCGCCGAATACTCGCGCTTCGGGCGCTTCGCCGGTGAAGCCCCCAGCATCAACAGCGGGCTGCCTGATTCCGATCAGGTCACCGTTGGCGTGCAGTATCGGTTCTAGGCCTCATCTTCGGCACATGGCGCCGGCGGATTACTCGCCGGCGTTTTTGTTTTCGGGGCACCTGGAAACGCTGCGCGGTAAACTCCCGGCATGATCCAGCTCGTCTATCTCGCCCGCCTGCGCGAGGTGCTCGGCGTCTCGGCGGAGTCGGTCGAGCTTCCCCGCGAAGTAGGGACGGTTGCTTCGCTGCTCGCCTGGCTGCGCGCGCGAGGCGGCGCGTGGGCCGCGGAGCTCGCTCCGGGGCGCGCGGTACGCGTAGCGGTCAATCAGGACGTTGCTTCCGGCGAGACGCCCGTGCGCGCAGGCGACGAGGTCGCGCTCTTTCCGCCGGTCACCGGGGGCTGAGTGCCGGTAAGAGTTCAAACCGAGGACTTCGACGTCTCGCGCGAGATCGACGCGCTGTGCGCGGGCGATGCGCGCGTCGGCGCGGTCGCCTCGTTCGTGGGACTGGTGCGCGACGTGAACGACGCGGCCGAGGTGCGCAAGCTCACGCTCGAGCATTACCCGGGCATGACCGAAAAGGCGCTCGCGGGCATCGTGGCCGAGGCGAAGTCGCGGTGGAACATCAGCGAGGCATTGGTCGTGCATCGCGTCGGCGAGCTCGCGCCGGGCGACCGGATCGTCCTGGTCGCGGTGACGGGCTCGCATCGGGGCGAAGCGTTTGCCGCCTGCGAGTTCATCATGGACTATCTCAAGACCCGAGCTCCGTTCTGGAAGAAGGAGCAGACGCCTGCAGGCGAGCGCTGGGTCGAGGCGCGCTCGAGCGACGAGGAGAAGGCTTCGCGCTGGTAGCATCTCGGCTCCGACGGGGAGCGGGGCCACATGGCCACGGCGTTGATCGCAATCGACTGGGGGACGAGCAGCGCGCGCGCCTGGTGGCTCGATGGGCGCGGCGCCATTCTCGCTGAGCGAGCCGCGCCGCTAGGCGTGCAGAAGGTCGCGCAAGGCCGCTTCCACGACGCCTTGAAGTCGCTGCTCGGCGGCGATGCGCCCGCGGGCGTGCCGCTGCTCGCTTGCGGAATGATCGGCAGCCGCCAGGGCTGGCTCGAGGCGCCTTACGTGGACTGCCCCGCCGGCTTCGCCTCCGTCGCGGAGGGCCTCGTGCGCGTGACAGATGCGCCGCTCGCGATCGTCCCTGGCATGACTTGCCGCGATGCGCAAGGCGTTCCCGACGTGCTGCGCGGCGAGGAGACGCAGATCTTCGGGGCGCTGGACGATCTCGGTGCGCAACAGCTCGTGGCGCTGCCCGGAACCCACAGCAAATGGGCGCTCGTCGGCGGCGGCGCGATCGAGCGCTTTGCGACCTTCATGACCGGGGAGCTCTACGCCGTGCTGCGCGAGCACAGCATTCTCGGCCGGCTCGCCGCTCCGGGCAGCGACGCCGCAGCGTTCGAACGCGGCGTGAGCACGAGCCTGCGGCCGGCAGCCGCGCTTTCGCATGACCTGTTCTCGGCTCGCACGCTGACGCTCGCCGGCGAGCTTGCGCCCGAGGGCGTGGCCGACTACCTTTCGGGTTTGCTTCTGGGCGCGGAGGTTGCTGCGGCGCAGAGCTGGATCGCGCACAGCGGAGCCCGCGGCCTGGGCGTGACCCTTATTGGCGAGCCGGCGCTGTGCGGGCGCTACGACCGCGCGCTGTCGATCGCCGGACTCGCGGCGCGTAGCGGGCCGAGCGATGCTGCCGCGCGCGGCCTGTGGCGCATCGCGCTGCAAGCGGGCCTCGTGCGATGAGCGAACCAATTTCCCTTCGAGCCTATCTCCAGCCGCTGCCGCTGGTGGCGGTGCTGCGCGGCATAACGCCCGCGGAAGTCCCCCCGGTGAGCGCGGCGCTATGCGACAACGGATTCCGGATTCTCGAGGTGCCGCTCAATTCCCCGCAGCCCTTCGAGAGCATCGCTCTGCTCGCGCGCGAGCTCGGCGAGCGCTGTCTCACCGGCGCGGGAACCGTGCTGCGCGTCGAAGACGTGGCGCGCGTTGCGAAAACGGGCGGGCGGCTCATCGTGATGCCGCACGGCGACGTCGCGATCGTGCGCGAAGCGAAACGGCTCGGGCTCGTCTGCCTCCCAGGCGTCGCCACGCCCACCGAGGCGTTCGCGGCGCTCGATGCGGGCGCCGACGGGCTGAAGATGTTTCCCGCCGAGCAGCTGTCGCCGGCGGTGCTCAAGGCTTGGCGTGCCGTGCTGCCGAAGGATGCGCTCGTGTTCCCGGTCGGCGGCATCCGTCCCGACAACATGGCGCCGTACTGGGCCGTGGGCGCGAATGGCTTCGGCACGGGCTCGAATCTCTATCAGCCGGGCGCTGCGGCGGCCACGGTGCGCAAGGTCGCCGCAGAATACGCGGCTGCGTTCGCGGCGCTGCCGGCCGGCGCATGAGCGCAAAGCGCATCGACGTCGTCGCGATCGGCGAGCCGATGGTCGAATTCAACCAGACGCGCGGCGACAATCCGCACCACTATCTCTTCGGCTACGGCGGCGACACCTCGAACATGGTGATCGCCGCGGCGCGCCTTGGAGCGCGGGCGGCATACGTCACACGGGTAGGCGGCGATCCGTTCGGCCAGCGCTTGCTCGAGCTGTGGCGCAGCGAGGGCGTCGAGACGCGGGGGATCGGCATCGATGCCGAAGCGCCCACCGGCGTGTACTTCGTGAGCCACGGCCCCTCTGGGCACGAGTTCAGCTACCTGCGCGCCGGCTCCGCCGCGAGCCGCATGCGGCCCGAGGATCTGCCGTTCGATCTCATCCGGGATTCGCGGGTGCTGCACGCTTCGGGCATCAGCCAGGCGATCTCGGCGTCGGCCTGCGACGCCGTTTCCGCCGCGATCGCTGCGGCTCGCGGCGCCGGCGCCAAGATCTCCTACGACACCAACCTGCGCTTGAAGCTCTGGCCGCTCGCACGCGCGCGTGCGGTCATCAAGGCGAGCCTCGAGCTGTGCGACTGGGCGCTGCCGAGCCTCGACGACGCGAAGCTGCTTTTCGAGCGCGATGACGAGGACGCCGTGATTGACGCTTGCCATCGCGCGGGTGCGCCGCTGGTCGTGCTTCGCTGCGGCGCCGGCGGGTGCGTCGTGTCCGACGGGCGCCGCCGTGAGCGCATCGCGGCGCATCGGGTCGAAGTGGTCGATGCCACCGGCGCCGGCGATTGCTTCGATGGCGCGTTCGCCGTGCGCATCCTCGCCGGCGACGATCCCTTCGCTGCCGCGCGCTATGCGAACGCGGCCGCCGCACTGGCCACGACCGGGTATGGCGCGGTCGCACCGCTGCCGCGTCCGCCCGCGGTCGAGGCCCTCCTCGCCGAGCCGGGCTGACGATGATCGCGACCACGTTCCAGGAGGGATCGTTCAGCGGCCGCGTAGCGTTGATCTCCGGCGCAACGAGCGGCATCGGAGCTGCCATCGCCGGGGCGTTCGCCATGCTCGGCGCGCAGGTCACGGTGACCGGAGCCACGGAGCAGGAAGCCGCTGCGGCGCGCGAGCGCTGCGGCTTCTGGTGGGAGCATGCGATCGCGCTCGACGTGCGCGATGCCGCTGCGATCGCAGCGTACTTCGCGACGTTGCCGAAGCTCGACATCCTGGTGAACTGCGCAGGCATCATCCGCCGCGGCGACGAGCACGACCCCGGAGTGTTCGCCGAGGTGCTCGACGTCAACCTGACCGGCACGATGCGCCTTTGCACCGCGGCGCGTCCGCTGCTCGCGCGCACGCAGGGCTGCATCGTCAACACCGCCTCGGTGCTCTCCACGATCGGCGGTGCGCTGGTGCCGGGTTACAGCGCGAGCAAGGGCGGCGTGGCCCAGCTCACCAAGTCGCTCGCCGTCGCCTACGCTGTCGACAAGATACGCGTCAACGCCGTCGCTCCGGGCTGGATCGCGACGGCGCTTACCCGGCCGCTCCAGGATGATCCGGCGCGCAGCAGCGCGATCGTCGCGCGCACGCCGCTCGGGCGCTGGGGCAAGCCGGAGGACGTTGCGGGCGCGGCCGTCTTTCTTTGCTCGCCAGCCGCGGCCTTCGTCACCGGCGCGATCCTCGCTGTCGACGGCGGTTATCTCGCGATGTAGGAGACTCCAATGCCGCTCAACTCCGCGATTCGCTATCTCAAGCAGGGGCAATGGCAGAAGGCGCACGAGATCGTGCAGCAGGACGAGACCAAGCTCGGCTGCTGGGCGCACGGGATCGTGCACATGGTCGAGGGCGACCTCGGCAACGCGCGTTACTGGTACCGCCGCGCCGGGCGGCCGTTTCCCAAGGACCGTGACGTCGACCGCGAAGTGGCTGACCTCACCAAGGCGCTGAAGGCCGCGCAATGAGTGCGCCGCTCGTTCTGCCTTCCGCAGGGATCGTGCCGGAGCTCGCGCTGCGGGCGATCCCCGAGGACGAGCGCGTGTGGGTGCCGCAGGCGCCTGAGGTCTGGTTCCGGCCGCTCCTGCTCAACACCGTCACCGGCGGCTGGTGCAATCTGCTGCGCGTGCGCCGTGCCGGCGTGCTGCACCGGCACCGGCATCCGATGGCCGTCGTGGGCTATGTCATCCGCGGGCGCTGGCGCTATCTCGAGCATGA
>DATJZM010000114.1:0-7562 GCA_035499135.1 Casimicrobiaceae bacterium | reverse complement strand
CCGCTCGGGTCACGGCTTGAGCGCGGGCATCGTGCGGGTAGAACTAGAATGCAAACAGAGTCGCCCGTCGCGTCGAGGGGGTGGCTGAGATGGTCCGTGACTGCGGTCGTTCGCGTCGGGCATGCAGGAACCACGTTCGGGCTTCTCATTCGCTTTCTGCCGCACAAAGTCCTCGCCTATCTGCATATTGCCGATCGGAGTTGCTCCAAGTCGAATTGCACGTAGCCCTGCCTGACGTCGCTCATGCGGTGGTTGAGCAGTCACTTGGTGGAATTGGTGACGAGGAAAACGCCATGGGCTCCCGCAAATGCGGTTTTGAAGGTTTCCGGACGGTCAAGATCCGCTTCGACGACTTCGTCGTTCACCGGGCGTAGGCCTGCCGTCATGCCGCACGCCGTTTCCGGGCCTTCATCCACTTGACTCCACCGGTCGGGACGGTGCCCTTCTTTCCGGTTGTGTCCTCATAGACGATGCCTCCGCGAAGGACGACTCTGAGTGTCGCGATGCCTGATTGCGGATGGATGCGCAAAAGCGGCTCTGATCTTGGGGCGACTTCAGCGTGATCGAGGAATACGAAGGGGATCAACTCGCCGATATCGGAGGGGCTGACGAGACGCGTAATGGGCCCGTGCCGGCGACCACTGGTGCTGAGCACCATTCGGCGAAGATCGGCATTCACCGCTGCTTCTGCGCATTCTCGATGTCGAAGCGAAGGGTAAGGCGAGCGACGATTGCTGCAGCGTAGGTGTTCATTTCTACGAACCTTCATCCGGCACGGCGCCGCGCGCGATCGGCAATATCCTGCAAGCGCGCGCAGGATTAGAGAAGACGAGTTCCGAACGTTAGCTTAGCTTCAGTCCGGTCTTCAACCCGCCCAGGAGGGCACCCATGCCGTGGACGAAACCCAGCTTTACCGATGTCCGCTTCGGCTTCGAAATCACGATGTACATCTTGACGCGTTGAGTCGGTCGGCGGCCCGTGATCACGCTGCGGCTCGCGCAGTACTTCGCGGGCTTCGCCTGAGTTTTGGCGGAATCCGCAGGTGGCACGTGATTTGCGGGCAGGCGAACGCGAGGCGGCGGCGAAAATCGAGCGATAGAGATAGATATCGCCGCGAGAAACCGCGTGATCGTGCGTGATGCCGACGTCGGTGATGGAGGTCGGTTAGCGCATGCAGGAAGGTCCCGCATAGCCGTAGGTGCAGGAAGGAGATGCCATGCTGATCAGAAGGAAGTCCACGTTCCGGAATGCGGATTCCGCGATGGGCCCCCCGTACCGCCATAGCAAATGCCTCCTCCACCGCATTGTCGAAAACGCCGCGGCTCGGCGCGGCAGCCACCATATTTTCGCTGTTGCAACGGCCGCGCTGGTCGTTTGCATGCTGATCGCCGGACACGCACGTGCCTCCGACACACCCGCGAACGTCGACGCCACACGGTTGAACAAAGCAGGCGGCGATGCCGCGAATTGGCTGAGCTACGGGCGAACCTATAGCGAGCAGCGCTTCAGTCCGCTGAGCAAGATAACCTCCGACAACGCGCAGCAGCTCGGTCTCGCCTGGTACGCCGACCTCGATACCAACCGCGGCCAGCAGGCCACACCCCTGGTCGTCGACGGCGTGATGTATGTCTCGACCGCGTGGAGCATGGTCAAGGCGTACGACGCCGCGACCGGCAAGCTCATCTGGTCCTACGATCCGGAAGTGCCGCGCGAGCTCGGCGTGAAAGGTTGCTGCGACGTCGTCAACCGTGGCGTCGCGGCGTGGAAAGGCAAAATCTACGTCGGCACTTTCGACGGCCGATTGGTGGCACTCGATGCGCGCACCGGCAAGCCGGTGTGGAGCGTGGTCACCGGCGATCAGAGCAACCTGACCATCACCCAGGCCCCGCGTGTGATCAAGGGCCGCGTCGTGATCGGCATGAGCGGTGGCGAATACGGCATCCGCGGCTACATCTCGGCCTACGATGCGGAAACCGGAAAGCTCGCCTGGCGCTTCTACACCGTGCCCGGCGATCCCTCCAAGCCATTCGAGAACAAGGCCATGGCCATGGCCGCCAAGACCTGGCACGGCGAGTGGTGGAAGCTCGGCGGGGGCGGCACCGTATGGGACGCCATTTCGTACGACCCGGAGCTCAACCTCGTGTACTTCGGCGTCGGCAACGGCATCGAATGGAACCAGAAGTACCGCAGCGCGAACAGGGGTGACAATCTCTTCCTCTCCTCGATCGTGGCGCTGAACGCCGATACCGGGGCGTATGTTTGGCACTACCAGGCGACGCCCGGAGAAGAGTGGGATTTTGACGCCGTCCAGCAGCTAATGCTTGCCGACCTCACGATCGACGGGAAGCCTCGCAAGGTCCTCATGCAGGCGAACAAGAACGGTTTCTTCTACGTCCTCGACCGCAGGACCGGCAAGCTCATTTCCGCGCAGAACTTCGTTCCGATCAACTGGGCAAGCGGCATCGACCCGAAGACCGGCCGTCCGATCGAAAATCCCGGCATTCGCTATAGCGAGACCGGCAAGCCGGTCAACATGATTCCTGGCCCGCTCGGCGCCCACAGTTGGCAACCGATGGCGTACAGCCCGAAGACCGGGCTCGTCTACATCCCGGCGCAGGAGATCGGGAATGAATTCCTTCCGGTCAACGATTACAAGCCATCGCCCATGGGCTGGAACGTCGGGGTCGGTAGCGCGGCCATTCCCGACACAAAGGGCCGTCTGCTCGCCTGGGATCCCGTGCACCAGAAGGAAGCCTGGCATGTCCAGTACCTCGGTCCCTGGAACGGCGGGGTGTTGACGACGGCCGGCAACCTTGTCGTGCAAGGCGACGCCGCCGGCAGCCTCAATGTGTTCCGGGCCGATTCGGGCGAGAAGCTCTGGTCGATGTCGGTACAAAGCGCCGTGATGGGCGGCCCCAGCACGTATGAAGTCAACGGCGAGCAGTACATCGCGGTCATGGCCGGTTGGGGCGGAGCCTTCCCTCTTCTTGAGGGCAAGGAAGCGGCCCGGTCCGGAAACTTGCGTAACCTGAGTCGCGTGCTCGTATTCAAAGTGGGCGGCACGGCCCAGCTCCCGCCCTCAACGCCCGTGCAGAAGCTGGTACTCAACCCGCCGCCAGCGACTGCCGATGCGGCGACCGTTGCCGCTGGGCGAGGGCTGTTTGCGCAGTACTGCAGCGTCTGCCATGGTGAAAGCGCGGTCGGTGGCGGAGTGGTTCCCGATCTCCGCGCATCGACTTTCCTCGGCAACGATTTCTGGTACCAGATCGTGCTCAACGGTGCCATGAAGGACGCCGGCATGGCGTCGTTCAAGCCGGTGCTCGATCAGAAGGACGCTGCCGCGATCCGCGCGTACCTCATCAAACGGGCCAACGAAGACAAGGTCTTGGAAGGGAACGCAAGCACCAAGTAGGACGGAGGGGAACATGATCCATCTCAACGCCTTTGCAAAGTATCGATGTGGAGGTTTAGCGACTCATCACAATGTACCCGACGCGGACCTGAAAGCGTTGGTGGCGTGGATCCTGGCGACCAGGTGAGTTTGTCCATGTCTCTGCGGTGTGCCAGGTACCCGCTCAGCGATGGTGACGTGTTCGATATAGGTAACCCGAGGATCTAGTGGACCCGCAAACGGAAGACGAAAGGCTTGCGCAGATCGTCGCGCAGGGGCCGAAGGGCGCAATCGCGGTTGCTGTCACAGCGGTGGCGCTTGTGATCGCGATCTGGTTCGCGTTCTATTTCTTCGCCTTTCTTCCAAGAGGTCCCATTGGCTGAAACTTTGCATTCTGACCAGCACCCTCCCGGCATTGAGGCCGGTGAGCGGACCGAACGTCTGTGGGCGCGCTCCATGACGGCGGCCATGGTCGTGCTGCTCGGCGTGATCGTGTTTAGCAGCGCGCATTGGGGTCTGCATCCACCGTCGCGAGTGGAGACAATCGATTCGACGTCGTTGCACGAGGGCGGTGAATTCTCCGAGGCCAATCTGGGCACGTCGATCGCACCCGACGGCTCGGCCGTGGTGCGGGTGGTCGCGCAGCAGTATGCGTTCGTCCCGAATTGCCTTCTCGTGCCCGCAGGCGTGCCGGTCACGATGCGCCTCGCCAGCGCTGACGTTGTGCACGGGTTTTTGATTCAGGGCACCAACATCAATGCGATGGTCCTCCCGGGCTACGTCACGACGGTGCGAACGACATTTGCGGACAGCGGCGAGCGTCTGATGCCCTGCCACGAATTCTGTGGCGTGGGTCACCAGGCCATGTGGGCGCACGTACGAGTGGTGGAAGCGGGTCAGTTCCCGTCCGACGAAGCCAAAGCCAAGGTGGTGAGCTGTGCTCGCTAGCCGCCGCCTCGTGCTGGCGCACTTCTGGCTGGCGTTCGCCACGTTCGCGGGGTCGGTGGTCCTTGGCGCCTGGCAGATGTGGGCGCGCAGCCCCTTGCACGGAGGCCCGGCCGATGCCGAGCTCTACTACCGCGCGGTGACCGCGCACGGCACCGCGCTCGCGTACGTGTTCCCTACGCTCATCGCGATGGGTTTCGGCTATGCCGTGTGCGTTTCCGCGCTGGATCGGCCGCTCCGCGGCGAAGGATTTGCCTGGGCCGGCTTCGTCCTCGTGCTCGTCGGGGCGTTGATGAGTCTGCTCGCCGTGGCGGCCGGCAGCAGCTCGGTGCTCTATACCTTCTATCCACCATTGACGGCAAGTCCGTTCTACTACGTCGGCATCGTGCTCGCGGTCGTGGGCTCCTGGTTCTGGGCCGTGCTGATGGTCTACAACATGCGCGCGTGGAAGCAGGAGCATCCCGGGGAGCGCGTTCCGCTCGCGGTGTTCGGGACAGTGGCAAACGCGCTGCTTTGGCTCTGGACGGCGGTTGGCGCCGCCCTGGAGATCCTCTTTCTCATCCTGCCTCTGGCATTCGGGTGGACTACGACCGTCGATGTCGGGCTCGCGCGGACGCTCTTCTCCTGGACGCTGCACGCCATCGTTTACTTCTGGCTGTTGCCCGCATACGTGGCCTTCTACACGCTCGTGCCGCAGGCGGCCGGCGGGCGCCTCTACAGCGATCGGATGGGGCGCACGGCGTTCGTGCTGTTCCTGGTGCTGGCGATGCCGATCGGCATCCACCATCTGTTTGCCGATCCGCACATCGGCGAGGGATTCAAGTTCCTGCATACAGTCTTCACGGCGGCCGTGGCCATTCCGACGCTGTTGACGGTATTCACATTGACGGCTTCGCTCGAGGTTGCAGGTCGACTGCGCGGCGGCCGTGGACTGCTCGGATGGGTCGGAGCGCTTCCCTGGGATCGGCCGATCGTGCTCGCGACGGGGCTTTCGCTGGTGATGCTCGGATTGGGCGGCGCAGGCGGCCTCATCAACATGAGCTATACGCTCGACTCGACCGTTCACAACACGCAATGGGTCACGGGACACTTCCACCTGATCTTCGCCGGGAGCGTCGTCATCATGTATTTCGCGATCGCCTACGAGCTGTGGCCGCATCTGACCGGCCACCCATTGCGCTCGACCAAGCTTGCCTGCCTGCAGCTATGGCTGTGGTTCATCGGCATGCTCGTGGTAACCCTTCCCTGGCATCTTGTCGGCTTGATGGGACAGCCCAGGCGTATGGCGTACTACGACTGGTCGGAGCCGGGGCTCGCGGCGCAGGGCCCCCTGGTGAGTGCGTCGGCCGTAGGCGGATTCGTGCTGTTGTTGTCAGCGGTTCTGTTGATCGTGATACTCGTGCGCTCGCGGCGCGGCGAGAAAGTGGGGGCGGGCGCATTGACCTACGCGCGGGCGCTCGATGACGGGTCCCCGCTCCCGCGCGCCCTTAACGGCCTCGCCGTTTGGGTCGGTCTGATGATCGCGCTGACGGCGGTCAACTACGGCTATCCCATCGCGCAGGGCTTCTTTCTCCAGCACAACACGGTGCCTGCACAAACGGTGACGATCTCGCCATGAATATGCCCCGAGATCGACTCGGTGCCACCGCCTGGGCCGTAACGGCGCTGGTCGCAGTTGTAGCATTCGTGATCGGCTTCGTGTGGCTGCCTTCTCTCCAGGCGAGCGCACAAGGCGGACTGTGGGACGCGATTTGTCGCGCGGCGGGCATCTATCGGCCGTCGGGACTCCCATTGAAGACGACCCTCGCTACTCAAGTCCCGACCACGGTTGTGTGGGATGTGAAGAGCCTGCGCATCGCGGTTTCCGGCGATGCCCAGCGCGGAAGCACGCTCGCCGCCGCCTGTGCCGGTTGTCATGGCGCAAGAGGGATCAGTCCGACAGACGCGTTCCCGA
This sequence comes from Casimicrobiaceae bacterium, assembly GCA_035499135.1. Taxonomy (GTDB): domain Bacteria; phylum Pseudomonadota; class Gammaproteobacteria; order Burkholderiales; family Casimicrobiaceae; genus PALSA-1003. The sequence continues at coordinate 1,272 of DATJZM010000114.1, read as the reverse complement.
ACCTCGCCGGACTTCCCGCGGACGCCATCTACAAGCAGCTCGACGACTACCGGACTGGCAAGCGAGAAAATCCGATCATGCAGGGCATGGCCGCGTCACTTAGCGACGACAAAATCGCTGATTTGGCGGCGTATTTTGCTGCGCTTTCGGCTGGACAATCCGACGCCAAGGCAGCGGCGCCGGCTTTGGTCGTGACAGGCAGCCCCCTGCGCTCGATCGCCCCGTGTGCGGCATGCCATGGCCCGCTGGGCCGCAAGGAAGGCGCGCCGCCCCTTCATGGCCAGAAGGCGACCTACCTCAAGGCGCAGCTCGACGCATTTGCCGCCGGCGCGCGGCATAACGACATCAATCAGCAGATGCGTGCGGTGGCGCGGGCACTGAGCGCGTCGGAGCGCGATGCGCTGGCTGATTGGTACGGCGACGTGCATCACCCCAATTGAGCAACGTTACAAGCCTAGAAGCGGCTCAACTTCCTGGGCCTAGCATGCCTATATGCAACAAGCTTCTTCTGTCAGCGCCTGCACCGACGATGTCTCTGGGTAAGCACTCCTCTCCCGAGCACCGATTGGCGCTGTAACCGCGGTTTCCAGACTCCTCCGCTGCGCGCCGATCAAAGCCACAACCGTATCCAGCATCCGATTGGCAACCCCCCGCTACCTTGGTAAGCGTGGCATCGAACGTTGCTGACGCGGGATTGTGATTGAAGTCACTGGATACGAGGGGCGCTACGCTGTATCCAAGAATGCCGAGGAGCGGTGCCTGCCCTGAGGCCTCCCTCATCACGGCGTTGACCTCTGCGACGGTTGTGTCCCGTTCGGCAACAAATGCCAGATCGACCATCGCCACGTTTATCATTGGCGCGGCGCTGCAAGCCGTTCGCGTCCCGAAGCTGTAGCGTTTGCCAATACGTCGCTTATTTGGAATCTGCTTGTTGCTGATACCAGTCAGCCAGGCTGTCGCGTTCTGACGCACTCAGTGTAGATCCGAAGACAGACGAGCGAGCGTTCGTTGGCCGTCACCGACTCTCGCGCCGTGTCAGGCGAAGCGGATTCCACCATCTTCCAGCGGGAGCGCGCGGATGCGTTTGCCGGTGAGGGCAAACACTGCGTTAGCGATCGCCGGAGCAACCAGGGGCACGCCAGCCTCGCCGAGTCCACCGGGATTTCCCCCGCTGTCGAGCAATGCGACCGCAATCGGCGGGACTTCGGGCATGCGCGGGATGGTGAATGAATTGAAGTTTGCCTGTTCGACCCGCCCCTGCTTGATGGTCAC
>DATJZM010000113.1:0-31348 GCA_035499135.1 Casimicrobiaceae bacterium | reverse complement strand
GCACCTGGTCCTAAGTCTAGGTCAGGGTTGCCCCGCACTCAATTTCAATTTTGCGGCACTGCAGTAATGATTGTTACGGGCGGTTTCGGCGTCTTGATGCTTGTATAAAAAAGCCGCCAGAGCCCCTTGAAAGAAGCGATCCGGCACCCACGTGCTGTCGCGATGTACAAAGCATCTGTCGTGTCGGCGCAACGCTTGGCGGCGCGACGGCCAGCGTGGCCGAAACGGCCCGTGCTTTGTGTCCCTTTTTACTATCTACGACGTTCAGCGACATGGAAAACACGCAAGAGAACCCGACGAGCCAGAACCCCACGCCCGCGGACGAGGCGTCGCAGCAAGCAGCGGCCCAGCCGCAGGCGGCCGGTGCCGCAGAGCAGGCGGCGCAAGGCGGCGTGGACCAGACGGTCGCCGCGCTGGCCGAAGCCGAGGCGCGCGTCGCCGAATTGCAGGACGCATTCATGCGCGCCAAGGCCGAAACGGAGAACGTGCGCCGCCGCGCGCAGGAAGACGTCGCCAAGGCGCACAAGTTCGCGATCGAAAGCTTCGCCGAGCATCTGCTGGCCGTGGTCGACAGCCTCGAAGCTGCGCTCTCGCACGGCTCGGACGACCTCGCGAAGGTCAACGAAGGTGTCGAGCTCACGCTCAAGCAACTGATCGGCGCGCTCGAGAAGGGCAAGGTCGTCGCCATCAACCCGGTGGGCGAGAAGTTCGACCCGCATCGCCATCAGGCCATCTCGATGGTGCCGTCCGAGCAGGAAGCGAATACCGTGGTCAACGTGCTGCAAAAGGGCTATGTGATCGCCGACCGCGTGCTGCGTCCGGCGCTCGTGACCGTTTCACAGCCGAAATAAGCGCCTGAAGTAAGAAGAACGAAAGCAAAATGCCGTCCAAATGGGCGGCAATTGAAAAAAATGATGGAACGCATAGCCCGAAGCTCTTGAAAACGCCGTCTCGGCACTTATTTGGGCAGCAGTTCCGAATTGAAGTGGACGCCAGTCGCGCCGAACGCGCACTGGACGAAAACGCGGCAATCCGCGTGAGTGGCAAAGGCAGCGCGAAAGCGGCGTCCGCACAGCGATCAAAATTGGAGATTTGAAAAAATGGGCAAAATCATTGGTATCGACCTCGGCACCACGAACTCGTGCGTGGCGCTGATGGAAGGCAATCAGGTCAAGGTGATCGAGAACTCGGAAGGCGCCCGTACGACGCCGTCGATCATCGCCTACATGGACGACAACGAAGTGCTGGTCGGCGCGCCGGCCAAGCGCCAGTCGGTGACTAATCCGAAGAACACGCTTTATGCAGTCAAGCGCCTGATCGGCCGCCGCTTCGAAGAGAAGGAAGTGCAGAAGGACATCGGGCTGATGCCCTACAAGATCGTGAAGGCCGACAACGGCGATGCCTGGGTGGAGATTCGCGGCAAGAAGGTCGCGCCGCAGCAGGTATCGGCCGAGGTTCTGCGCAAGATGAAGAAGACGGCGGAAGACTATCTCGGCGAAGAAGTAACCGAGGCCGTTATCACAGTGCCCGCGTACTTCAACGACTCGCAGCGGCAGGCGACCAAGGACGCGGGCAGGATCGCAGGCCTCGACGTCAAGCGCATCATCAACGAGCCGACTGCGGCAGCGCTCGCTTTCGGCCTCGACAAGAAGGAAGGCGACCGCAAGATCGCGGTCTACGACTTGGGTGGAGGCACGTTCGACATCTCGATCATCGAGATCGCAGCGGTCGAAGGCGAGCACCAGTTCGAGGTTCTCTCGACGAACGGTGACACGTTCCTCGGCGGTGAGGACTTCGACCAGCGCATCATTGACTACATCGTCACCGAGTTCAAGAAGGACCAGGGCGTCGATCTCAAGAACGACGTGCTTGCGCTGCAGCGGCTCAAGGAATCGGCCGAGAAGGCGAAGATCGAGCTTTCATCCTCGCAGCAGACCGAGATCAATCTGCCGTACATCACGGCGGACCAGTCCGGCCCGAAGCACCTGTCGATGAAGATCACGCGGGCGAAGCTCGAGTCCCTGGTCGAAGATCTCATCGAGAAGACGGTCGAGCCCTGCCGTATCGCGATCAAGGATGCGGGGGTGAAGCTCTCCGATATCAGCGATGTGATCCTCGTGGGCGGGATGACGCGCATGCCGAAGGTGCAGGAAACGGTGAAGGCGTTCTTCGGCAAGGATCCGCGCAAGGACGTCAACCCCGACGAAGCGGTTGCGGTCGGCGCAGCGATCCAGGGCGGCGTGCTCAAGGGCGACGTGAAGGACGTGCTTTTGCTCGACGTCACCCCGTTGTCTCTCGGCATCGAGACGCTCGGTGGCGTGATGACAAAGCTCATCCAGAAGAACACCACCATCCCGACCAAGGCGCAACAGGTGTTCTCGACAGCGGACGACAACCAGGCCGCGGTGACGATCCACGTGCTGCAGGGCGAGCGCGAGAAGGCCGCCGGCAACAAGAGCCTCGGCCAGTTCAATCTCGAGGGGATTCCGCCGGCGCCGCGCGGCATGCCGCAGATCGAGGTCACCTTCGACATCGATGCGAACGGCATCCTGCACGTCAACGCCAAGGACAAGGCGACCGGGAAGGAGAACAAGATCACCATCAAGGCCAACTCCGGGCTCTCGGAGTCCGAGATTCAGCAGATGGTGAAGGACGCGGAAGAGCACGCCGAGGAAGACAAGAAGCTCATGGAGGTCGTACAGGCGCGCAACCATCTCGATGCGCTGGTGCACAGCGTGCGCAAGTCGCTCGGCGAATACGGCGACAAGGTCGGTGCCGACGAGAAGGCGAAGATCGAGGGCGCGCTGAAGGATGCCGACGACCTGCTAAAGGAAAAGGACGCTTCGAAGGACGCGCTCGACGCGAAGGCGCAGGCGCTCATGACCGCGTCGCAGAAGCTTGGCGAGGCGATGTACGCCAAGAGCCAGGCCGACGCGCAGGCGCAGGGCGCCGGTGCGGCGGACAGCAAGGGCAGCGCCAAGGGCGACGAGGAGAAGGTCGTCGACGCGGAGTTCACGGAAGTCAAAGACAAGAAGTGATACTCCGTCGTCGGGCGATGCGCCGACGGGAATTACGGATAGAGTGATTCCCGACGACGGAATATCTGGCCGAGTTGAAGCGGGCGCCTGCGGCGCCGCTTGACTCGGCCGTTGTGCGTCTGGGACGTTGAGAGAGGATGCGGGACGGGCGATGGCGAAGCGAGACTACTACGCGGTGCTGGGCGTCAATCGCGACGCGTCGGAGGAGGACATCCGCCGCGCCTACCGCAAGCTCGCGATGAAGCATCACCCCGATCGCAACCCGAACGACAAGAACGCCGAGGAGAAATTCAAGGAAGCGAAGGAGGCCTACGAAGTGCTCTCCGACGCGAAGAAGCGCGCGGCCTACGACCAATTCGGGCATGCGGGGGTCGACCCGTCGGCGGGTTTCGGCGCCGCGGGCGCGCGCGGCTTCGGCGGCGGGCCGGAAGGCTTCGGGGGTTTCGCCGACGCATTCGGCGACATCTTTGGCGAGATCTTCGGCGGCGGTCCGGGGCGCGGCCGGGGCAGCGGCGTCTATCGCGGTGCGGACCTGCGCTACAACCTCGAGCTGTCGCTGGAAGAGGCGGCGCGCGGCAGCGAGGCGAAGATCCGCGTGCCGTCGATGGACGTCTGCGAGGCCTGCCATGGCTCGGGCGCCAAACCCGGCACTCAGGCGAAGACCTGCCCGACGTGCCACGGTCAGGGCCAGGTGCGCATCTCGCAGGGCTTCTTCTCGCTGCAGCAGACCTGTCCGCAGTGCCACGGCACGGGCAAGATCATCCCCGAGCCGTGCTCGACCTGCGGCGGCGCGGGCCGCGTCAAGCGGCACAAGACGCTGTCTGTGAAGATTCCCGCCGGGGTGGACCAGGACGACCGCATCCGCCTGTCGGGCGAGGGCGAGGCGGGGCTCAACGGCGGACCGCCGGGCGACCTCTACGTGGTTGTCACGCTCAAGCCGCATCCGGTGTTCCAGCGCGACAACAGCGATTTGCATTGCGAGATGCCGATTTCCTTCGCCCTTGCCGCGCTCGGCGGGGAGATCGAGATTCCGACGCTCGACGGGCACGCCAAGATCAAGATTCCAGCGGAGACGCAGACGGGCCAGGTGTTCCGCCTGCGCAACAAAGGCATCAAGGGCGTGCGCAGCAGCGTGCACGGCGATCTCTATTGCCATGTCGCCATCGAAACGCCGGTGAAGCTCACGACGCGGCAGAAGGAGATCATGCGCGAGTTCGAGGCGATCAACGCGGAGAACCCGGGCGCGCACAACCCGCGCGCGAAGAACTGGTTCGATCGCGTGCGAGAATTCTTCGAATCTTAGCGCTCGACCCCCACGCGCTGCGCGCGTGGGTCTGCGCTCGCTGCTCGGGCCGCTAGGGAAACGCCGGTATGTGGGGCTCCAGCCCGCGTGACGCGGCCTCCGGATGCCGCTCCCCGAGCAGCGACCTGACCTCTTCGGTCCGGTGCTCCGGCACATCCGCCATTACGAGAATCTTTCCCTCCCCGATGAGCCCGTCGAACTGGCGCAGCCGCGAATTGGGGATCGAGGAGCCGATCATGCTCGACACCCACACGCCGAACAGGGCGCCGATGATGGTCGCAGCGAGCACCGTTACGGTCTGCCAGATGCCGGCAACCGGGAAGTACCACACCACTGCTCCGCCCACGATGCAACCGAGCAGCGCACCACACAGGAGCCCGACCTGCGCCCCGTGGACGAGGTCCGTCTTCTGGAACACATTCGCCTCGTGCAGCCCCTCCATCGGCGTCCCTTGCCGGGCGAGGCAATGAATGTGGCGCTCCTCGATGCGCGCGAGAAGAAGATCATCCATGATCCTGCGTGCGCTCGTGATGTCGGGCATCACGTAATACATTCGACGTCTCATCGCTGACCTCCTTGCCTGGTTGTCACGGAGGGCAAACGCGTCGGCGAACAGGCATGAGACATGGAGCGCCGGCGTAAATCCACTGTACTGCGAGGCTGGCGGTCTCGCAACCTGCCGCAGGCGCCGGGCAAACTTGTAGCGCCTCGTGCATGGGCTTAGGATTGACCACTCTACGAGATTTTGGTTCGAGGAGATCGCAGTGGTCAGGCTGATCGGCACAATCACCGCGCTGCTGCTGGCGTTGTCGACGGCTTCTGCGCAGATCAGGATCGGCGTGATGGTCTCGGCGACGGGTCCCACGTCGGCCATCGGCATACCGCAAAGGAACACGGCTGCCTTGCTGCCGACGAAGATTGGCGACGCGACGATCGAGTACATCCTGCTCGAGGACGGCGGCGACACGACGCGGGCCGTGCAGAACGCGAAGAAACTGATCGGCGAGAACAATGTCGACGCACTGATCGGACCTTCGACCACCCCCAACGCCTTTGCCATCCTCGACCTCGTGGCGGAAGGCAAAGTGCCGCTGCTCGCCACGGTAGGCACCCAGTCGGTGGTCGATCCGATCGATGCGAAGAAGCGCTGGGTGTTCAAGACGACGCAGAACGACGATCTGATTGCTGCGGCCCTCGTCAAGCATATGGTGAAGAACAGCGTGAAGACGATCGGCTTCATCGGCTTCAACGACGCGTACGGCGAGAACTGGTACAAGGTCTTCAGCGGGCTCGCCGAGAAGGCCGGTATCCGCGTCGTGGCGAGCGAGCGCTATGCGCGCGCCGACCAGAGCGTCACGGGGCAGGCGCTGAAGCTCGTCGCGGCGAAGCCAGACGCGGTGCTGATCGCCGCGGTCGGCGGGCCGGCGGTGCTGCCGCAAGCCACGCTTCGCGACCTCGGCTACAAGGGACGCATCTACCAGACGCACGCCGTGGCCACCGACGATTTCATCCGCCTCGGCAAGGAGAAGGTCGAGGGGACCGTGCTTGCCGCCGGCTCGATGCTGGTTATCGACGATGTCGCGGACACCGACCCGATCAAGAGGGTCGCCCTGGTCTACATCGCGGCCTACGAAAAGCAGTATGGGCAGAAGCCGGCCACCTTCGGTGCCAACACCTACGATGCGGGCTTGCTCCTGCAGCGAGCCGTCCCGGTCGCGCTCAAGAGCGGCAAGCCGGGAACCGAGGCATTCCGGGTCGCGCTGCGCGACGCGCTCGAGCGCGAGCGCGACGTCGTCGGTTGCCAAGGCGTATTCAACATGAGCGCGACCGACCACAACGGCATGGACGAGCGCGCGCGCGTGCTGGTGACGGTGAAGGACGGCCGTTTCCGCCTGCTGCCGGAGTAGGCGTGCGCGCGCTTCCCATCGTCGGCGTCCTGCTCGCCGCGGGAAGCGCGACGCGCTTCGGTGCCGACAAGCTTCTCGCGGCGCTGCCCAGCGGACCGCAGGTGGCAGCCGCTGCGCTGAAGAGCCTAGCGGCAGCCGTCGATCACGTCGTCGTGGTGTTGCGCCCGGGTGACGCGGCGCTCGCCGACCTGCTGCGCGAGCAGGGCCCGCGGCTCACTGCCTGTGCCGAGGCTGCAGAGGGCATGGGCGCGAGCCTCGCCTGGGGCGTGCGCGCCGCGCCCCTGGCGGCGGCCTGGGTGATCGCGCTCGCCGACATGCCATGGGTGCGCAGCGAGACGATCGCCGCCGTGGTGACGGCGCTACGCGCAGGCGCCCCGCTGGTGGCGCCCGCGCACCGCGGACGCCGCGGCCATCCGGTCGGATTCGCCGCCGCGTTCTACCCCGAACTCACTGCGCTGCGCGGCGACGAGGGCGCGAAGAGCGTGCTTGCGGCGCACCCGGTGCTACTCATCGACGTCGAGGACGCCGCGGTGCTGCAGGACGTGGATACGCCCGCCGACCTAGGGCGCTGAGCGCCGCTAGCGGCCCTGAGCCCGCCACATGTCGGGCTGCCGGTCGACGATGCGGTTCTCCTCCTCCTGCATCATCCACCACGAGCGCAGCTCCGGCTCCTCGAGCGGGCGCGCGATGAGATAGCCCTGCGCCTCCTCGCAGCCGTGCTGCTTGAGGAACTCGAACTGGGCGACTGTCTCCACGCCCTCGGCGATGACGCGCAGACCCATGCTGTGCGACATGGCGATGATCGCCTGGGTGATAGCCTCGTCGCTGCGGTTGTGCTCCAGCCCATGCACGAAGCGCTGGTCGATCTTCACGCCCTGAATAGGCAGGCGCGCCAGGTAGGACAGGCTCGAATAGCCAGTCCCGAAGTCGTCCACCGTGATCGATGCACCCATCTGCTTGAGGCGCACCAGGGTGGAGACCGCTTTCTCCTGGTGCGTGATGATCACGCTTTCGGTGATCTCCAGGTCGAGAAATCGGCCCGGGAGCCCGCTCGAGCGCAACGCGTCCTCGACGACCGAGAGCCAGCTGTCGTGCTGCAGCTGCTGCACCGAAAGATTGACCGACAAGCGCAGCAGCATGTTCTGACGGTGCCAGAACGCCACCTGGCGGCAGGCGTCGCGCAGCACGCGTGCGCCCAACGCCTGGATCATGCCCGACTCTTCGGCGATCGGGATGAACTCGGTCGGGCCGATGACCCCACGCTCGGGATCCCGCCAGCGCAACAGCGCCTCGACGCCGCAGACGCGCCCCGTGTTCATGTCGATCTGCGGCTGGTAGACGAGGAAGAACTCGTCGTCCATCAAGCCGCGGCGCATGTCCGTTTCGAGCTGCAGGCGCGCCTGGACTCGCGCATTCATGTCGGCCGTGTAGAAGCGGTACGCGTTGCGTCCGGCCTCCTTCGCCGCGTACATCGCAGTATCCGCCTGCTTGATCAGTCCGCTTGGGTCGGATGCGTCGACGGGATACACCGATATTCCGATAGAGCAGGTGAGCGTGGGCGTCTGCTCGCCCAGTCTGAAGGGGGCGAGGAACGACTCACGTACCCGGGTGAGCACGTTCATCACCTCGAACGCGGAGTTCGCCGGGTCGAGGCCAGGAAGAATGACCACGAACTCGTCGCCTCCCAGACGCGCCACCGTATCGGACTCGCGCACGGCGCTCGCGAGCCTCTGCGCGACCGCCTGCAGCAGCTGGTCGCCGGCGTCGTGACCAAGCGTGTCGTTGATGCGCTTGAAATGGTCGAAGTCGAGGAATAGACACGCAACCTGAAGCTCGTCGCGCGATGCCTGAGCGACGATCTGCTTCAAGCGCTGGTTCAGGAGCGCGCGATTGGGCAAGCCCGTCAGGATGTCGTGCTGGGCGAGCTTGTAGGCCTGAGCCGTCGCGATCTCGAGCTCGCGGGTGCGCTGTGTCACCTTGTCCTCGAGCGTGCGCTGATACGTAGCAACCTCAGCCTGCGATTCGGCCAGGCGTTGCGTCATGTGGTTGAACGTATGCGTTAGAAGGCCGAGCTCGTCGCTCGACTTCGCGGCAACGTATACGTCGAGCTTGCCCGCGCCCACAGCGCGCGCGGCCCGCATCAGCTGGCGGATCGGGGCAATGAGCCTGCGCGTGAGGAGCAGCGTGACTATGCTCCCGATAACCACTGCCAGTGCGACGACGGTCAGCGCACCGAAGAGGTTGTTGCGCAACCGCTCGACGCTGCGGTCGAAACTCATCCCAAGACGAACGTAGCCGATGATCGGCCGAGAGCTCGGGACCCCGCCCGTGCTGAGTCGCGGCGGCGTGTGAACGGGGATGACGATGTCGACGTATCTGCGGCCTGCTGACTCGCTCTCGAGAGTGGACGTGGCTCCCTGTTTGGGCAAGGCAGCAGGCGTCTTGGGGACCGCGCCGTCGCCGTAGGTGCGCGCGAGCAGGGGACGCTGCTGCAGGTCGAGAACGGCCGCGTAGACGATGTCCCGGTCGGCCCCAAGCCCGTCCAGTACCGAGGCGACGTTCGACATATCGGCCGACGCTATGGCCTCGTCGGCGACCTCGGCAACCATGCCCGCGACCGCCATGCCCTCGGCACGCAAGCGCGCGCGGTCTTCGCGCAGCTGCTGGTTCACCAGGAACGCGGCCACGACGATCGCCGTCACAACGATGAGCCCGATGGCGAACGCATTGAGCTTGGTGAGCAACCCCATGCGCACGGGAGGCGCATTCAGCGGCGAGATCGTGTCGCCGCCGAGCGGAGACCTGTGCTTGACCATGCGCCTTAGGCGGCCGCCACTGGAATCTTGCCGATCCTGCGCTGCCACTCGCGCGGGCCAGTCTCATGCACCGAGCTGCCCGCGGCGTCGACCGCGACCGTGACCGGCATGTCCTTCACCTCGAACTCGTAGATCGCTTCCATTCCAAGATCGGCGAAGGCAACGATCCGGGCCGAGCGGATCGCCTTCGACACGAGGTAGGCTGCGCCGCCGACGGCCATCAGATATGCCGCGCGGTGCTTGCGGATCGCCTCGATCGCGACTCGCCCGCGCTCCGCCTTGCCGACCATTGCGATCAGGCCGGTGTGCGCCAGCATCATCTCGGTGAACTTGTCCATGCGCGTCGACGTGGTGGGTCCGGCTGGACCGACGACCTCGTCGCGCACCGGATCGACCGGTCCCACGTAGTAGATCACCCGGTTGGTGAAGTCGACCGGCGGCTTCTCGCCTTTCGCGAGCAGTTCCTGAATGCGCTTGTGCGCGGCGTCACGCCCGGTGAGCAGCTTCCCGCTGAGCAGAAGTCGCTCTCCGGGCTTCCACGCGGCGACCTCGGCCGGGGTGAGCGCGTCGAGATTCACGCGCCGCGCCTGCGCCGACGGCGTCCAGCGCACGTCCGGCCAACGCGCAAGATCCGGAGGCTCGAGCTTCGCTGCGCCCGAGCCGTCCAGCGTGAAGTGCGCGTGGCGCGTCGCGGCGCAATTCGGGATGATTGCCACGGGCAGGCTCGCAGCGTGCGTCGGGTAGTCGAGGATCTTCACATCGAGCACGGTCGAGAGGCCGCCCAGTCCCTGCGCGCCGATGCCAAGCGCATTCACCTTGTCATAGATCTCCAGGCGCAGCTCCTCGAGGCGGTTCATCGGGCCGCGCGCCCTGAGCTCGTGCATGTCGATGGGCTCCATCAGGGCTTCCTTGGCCAGCAGCATCGCCTTTTCCGCGCTGCCGCCCACGCCGATGCCGAGCATCCCGGGCGGACACCACCCGGCGCCCATCGTCGGCACGGTGTTGACCACCCAGTCGACGATGGAGTCCGACGGGTTGAGCATCGTGAACTTGGATTTGTTCTCCGAGCCGCCGCCCTTGGCCGCGAGCTTCACCTCGACAATATCGCCCGGCACGATGTCGTAGTGCACGACTGCCGGCGTGTTGTCCTTGGTGTTGGTCCGCTTGCCAGCGGGGTCGCGCAGGATCGAGGCGCGCAGCTTGTTGTCCGGGTCGAGGTAGGCGCGGCGCACGCCCTCGTTGACCATGTCGGTGAGCGACATCGTCGCGTCGGCCCAGCGCACGTTCATGCCCAGCTTGACAAAGACAACCACGATGCCGGTGTCCTGGCAGATCGGGCGGTGGCCCTCCGCGCACATGCGCGAGTTGGTCAGGATCTGTGCGATCGCGTCCTTGGCCGCGGGTGACGCTTCGGCCTCGTAGGCCTCGCCGAGCGCTTCGATGTAGTCGAGCGGGTGGTAATAGGAGATGTACTGGAGCGCGTCGGCGACGCTCTGGATCAGATCCTGCTGCTTGATCGCGGCCATGGCGGTTGACCCCGTCGGGCGGGTGCGAAGCGCGCCGGCGATTGCCTGCAGCGCGGGCTGCCGGCAGTGCGGAACCGTCGACGCCGAAAAGAATTATTCTAGCATCCGGAACCTTCGCGCCGGACCGCTCGTATGGGATTGCACGCTGTGGCACAGACTCGGTAGACTGCAGTCGAAAAAGGGCAGATTGCGCGCCCGCAGAGGCGCGGCTGGCCGCAGGGGGACCTTCCGAGGAGGCTTCAGCATGGCAACCATCGAGTCCGTATCGCGCGAAACGCGCATGTTCGATCCGCCGCGCGATTTCGTCGCGCAGGCCAACCTCAAGAAGGCCGATTTCGAGCGCCTCAATGCCGAAGCCGCGGCGGACTTCCCCGGCTTCTGGGCGCGGCTCGCCCGCGAGCAGCTGCTCTGGCACAAGCCGTTCTCGCACGTTCTAGACGAATCGAAGGCGCCGTTCTATCGCTGGTTCGACGACGGCGAGCTCAATGTCTCCTACAACTGCCTGGACCGGAACCTCGAGGGCGGCAACGCGAACAAGGTCGCGATCATCTTCGAGGCTGACGACGGAACGGTCACCAAGGTCACCTACCAGGATCTGTACCACCGCGTCTGCCGCTTCGCCAACGCTTTGCGCTCGCTCGGCATCAAGAAGAGCGACCGCGTCATCGTCTACATGCCGATGTCGGTCGAGCTGGTCGTCGCCATGCAGGCCTGTGCACGGATCGGCGCGACGCACTCGGTCGTCTTCGGAGGTTTCTCGGCGAAATCGCTGCAGGAGCGCATCATCGATGCGGGAGCCGTGCTCGTGATCACCGCGGACGAGCAGGCGCGCGGCGGCAAGCACCTGGCCCTGAAGACGATCGTCGACGAGGCGCTGGGCATGGGCGGCTGCGAGGCGATCCGCAAGGTCATCGTCTACCGGCGCACCGGCGGCAACATCCCCTGGAACGCCGCGCGCGACGTTTGGATGCACGACTTCGTGGCCAAGCAGCCCGATAGCTGCGCGCCCGAATGGGTAGGCGCCGAGCACCCGCTGTTCATCCTGTACACGTCCGGATCGACGGGCAAGCCGAAGGGCGTGCAGCACAGCTCCGGCGGGTATCTGCTGTGGGCGATGCTGACCATGCGCTGGGTGTTCGACATCAAGCCCGCCGATGTCTTCTGGTGCACCGCTGATATCGGCTGGGTGACGGGACACACGTACATCTGCTACGGCCCGCTGGCGGTCGGCGCGACGGAGATCATCTTCGAAGGCGTCCCGACCTATCCCGACGCAGGGCGCTTCTGGCAGAACATCCAGAAGCACAAGGTCTCCGTGTTCTACACCGCACCGACGGCGATCCGGTCCCTGATCAAAGCCTCCGAGGCGAGCCCCGAGCACGCCCCGAAGAACTACGATCTTTCGAGCCTGCGCCTGCTCGGCACGGTCGGCGAGCCGATCAATCCCGAGGCCTGGATGTGGTACCACCGCAACATCGGGCGAGAGCGCTGTCCCATCGTGGACACGTGGTGGCAGACCGAGACCGGCGGGCACATGATCTCGCCGCTTCCCGCGGTCACGTCGACAGTGCCCGGCTCTTGCACGCTGCCGCTGCCGGGCATCATGGCCGCGATCGTCGACGAGACGGGTCACGACGTGGCGAACGGTCACGGCGGCATGCTCGTCATCAAGAAGCCGTGGCCGGCGATGATCCGCACTATCTGGGGCGATCCCGAGCGCTACCGGAAATCCTATTACCCCGAGGAGCTCGGCGGCAGGCTGTATCTTGCGGGCGACGGATCGGTGCGTGACAAGGCCACCGCCTACTTCACCATCATGGGGCGGATCGACGATGTCCTCAACGTGTCGGGTCACCGCCTCGGGACGATGGAAGTCGAATCGGCGCTGGTCGCGAATCCGCTCGTCGCGGAGGCTGCGGTGGTCGGCCGGCCGGATGACCTCACCGGCGAAGCCATTTGTGCCTTCGTCGTGTTGAAGCAAGCCCGCCCCTCGGGCGCCGACGCGGAGAAGATCGCCAAGCAGCTGCGCGATTGGGTCGGCAAGGAAATCGGGCCGATCGCGAAGCCGAAGGACATTCGCTTCGGCGACAACCTGCCCAAGACGCGCTCGGGGAAGATCATGCGGCGGTTGCTGCGTTCGATCGCCAAAGGCGAGACCATCACGCAGGACACCTCGACCCTCGAGAACCCGGCGATTCTGGATCAGCTCAAGCAATCGCTGTGAAAAGATCGGGCTGCCAGGGAGTGTCGGCCGTCGGAGCAGGTTAGCGCTCCGGGCTGGAAGGAACGGCGAGAAGGAAAACCGCATGCGCATCCTCATCGCCGAAGACGATGCGGCACTCGCCGAAGCGCTGCAGCGCACGCTGCGCCACGCGGGCTATGCGGTCGACTGGGCGAGCGATGGGGGGCAGGCCGATGCCGCGCTGAGCGCGTGCGAGTTCGACCTGCTCATCCTGGACATCAGCCTGCCCAGGCTTTCCGGTCTCGAAGTGCTGAAGCGACTCCGGGCGCGCGACACAAAGCTGCCCGTTCTGCTCCTCACCGCGCTCGACAGCCTCGATGACCGCGTGCGCGGTCTCGATGCGGGCGCGGACGATTATCTGGTCAAGCCGTTTCAACTCGCCGAGCTGGAGGCGCGCCTGCGCGCCCTCGTGCGCCGCGGTCGTTCGGGTGCGCCGGTGGTGAAGCACGGGAGCCTGAGCTACGACCCGGCAGGTCGCGTCGCCGACCTCGATGGTCAGCGCCTCGAGCTCTCGGCACGCGAGCTCGCCCTGCTCGAGCTCTTTCTTCAGCGTCCCGGGCAGCTCGTGCGCAAGGAGCAGCTCGTCGAGCATCTGTGCGAATGGGGCGAGGAAGTTAGCACGAACGCCATCGAGGTCTATGTGCACCGGCTGCGCAAGAAGCTCACCTGCCGCGACGTGAGCATCTCCACCGTTCGCGGCGTCGGTTACTGTCTCGACACGCTCAAGACTCACTGAGCGGCAAGGCGCTACCGTCAGGTGCCCGTGTGCTCGGGGACGCGCACGACATGCACGCTGCAGTGCGCATTGGCCGTGACGCTGGAGGCGACCGATCGCCACCAGGCGAGTCGAACCTGTTCCGGGTGGGGCGCCCCGAGCACGATGAGATCCACATGATTGCGCCGTGCGAATTCGAGCAGCGCGCTCTCGGGGCTCGCCGACTCGATCACATGCAGTGAGAGGCGCCGCCGCGGCAGGTGCAGCGGCTCGACCCAATGGCGCAGGCGCACGATGTGATCGAGGTAGGCGCCCGAAGCACTTGCGCTCTCGCCGGCGCCCTCCGTGACCGGGCCTGCCGGAATGACCGAGACGCAGATCAGCCGAAACTCGGCCGACAGCGACAGGAGCTGGAACGTCGCCCGCTGCAGGGCCGGCTGACGCTCGTCGTCGGGGTGCATGGTGTCTACCGCAACCATGATGATGGGTGCCTCACGCCGTTGCGGCCTCGGTGCGTGCAGCGCCAGCCTGCCGCCGCGCGCGCGCCACCAGCGCCGAGCCTGCTCGAGGACGTTCGCCTGCTCGGCCTTGCTCGCGCGCTCGGTCAGCACGACCTGATCGGGGTTGCGCAGGTCGAAGGCGACGTGAGCCGCAGACTGATAGCGATCCTCGGCTCGCGGCTCGAGGCAGCGGAGGATGACCTCCTGCAGCCAGGCGGGGATGACAGGCGAGCGCAAGCGCGGCGGCACCGGATCGAGCCAGAGCCGGTCGCGCAGTCCCGCCATCGTAGAAGGCACGCCGAAGGGGAGCTCGCCGGTGGCCAGCTCGTAGAGCAGGGCTCCAAGCGAGAAGATGTCGCTGCGCCGGTCCGAACGGGTGCCGAGGATCTGCTCGGGAGAGATGTAAGGCGTGGATCCCGCGGCAAAGCGCTGCTCTTCCGCGAGCAGATCGGGAAAGTGCGCGTGGTAGGCAAGTCCGAAGTCGATCAGCACGACCGTGCCGTCGGACTTGACGATCGCATTGTCGGGCTTGAGGTCGAGATGGATTGCGTCCTGCAGGTGCAGCTGGTGCACCGCATCCGCCAGAGCGGCGCCGACGCGGGCGGTTTCGTGTGGTGAAAGCGGGCCGCCCTTGAGCTTCTGCTGCAAGCTCTCACCCTCGATCCATTCCGTCACGAGATACGGCTTTTGCGCGAGGCTGCCCGAGGCGACGAAGCGCGGCACGTGCGGCCCCGACAGCGCCGGCAGGATCATCGACTCGGTCTCGTAGCTGATGAGCCCCTCGCCCGATTCCCCGGGACCGACGCGAGGCACCTTCATGATCATGGGGAAGCCGGCGTCCCGCCCGGTGACGCGGAAGATATGGCCCATGGCGCCCGAGTGGATGCGCTCGCCGATGCGGAAGCCGTCGAGGTCCGTCCCCGGCGCGTAGCGCCCGACGGTCGCGGGTTCCCCGCTCATACCCCTTTCTCGACGCGGTAGGCGATCGCCTGCGGCAACCCGGCGTCCCTGATCTTCTGCGCGGCCGCGAAATGGTCGTAGGGCACGCGGTAGAAGACGATCTTCTCCTCCCTGGTATCGAACTGCGCGTACGCTGCCGCCGGATTGTTGTCGCGCGGCTGCCCGACGGAGCCCACCAGCGCCAGCCAGCGGCGGTGGCTGCCGATCGGGATCGACCGTCCGTGCATGGGCTTGAAGACGATCATCCGTCCAACCGCGCCACGGGTGTAGAGCTCCTGGTCGTGCACGTGTCCGGAGAACGTGTACGACGAACGCGCGGCGTCGACGCTGCGCTGGGCGGCCGAAGGGCTGTCGATGTAGTCCCAGCGCTCCGGAGACGCGGCCGAAGCGTGCACGAAGCACATCTCCTCCTCGTGCACGCACAGCGGCATGGAGGCGAGGAATGCCTTGGCGTCGCTCGACAGCACGTCGCGCGTCCAGTCGATTACGGCGCGCACCGATTCGTTCATGTAACGCGGGGTCTTCACGATCGCATCGTCGTGGTTGCCCTTCACGGCCACCGCGCCCTTGGCGGCATAGCCCGCGATGATATCGACGACGCGCTGCGGGTCGGCTCCGTAGCCCACGAGGTCGCCGAGAAACGCAAAACGCTCGGCGCCGGTATCGGTCGCGTGCCGCAGGCACGCCTCCAGCGCCTCGAGATTGCCGTGGATGTCGGAAAGCAGGGCGATGATCAAGGGGCGCGACATCTCGTAGCGGGTCGATGAGCACTGTACCGTATCGGAGGCGGCGCTCCAACGGATCGAGTCGGCCTTTGGCATGGCGCACGCTGGTGCTACATTCTGCGCGATAGCGGGCGGTTCCGATGAAGCTGGCGCTCTTTGCCGACATCCACAGCAATCTCGAGGCGCTCACCGCCTGCCTCGCGCACGCGCAGGCATTGGGCGCCCAGCGCTACGCCTTCCTCGGCGACCTGCTGGGCTATGGCGCCGACCCTCTCGCTGTACTCGATTTGATCGAGCGGCATGCCGCAGAGGGCGCGGTCGTGATCCTGGGGAACCACGACGCCGCGGTGCTCGGCAGGCCCGACGACACGCTGAATTCCAACGCCAAGGCGGCCATCGCGTGGACGCGCGCGCAGCTCGGTCCGCAGCAACTCGCTTTTCTCGAGGACCTGCCTCTTGTGGTGCGCGACGAAAACCTGCTGTTCGTGCACGCCAGCGCCGCGGCTCCGGAGCAGTGGATCTACGTGACGAGCTTGCGCGAGGCAGGGGACAGCATCCGCGCCGCAGCTGGCGCCTTCGTCTTCTCCGGGCATGTGCACGAACAGAAGCTCTACTACATGAACGCGGAGGGCGGGCCGATGCTGTTCCAGCCCATCCCAGGCGTCCCGATTCCGGTCGGCAAGCATCGACGTTGGCTGGCGATCGTGGGCTCGGCCGGCCAGCCGCGCGATCGCAGCAACAAGGCCTGCTATGCGCTTGCAGACCTGGAACGCGAGCGGCTGACCTTCTTTCGCGTCCCATACGACCACGATCTGGCGGCCCAGAAGGTGCGCTCTGCGGGACTTCCTGCGCGTTTGGCACGACGTCTCGAGCGAGGCGCGTGAATGGGGACGCTCGAATCCGGCAGCGAGATCGACGGTTTTCGTCTCGGCGAGGTGATCCATGTCGGCAGCATGGCGTCGATCTATCGGCTCGCCGGCGCCGAGGGTCCGCTGCCGCTCGTCATCAAGGTGCCTCGGCTGGGCCCGGGCGAGCGCGCAGTCAACGTCATCGCCTTCGAGGTGTGTCGGATGGTGCTGGGGGCTTTGGCGCAGGGACCGCATCACCCGACGCTGGTCGCATTCGGGGATCTCGAAACAACGCCCTACCTCGTGATGGAATATATCGAGGGCCCCCGGCTGAGCGACTGGGTGCGACGGGCGCCGGTCGCGGCGGAGGAGATCGCGCGTCTGGGGTCTGCCATAGGACTCGCGCTGCACGATCTGCATCGGCAGGATGCGATCCACCTCGATCTCAAGCCGACGAACGTACTGTTTCGCGCCGGTGAGGCAGTGCTCATCGACTTCGGCCTCGCGCACCACAACCACTATCCGGACCTGCTGGCCGAGGAGCTGCGCTTTCCCGTCGGCAACTGGGTCTACATGGCGCCAGAGCAGGTTCTTGGCATTCGCTGCGACCCGAGGAGCGACATCTTTGCGCTCGGGGGGCTTCTCTATGAGCTGGCAACGGGGCGCACGCCCTTTGGCAACCCTCGGTCCAGCCGCGAACTGCGACGGCGGCTGCATCGGGAACCCGTGCCACCGCGTGCGCTCGTTGCGGGCACACCTGCATGGCTGCAGGAGGTCATCCTGCGCTGCCTGGAGACGGACGCGCGCGAGCGCTACGCTTCGGCGGCGGAGGTTGCATTCGACCTGGCGAATCCGGCCCAGGTCGAAATCACGGAACGTGGCAAGCGCGATCGCCCGCCCGGCTGGAGGAGACGCGTGCAGCGCTGGCTGTGGGCGCGGAAATTCGAGCCAGCGCCCTGTCCGCCGCCGACCACAGCCGCCGGGCCGGTCCCGATCGTGATGGTGGCGCTCGCGGCGCCGCCACGCGCTGCAGCGCTGTCGGAGGCGCTGCACGACGCTGCCGGACGGCTGCTCGCGGCGGATGCGCGCTGCCGCATCGCTTGCGTGACTGCCGTGCCGCCGGCGGCTGCGTTGAGCGGCGAGCGCGAGGAGGATACGCCGACGGGACGCCATATCAGGCACCTCGTCGAACTGCGCCGCTGGGCGAGCCAGCTCGACTTGCCCGAGGAACGCGTAACCTATCACGTGCTAGAGTCGGAGAAGCCGGCTACCGCGCTGATCGACTACGCCAGGGTCAACGAGGTCGACCATATATTGATCGGCGCTCCCCAGAGCGGGGCTGCAACTCGCCTCTTCCCGGGTGTATGCGGCCAGGTAGTGGCGGATGCGCCATGCAGCGTCACCGTCGTGCGTGCGCGTTCCAGCGTCTGACGGCGGTGCGACGAGGAGGGAAGGATGAATGAACTCGAGCGGGGCCAGCGCTTCGTGGCGATCTGCATGCTCGGCGTCGTGCTCTTCAACTATCCGCTACTCGCGCTGTTCAACGTGTCGGGTGTCGTGCTCGGCGTTCCGGTCCTCTATGCCTACGTGTTCGTCGCCTGGGTGGGGCTGATCGTCCTGATGGCCCTCGTCGCTGAGGCCAGGAGCTGAGGCGCCGCGTCGCGCCGGGGGACGGGCCGTGCTGCAGGAATGGTCGATCGTTCTCATCTCCTTGAGCTACCTCGGCGTGCTGTTCGCCATCGCCTACTACGCCGACCGGCGCGCCGACGCCGGGCGCTCGATCATCGCGAGTCCCTACATCTACAGCTTGTCGCTCGCGGTCTACGCCACGGCCTGGACTTTTTATGGCAGCGTCGGTCGTGCGGCGAGCGATGGGGTGGGTTTTCTACCGATCTACATCGGGCCGACGCTGATGATCGCCCTGTGGTGGCTGGTTCTGCGCAAGATCCTGCGGATTTCGAAGCAGAACCGGATTACGTCACTGGCCGACTTCATCGCTTCGCGCTACGGCAAGAGCGCGCTGCTCGGCGGGCTCGTGACCGTGATAGCGGTGATCGGCATCCTTCCCTACATCTCCCTGCAGCTCAAGGCCGTTGCGAACAGCTTTACGACCCTCGTGCAATACCCGGAAATCCTCTCGCCCGCGAGCATCGGCGCGCTACGAGTGAGGAACGAAACCTCGTTCTGGGTCGCCCTGATCCTGGCTGCCTTCACCATCGCCTTCGGCACGCGGAATCTGGACGCTGCGGAGCATCACCAGGGGATGGTGGCCGCCATCGCCTTCGAATCGGTCGTGAAGCTGCTCGCGTTCCTCGCGGTCGGGGCGTTCGTCACCTTCGGCATGTACGACGGCTTCGGGGACGTGTTCGCGCGGGCATCTGCCGATCCGACGCTTCGCGCCATGATGACGCCGCTGGAGGGCGTGGCTGGCGGCTATGCCAACTGGGTTTGGCTCACCGTGCTGTCGATGATGGCGATCATGTTCCTGCCGAGGCAGTTCCAGGTCGCGGTCATCGAAAACATCGACGAGAAGCATCTGAACAAGGCGATCTGGCTGTTCCCGGCATACATGCTGGCGATCAACGTGTTCGTGCTGCCGCTCGCTTTCGGCGGTCTGCTGCGGTTTCCCCAAGGGAGCGTCGACGCCGATACGTTCGTGCTTACGCTGCCGATGGCGGAGAAACGCGAGTTGCTGGCGCTGCTCGTGTTCATCGGCGGGCTCTCCGCCGCAACCGGCATGGTGATCGTCGAGACGATTGCCCTGTCCACGATGGTCTGCAACGACCTGGTGATGCCGGTGCTGCTGCGCCTGCGATACCTGCGTCTGAACGAGCGGCGCGATCTCACCGGCCTGCTGCTCGGCATCAGGCGCGGAGCGATCGTCCTGATCCTGCTGCTCGGCTACATCTACTTCAGGCTCGCCGGAGAGGCCTACGCCCTGGTCTCGATCGGCCTCATCTCCTTCGCTGCCGTCGCGCAGTTCGCTCCGGCGGTGCTCGGCGGCATCTTCTGGAAGGGTGGCACACGCGCCGGCGCGCTGAGCGGGCTGCTCGCGGGCTTCGCCGTCTGGTTCTACACTTTGTTCCTGCCGGCGTTAGCCCGCTCCGGCTGGCTGCCGATCGGACTGCTCGAGCAGGGTCCCTTCGGCATCACTCTGCTCAAGCCGTTGCAACTGTTCGGGCTCACCGGCCTCGACCAGATCAGCCACGCGATGATCTGGAGCATGATCGCCAACATCGGCGCCTACGTCGGCGTGTCACTATGCACGTCGCCGAGCGCCGAGGAACACCGGCAGGCCGGGCTGTTCGTCGACGTGTTTAGGCACTCAGGGGAGACGGGTGGTGCGCGCTTCTGGCGCGGCACGGCCTCCGTTCCCGACCTCTACAACCTGCTGGCGCGATTCGTCGGCACGGCCGGTGCCGAAGACGACTTCGCGGCCTACGCCGCCGCGCGAGGGCTCACCTGGCCGGATCCGCATTGGGTCGCCGACGCGGAGCTCGTCCATCACGTCGAGGTGCAGCTTGCGGGCGCGATCGGGGCGGCTTCCGCGCGCATCATGGTGGGCTCGGTGGTGAAGGAGGAAGCCCTCACGCTCGAGGAGGTGCGGGA
Source organism: Casimicrobiaceae bacterium (assembly GCA_035499135.1). Classification (GTDB taxonomy): domain Bacteria; phylum Pseudomonadota; class Gammaproteobacteria; order Burkholderiales; family Casimicrobiaceae; genus PALSA-1003. Next base: position 11,159 of record DATJZM010000113.1, on the reverse strand, counting down.
AATCCTCGACGAGGCATCCCAGGTGGTCGTCTATAGCCACAAGCTCGAGCAGAAATCGCGCGAGCTGGAGGCCGCCACAGCGGAGCTTCGCGCCGCCAATGCGCGCCTCACGGAGCTCGATCGGCTCAAGGACGATTTTGTCTCGACCGTGACGCACGAGCTGCGCACGCCGCTTACCTCGATCCGGGCGTTCACCGAGATCCTGCTCGACGAGCCTGAGGTCGACACCGAGCAGCGGAGGAAGTTTCTGGGCATCATCACCAAGGAGGCGGAACGCCTCACCCGACTGATCAACCAGGTTCTGGACCTCGCCAAGATCGAGTCGGGCAAGGCCGAGTGGGTCGAGTCGCGGGTCGACATGAAGGAGGTCATCTCGGACACGCTGGCCGCGATGGATCAGCTGTTCCGCGAAAAGAGCATCCGGGTCGAGGCGCGTCTGCCCGATCGCGTTTCCGCGGTGACCGTGGACCTCGACCGCATGATCCAGGTCATGCTCAACCTGCTGTCGAACGCAGCGAAGTTCTGCGACCGTGCGAACGGCAGGATCGAGGTCGCCCTCGCCGAGCGCAACGGACGGCTGCGCGTGGACGTGAGCGACAACGGGCGCGGCATTCGCGCGGAGGATCACGAAGCCGTCTTCGGCAAGTTCCATCAGGTCGGGGACACACTCACCAACAAACCGCACGGCAGTGGGCTCGGGCTGTACATCAGCCGCCAGATCGTGGAGCATTTCGGCGGCAGGATGTGGGTGGAGAGCGGACCGGGGAGCGGCGCTCGCTTTTCGTTCACGTTGCCCACCGGAGCGCGCTCGTGACCAAGAAGATCCTCATCGTCGACGACGAGCCCAATATCGCCGCAGCAGTCGAGTTTCTCCTGCGGCGCAAGGGCCACGAGGTGCTGGTGGCGCACGACGGCGACGAAGCGCTGCAACTGATCGAAGCAGGTGCGCCCGATCTTGTCGTGCTCGATGTCATGATGCCCGCCCGGAGCGGATACGATGTCTGCCGGCTCCTGCGCGAACGCCCCGAGTGGCAGGGCATAAAGATCATCATGCTCTCCGCCAAGGGACGCGATGCCGAGGTGAGCCGGGGCTTGTCGCTTGGCGCCGATATCTACGTCACCAAGCCGTTCTCGACGCGGGACCTCATGAACAAGGTCGACGCGCTGCTCGCGTCGGAGCCCGCTTCCGGCGCGGGCGCTGGCTAGATCTACTGGTCTACCGGGTTGGGGGATGCTGCGTCGCAAAATATTTGGGCTGGGCGGCGCGCTTGTAAGTTTCACGTAAGCGGACGGTGGGATATTATTGCGGGGCGCCGGCATGTGGGCGCGTGCGCAGCGCGAGCGGGTACCGGGCCGCTGTCACTTCCGGTTGGCGCACCCCATTGGCTCATCGAACTGAGGGAGGCAGCGATGGCGGATGTCAAGAAGGGATTCCTAGAAGAAGAATCGATCAAGAGCGTCGGCACGGAAGAGCGGAAGGTCATCTTTGCCTCCTCGCTCGGCACGGTATTCGAGTGGTACGACTTCTACCTGTACGCAGTGCTGGCACCGTTCTTCGCGGCGCTGTTCTTCCCGCCGGGCAATCAGACGGCGGCGCTGCTATCGGCCTTTGCGGCGTACGCGGCGGGCTTTCTCGTGCGGCCTTTCGGCGCGCTGGTCTTCGGGCGGATCGGCGATCTCGTGGGGCGCAAGTACACATTCCTCATCACGATCGTCTTCATGGGTGGGTCGACGTTCCTCGTGGGCCTGCTGCCGACGTATCAATCGATCGGCTGGCTCGCGCCGGTATTGATGGTGACGCTGCGCCTCGTGCAGGGCCTCGCCCTCGGTGGGGAGTACGGCGGGGCGGCGACGTACGTGGCGGAGCACGCGCCGCACGACAGGCGCGGCTACGACACGAGCTGGATCCAGACCACGGCAACGCTGGGTCTGCTGCTGGCGCTGATCATCATCTTCCTGTGCCGCGACAACATGGACGCGAAGGCGTTCGCGGAGTGGGGCTGGCGCATCCCGTTCTGGGTCTCGCTGATCCTGCTCGTGTTCTCCGTCTACATCCGACTCAAGCTGCACGAGTCGCCGATCTTCCAGAAGATGAAGTCAGAGGGCAAGGGCTCGAAGTCGCCGCTGACCGACAGCTTCTTCAGGTACCCGAACAACAAGTACGTGCTGCTGGCGCTTCTCGGCGCCACGGCAGGCCAGGGCGTGGTGTGGTACACGGGACAGTTCTATGCACTGTTCTTCCTCATCATCACGCTGAAGCTCGACTACGTGACGACCTACGTCCTGATCGGCCTGTCGCTCGTCATCGGCACGCCGTTCTTCGTGGTCTTCGGCTGGCTCTCCGACCGGATCGGGCGGCTCAAGATCATCATGGCCGGCTGCCTGATCGCGGCTGTCACGTACTTCCCGCTCTTCCAAGGGCTCACGCACTACGTCAACCCGGCGCTCGAGGAGTTCTCGGCCAAGACGCCGATCACGGTTGCGGCGACCGACTGCCAGTTCCACCTGTTCGTGGGGCCGTGGAGCAAGTTTTCCGATTGCGATCGGACCAAGGATTTCATGACCAAGCAGGGACTGTCGTTCAAATCCGTCCCGGCCGAGTCGGGCAAAAGCGTGGTCACCACGATCGGCGACCAGCGCGTCGAGGGCTGGGACCAGAAAAAGCTCGAGGAGACGCTCAAGGCGGCCGGCTATAAGGGCGCTCCGGACAAGAGCAAGATCAACTGGTTCATGACCGAGCTGATCCTGGTCATCATGGTGATCTACGTGACGATGGTGTACGGACCGATCGCCGCGTTCCTCGTCGAGCTCTTCCCGACCAAGATCCGGTACACGTCGATGTCGTTGCCGTATCACATCGGCAACGGCTGGTTCGGGGGGATGTTGCCGCTGACCGCGACGGCACTGGTCGCCGCGACCGGCGACATCTATTACGGTCTCTGGTATCCCATCGTCGTGGCCATCATGACGCTGGTCGTCGGCACGTTCTTCCTGAGCGAGACGAGGGGACGCGACATCCGCACCTACGACCACAGCATGCTGCCCTGAGTCGGGGCGGCGGTCCGCCAGCATCGGGAAGGCCCGCCTCGCGCGGGCCTTCTTCCTTCAGGACGCCGGCGGAACGGTCTCGGCGAAGGACGCCCGCTTGGCGAGCTTTTCGGCGAGCCTGACCAGGTTCGGGTAGGCGCTGCGCCAGCTGACCTCCGGATGCCTCAGATCGAGGTACCCGAGCGCACAGCCCGTGGCGATGTCGGCGAGCGAATAGGCCTCGCCGTTGCACCATGCGCGCTCGCCCAGCTCGTTGGCAAGCTCCTTCAGGCCCGACTCGATCTTGCGCCGCTGGCGCTCGAGCCACTCCCGGTTCTGCTGCCGCGCCGGCCGCCTCGCTTCGATCACCATCGCGCTCGCAGCGTCGCAAATCCCGTCGGCGAGGGCCTCCCAACGCTTGACGACGATGCGCTGCCTGCTCGGCTCGGGGATAAGCCGCGAGACCGGGCTCACGCTGTCGATGTATTCCGCGATGACGCGGGAGTCGAAAAGCGAGCTCCCGTCGTCGAGCACGAGGACGGGGACCTTGCCGAGCGGATTGAACGTCGGGACGTCGCTGTCGGCGTCCCACGGCGACTGTTCCACGAAGTCGCACTCGATTTTCTTCTCGGCGAGCGCGATGCGCACTTTCCGGGCATAGGGGCTTGTAAGCGACGCTATGAGCTTCATGGGAGAGAAGATGAAAAGACACAGCGCCCGGACGATCGCGATGCAAATTATAGCATCGGCGCGACCCCCTCCCCTTGGACCCCTCGCGTGTTTGCCAGACGCCGGCGGTGCAGAAGAGGGGACCTCGCTGTGCTAGACTAGCTCAGCATTGCGCGCCACTTCATGACGAACGCCGACGCGCTCTTCTCGCTGTCCGCGCTCACAGCGCTCAGCCCGCTGGATGGGCGCTACCGCAACAAGCTGGTCAAGCTCGCGGAGCACTTCAGCGAATTCGCTTTGATCCGGTGCAGGGTGCAGGTCGAGCTCGCCTGGCTCCTTGCCCTTGCCGGCGAACCGGGCGTCGGCGAATTGCCCGCGTTTTCCGAATCAGCGCGCGCGTTCCTCGCCAGGCTGGAAGAGAATTTCTCGATCGCCGACGCGGAGCGGGTCAAGGCCATCGAGCGGACCACGAACCATGACGTCAAGGCGGTCGAGTACTGGCTGCGCGAGCGTTTTGCCGATGAGCCGTCTGTTGTGCGCTCTGCGCCGTTCATTCATTTCGCCTGCACTTCGGAGGACATCAACAATCTCGCCTACGGCCTGATGTTCGCCCGTGCAAGACGGGACGTTCTCCTGCCGGCCGTCGACGCGTTGATCGACGATCTCACCGCCATGGCCCATGCGCACGCGGCGGTGCCGATGCTCGGGCGCACGCACGGCCAGCCGGCGACCCCGACGACGCTGGGCAAGGAGGTCGCCAACTTCGCGAGCCGGCTCGTCGAAGCGCGGGCTGACTTCGCGAGCGCTAATCTGTCTGGGAAGATCAACGGTGCGGTCGGCAATTACAACGCGCATCGCATCGCGTACCCGGACGTCGACTGGCAGTCTCTCTCGCGTCGCGTCGTGGCTTCGCTCGGTCTGGAGTTCAATGCGTACACGACGCAGATCGAGCCGCACGATTGCCTTGCCGTGCTCTTCGACGCGCTGGCTCGCCTGAACACCATCGTCATCGATCTCGACCGCGACCTTTGGGGCTACATCTCGGTCGGCTACTTCCGGCAACGAGCCAAGGAGAACGAAGTTGGTTCGAGCACCATGCCGCACAAGGTCAACCCGATCGATTTCGAGAACTCCGAAGGGAACCTGGGGCTCGCGAATGCGCTGCTGCGGCACTTGGCGGAGAAGCTGCCCGTGTCACGCTGGCAACGCGATCTCACCGACTCGACGGTGCTGCGCAACGCGGGTACCGCGCTCGGGCACTCGCTCCTCGGCTACCTTGGCTGTCGACAGGGGCTGGCGGGGCTCGCGGTCGATGCGCAAGCGATCGCCGCTGACCTCGATGCCAGCTGGGAGGTCCTCGCCGAGGCGATCCAGACGGTGATGCGCCGCTACGGGCTGCCCGATCCCTACGAGCAGCTCAAGGCGCTAACGCGAGGCAAGCAGGGCATCACGCGCGAGTCGCTCCGCGCGTTCATCGCGGACCTACCCCTGCCCGCCGATGCAAAAGCGCGGCTCGCTGCGCTGACGCCTGCCGGCTACACGGGGGACGCTGCCGACCTGGCGCGGCGCGTCTAGAGCGCCGCCTCAGATCCCGGGGCCGCGGCGGCGTTCCCGGCGCTCGCGGAGAAACTGCGTCAGCGCGGGTACCAGCGAGATCACGACGATCCCGAGCACGATCAGGGCCAGATTGTCCTTGACCCAGGGAATGTTGCCGAAAAGATAGCCCGCGTAGGTGAGCGAAGCCACCCACAACGCGGCGCCGGTGACGTTGTACGCCAGGAAGCTGTGGTACGCCATGGCACCCACGCCCGCCAGGAAGGGCGCGAACGTGCGCACGATCGGCACGAAGCGCCCGATCACGATCGTCATCCCGCCGTATTTCTCGTAGAAGCGGTGCGTCCGCTCGAGGTATTCGGGCTTGAGCCACCGCGCGAGCCGCGAGCCGTCTCGCTGTTGAAAGGCCTTGGGCCCGAGGTAGCGACCGACGGCGTAGTTCACCGAGTCGCCGAGCACGGCGGCCACAAAGAGCGTCAGCACGAGCAGATGGATGCTGATCCCGCTCGCCGCCGCCACGGTGCCGGTGAGGAACAGCAGCGAGTCGCCCGGAAGCAGAGGAAACACGACGAGCCCGGTCTCGGCAAAGATGACGAGGAACAGGGCGACAAAGAGAAATGCCGCATGCTCCGCGGCCAGCACGCTCAGCGTCTTGTCCAACGCGAACAGCGAGTAGATCAGCGTGGTGATCATGTCGCCGAAGACGTCGCCGCGGGGGCAGGCGTCGCGTCAGGGCAGGATCTTCTCAGCGCCGGCGCCCGTCTTCTTTTCTGGCTTGACCAGGTCCTCGCGCGAGACGCCGAGCCACATCACCAGCGAAGCCATCACCAGCGCCGAGGAATAGATGCCGAAGCAGATGCCGATCGCCAGCGCGAGCGCGAAGTAGTGCAGCGTCTCGCCGCCGAAGAAGAGGATCGACAGAACCATCATCAAGGTGCAGCCGTGAGTGATGATCGTGCGCGACAGCGTGCTCGTGATCGCGCTGTTGATGATCTCGGGCACCGTCGCCTTGCGCATCTTGCGGAAGTTCTCCCTGATCCGGTCGGCGATGACCACCGATTCGTTGACCGAGTAGCCGAGCACTGCGAGCACTGCGGCCAGCACGGGGAGAGAAAATTCCCACTGGAAGAAGGCGAAAAAGCCCAGGATGATCACGACATCGTGGAGGTTGGCGATGATCGCGGAAACTGCGAAGCGCCACTCGAAGCGCAGCGCGAGATAGGCGACGATGCCGATCGACACGAGGAGCAGAGCGAGCGCGCCGTTCTCGTAGAGCTCCTTCCCGACCTGCGGCCCTACGAACTCGACGCGCTGCTGCGTGACGCTCGAATCGTCGGCCTTGAGCGCGGTCATGACCCGCTCCGAAAGCTGTGCCGTCGACACGCCCTCCTTCAGCGGCAGGCGGATGAGGGCGCTGTTCGCGCTGCCGAAGCTCTGCACCGCGAATTCGCCGAGGTTCATCTTGTCGATGACCGCACGCACACGCCCCAGATCCGCCGGGTGCGCGTAGGCGATCTCGATGAGCGTGCCGCCCACGAAATCGACGCCGAAGTTCAGGCTGCGCACCACGAGGAATATGACGGCCAGCAGGAACGTCACCGCGGAGATGATGTTGAACACAAGCGCGTGCCGCATGAACGGGATGTCGCGCTTGATGCGGAAGAATTCCATGGCGGCCCTTGAAGGTCGGCGTTGGCGGCGTTGTCGGTCAGGCCGGGGAAAGGCCCTGGATTCCTGGCACCTTAGCGCCGGCGCGACGCCGCTCGCAAGACGCTGTGCGGACGAACCGACATTCCTGCAGGCCGAGCGGCGATCGGCGGGTCATTTGCCGGCCGTGCCCGCCACGGCAGGCTTCCATACCTGGCCGATCGAGATGCGATCGAGCTTCTTGCGCCCGCCGTAGACGATCGCGACCAGTCCGCGCGAGACGAACACCGCCGAGAACATCGACGTCAGGATGCCGAGGCAGTGCACCACCGCGAAGCCGCGCACCGGTCCGCTGCCGAAGATGAGCAGTGCCAGGCCGGCGATCAGGGTGGTCACGTTGGAGTCGAGAATGGTGTTCCAGGCGCGCTCGTAGCCCGCCTGGATGGCGGCGTGCGGCGTGTCGCCCCAGCGGAGCTCCTCGCGGATGCGTTCGTTGATCAGCACGTTCGCATCGATCGCCATGCCCAGCGTGAGCGCGACCGCGGCGATGCCGGGCAGCGTGAGCGTCGCCTGCAGCATCGACAGGATGGCCACCAGCAGCAGCAGGTTGAAGGCGAGCGAGATCGTGGATATCACGCCCATCAGGAGGTAATAGGCGCAGATGAATACCGCCAGGACGACGAAGCCGTAGAGAACCGAGTCGAAGCCCTTGTCGATGTTCTCCTTGCCGAGCGAGGGGCCGACGGTGCGTTCCTCGACGATCTCCATCGGAGCCGCGAGCGCGCCGGCGCGCATCAGCAGCGCGATGTCGTTGGCCTCGCGCGTGGACATGCGGCCGCTGATCTGCACGCGGCCGCCGCCGATCTCTTCCCGGATCACCGGCGCCGTGATCGCCTCGGCCTTGCCCTTCTCTACCAGCACGATCGCCATACGCTTGCCGACGTTGTCGCGCGTGAGCTCCTTGAAGATACGCGCGCCCGTACCGTCGAGGTTGACGTGCACGGCGGGCTCGCCGGTCCGCTGATCGAAGCCCGACTGGGCGTCGTTGATGCGATCGCCCGTCAGCACGACCTGGCGCTTGACGAGGACTGGCGCTCCGCTGCGCTCGACCAGGAGGTCGTCGCCGAACGGAACCTGCCCGGCCAGCGCCTGCTGCAGCGCCGACGGATCCTCGTCGACCATGCGCACCTCCAGCGTGGCGGTGCGTCCCAGGATGTCCTTCGCGCGCGCGGTGTCCTGCACGCCGGGAAGCTGCACGACGACGCGATCGGCGCCTTGCTGCTGGACGATGGGCTCGGCCACGCCGAGCTCGTTCACCCGATTGCGCAGGATCGTGATGTTCTGCTGCACCGCGCCGGTCTGGATGCGCTTTTCGGCCTCGGGCTTGAGGCTCGCCACGAGCTTGTATTCGCTGCCGGCCTCGGCCTCGGCGAGTTGCAGGTCGGGGAACGCCGAGGCGATCTCCTGATAGGCGCGAGCGCGCTCGGAGGCGTCGCGGAAGCGAATGCCGACGTTGTGGCCCTCGCGGGCGATGCCGGAGTAGATGACCTTCTTTTCCCGCAGGAGGGAGCGGATGTCGGTCAGGTACCGGTCGGCGGCCTTGTCGAGCGCGGCCTTCATGTCGACCTGGAGCAGGAAATGCACTCCGCCGCGAAGGTCGAGCCCGAGATACATCGGCAGCGCGCCGATGCTCGCCAGCCAGCGAGGCGAGCTGGAGAAGAGATTCAAGGCAACGATGTAATTGTCGCCAAGGGTTTTCTGCAGCACATCCTTCGCCTTCAGCTGCGTATCGGGATCGGCGAAGCGAACCTTGACGCCGGTTGCATCGACCGACTCCCCGCTGTACTGGATGTTCGCGCCCTTGAGGGCATCCTCCACCGTTTGCAGCGTGGATGTGTCGATCTTGATTCCCGCCTTGCTCGTCGACACCTGCACCGCCGGAACTTCGGGGAAGAAGTTGGGCAGCGTGTAGACAATCGCGACGACCAGCGCGATCGCGATCAGCGCGTATTTCCAGGGCGGATAGCGGTTCACAGCCGACGTGCTACAGCGTCTTGATCGTACCCTTGGGCAGGACGAGCGATATGGCGTTACGCTGCACGGTAACCTCGACGTTCGGCGCGATCTCCACCGTCGCGTAGGCGTCGGTGAGCTTGGCGATCTTGCCCACGACGCCGCCGGCGGTCACGATCTCGTCGCCCTTCTGCAGCGCCTCGAGCATCGACTTGGTCTCCTTGGCCCGCTTCTGCTGGGGACGAATCAGCAGGAAGTAGAAGACGACGACGATGGCGATCATCGGCAGGAACGTGAGGAGATCGCCTCCAGGCATGGCGCCGGAAGCCTGCGCGTAGGCGGGGCTGATGAACACGGGTGATTCCTCCTGGCGACGGGCTGCGGCGGCTGACGTGCGGCCCTGTCACTTGCGGAAAATCATTTATTCTACCATGCGAGAGCGGTCCGATCGGAAGCGCTCGACGTAACGGGGCAGAGCGGCGTCCGCGATCGCCTGCCGCAGGCCCGACAGCAGGGTCAGGTAGTAGCGCAGGTTGTGGATGGTGTTCAGGCGGGCTCCGAGGATCTCGTTGCTGCGCTGGAGGTGGTGCAGATAGGCGCGGCTGAAGTTGCGGCAGGTATAGCAGTCGCAGCTCTCGTCGAGCGGCCCCGTGTCTGCGCGGTGCCGCGCGTTGCGGATTTTGACGTCACCGTAGCGCGTGAAGAGCCAGCCGTTGCGCGCGTTGCGCGTTGGCAGCACGCAGTCGAACATGTCGATCCCGCTTTGCACCGCCTCGACAATGTCCTCCGGGGTGCCCACGCCCATCAGGTAGCGCGGGCGCTGCGCCGGCAGCCGCGGAGCGATATAGGCTTCGACCCGCCGCATCTCTTCCTTCGGTTCTCCAACCGACAGCCCGCCGATGGCATAGCCGTCGAACCCGATCTCTCCCAGCGCTTCGAGCGACTCCTGGCGCAGGTCTTCGAACATCCCGCCCTGCACGATCCCGAACAGGGCGTTCGGGTTGCCCGCATGCGCCTGTTTGCAGCGAGCCGCCCAGCGCAGCGACAAACGCATGGACTCGGCGGCTTCGTCACGCGCGGCCGGATAGGCGGTGCACTCGTCGAACACCATCACCACGTCGGAATCCAGCGCGCGCTGGATCTCGATCGAGAGCTCCGGCGTGAGGAGAAGCCGGTCGCCGTCGACGGGCGAGGCGAAGCTCACGCCTTCCTCTCGCACCTTGCGCAACGGACCGAGGCTGAAGACCTGGTAGCCGCCGGAATCGGTGAGCAGCGGCCGATGCCACCCCATGAAGCGATGCAACCCCGCGTGAGCGGCAATCACTTCCACTCCGGGACGCAGCCAGAGATGGAAGGTGTTCCCGAGCACGATCCGAGCACCGAGCTCCTCCAGCTCGTCGGGCGCCATCGCCTTCACCGTGCCGTAGGTACCCACCGGCATGAACACGGGGGTCTCGACCACGCCGTGGGCGAGGGTGAGCTTGCCGCAACGGGCCTCGCCGCAACGTGCGAGAACTTCGAACTGCATCGAGCGATTGTAGCAGCGCGCCTGGCTAGATCTCGCGCGCGGTCGCGTCGCGCTCGAGCAGCATCGCGTCGCCGTAGCTGAAGAATCGATAGCGCTCGTTGACCGCGTGCGCATAGGCGTCCCGGATCGTCGCGAGCCCGGCGAACGCGGACACCAGCATCAGCAGCGTCGAGCGAGGAAGGTGGAAGTTGGTGAGCAGCCTGTCGACGACCCGGAAGCGAAAGCCGGGCGTGATGAAGAGGGCGGTCTCTCGCGCACCCGGGAGCACACCGTCCGGCGCCGCCGCAGACTCGAGCGCCCGCAAGGTCGTCGTGCCGACGGCCACGACCGCTCTGCCCGCGGCACGCGCAGCAGCGATCGCAGCCACAGTCCGAGGCGAGATCTCGTAGCGCTCGCTGTGCATGCGGTGGCGCGAGAGATCTTCGTGGTCGACCGGCTGGAAGGTTCCGGCACCAACGTGCAGCGTGAGCGCAGCGACGGCGATGCCGCGCTCTTCGAGTCGTCGCATGATCGCGGCATCGAAGTGCAGCCCGGCGGTCGGTGCGGCCACCGCGCCGTGCTGCCGCGCATAGACCGTCTGGTAGCGCTCGGCGTCGGCCGCGTCGGCCGCGCGCGCGATGTACGGCGGCAACGGTACATCGCCATGGCGCTCGAGGTAGGCTTCCAGCGGAAGCGGCACTGCGAAGCGAAGCCGGAAGAACCGGCCGTCGCGCTCGAGCAC
>DATJZM010000112.1:0-31733 GCA_035499135.1 Casimicrobiaceae bacterium | reverse complement strand
GCGCAGCTGCAGAAGCTCGACCACATCTGCCGCAAGCTCATGCTGGCGCCGGGCGAGGAGTTTCTCGACATCGGCTGCGGCTGGGGCGGGCTGATTCTTCGCGCCGCGCAGAACTATGGGGTGAAGGCGACCGGGATCACGCTCTCGCAGAACCAGCATGACTACGTGGCGGCGAGGATCGCCGAGCTCGGCCTCGGCGATCGCGTGCGCGTGCAGCTGCTCGATTACCTCGACCTGCCGGAGGGAAGGCTCTACGACAAGATTGCCAGCATCGGCATGTTCGAGCACGTGGGGATCGGCAACTATCCGAAGTACTTCGGCAAGATCTACCGTATCCTCAAGCCCGGCGGATTGGTGCTCAATCACGGAATCACGCACAACTGGATCGGCGGCGCGAGCCTCGGCAGCGGTATCGGTGACTTCATCGAGCAATATGTCTTTCCTGGCGGACAACTCGCGCACGCCGGCCGGGTGATCCAGGGCCTCGCCACCGAGGGGCTGGAGCTGATCGACGCGGAAGCGCTGCGCGAGCACTACGCGCGGACACTGTGGCACTGGGTCGAGCGCCTCGAGAGCAATGACGACGCGGCGCGCCACGAGGTCGGGGAAGAAAGATACCGCGTCTGGCGCATCTATCTCGCGGGCTCCGCCCACGCTTTCGATCGTGGCTGGCTCTCGATCTTCCAATTGCTGGCCGGCAAGCCGTTGCAGGACGGCCGTCTGCCGCACCCGCCGACGCGCGAGTACATGTATGCCTTCGAGCAAGGGCGAACTTAGCGAGACGGCTCGCATTGCGAGGTCGGGCGAGGGGGAGGCGCTTGCGTATCGGCGCCTTCGCCAGCATATTGGAGCGATGGAACCGCCCATGGCCGAAACATTGCTCGAATTCCCCTGCACTTTCCCGATGAAGATCGTCGGCCGCACGGAAGACGGCTTCGCCCAAGCCGTGCTTGCCGTCGTCCTGCGTCACGCGCCCGACTTTGACAGCGCGTCGATGGAAATGCGCGCCTCGCGCGAGGGGAAGTACCTCTCGCTCACCTGCACGGTCAACGCCACCTCGCGCGAGCAGCTTGACGCCCTGTACCGGGAGCTCACCTCACACCCGATGGTGACGATGGTTCTGTAGCAGGCGGAGCCTGCTTGCCGCCGAGCGCGTCGGTTGCGCGGCGTCGGTTTGCTGTGGCAATATTCGGCATAGATCCTTTCTGCAGGACCAAGAGACGATGCCCGCTACCGCCCAAGGTGCCGCGAGCGCTCGCACAGCACAGGCCGTCGACGAGGCGCGCGTGCTCGGCAAATCGGTCGTCAGAGCGGCAAAGCTGCTCGGGCTTTCGCAGCGACGCGTAGCGGAGATCCTCGGCATCTCCGACGCGACGGCTTCGCGACTGTTCGCAGGCAAGTACACACTATCCCGTGAACGGGCGAAAGAATGGGAATTGGCGCTGCTGTTCGTCCGGTTGTTCCGTTCGCTCGACGCCCTCTGGGGCCACGAGGATAGCGCGCGGAACTGGCTCGAAAGCAGCAATCTCGCCCTCGGGGCGGCACCCGTAGAGCTCCTGAGCACGGTACAAGGCCTCGTCCGTGTCGTCTCGTACCTGGACAGCGCGCGCGGTCGCCTCTGAGGCGAGACCGGCACGCCTGGAGCTGTGGCGCGCGGTCGAGGCGCAGCACGTGGCCGCCACGATGGCGCTGGTCGACAACGTGGACGAGCAGCACGCGCTCGAACGGCTGCTCGAGGAGTCCAAGCCGCCCGTACCCGCAGCGGCGAGCAAGCTGCACTGGCTGCTCTCGACCCCGTTCCGATATCCCCCGCCTCCCGGCGGCTCACGTTTTCGTGGCCCGGAGGACCCCGGAGTGTTCTACGGCGCCGACGAGATCCGCACGGCCTGTGCCGAGCTCGGCTACTGGCGCTGGAGGCATCTGCTGGACACCCCGGCGCTCGCGGCGATGCCAACCCGGCCGCAGACAGTGTTTCGCACGGCGCTTTCCGTCGCTTGCGTCGACCTCCGCGCGCCGGCCTTCGCGGCCGAGCGCACCGTCTGGACGCATCCGAGCGACTACAGCGGCTGCCAGCGCTTCGGACGAGTAGCGCGCGAAGCGCGGGTCGGGGCGATTCGTTACGAGTCTGTGCGCGATCCCCTCCGCGAAGGCTGCTGTGCGGTGCTCACGCCTGAGGCCTTCGCGCGCAAGGCGCCGCTGGAACAACAGACCTGGATGCTCTCGGTATCGCGCGATCAAATCGTGTGGCAACGGACCGCAGCGCTGCGGCAGACCGAGCTCGCGTTTGCGCCGGCAATCTGGGGCCATGGCGCGGGGCGTGAGCCCAGCGCGCGAAGAGTGAGGCGATGAGCTTGCCGGAGCGAGCACACGAGTCGCGCGTGACTCAGGCGAGCGAGCTCATCGTGCGCGCCCTCGGGCGCAGCGATTACGAGACCTGCTGGCATGCCATGCGCGCATTCACCGAGTCGCGCGGCGCGAACACACGCGACGAGATCTGGCTGACCGAGCACGCGCCGATCTATACGCTCGGGCTTGCCGGAAGACGCGAGCATGTGCTGCGCGAGAACGGCATTCGCGTGCTCAAGGTGGATCGCGGCGGGCAGGTGACCTATCACGGCCCCGGTCAGCTCGTCGCTTACACGCTTTTCGATCTGGCTCGCGCGCGGATCGGCGTGCGCGCCATGGTGAGGAGGCTGGAGGGCGCCGTGATACTATGGCTCGGCTCTCTTGGCATAGAGGCCCATGGGAAACCCTCGGCGCCGGGAGTGTACACGTCAGCCACGGGCGGAGAGGCGAAGATCGCGGCGCTGGGATTGAAGGTAAGCCACGGCAGCACCTATCACGGTCTCGCGGTCAACGTCGCCATGGATCTCGCGCCCTTTGCCGACATCGATCCCTGCGGTTACCCCGGGCTCGCGGTGACGCAGCTTGCCGATCTCGGCATCACGCGCAGCGTCGAGGAAGCCGGACGAGAGTTCGCCCCCTTCCTCGAGTCGAGCCTCACCGGGCGGACGCAATGACGGACCTCCCCGGCGACATCACCGCTCCGGCGCCAGCGGGCGCCAAGCAGAAGGGCGGCGCCAAGACGGCGCGCATCCCGGTGAAGGTCGTCGCCGCTGCGCCGCTGAAGAAACCGGAATGGATCCGCGTGCGTGCGCCCTCGGGCCCGCGCTTCTACGAGATCAAGCGCATCCTGCGCGAGCATCGACTGCACACCGTCTGCGAAGAAGCGTCTTGCCCGAACATCGGCGAGTGCTTCGGCAACGGCACCGCGACCTTCATGATCATGGGCGATCTTTGCACGCGCCGCTGCCCTTTCTGCGACGTGGGCCACGGCCGGCCCCTGCCGCTCGACGCGGACGAGCCGCTCAACCTGGCCGCCACGATCGCCGCCCTTGAGCTCGGCTACGTCGTCATCACCAGCGTGGATCGAGACGATCTGCGTGACGGCGGAGCGCAGCACTTCGTCGACTGCATCCGCGCGGTGCGCAAGCGCTCGCCGCGAACGACGATCGAGATTCTGGTGCCCGATTTTCGGGGCCGCCTGGAGCGCGCGCTCGAGATTCTTGCCGCATGCCCGCCGGACGTGATGAACCACAATCTCGAAACCGTGCCGCGACTCTATCGCCAGGCGCGACCGGGCTCCGACTACGCGCATTCACTGCGGCTGCTGCGGGAGTTCAAGCAGCGCTTTCCGCAAACACCGACGAAATCCGGGCTCATGGTGGGTCTGGGCGAGACCGACGAGGAGATCCTCGCGGTGATGCGCGACATGCGTTCGCACGACATCGAGATGATCACGATCGGCCAGTATCTGCAGCCCACCCGCGCGCATCTCGCGGTGGCCCGCTACGTCGATCCAGACACCTTTGCGAAGTTCGAGCGCGAAGCCTATGCGCTTGGATTCCGTCACGCCGCGGTCGGCGCGCTGGTGCGCTCTTCGTATCACGCCGACCGGCAGGCGGAAGCCGCCCATCACCCCGCATGATCTGGTTCCTCATCGAGGCGGGGGTCGCGCTCGCGCTTGCCGTCTTCATCGTCTGGTTCACGATGGGCGGAAAGCGCAAGCCGCCGGCGGGCGGCGACGAGGAGGCGGGTCGCCGCTAGGGCCGCTGCGGCGAACGGAAGTTGCGCGACGGCTCAGGGAGACGCTGGTTAATGCAGGACGCGCGGCACCGAGAGCGTGAAGAGCGGAATGGGCGCGTCGAACTGCTTACCGTCGTCGGCGAGCATCTGGTAGGTGCCGCGCATGGTACCCACCGACGTCTCGAGGTGCGTGCCGCTGGTGTACTCGAAGCTCTCCCCGGGCTTGAGCTGCGGCTGCTGACCGACGACGCCGAGACCCTTGACCTCGAGCACCTTGCTGTTGGCGTCGGTGATCACCCAGTGCCGGCTCACCAGCTGCGCCGGCACGTTGCCGGTATTGGTCAGAGTGATCGTGTAGGCGAAGACGTATTGATTCTTCGCCGGATCGGACTGCTCTTCGACATAGGTCGATCGGGGCACGACCGTGATTTCGTAGCGCTTTGCCTCGGCCATGGGGCCGTCCTTCACTGATCGAACCGGTGGATCGCCATGATTATAGCGTCATGCACTGCCTGATCGCCCCCTCGATCCTGTCCGCCGACTTCGCCCGACTCGGCGAGGAGGTGCGTGCAGTCGTGGCGGCAGGCGCCGACATGATCCATTTCGACGTGATGGACAACCACTACGTTCCGAATCTGACGGTCGGTCCGCTCGTGTGTCAGGCGCTCAAGCCGCACGTGAACGTGCCGATCGACGTGCACCTGATGGTGAATCCCGTCGACCGCATCGTGCCCGATTTCGCCAAGGCCGGCGCCTCCATCATCAGCTTTCACCCTGAAGCTTCCAACCACGTCGATCGCACGATCGGGTTGATCCACGACTGCGGCTGCAGGGCGGGGCTCGCCTTCAACCCCGCTACGCCGCTGCATTGGCTCGATCACGTGCTCGACAAACTCGATCTGGTGCTCATCATGTCGGTGAACCCTGGCTTCGGTGGACAATCCTTCATCGCCGAGGCACTGGCGAAGCTCAAGCTTGCCAGGGGGCGGATCGACGCGGTGCGAGCCCGCACCGGGCGCGACATCCGACTCGAGGTGGATGGCGGCGTCAAGATCGACAACATCGGTGCGATCAGAAAGGCCGGCGCGGACACGTTCGTCGCCGGCTCGGCGATCTTCGGCACCCCCGACTACGCGGCCACGATCGCGGCGATGCGCTCGGCGGCAGCGGCCGCGTGATCGTGCGCTACCGCCGTGGGCAACCGGGTCCGGGCGATGATATAGTGCGGTTTCGATCCGATCGCGAAGAGGGTCGATCCGCGACAATGAGCTTCAACGCGTTCAATTGCAACGGAACCGCCCGGGCAACCCGGGCGCGCGGTCACGACTGGCGCTGGTGGCGCCGCTCGTAGATTGCGCTCGCGTCGCGCGCCCGAAGCGACGCACCCCACAAACCGTTGCCATGTCGAAAGAAGCGTTGAAGCATCATGACCGAAGCCGAATTCCGCGCGCTCGCCGCGCAAGGATTTAACCGCATACCTCTGGTGCTCGAGTCCTTCGCGGACCTCGACACGCCGCTCTCGCTGTACGTCAAGCTCGCCAGGGCCCCCTTCAGCTTCCTGCTGGAATCGGTCGTGGGCGGCGAGCGCTTCGGCCGCTACTCGTTCATCGGGCTGCCTGCCCGCACGCGGATCCGCGTGCGGGGCCGCAGCATCGAGGTAGAGGACAAGAGCGGGGTGACCGAGCGCCACGAGGCCGATCCGCTCGATTTCATCGCCGAGTTCCAGCGCCGCTATCGCGCTGCGCCGGTGCGCGGGCTGCCGCGTTTCTGCGGCGGACTCGCCGGATATTTCGCCTACGACACGGTGCGGCATATCGAGCCCAGGCTCGCGCAGTCGGCGCCGCCCGCCATCGATGCACTTGCCACGGTACCCGACATCCTTCTGCTGCTGACCGAAGAGCTTGCGGTCGTCGACAATCTGTCCGGCAAGATCGCGCTCATCGTCTACGCCGACCCGGCGCAGCCGCGAGCCTACGAGACCGCGCTCGAGCAGCTGCAGAGGCTGCGTCTGAATCTGCGTGAGCCGGTCGACATCCCATTTCAGATGGCAACGACTGCAAGCGACGCGACGAGCGAATTCGGCGCTGAGCGATTCATGGCCGCCGTGGCACGGGCACGCGAGTACATCGCCGCGGGAGACATCATGCAGGTCGTGCTCTCCCAACGCATGTCGATGCCGTTCGCCGCCTCCCCACTTTCGCTGTACCGGGCGCTGCGCTCCCTTAATCCGTCGCCGTACATGTTCTATTACGACCTGGGCGATCTGTTCGTGGTGGGTGCCTCGCCAGAGATTCTGGTGCGCAAGGAGGGGGAGACGGTGACGCTGCGACCGATCGCGGGTACGCGCGCGCGCGGCGCAAGCCGCGAGGCCGACGATGCGCTCGCAGCCGAGATGCTGGCCGATCCCAAGGAGGTCGCCGAGCACGTCATGCTTCTTGACCTCGGGCGCAACGATGTCGGCCGGGTCGCTTCCGTGGGGACGGTCAAAGTAACCGAGCAGTTCGCAGTCGAGCGCTACTCGCACGTGATGCACATGGTGTCCAATGTCGAAGGCGGTTTACGGCCCGGCCTCACCGCGCTCGACGTGCTGCGCGCTTCGTTTCCGGCCGGAACGGTGAGCGGCGCGCCGAAGGTGCGAGCAATGGAGATCATCGACGAACTGGAGCCTTCGCGGCGCGGCATCTACGCCGGGGCCGTAGGCTACCTTTCCTTCCAGGGAGACATGGACCTCGCGATCGCGATCCGCACCGCCGTCATCAAGGGCGGCACGCTCTACGCGCAAGTGGGGGCGGGCATCGTCCACGATTCGGTGCCGGAGACCGAGTGGCGCGAGACGCTCTCGAAGGCGCGCGCAGTGCTCCGCGCTGCCGAGATGGCGCAATCGGGGCTCGATGAAACCTGAGGGTGCGCCATGCTGCTCATGATCGACAACTACGACAGTTTCACCTACAACCTCGTCCAGTACCTCGGCGAACTGGGAGCGGACGTGCAGGTGTATCGAAACGATGCGCTGACTCTCTCTGAGATCGCGGCCTGGAAGCCGGAGAAGATCGTGCTCTCTCCCGGGCCGTGCACGCCGACCGAAGCGGGGATCTGCGTTCCGCTCATCGAACGCTTCGCCGGCAAAATTCCCATCCTCGGCGTGTGCCTCGGCCATCAGGCCATCGGTCAGGCGTTCGGCGGCCGCATCGTCCGGGCGCAGCGCGTGATGCACGGCAAGCTTTCGAAAGTGGCGCATCACGGCGACGGCGTGTTCCGGGACCTGCCGAGTCCGCTCGCCGCCACGCGGTATCATTCGCTGGTGATCGAGCGCTCGAGCCTCCCCGCGTGTCTCGAGATCACCGCCGAGAGCGAGGACGGCGAGATCATGGGTGTGCGCCACCGCCAGTACCCGGTCGAGGGCGTGCAATTCCATCCCGAGGCGATCCTGACCGAGCACGGCCATGAGCTGCTCGCGAATTTTCTGAAGGCGCACTGAAGGACGGCCAACATGTCGATCACCATGCAGGAGGCTTTGCAGCGCACGATCGAGCATCGCGAGATCTTTCACGACGAGATGCTCACCC
Source organism: Casimicrobiaceae bacterium (assembly GCA_035499135.1). Taxonomy (GTDB): domain Bacteria; phylum Pseudomonadota; class Gammaproteobacteria; order Burkholderiales; family Casimicrobiaceae; genus PALSA-1003. Next base: position 24,081 of record DATJZM010000112.1, on the reverse strand, counting down.
TGATGCGCAAGATCATGAGCGGTGAAGCGACGCCGGTGATGATCGCCGCGCTGACCGTTGGTTTGCGCGTAAAGAAGGAGACGGTGGGCGAGATCGCCGCGGCGGCTCAGGTGATGCGCGAGTTCTCGACCAAGGTCGACGTGCCGGACCGCGAAAACCTTCTCGACATCGTGGGAACGGGAGGCGACGCCTCGCACACCTTCAACATCTCCACCGCGGCGATATTCGTTGCCGCTGCCGCCGGCGCGCGCGTCGCCAAGCACGGCAACCGTTCGGTGTCCTCGAAGTCCGGCAGCGCCGACGTGCTGGAGGCGTTCGGCGCCAACATCATGCTCACCGCGCCGCAGGTGGCGAAGTGCATCGCGGACACCGGGGTGGGCTTCATGTTTGCGCCGAGCCACCACGGCGCCATGAAGCACGCGGCGCCGGTGCGCAAGGAGCTCGGTGTCAGGACGATCTTCAACATCCTTGGCCCGCTCACCAATCCCGCCGGCGCGGCGAACCAGCTCGTCGGTGTCTTCCACCCCGACTTGGTAGGCATCCACGTGCGAGTGCTGCAGCGCCTCGGCGGCAAGCATGTGCTCGTCGTCTACGGCAAGGACGGCATGGACGAGGTCTCGCTCGGGGCGGCAACGATGGTGGGTGAACTCAAGGACGGCGAAATACGCGAATACGAAATCCACCCGGAAGACTTCGGGCTGCACATGAAGTCCAATCGCGGACTCAAGGTGAGCGACGCTCTCGAGTCGAAGGAGATGATCCTGGAGGCGTTGTCCAACGTAGAGGGCACGCCACGGGAGATCGTCGCTTTCAATGCGGGGACTGCGCTCTACGCGGGCGGCCGCACGTCGTCCATCGCCGAGGGGATCGCACGGGCGCGCGAAGCGATCGCCTCCGGCGCGGCAAAGAAGAAGCTCGAGCAGTTCGTTGCCGCTACGCAAAAGCTTGCCAAGGGCTGAGAGCCAGGTGTCGGACATCCTCGCGCGGATCCTGTCGAGCAAGGCGAAAGAGGTCGCGGCCGCGCGCCTGCAACAGCCGCTTGAGAGGCTCGCCGAGCAAGCGCGTCGCGAGCCGCAGCCGCGCGATTTCGTCGGAGCGCTGCGCGCCAAGATGGCCGCGAACGCGCCGGCGGTGATCGCCGAGATAAAGAAGGCGAGCCCGAGTCGCGGGGTGCTACGGCCGATCTTCGACCCCGGGGCGATCGCCAGGCGCTACGAGTCCGGCGGCGCCGCGTGCCTGTCGGTGCTGACCGACCGCGAATACTTCCAGGGCACTCCCGAGCATCTGCGCGCCGCGAGGCAGGCGTGCTTGCTGCCTGTGCTGCGCAAGGATTTCATCGTCGACCCCTACCAGGTGGCCGAGGCTCGCGCGCTCGGTGCGGATTGCGTGCTGCTCATCGTTGCCGCGCTGGACGATGCGCGGCTCGCGGAGCTGGAGGCGAGCGCCAAATCGTTCGGCATGGCGGTGCTCGTCGAAGTGCACGGCGCCCAGGAGCTCGACCGCGCGCTGGCGCTTGCTACGCCGCTGATCGGGATCAACAACCGCGACCTGAGAACTTTCGAGGTCCAGCTGGAAACAACGCTCGAGCTTCTACCGCGGATACCGCCCGGACGGATCGTGGTCACCGAGAGCGGCATCCTCGGGCCCGGCGATGTGGCGCGACTGCGCAGCGCGGGCGTTCAGGCGTTCCTGGTAGGCGAGGCGTTCATGCGGGCGGCAGACCCCGGGGCCGCGCTCAAGGCTCTGTTCGGCTAGCGTCCCTGGCGAGCCCGGGCGTCGTACTCGCTGGTATCATTGCCCGCGGAGGCTTTCGGCGGGATTGGCCGCTGTGCCGGGGGGTTCGCGTGTCGGCGATCGCCGTCGAGAACGTCAGCAAGCACTGGACGACCGCCGAGGGTCAGGTCCGCGCCGTTGATTCTCTCTCCTTCGCGCTCGACGAGGGCACGCTCAACGTGCTGCTCGGACCGTCGGGCTGCGGCAAATCGACGACGCTGCGCTTGCTGGCCGGCCTCGAAAGGGCGGACAGCGGCCGCATCATGATCGGCGGCCGCGAGGTGACGAATCTGCAACCGGCGCAGCGCAACATCGCGATGGTGTTTCAGTCGTACGCGTTGTTTCCGCATCTCTCGGTTGCCGAAAACATCGTCTTCGGCCTCAGAGTGCGCAAGACGCCACCCGCGGAGCGGGAGCGGCGAATGCAGCGGGTCGCAGGGTTGCTCGGCCTGTCGAAGCTGCTCGATCGCAAGCCGAGCCAGCTCTCGGGTGGCCAGCAGCAGCGCGTTGCTCTCGGTCGCGCGATCATCGCCGAGGCCCCCGTGTGCCTGATGGACGAGCCGCTATCCAATCTCGATGCGCAACTGCGCTCCGAGATGCGCCAGGAAATCCGCCACCTGCAGCGCAACCTCTCGATCACCATGGTCTACGTGACGCACGATCAGGTCGAAGCGATGACAATGGCGGACCGCGTGATCCTGCTATCCAATGGAAGGATCGAGCAGAACGGCGCGCCGGCGGATCTGTATGAGACGCCGGCAAATACGTTCGTGGCGCGGTTCATCGGGACTCCGCCGATGAACCTGCTCGTGCTGGAGGCGGGAGCGCGCGGCGCGGTGATCGCCGGCACGCCCGGGCCGGCGTTCGCGCCGGCGGAGTTCGCCGGGGCGAAGCTCGGCGTGCGGGCCGAGCACATCGCCGTCGGCCGCGATGCCGGCATCGAGGCGCGAGTCGAAGGCGTCGAGTACCTCGGCGCCGATTCGCTGCTGCAGTGCCGCGTCGGCGGACAGCCTCTCGCCGCCCGCGTCGCGGGCCGGGTCGGACTCGCGTCCGGTGACACGACGCGATTGTCGTGGGCGCAGGGAGCGCAGCATTTCTTCGATGGCGCCAACGGAGCGCGCCGAGAGATCGAGCGCAGTCATCGCACCGCAACGATGTTCGCCTAGGTTCGCAAAGTCATTCGACGAGGGAGGAAGCAAGATGAAACTGATCGGATTCGCACGCGCGCTGGCAGCCTGCACGGCGATCGCGGGATCGGCGCTCGCGTTTGCGCAGGCACCGGTGGAGATCTCGTTCTACTACCCGGTCGCCGTCGGCGGGCCGATCACCAAGATCGTCGACGGCCTGGCGGCTGATTTCGAAAAGGAGAATCCCGGCGTCAAGGTGAAGCCGATCTATTCCGGCAGCTATCAGGATTCGCTCACCAAGGCGCTTACTGCCGTCAAGGGTGGCGATGCGCCGACGATGGCGGTGCTGCTCTCCACCGACATGTACACGCTCATCGACGAGGACGCGGTGATGCCTTTCGACGGCTACTTGAAGACCGCGGAAGACCAGGCGTGGGTGAAGGGCTTCTACCCCGCGTTCATGGAGAACAGCCAGACCGGGGGCAAGATCTGGGGCATCCCGTTCCAGCGCTCGACCATCGTTCTTTACTGGAACAAGGAGATGTTCAAGGAAGCGGGGCTCGACCCGAACAAGGCGCCGGCGACCTGGGGCGAGATGGTTTCCTACGCTCAGAAGCTCACCAAGCGCGACGGGTCGGGCAAGGTCACGCAATGGGGCGTGCAGATCCCCTCCTCGGGATTCCCGTACTGGCTGTTTCAGGGCCTCACTACCGAGAACGACGTGATTCTCATGAATCCCGCCGGTACCGAGACCTACTACGACAAGCCGGCCGTGATCGAGGCCCTGCAGTATTGGGTCGATCTCGTCAACAAGTACAAGGTGCATCCCGAAGGAATTGTCGACTGGGGGACGACGCCGAAGGATTTCTTCGAGCGCAAGATCGCCATGATGTGGACCACCACGGGCAACCTCACCAATGTGCGCGGCAACGCCAAGTTCGAATTCGGCGTGGCGATGCTCCCGGCGAACAAGCGCCGCGGCAGCCCGACCGGTGGCGGCAACTTCTACCTGTTCAAGCAGGCGAAGCCCGAGCAGCAGGCCGCGGCGATGAAGTTCATCCGCTGGATCACTTCGCCGACGCGCGCCGCGCAATGGGGCATCGATACCGGCTACGTCGCGGTGCGGCCCGACGCCTGGGAGACGCCGGCGATGAAGAAGTACGTGGGCGAGTTTCCCGCGGCCGCAGTAGCGCGCGATCAGCTCCAATACGCGGTGGCCGAGCTCTCCACGCACGACAACCAACGCGTGACCAAGGCGCTGAACGACGGGCTGCAGGCGACGCTGACGGGCTCCAAGAATCCGGAGCAGGCGATGAAGGATGCGCAGCGCGAAGCCGAACGCCTGCTGCGGGCGTATCGCAAATGACGCGGGGGTCATCCCGGCGCGGGCCGGAATCCAAGTTGACGTGCGCCGCAACGCTCACTTGGGCCCCGGCCTCCGCCGGGGCGACGCATCCGCCGCTTCGAGTCGTTAGCGCGCCAAGATTCAGGGAATGACCCGCAGGATGCAGTGGGTGTACGGCTGGCTGCTGCTCCTGCCGGCGGCGGCCCTGCTCGCCTTGTTCACGCACTACCCGACCGTCGGGACGCTATGGCAGAGCTTTCACTCGACGCCGCGGGCGGGACGCAGCAGCGTCTACGTCGGTGCAGACAACTACCGGGCTCTCATCGACGATCCGATCTTCTGGCAATCGTTGTCGAACAACCTTTGGTACGCAGGGGGGACCATCCCGCTATCGATCGGGCTCGCGCTGCTCATGGCGACGTGGGTCAACGGCAGGCTCGCGGGTCGCAGCCTGCTGCGGCTCGCCTATTTCACACCGACGATGCTGCCGATGATCGCGGTGGCCAACATCTGGCTCTTCTTCTACACGCCGGAATACGGCCTGCTCGAGAAGCTCACCAGCGCCTTCGGGCTGCCGACGCACAACTGGCTCGGCAGCAAGAGCACGGCGCTCGGCTGCCTGATGGCGGTAACGGTGTGGAAGGAAGCGGGGTTCTTCATGATCTTCTACCTCGCCGCGTTGCAGCAGATGTCGCCCAACCTCGCCGAGGCGGCGGCGATCGAGGGCGCATCGCGCTGGTATTTCTTCCGCCGGGTGACCTTCCCGCTGCTCATGCCGACCACGCTCTTTGTGCTGGTCAACGCGGTGATCAATGCCTTTCGCCTGGTCGATCACGTGGTGGTGATGACTCGTGGCGGACCCGACAACGCGACCGAGCTCCTCCTGTACTACATCTACGAGATCGGTTTCCGCTTCTGGGATCCCGCGTACGCTGCGACGCTCACCATCGTATTGCTGGTGGTCCTCGGCCTCGCCGCGCTGGGACAGTTCGGCTTCCTTGAGCGACGGGTGCACTACCGATGAGCGCAGGCCCATACGCCGCTCGCGGCGCCGCGCGGGGCGTCGAGACTGCGACAGCCTGGCTGGTCGGCGCACTGTGGATCCTGCCGCTGCTCTACGCTTTCTGGACCGCTTTCCATCCGGGCGAGTTCTCGACGCGGTTTGTTCTCTCGGCACCGCTGACGCTCGCCAACTTCGTCAAGGCCTGGCACGCGGCACCGTTCGCACGCTATTTCGTGAACACGGTGCTTCTCTGCGCGATGATTCTCGCGATGCAGCTCGTCCTGTGCACGCTCGCGGCCTATGCCTTCGCGCATTTCGAGTTTCCGGGACGCGGGCTGCTCTTCGCTCTGGTGCTCGTGCAGCTCATGGTGACGCCCGACGTTCTCATCGTCGAGAACTACCGGACGATGAGCGCGCTGGGCCTGCGGGACACGATCGTCGCCATCGGGCTTCCGTACATGGCGAGCGCCTTCGGGATCTTTCTGCTGCGACAGACGTTCAAGACGGTGCCCAAGGAGCTCGACGAGGCCGCGCGCGTGGAGGGCTGCTCGCCGCTGCAGGTGCTGTGGAAAGTGTACGTACCGCTCGCCAAGCCCGTGTATCTCGCCTACTCGCTGGTCAGCGTGAGCTACCACTGGAACAATTTCCTCTGGCCGCTCATCGTGACCAATTCGGTGGAATCGCGGCCGCTGACGGTGGGCCTGCAGGTATTCTCGGCGACCGACCAGGGCATCGACTGGTCGATCATCACCGCAGCGACGCTGCTCACCACCGCGCCGCTGCTGGTCGCGTTCCTCCTTTTTCAGCGGCAGTTCGTGCAATCCTTCATGCGGGCGGGCATCAAATGATCCTGATCACCTGGAACGTGCAATGGTGCCGTGGCGTGGATACGCGCGTGGATCCCGCGCGCATCGTGAAGCACGCTAAAGCCATCGCCGACTTCGACGTGCTGTGCCTGCAGGAGGTTGCGAACAATTTTCCCGATCCGCGCTTGCCCGGGAGCCAGGGCGAGAACCAGTTTGCCGAGCTTGCACGCCTGCTGCCCGGCTATCAGCCGGTGCCCGGGGTGGCGGTGGATGTGCCCGCCGAGGAAGGCGGGCGGCGGCACTTCGGCAACCTGATCCTGTCGCGGCTGCCCGTCGGGCAGGTGTTCCGGCATCTCCTGCCGTACCCGATCGATCCCGGCGTGAACGGGATGCCGCGGATTGCGCTGGAGGCGGTCGTGCGAGCCGCGTTCGGCGATGTGCGCGTGATCACGACGCATCTCGAGTACTACGGGCGGAAGAGACGCTCGGCGCAAGTCGATGCGCTCCGGCAAATCTTCGCCGAGGGTAGTGGACACGCGCGCAAGGGGAGCATCGTCGACACGGACGGCGGTCCGTTTCACACCTGGCCGCGACCGGCGCCGACGATCATCACCGGCGACTTCAACCTCGAGCCCGACGACCCGCTGCACGCGCGGCTGCTCGAACCCTTCGCCGACGGTACACCGTCTCTCGCCGATGCCTGGGAGGTTGCGTATCCTGGCCAGCCCCACGCGGCAACGTTCAAGATCCATGAGAAGGAAATTCCCGACGAGCCGGAGCAGCATTGCGACTTCATCCTCGTTTCCGCGGATCTCGTCCGTCGCGTGAGCTCGCTCACCGTCGACCGGGATACGCAAGCCTCGGATCACCAGCCGGTCGTACTCTCCCTCGCGTAGCGTTCGCAGCCGGATCGTCGTCCCGGCGCCGCGCATGGACCGGCCTCGGGGCCGGGCGTAAGATAACGACAATAACGATCCGTGCCGACGCCTGGACGGCATCACGACCGCCCGCACCTGGCCCCGCACCGGCAACCCCTTGACCGCAGAACTCCCGTTCACTGGTGAGCGCTTCACGCCGGAGACCGCCGGCGCTATCTGGTACGAACACTGGCACCGGTATTGCGCCGTGCGCGAGCTCGCCGCCGGCAAGCGCGTGCTCGATTGCGCCTGCGGGGAAGGCTACGGAAGCATGCTGCTCGCGGGCGTCGCGGCGTCGGTAATCGGCGTCGACATCGACGGCCCCGCCATCCGTCACGCCGCCGCGCGCTACGGCGAGCAGACGAACCTCGGCTTCGTGCAGGGATCGTGTACGAAGCTTCCGATCCGCAGCGCGAGCGTCGAGCTACTCGTTTCGTTCGAGACTATCGAGCACCTCGCCGAACAGGAAATGATGCTGGCGGAATTCGCCCGGGTTGTCGGTCCCAACGGGGTGCTGGTCCTGTCCTCGCCCAATAAACGCGAGTACGGGCAGGCGCACGACGCGGTGAATCACTTTCACGTCCGCGAGTTGACGCGGGAAGAGCTTGCTTCCAGGCTGGCGGAGCATTTTCCGCAGCAGGCATGGTACGGGCAGCGGGTTCTCGCGCACTCCGTGCTGTGGTCCGAAGCCAAGTGCGAAGAGCGACCGTGGCAGCTCATGACGCTGGCCGACTGGCGCCTCGAAACGCCGACCACGCCCGCTTCGCCGCTGTATTTCATCGTGGTCTGCGGGGGACCTGAAGCCTCGCTGCCGCGGCTACCCGCGCTTTCGCTCTTCGCCGACGATTCACAATCACTCTACCGCGACTACGAGCGCTCGGCCGATGCCCAGAAGGAGCTGTACTGGGAGATGGTGGACGCGCGGAAGATAGCGGCGCAGCGGCTGCAGGAGGCGCTCGCTGTGCTCGACCAGCTGACGAGCGCGCTGGATCGCGAACGGGCTCTGCAGGCGCAGCTTGCGCCGCTCGATAACGAGCGGTTGCGGCTCGTCAGCGAGCTGGACGGAATCGCGGCGCGGCTGCGCTACCGGGAATCGTGGCATGGCTGGATGCGCTGGCCGCTCAGCAGGTTGCGCCGCCTGCTGTTGCCGAGTGCGGCGAGGGTGAGCGAATAGTGGAAACGGTCGATGTCATCGTTCCCGTCTATCGAGGGCTCGCAACCGCAGCGCGGTGCATCGAGAGCGTGCTCTCGATCCCGCAGCAGGTGCCGTTCGAGCTGATCGCTGTAGACGACGTGTGCCCGGAACCGGAACTCGCTCGCTGGTTGCGCGAACAACGCGACCGGAGACGACTCACTTTGCTGGAGCAGCCGGCGGCGGAGGGTTTCTCGGCGGCAGTCAACCGTGCCCTTGTGCTGCACCCGGATCGCGATGCCGTGGTGCTGCATAGTGATGTCGAAGTCGCCAACGACTGGCTCGATCGCCTCGCCGCACACGCAGCCAAGAGTCGCGATATCGGAACGGTAGCGCCATTCACGAGCTACCGCGGCGTGGCCGGCTATCCGCGCACAGGCTTTCGCAACGCGCTCCCGGAAGGGTACACCGTCGCTTCGCTCGACGCGCTGTTCCGGCGCGCCAATGCGGGTGCATCGGTCGCCGTGCCCGTGACCTGCGGCGCGTGCGTTTATCTGCGCCGCGAGTGCGTGACGGCGGTCGGGGCGCTCAACCGTGGACCGCTCGGCAGCGACTACGGCGTGGAAGAGGACTTCTGTCTGCGCGCCTCGAGCGCAGGCTTCGGCCATGTGCTGGCTGCCGACGTGTTTGTGCACGACGCCGGCGAGCACGCACTCGACCCGGCCGCAGCGCAGGAACTCGCACGCGCGGAAAATGCGCTCGACAGACTCTATCCGCAATATCCGCGGCTGCGCGCCGAATTCGCCAGGAGCGATCCGGCGCGGCCGTTTCAGCGCAACGTCGACCTGCTTCGTCTTGCAGCGTCGCCGAGGCACCTCCTGCTCTTCATTGCGCATGCGTGGGGTGGTGGCATCCGTCGCCACATAACCGAGCTCGCCGCCATGGTCGGTGAACGGTGCAACGTCCTGCTGCTGGAGCCCGCGGTGGGAGACACGGTGAAGCTCTCCTGGGCGAAGGATGGCGAGGGGTTCAGCGCCTACTTCAGTTTGTCCGAGCAAGCGCCCGCGCTGGTGTCGCTGTTGCGCGCGCTGGGCTTGGCACGCATCCACTTCCACCACGTCCATGGGCTTCCACAAGCAGTGCTCGATCTGCCGGGTGCGATCGGCGTGCCTTATGACTGCACGCTGCACGATTACTACGCGATCTGCCCGCAATACCACCTCGTCACCGAGGATGGCCGTTATTGCGGCGAGCCCGACGCAACAGGCTGCGCCGCATGCCTGGCCAAGCGCCCCGGCCAGTGGGGCATGGACATCGGCGCGTGGCGGGGCGCGTTCGGGGGGCTGTTGCGCGCGGCCGATCGGGTCATCGCGCCGTCGCGCGATGTGGCGCGGCGCATGGCGCGATACTTCCCCGACGTACAGGTGACGATTCTCGCGCATCCGGAAACCAACGCTGTTCCCGCGTCTCGCATCACCAGGGTTGCCACGCTCGGAAGTCTCACTCCGGAGAAAGGACTGCGCGTGGTTGCTGCATGCGCCGAAGATGCGCGAACGCGCCAGCTGCCGCTGTCGTTCCTGGTGCTGGGTTCGACCACCGAGCCCGTGCCGCTGTGGCCGCAAACCCCAATGTCGATTCGCGGGCAGTACGCCGACGCAGAGCTGGCGTCGCTTCTTGCTGCCGAGCGACCGGATGTGGTCTGGTTTCCGGCACAGGTTCCGGAGACCTACTCGTACACGCTTTCGGTGGCCCTTGATGGCGGGTTTCCGATCGTGGCCTCCGCGCTCGGCGCGTTTCCCGAGCGGCTCGCGGAGCACGCCAGTGCGACGCTCGTGCCGTGGGACGCGACACCCGGCGCATGGAACGACGCGCTCCTCAGAGCCGGCCAAGGCAGCCGCGTGGAGCCGCCACGCCCTGCAACAGCGAAGCTCGCCGTGTCATGACCGACATCGAGACCTATCTCGAGCGCTATCTCGTCCCCCTGCCGAAGCGCCCGCGAGTGGCAGGGCAACACGCCTCTCTGCCGCTGATCGATGCCAGGCAGTTCTACCCGCCCGATCCGCAAGGCGAAGCGCAGGAGCTCTCCCTCCAGCACCTTTACACCGCGGGCGTGGACTGCGGCCACGGCGAGGCACGGGCGGAGCTCAAGCGCCGTGTCGCTCTCGTCGACGCGCAGCTCCGTTCGGTTCAGCGCGAGGAACTCGCCGCGCAATCGCGCATGGAGCAGCTCGAGACGATGGTCGAGGCCGCGCGAGCGCGGGTCGCCGAGCTGGAGTCGAGCACCACGTGGCGTGCGACGGCTCCTATTCGGCGTGTCGGGCATCGCGTCAAGATCGCCGCGGCGCTTTTTCGCGCCGGGTGGGTGACGGTCCGACAGACGCCGCGCTATGTCTCGCTGGCCGCTACGGTGTTGCGCAACGAAGGGCCACGCGCGCTGGGACGGCGAGTCCGACGCCGTCTTGCACGCACCCGCTTCGGGCCGCCTGGAGGCGAAACGTTTCTCCCCGAAACCGAGATCCGACCGCTCGCGTTTGTGGAGAGCAACGATCCTCGAATCTCAATCATCGTGCCGATGTACGGCAAGGCGCTCCTCACCTACACGTGCCTGAAAAGCATCCACGCGAATTCGGCTCCGGGCTCATACGAGGTGCTTGTCGTGGACGACGGGTCGCCGGAGACCGCCGCGGATTCGCTTGCCGCCGTGACCGGCGTGCGCTTCATTCGCAACGAAACTAATTTGGGATTCGTCCGCAGCTGCAATCGGGCCGCGGCGCTTGCTTGCGGCGCGGTCCTGGTGTTTCTCAACAACGATACGATTGTCACGCCCGGCTGGCTCGACGCGCTGACCGCCGTGCTGCGCGATCACCCCGACGCGGGACTGGTGGGCGCCAAGCTCGTCTATGCCGACGGAAGACTGCAGGAGGCAGGCGGCCTGGTATGGCGCGACGCATCGGCGTGGAACTACGGCCGGGGCGATGATCCGAACAAGCCCGAATACAACTATCTGCGCGAGGTCGATTATTGTTCGGGCGCGTGTATCGCAGTCGATCGCGCCCTGTTCGATGAGATTGGGGGCTTCGACGTGCGCTTCGCCCCGGCCTACTGCGAAGACGCCGACCTGGCCTTTGCGGTGCGGCGGGCCGGACGCAAGGCGTACTATCAACCGCTCGCCAAGGTCGTGCACTTCGAAGGCTCGACCTCGGGGACCAATGTCGCGACCGGCGTTAAGCGCCACCAGGCGATCAATCAGAGCGCCTTGCGCGCCAAGTGGGAGAACGCTCTCGCGCTGCACCGACCGAACGGGCTCGCACCCGAGCTGGAGCGCGACCGATGGGCCACGCGCCGCGTCCTGACGATCGATGCGTGCATGCTTACACCGGACCAGGACTCGGGATCGCAGCGCACGCAACGCGTGCTCGAGCTTCTGGTCGGGCTCGGTTGCAAAGTCACGTTCATCGCGGACAATCTGGAGTATCGCGAGCCGTACGTAACCATGCTGCAGCAGGCCGGCATCGAGGTGCAGTTCCACCCCTACGCGCGCTCGATACCGGAATTTCTCGGCAAGCACGGCGGCGAGTTTGACGTCGTCGTGATCGCACGGCATTACATCGCGGCGAAGCATATCGAGGCGGTGCGCACTTTCGCACCGAAGGCTCTGGTCGTCTTCGATACACACGATCTGCACTTTCTGCGCGAGGAAAGGCTCGCCGCGCTGGGAGGGGGCGGGGATCCGCCAGCGGCTGTCAGGAGCTCCCGGGAAGCAGAGCTCGCGCTGATCCGGAAGGCTGACATTACGCTGGTCGTGAGCCCGGTGGAGAAGGATCTGCTCGAAAAGCTCGTGCCGGAGTCCAAGGTCTTAGTCCAGACCAACATCCACGAGCTGCAACCCCGGGGCAAGCGGTTTGCCGAGCGCGACGGATTGCTTTTCATCGGTGGGTTCCGCCATCCACCGAATACCGACGGCGTGCTCTGGTACGCAAACGAGATCCTGCCAAGGCTGCGCAAGAGGCTGCCCGGGGTCAGAACCTATATCGTCGGCAGCGATGTCCCAGCAACAATCGAGAAGCTCGCCGCCACGGACTTCATCGTAACCGGTTATGTGCCGGACGTGAGCCCGTATTTCACGGGGTGCCGCGTATCCATATCACCGCTGCGCTACGGCGCCGGTGTCAAAGGCAAGATCAACCTCGCGATGAGCTACGGTGTGCCGGTCGTCGCGACAACCTCGTCGATCGAGGGGATGTACCTGACACCGGGCCTCGACGTCCTGGTGGGCGACGACCCGGAGGCGTTCGCTGCTGCCGTCGCGCGCGTCTACACGGACGAGCGGTTGTGGCAGACCCTGGCCGAGGGTGGGCGCGAGAACATTCGTGCGCACTTCTCGCGCGAGGTCGCGCTGAGCGCGCTCACGCGCATGCTCGGGTCCTCATACGACCGCCGATCGAGCTAGTTCGATGGGCACGCTGATCTCCAAGGCGCTCGTGCTCGTGCGCAGTCGCACCCAGCAGTCTGTTCGGCGCAAGACTGCGGCGGCCTCTGGGTTGCGCCCCAGCGTTGACGTCAGCCAATTCGAGCTGCCGCCGTGCGCGCCTGGCCTCGAAGCTGCGACGCGGGACCAGTTGCTCGAGTGGTACTGGCGTTCTCATCCCCGGTTCGGCTTTTTCAAGGGCGCGCCTTCGAACGCTTGCGTTCTCGATCTTGGTGCGGGCGGCGGTGCGCTGCCCTTCTGGCGCGAGTACCTCGATCCGCGTCGCGCCGATCTTCGGCTGTTCGGGACCGACCTCAAGGAGCCGGTGACGCGATCGCTTTACGAGGACTTCCAGGTCGCCGATCTCGACGCGGCATTCCCATTCCCGGATTCGGAATTCGACATCGTCATCGCAAGCCACATTCTCGAGCATCTCAAGGACCCGGCGCAGATTCTGGCCGCGATCGCTGTGCGCCTGACGGCCGGAGGACGAGCTTACGTGGAAATGCCGTCGCCAGCCTCAAAGCGGCTGCCGACGGCCGACGCGTATCGGGCCAAAGGCTGGCCGATGATGATCTCTAACTTCCACGACGATGCTACGCACCGCGATACGATGGACCTGGAGGCGCTGAGCGCGATCGCGAGCGGCGCGGGACTGAACTGCCTGCAGCGGGGCTATGTCTCGATGCCGTATCTCGAAGACACTCTGCTGGCGCAAGGCCATGCCTGGAAGGATTCCGAAATTCTTCTCTACGGCTTCTGGTCGAAGACGAAGTGGGCGCAGTTTGCTGTCTTCGAAAGACTCGATCCTTCGCGGGTGGGCGGCAGTCGAGCCAATCGCGATCGTTGAGCGGATCACCATAGTCGACCGCATCGTGCTACTTGTCCGCGGTTGCGTACGCCACCATCGGAATTGACCACGGCTCGGGCCAGACAATACCGTAAGCGGATGCGGGTTCATTGGCCACGCGGAAGCGGGCAAACCCGGCATTGGTGAATTCGCGCATGAGGCCGTCGCGCGAGAAAAGGCGCATCTCGAGAGTCGAACCGGGGCCGCCATGGAAAACAAGGTCGGAGAAAACCTGTGTGCGCCCATCGATTGTGCGGTTCTCCAGGCGCCAGCCTCCGTCGGTCTCCAGAATTCGGTACTCGTGCAGCTCTGGATAGTGCTCGCGCGTCTCGGGTTCGAGCGAATATGGCACCGAAAATATGAGCACGCCACGAGGCTTGAGCAGACGGCGCGCGTTGATGAAGGCGCGGGACACGGGTGGGGCGACGTGTTCGAAGACCTCGCTGGCGATGACGAAGTCGTAGCGAGCCGCGAGCTCCTCGGGGATGGCGGCGATGTCGAGTCGCGGCTCCATGTGGAAAAAAGTGTTCGTATAGCCCAGTTTTTGCGCGAGTCCTTCCGCGTACAGGCCCGGATCTGACAGCCCAATGCCGAGGAGGTCGCGGCGCCGCGGCAGCTCCGGGATCGTCATGCTCCGGCCGAACAGCTCGGTCGTTAGAAGGTGCACGATGGCTCGCGTGCGCACTGTCGAGCCGCAGCGAGTGCAGCTTGAGGCCTCCCGCTGAAGCGCGCTCGGAGGTACCGAGCACATGCTCCCGCAGAGGTTGCAGCGAAATTCGATCGTTTGGAGGCTGCTTCCATCGGTATGCGGCTGGGATACGGTCGCGTCTTGCGACCGTACGAATCGGCTGAGGAAACGTCCGAATCGACCCATCGCAATCGGTTCAGCCTTGTGAGCGCCGGCGGAAAACGATGTCCCACACGCCGTGTCCAAGCCGCATGCCGCGCCGCTCGAACTTGGTGAGCGGCCGGTACGACGGCCGCGGCGCGTAGTCGCGTGCCGTGTTCTCGAGCAGCGGTTCGGCGCTGAGCGTGGCAAGGATCGCAGCCGCGTAGTCTTCCCAGTCGGTCGCCACATGGAGATACCCGCGCGCAGCCAGACGCAGCGCCAGCGCGCGCGCCAACGCCGGTTGCAGCAGGCGACGCTTGTGGTGGCGCTTCTTGGGCCACGGATCGGGAAAGAAGATGTGTATGCCGGCGAGCGTGCCCGGCGCGATCATGTGCTGGACGACCTCCACTGCATCGTGCTGAGCGATGCGGATGTTCGCGAGCCCAAGCTCGGCGATGTGCTTGAGAAGGCTGCCCACGCCGGGCGCGTGCACCTCGATGGCGAGAAAGTCGAATTCGGGCATCGTCTTCGCAATCGCCGCAGTAGTCTCGCCCATGCCGGAGCCGATCTCGAGAATCTTCGGGGCGGAGCGTCCGAAAACCGAATTGAGATCGAGAGGTGCAGGCGCGAACGCAATGCCGAACCGCGGCAGCAGCTCCTCGTGCGCACGGCGCTGTGCCGGGGAGAAACGCCCCTGGCGCAGCACGAAGCTGCGGATCGGCCGGCGGTTCAGGGCGCGCGCGTCCACGAAGCGTCTGTGATCTTGCGCTCGACTGTGGCCATCGGTACGGCCGCCGTGCTGTACTCGATCGAGAGCGTGTCGGGATTCTTCCATCGCGCGGAAGCATCGATCCAGCTCGGATCAGGAGACCAGGTGAGTTCCTTGCGGATCTCATCGCGCGTGATGCGCCAGACCGCGATCTCGTTGGAGCAGCGGGGGCCGCAGATATCCGCAGTCACGAGCCGCTGCCGGTCCGGCGAGAGCTGCGGCTCGGTGGGCAGCTCGTAGCGGCGGTTGCTCGTGCGCAGGAGCAGGAGGAAGCTCGTCTTCTCGCCTGTGGTCGTGTAGAGCAGCACGGCGTTGAGGCCGTCCAGGTAATCCCACAAGCTGTACGAGCGGCCCTTGACCGCATCCTCGCTGTCGGTAAAGGTTGCGGTCCCCTGCGGAAAGAGCGTCACCAGCAGCGCGGGGCCGTCACGGCGCGCGAGACCGGGCAGTCGCTTGAGCTGCGCCCGCTCGATCAGGCGCCCGCAGTGCGCTGCATCGTCGGCCTCGGCGCATAGCTGCGCGATCTCCTCACCGGTAGGGGGTGCTGCCGAGGCCGCGATCGGCACGCAGCAGCACATTGCGGCGAGGACGCGCGAGAACCGCATCGCGTGATTCGCTCCGCGATCAGCCGATCAGGCCCGTGGTCGGGGAGCTCGGGCTCGCGGAGTAGAACTTGCGGGGCATTCGCCCGGCGCGGAATGCCTCGCGCCCCGCCTCCACGGCTTTCCTCATCGCGCCGGCCATCAGCACCGGGTCTTTGGCGAGCGCGATCGCGGTGTTCATGAGCACGCCGGCGCAGCCCAGCTCCATGGCGATCGCTGCGTCGGACGCGGTGCCGACACCGGCATCGACGAGCACCGGCACTTTGGCATCCGCGATGATCAACTGCAGGTTCCATGGGTTGAGAATGCCCATCCCGGAGCCGATGAGCGACGCGAGCGGCATGATCGCGCAGCAGCCGATCGCCTCGAGTTCCCGGGCGGCGATCGGATCATCGGAAGTGTAGACCATCACATCGAAGCCGTCCTTGACCAGGAGCTCAGCTGCGCGGAGCGTCTCGCGCACGTTGGGGAACAGCGTATGGGGATCGCCGAGGACTTCCAGCTTGACGAGCTTGCGCCCATCGAGCAGCTCCCGCGCGAGCTTCAGGGTGCGCACCGCGTCGTCGGCTGTGTAACAGCCGGCGGTGTTCGGCAGCAGGGTGAACTGCGACGCCGGGAGATGATCGAGCAGCGAGGGCTCGCCGGCATTCTGGCCGATGTTGGTTCGCCGGATCGCCACGGTGACGATCTCCGCACCGGAGGCTTCGATCGCAGCCCGCGTCTGCAGAAAATCCCGGTACTTGCCCGTGCCCACAAGCAGTCGCGAGCGGTAGGCCCGGCCGGCAACGACCAGGGGATCGTCGCTCTCAACTTGGTGGAGATCGGTGACGGTGTTCATGATTGGCGCCCCCGGCGGCTGCGGCCGCCAATGATTCAGCCTCCGCCAACGGCGGCCACGATCTCGATCCGGTCACCTGCCGCGAGCTGGGTAAGCTCAAGCTGGCTGCGCGGGACGATTTCGCCGTTGCGCTCGACGGCGATGCGCTTTTCCTGAAGCGCAAGCGCGCGCACGAGGTCGGCAACGGTCAGGGCGTCGTCGGAGCGGTACGGGGAGCCGTTGAGGACAATCGAAAGCACGGCGGGAACAACGCGTAACGGGAGTTCATTCTAGCACGCAGCCCGCTCGCCTGCCGTCGCGCCCGAGCATCTATTGACGGTAGCGCTGCAGCGCGGCGTGGAGAATGCCCAGCTGCCGCTCGAAGTGCGTGCAAGCGTCGCAAAAGAACAAGTGTACGCGAATGCGAACCCGGTGGCGCAGGGGAAGATTCCCGTCCTGCATCTGTGAGATCAGGCGGCTCGCATCCTTGCAAGAGATCAGCAGGCCCACGTCGCCGTCGCTCCCTGTGTCACGCGGTCCCGCCGGACGCGCGGAACCAGTTCTGTTCCAGGCACTGACGCAGGGCCACCCTGGCCCGGTACAGGATCACCCAGAGGTTGGTCGACGTGATCGACAGTTCCTTACAGATTTCCTGGCTGTCCAGATCCATGACCTCGCGCATCGTGAATACGCGCGCCGTGTTCGGCGGCAGCCGCTCGAGGCACATCTGCATCACCTCGAAAAACTGCTGCTGGGAGAGCGCCGTCTCGGGGTCGCCCCAATCGGCGGGCGGCGTCAGCCAATGGCCGGTCTCGTCGAAGAACGCGTCGAGATCGTCCAGCTGGCACTCCTCGTCGAGCGTCACGCGGGTCGCCTCGCGTCCCTTACGGCGGATCGCATCGACGATCTTGTGCTTGAGAATTCCCGTGAGCCAGGTCTTGAGGCTCGAGCGTCCCGAGAAGCTGCCGGCACCCTGCAATGCGGCGAGCAGCGTGTCCTGCACGACGTCCTCTGCAGCATCGTTGTCGCGAAGCTGCAGCACGGCGACCCGCAGCAGGTAGCCCCGGTGGTCATTGCAGCGCGCAGCGAAATCCGACTCGGTCATCGGCATCCGGGGACGGGGGCTCGCCCGGCGGCGAGCCCCCGCGGATTGGTAGCGAGCGAGGGACTCGAACCCCCGACCAAAGGATTATGATTCCTCTGCTCTAACCAGCTGAGCTAGCTCGCCGAAGGGGCGACATTATCTGCGATCAAGCGCAGCAGTGTCAAAGCGAGTCACCCGGTGCGTTGCCACTCGCAGCGCATCCCAATGCGGGCGTTTCTGCTGCGCAGCGACAGTCGCGAATCAGGAAGCGGGCTTCTCGGCGAGCAGTCTTTCCACCAACCCGATGAGATCACGGTTGTCGGGCTCGATGCTGCTGGCGAAGGTTCCCGCCGGCTTGCCGCTGCGATCGATCACGTACTTGAAGAAATTCCACTTCGGCACCTGCCCGGTACTCGTGCGCAATTGGGTGTAGAGCGGGTTCGTCTGGAGGCTCGTGACGCTCGACTTCTCGAACATCGGGAACTGCACCCCGTAGGTAAGGCGACAGAACTCGGCGATCTGCTTGTTGCTGCCCGGCTCCTGATTGCCGAAATCGTTCGATGGAAAACCGAGCACGACCAGACCGCGATCCCGGTATTTACGGTACATGGCCTCGAGGCCCTCGTACTGGTGGGTGTAGCCGCAGTAGCTCGCGGTGTTCACGATGAGAAGCACCTTGCCGCGATATTGGCACAGCGACTCGGGCTTCCCGGTCTGCAGCCGGTTGAACTCGTGGTCGAGCAGTGCCGGGCAGGATTCGGGCGAGGGTTGGTTCTGCTGCGCGAATCCGCTCCCGCAGAGCAACGATGTGGCGAGCGCCACGAAACCAAGCACGAGGACATCACGCCGAGGCATAGCGCGAATTGGAATGAGAAGCGGCCGCAAAAGTATAGCACTCGGCCATTGTCGTGGACATTGAATCACCGCGCCGGTAGCATGATCTTCGTGCACGGGCAGTGTCCAGGACGCACAGCGCGTGGAACACACCGAAGAGCATCTCAATATCAGCGCGGTCGAGCGAGACACGGGCCTGTCGAAGGACGTGCTGCGCATCTGGGAACGTCGCTACGGCTTTCCCCGCCCCGGACGCGACGATAACGCCGAGCGACAGTATGCCGCCGCCGATGTGGCGAAGCTGCGCGCGATCAAGCGGCTGATGGACACCGGTCTGCGCCCGGGCAAACTCATTCGCCAGTCGCTCGAGGACCTGAACGCGCTGGCCGAGAAGCGGATCCATCCGCGCCGTGACGTGCAGGCGCCGGCGATCGAGCGCGAGGTGCTCGGTCTGCTCAAGAGCCACGATGCTGCAGGTCTGCAAGGCACGCTTGCCGGCACTTTGCTGCGCCAGGGCGTACAGCGCTTCGTCACGGACACGCTCGGGCCGCTCAACCGCGCCGTGGGTGAGGCCTGGATGCGCGGGGAGCTGCAGATATTCGAGGAGCATTTCTACACCGAACTCGTACAGGCGGTCCTGCGCGGTGCGTTAGGCGCGCTCGCGCGTCCATCCGGTGTGCCGCGCATCGTTCTCGCCACGGTTCCGGGCGAAGCGCACGCGCTCGGGCTGCTTATGGCCGAAGCGCTGCTTGCCTCCGAAGGCGCGCAGTGCTTCTCGCTCGGGGCGCAGACTCCGATGGAGGACATCAGGCGCGCAGCGGCGGCTTTCAAGGCGCACATCGTGGCGCTTTCGTTTTCGTCCGCTTTCCCGCTGCGTCAGGCGGGCGAGACCCTTGCCCAGCTTCGACGGCAGCTTCCCGGGACAACCGCGCTCTGGGCAGGCGGTGAGCCTCTGCGCCGTCTGCGCAAGACTCTGGTCGGCGTGCGCTTCGTGCTCGACCTCGCCGACGGACTCGAGGCGCTCGAGGACTGGCGTGCGCGGGAAGCGGACGGCAGGCGTTGAGGCGAGCGAGCGGCGATGACCGCCCTCGCGCTTCTGGCGCTGCTCCTCGCGGGCACGGCGGGTTACGTCTCCTGGGCTTCGCATTCGATCGCACACGGTGCACCCGCCTGGTGGTTCGTCATGGGGGCCCCTGTCGTGTACCTGGCGCCCGCCGTCGTTCTCGTCGCACTCTGGTGTGCAATCACTTGGCTTTGGCGTACGCCGCGACCGCCCGAGGCGCAGATCGGCATCGTCGGAACGCTCCGCCTGTTTCTGCTCGAGGCGTGGACTCTCGCTGCTTCATGGCCGCTCATGGCACTGCATCGGCTGCTGATTCACGACCCGCCGCCTGCGCCCTCGTCGCGTCCGGTTGTTCTGATACATGGCGTGATGGTCAACGACGGGGTATGGCTGCTCGCGCGGCGCTGCCTCGCGAGAAGCGGCGTCGCTCCGATCTACACGATGAATTACGGTCCGCCTTGCGCCGACATCGAGCGCTTTGCCCAGCAACTGGCCGCAAGGATCGAAGGGGTCTGCGCAGCGACCGGCGCGGAGCGGGTGATTCTCGTCGGCCACAGCATGGGCGGTCTGGTGGCGCGAGCGTATCTGCGACGCCACGGGCATCGGCGCGTCGCGAAGATCGTGACCATCGGCACGCCGCATCACGGCAGCGTCCTGGCGTGGACGTTCCCGGGCCGAGGGTTGGAACAGATGCGACCCGGCAACGCCTGGCTTGCCGAGCTCAATCGCGAAGAAGGCCACCCGGCCGCCGTGCCGATCGTCTCGATCTGGTCACGCCACGACAGTATGGTTGCGCCGCAGGCGAGCAGCGAGCTTGCAGGCGCCGAGAGCGTGGCATTCGTCGGCGTCGGGCACAACGCGCTGCTAGCTGATTTCGGTGTGATTGCGCGCGTGGCTAGCGAAATCTCTGCGATTTAACGGATAGCTGCCAGTTCCAGCATCATTTTGCCCGGATGCGGTAGACTACAGGCCTGTTCCTGCAGAGCGGGGGCTGGGGCCAGCGTGGTCACCGGCGCGACGAGGGGGCGGGCGCATCTCGAAGAGCAACGGATGTTCGAGGCCCGAGGGAGATCAGATAAGACGGAGGCGATGATGAACAGACACGGGCTGGCGACGGTGGCGGTTGCTTTGGCACTGTGCGGATGGGTGATCCTCTGCGGAGCAAATGCGAATGCGGGTGAATTTCTCAGTATCTTTGGCGACCCGTGCAGGGGCGCCAACGTCTCGTCCGGGGATAAGTGGACGGGAACCGATCACTGCATCACGGTCCAAGTTGACGCCGCCGGAAAAGCCAACCTCTACTGCGTTGTAGGTGGCAGCCAAGAGGTGGCGTGCGACAACCTTCGATTGAGCAAGGACTTGTGGCATTGGATCCTTTGGCGGCTTGATAAGACTACGGCAGGGAATTACGTATTTGCCCGGGACAATGGAGTCGAGTTTACGAAGACTCCTACTAACCAGTTCCACGATTACCAGCGTCCGCCGCTCTTCGGCGAGAGCGTCGTGGTCTGGTACGACTACAACACAGACGGTGGCGAGTACTACTACACAATCAACCTAGTGAACAAAAAGCCGGGTGGCACGCCCGTTAGGATTGATCCGTCGGTCAAGAACGGGAACTGATCTCCGGCCCCACACCTCCTTTCCCCCGCGAGCGAACGAGCCTTGCGCAGCGTAGAGACGCACGCTCAGGAATCGCCAGCCAGCCAGTGCCGTGTCTTCTTCATGGCCTCGGTGTAGGACGCGCCGCGTCCTGTGACTGCCGCGGCAGCGAACGGATGCGCGCCGATCACCGCGCTGGTTCTCGCGATCAAGGGAGCTAGGAACGCTTCGTCAGCGGGTTCGCGTCGGAGGCCGGTCTTCTCCATCTGACCCTCCGCGGCGCCGTAAAACCAGGCGGCATTTTCCCAGTCCTCGACCGACGCAGCTAAGCCGGCGGAGACTTCAAGGACGCTCTGCCCTGTGGGTTTTGACCCCACTTCTTCAGCGATCCCGAGCGCCTCGAGGAGGAGCGCGCGCGCCCGGATGTACTTGCCCTGCGCGACAGAAACCATCGCGAGATTGAGCAGCCCCACCGCAATGCTTTCCCGATCGTCCAGCTCGCGCATGAGCACCACGGCTTCTTCGTAAAGCGGTTCCGATATCCCGAGCCGGCCCTCCGTGCGATGAAGCTGGGCAAGCGCATTCATGGCAGCTGCCGTCTCGCGCTTGTGCCCCATCTCGCGCGCGAGAGAAAGGGCTTCCTCGAGATATTTTTTTGCTGCACTCGTGTCCCCGGTTGCCTGCCAAGACAGACCGAGCGGCTGTTGGATCATCGCAAGCATCACCTTGTCCCCCAATTCACGCGCAAGGGAGAGGGATTCCCCCAGGTACGACTGCGCTTCGCGGTAGCGACCCATGAAATAGCAGAGCTGACCGACGTCGAAGAGCGTTCTACAGCGCAAAATCCCCGGCTTCCGCACGGAGAGTCGTCCGAGCGCTTCTAGCGTGATGCTGTGCCCCGTGTTGAGTAAGCCGCGGTGGATCCAGTACAGCTTTATTGCGTGGACGAGACGCAGATCCGCATCCCCGCGCCCCGCTGCAGCGCCGCACCAGCTATGCGCAGCGAGGAGATTCTCGCGCTCCGCGTCCAGGATCGTAAGCCAGGCGGCCTGCCTGGGTCCGCTGAGCTCCGGCCGTGCCTTCTCCGCGAACGCGAGGTAGAAGGCGAGATGTCGATTGTGGACTGCGTCGGTCTCGCCTTCTTGCCCCAGGCGCTCCTCCGCGTATTGGCGAATGGTGTCGAGCAGACGATAACGCTCCCTCGTGGCGTCGACGATGACGAGTGACTTCTCCACCAGATGCGCGAGCAGATCGAAAACTTCACACTCCGGCAGATCCTCTCCGCTTGCCACCGTCTCTGCGGCTTCGAGAGTCCAGCCGCCCGCGAACACGGCGAGCCTGCGCAGTACGATGCGCTCCGGGTCGCTAAGCAGGTCGTAGCTCCAGTCGATGAGCGCACGCAGCGTTTGCTGTCTCGGCAAGACAGCTCGGTCACCGGAGGCGAGGAGGCGAAACCGGTCGTTGAGTCGTTCGGCGATCGCTCCGACAGAGAGTGTACGAACACGTGCTGCGGCAAGTTCGATCGCCAGCGGAATGCCATCAAGCCGCCGACAGATCTCGAGCACTGACGCCTCGTTCTCCGACGATACTTCAAACGTGGGCTGGGCTGCCGCCGCACGCTCGGCAAAAAGCTTTACCGCGCCGAACTGTGTGAGCGAATGGCCTACTTCGTTGTCGTGTGGGAGAGACAGCGGCGGGACGACATACGTGTACTCGCCGGCAGTCCGCAGGTGCTCTCGGGTCGATGCGACAAGTTTCAGCTGTGGTGCGGCCTCAAGCATGTGCCGTGCGAGCTCGGCACATGCACTCGTCAGGTGCTCGCAGTTGTCTAGGACGATGAGTAGCCGCCGGTTTTTCAAATGGCGAAGCAATGCGTCGATCACCGCTTCGCCGGGCTCCTCCTTCACGCCGAGAGCCGACGCAACTGCCTGTGCCACACGTTCGCCTTCTGTCAACGGGGCAAGCTCGACGAACCAAACGCCGTCCGGGAAATCGACCATCGCCTCGGCGGCGAGTTGAAGCGACAGCCGCGTCTTGCCGATGCCACCGGTTCCGACGAGGGTGAGCAGCCTCGTCTTCGTGAGCAAGTTCGTTGCTTCGCCTAGCTCGCGTTCGCGGCCTATAAACGAGGTGAGCTGCTGCGGTAGGTTGTTTGGCGTCGCTTCCAGCGAGCGCAGTGGTGGAAATTCGCTTCGAAGCTGCGCGTGCGCGACCTGGAACAGATGCTCAGGGCGCTCCAGATCGCGTAACCTCGCCGCACCGAGATCCCGCAGGGTCACGCCTTCGGGCAGCCGATCCTTGACCAGCACCGCGACGGTTTGCGAGACGAGAACCTGCCCGCCGTGCGCAGCGCTCATGATCCGTGCTGCACGGTTCACCGAAGGACCGAAGAAATCGTTATCGCGCCGCTCATCGACGCCGGCGTGCAAACCGCAGCGCACGCGCAATGCGATGCCTGCGGTGTGTTCGGGATCGATGAGGGCGAGCTGCAGTTCGAGCGTCGCAGCGAGGGCATCCAGGGGGTCTTCGAAGGCAGCGTGAAGACCGTCACCGCTCATCTTGACGACGCTGCCGTGATGCTGCTTGACAGCGGCGCGCGCGATCGCATCGTGCCGTGCCAGCGCCGGCTGCATCCGCGCCGGCTGCTCTTCCCACAGCCTGGTGCTGCCCTCGATGTCGGTGAAGAGGAAGGTGACGACGCGAGCTGGCGCCTGCATGGCGTTGCGCCGAAGGAGCTCTTTTCTCGGGGCCCTACCGCGACGGGTGGATATCTGCTCCTATACTACTCCGGCTGGCGCTGGATGTGGGCAGTTACACACGAGACCGCCCAAAAGTCCAAGCGCCGCGGGCAGGGCAGTTCGACGGTCTTGCCTGGCGTATCAGAACCGCCGGGCTCTACCAGTGTATCCCCTGCGTCAACTGCGCAAACGCCATCTGCTCGGCGGTCAGCGGCTGCGCCTCGCCCGGTTTCTTGCCCGCCGCGGCGGCCGAGTCAGGGAACATGTTGAACGCCGTGTTGAGCAGGATCTGGGTGAGCTTCGGTGCGATCGCATGGCACAC
>DATJZM010000111.1:0-45963 GCA_035499135.1 Casimicrobiaceae bacterium | reverse complement strand
TTCTCTCTTTACTTCTTCGCTGCGTCAGCGGGAGCGGCAGGCGCTGCGGGCTTCATCGAATCGGCAGCGCTCTTCGCCGCATCGGCTGTCTTGTCGGCCGCTTCCTTCGTCGCTGCGGCTGCTTTGTCAGCGGCTTCCTTCGTCGCTGCAGCGGCCTTGTCAGCGGCTTCCTTCGTCGCCGCGGCTGCCTTGTCGGCCGCCGCCTTTGCGTCCGCAGCAGCCTTGTTGCTGTCGCTGCAGCCGGCAAGCGCAAACGCGAGCGCCGCAGCGATGAGAACGGTCTTCATCATGGGGATCCCTTACGTGAAATAACAAGTGTGAACGGGCTGTCGCGAATCTCTCGGAGTGTCTGCGATCCCGATACCGGATGCACAGCCAACGAAGTCCTCTCGCGAACGTTGTATCGTACCACAAAACGCAATGGATTCAATCAGTTTGTCAGGTTGATCGCGCGCCGCTTCCAAAGCTCCTACAGGCCGAGCACGGTCGCGCTGAGCCCGGGCTGGCCCGTCGCCCAGATCTCCTCGAAGCGCGTGGCGAGCGGCCGAGTCTGCTCGGGTTGGTTCACGCCCATCGCCGCGCGCGGCTGCTCGTAATGGAAGCGATGCAGGTAGTGCCGCTCGTCGACGATCAGCAAGGGATCGGCGGCGAGCCTGGCTTCGTCGCCCGTGCGATAGATCGTGATCGCATGACTGTAGGTGCGCAGCAAGCCGAGGAGCCGCGGGGCCGCGCTCTCCAGGTAGTGCGTGTCGTGCACGATGATGTCGAGACGACGCCCACGCACCGCACGCAGGAACGCAGCCAAGCGCTCGATGCGCCCCGGCTGATTCCAGCCCGTCTGCGCGAGGTCCTGATCGAAGACCCGGATCCGGCGCTCGGCGAATCCAATCAGCTGGTCGATGGCTGCAGTCTGCTCGGCTAACGTTGCCAGCTCGACAACGCGCGGGGCCGGGCCCGAGTCAGGGGAAGCGGAGGAAGCCATCGCGATACCACGGGTAAAGGAACGCGAACGGCGTCGCGAGCCGAAGCTCCTTGCCGGAGAGCTCGCGCGCGTTGGCAAGCTTCCGCAGGACGTCGGCACCGCGCCGGGGCCATGCCGTCGCCTCGCCGTTCATGAAGAGATGCCGCTCATCGTAGAGCAACTGCGCGCGCGCGTCCAAGCGCAGTCCTCGCTGCGCAGCTGCCCGGCGAAACGCAGCGGCGGCGAGCGGGCGCGCGGGCCGTTCGAAATGAACCGTCGGCTTGGGCTCGGTGAGGTAGGCACCGAGAAACCGGTCGATGGCGCGCGCGTCCCAGCGGATTCCGCGCAAGAGCGCGGCGGCCTTCGTGCGCATCGCGCGACTGATGCGCGCGGGCTCGGTGGTCGGCGCGAGATCGCGGTCCTCGTAGCGGCCCTCGAGCTCGAGCTGGTCGCGCAGCCAGTCGAGAAAGGCCACCGCGAGCTCCTGGGCAGCCGGCGCACGGAAGCCGATCGAATAGGTGGTGCAGGCATCGATCGCGATGCCGTCGTGAGCGATTCGGGGCGGCAGGTAGAGCATGTCTCCGGGCGCGAGCAGCGCAGAGCTCTGCGGCCGGAAGCGGGAGAGGATCTTGAGCGGCATTCGAGGCGTGAGCGTGAGATCGCGCTGGCGGCTCGTACGCCAGAGGCGCCGACCGAATCCCTGCAGCAGAAAGACATCGTAGGAGTCGAAGTGCGGCCCGACGCCACCGCCCGGCGCGGCGTAGCTCACCATGAGATCGTCGAGACGCGCATAAGGAAGAAAGTCGAAGCGGCGAAGGAGCGCGTCGGCCGCGGCCACGTGCAGATTCACCCCCTGGACCAGCAGCGTCCAGTTGCGCGACGGCAGTGCGCGCCGGTCGGATCTGCCGACCGGGCCGTGGGCGAGCGTCCAGCGGCCGCGCTCTCGCACTACCAGGCGCGATTCGACGTCGTCGCGCGCGGCGAGCGCGAACAATGCATCGACGGAAAGCAAGCCCTCGACGCGGGGCATGACCTGGCGCACAAGGAGCGGCCGTTTCTGCCAGTGATCGCGCAAAAAGCGCGCGACCGGCATGCCTCCGAGCATGCTCTCGCTCATCGGGGGATTATAGCGAGCGCATTGCGATCCGCCTGCCGATCGCGCGCTGCATCGACGGAGTAGAATGCGGGTAGTCGCCGCGCGGGTACTTCCTCGTCACCATCGCCTTCGATCATCAGTGAACATCGTAACCAACAGCGTCGTCACCCTCACCTACAAGCTCTATTCGGCGAGCGGAGCGCTCATCGAGGAATCGGAGCAGCCCATCGTCTACCTGCACGGCGGGCATCAGGGCATTTTTCCAAAGATCGAGGCGGCGCTGGCCGACAAAAGTGCCGGCGACAGCTGCTCGGTCACGCTGGAGCCCGAGGACGCTTTCGGCGAGTACGACGCCGAGCTCGTGCGGGTCGAGGAGCAGGGGCGATTTCCCGAGGGTGTGAAAGTGGGGATGCAGTTCGAAGGGACCGATGGCGACGCGGAGGGCGAGGGGGAGGCGCGCGTGTTCACGGTCACCGACCTCGCCGACGGAAAGGTCGTCGTCGACGGCAATCACCCGCTCGCCGGACAGCGCCTGCGTTTCGACTGCAAGGTGCTCGACGTGCGACCGGCCACAAGCGAGGAGCTCGCGCACGGCCACGTGCACGGGCCGCACGGACACTCGCACTAGGGCGGTGCCCGCGCTCGTCCGGGCGCGCGGCTAGTCTCTCAGCAGTCGCTTGAGCTCGTAGAGCGCGGCCTGCGCCTCGCGCGGGGAGAGCGCGTCCGGTTCGATGGAGGCAAGCCGTGCACGCAGCGCTGACTCGCCGGAGGTATCCGCAGGCGGTTCGGCCCCTCCGGCGAACAGATCGCCGTGCGTGTCGCGGCGCGCGCTGAACTGATCGAGCCGGGCGAGGAAGTTGCGTGCCTGGCGCACCGCCTCCGCGGGAACCCCCGCCAGCTTCGCCACCTGCAGGCCATAGCTCTTGTTCGCCGGGCCTTCGGCGACTTCGTGCAGGAAGGCGATGCCGTCCTTATGCTCGACCGCGTCGAAGTGCACGTTGGCACAGCCCTCCATTTCGGCAGGCAGCGCCGTCAGCTCGAAGTAGTGCGTTGCGAACAGCGTCAGGCTGCGGTTCCTGAGCGCGAGCTCGCGCGCGATTGCCCAGGCGAGCGCAAGCCCGTCGAAGGTCGACGTGCCGCGTCCGATCTCGTCGATGAGCACGAGGCTCTCCGGGGTCGCGCGATTGAGGATGTAGGCAGCTTCGGTCATCTCGACCATGAAGGTCGAGCGTCCGCCGGCGAGATCGTCGGCGGCGCCGATCCGCGTGTATATCGCGTCGAGCGGACCGACCTCCGCGGACTGCGCGGGAACGTAGAGCCCGCAGCAGGCGAGCAGCGCGATCACCGCTGCCTGTCGCATGTAGGTCGACTTGCCGCCCATGTTCGGGCCCGTCACGATCAGCAGGCGCCGCGATGGCTCGAGGTGCAGGTCGTTGGGGATGAAATGCTCGACCTGGGACTCGACCACCGGATGGCGTCCCGCGCGGATCGTGAGCCCCGGCGTGTCGACGAGCGCCGGCTTCGCCCAGCCGAGTGCCTGTGCCTGCTCGGCGTGCGCCGAGAGCACGTCGAGCGAGGCGAGCGCACGCGCCGCGTCCTGGAGCGCGGGTATGGCCGGTGCGAGCTCCTGGAGCAGCGCATCGAAGAGCGCCTTCTCGCGCGTCAGCGCGCGCTCCTCGGCGGAGAGCGCCTTGTCCTCGAAGCTCTTGAGCTCCGGAGTGACGTATCGCTCGGCGTTCTTCAGCGTCTGGCGGCGTCGATAGTCGTCGGGGACGCGCTGCGCGTTCGCATGGGTGACCTCGATGTAGAAGCCGTGCACGCGGTTGTACTCGACCTTGAGGTTGGCGATCCCCGTACGCGCCCGCTCGCGCGCCTCCAGCTCGACAAGGAAGGTGCCGCAGCCGTCCTGGATCGAGCGCAGCTCGTCGAGCTCCGGGTCGTAGCCCCGCGCGATGACGTTGCCGTCGCGCAGGCTCGCTGCAGGTTCCTCCGCAATCGCTCGCCCGAGCAGCGAGACCCACTCGGCATCGACGGCGAGCACGCACGCCGCTTGCGCCAGCAGCGCTGCGCCGCAAGCCGACACCGATGCGGCGATGGCCGGCAGCCGCTGCAGCGTGTCGCGCAGCCCGGAGAGATCGCGCGGGCGCGCCGTGAACAGGGCCACGCGAGCGGCCACCCGCTCGACATCCACGGTGCGCCGGAGGTCGGTCGCGAGGCGCCGCCGCAGCAACGGCGAGCCGATCAGCTCCGCGACCGCGTCGTGCCGTGCCGCCGGGCCCTCGTGCGAGCGCAGCGGCTCACCGAGCCACTGGCGCAGCAAGCGGCTCCCGGCAGCGGTCGCGCAGCCGTCGAGCAGCGAGAGCAGCGTCGGCGCGGGATCGCCGCGTAACGTTTCGGTGATCTCGAGATTTCGGCGCGTCGCCGCGTCGAGGGCGATGTGATCGCTGCGTTGCTCGACGACGAGCGAACGGACGTGGCGCAGCGCAGCCTGCTGGGTCGACTGCGCGTATTGCAGAAGCGCTCCCGCCGCCTGGACCGAGAGCGGAGCGTCCGCCACGCCGAAGGCAGAGAGCTCGAGTGTGCCAAGCTGCCCGGCGAGGCGTCGTGCCGCCGCGTCCGGGTCGAACTGCCACGGCGGTAGCGCGCGCGCCGGCACGTTCGCGGCGAGCTCAAGACCGTTTCCCTCAGGAAGCAGCAACTCGCTCGGCGTGATGCGCTGCAGCTCGGCATCGAGCTCTGCGATAGGAAGATCGCGCAACTTGAGCTGGCCCCCGGCGAGGCTCAGGGACGCGACGCCGACTCGCTGTTGCCCCGCATAGAGAGCGACCAGCAGTGACTCGCGCTTTGCATCGAGCAGAGCCGCATCGGTCAGCGTCCCGGGTGTGACCACGCGCGTGACCTTCCGCTCGACCGGCCCCTTGGAGGTTGCCGGATCGCCGATCTGCTCGCAGATGGCCACCGATTCGCCGAGGCGAATGAGCTTCGCGAGGTACTGCTCCACTGCGTGATAGGGTACGCCGGCCATCGGGATCGGCGCACCCGCGGAGGCGCCGCGGGAGGTGAGCGTGATGTCGAGCAGCGGAGCGATCCGCTCGGCGTCGTCGTAGAACAGCTCGTAGAAATCGCCCATGCGGTAGAAGACCAGCTTGTCCGGGTGCTCGGCCTTCGCACGCAGGTACTGCTGCATCATCGGCGTGTGCGCGGCGAGCCGATCGTCGAAGCCGGGGAGGGTCGCGGAGGGCTTCTTCATAGGCTCAGCGTGGAGCGCGCTCCACCGCGCGATTTTACCGCGGGCGCTGTCGGCGAATCTGGCACAATGCGTCGCCATGCTGCGCTTGCTCGCCTTTGCGGCCTCGCTCGCCTTCCTTCCGTCCGCCCTGGCGGAGGTCGCGACGCTGGGCGAGATCAAGGCGAGGAACGCGGTCCTGCTCAGCGCGGCCGAGCTCGTGGCACTGCTTCCCGACGCTAGGATCGTCCAGCGTACCGTCACCGGTAGCACCCGGCGCTGGACCAATCACGCGAGTGGCAGCTTCGTCGCGTCCTCCGACGGCTTCGGACTGATGATGGGCGGCCAGTACGACGGAGGGACCGGGCAGGGCACGTGGCGCATCGACGCGGAGCAGGGCACGTACTGCGTGACGATCCAGTGGATCCGTCTGCGCGAAGACTGGTGTCGCCACGTGTTCAAACAGGGCGCGAAGTATTTCGCCTTCGACCGGCTCGGCGACGACAGGGAGCGCGGCGCGGACTGGGAGATTTCCCGGTGACTCGCCGGTGAGGCGATGCACGGCGGCCGGAAGACCGCACCGCTGAATCTGGCACAATCGCCGCGTGACCGTTCTCGATCTCCTTCCCGGAGCATTGACACTCGGCGCGCTGCGCGAGTTGTGGTCGCGCCCGGTTCGGGTCGCGCTCGACGCGGACGCGCGTCCGCGCATCGACGCCGCGGCGCGAGGCATCGCGCGCGTGATCGCCGAAGGCCGCATCGTCTACGGCGTCAACACCGGCTTCGGCCTGCTCGCGCGCACGCACATCGACGGGGAGCGCCTGGCCGAGCTGCAGCGCGCTCTGGTGCTCTCGCATTCAGCGGGCACCGGCGCGATGCTCGAGGATCCTGTCGTGCGCCTCGCGCTCGTGCTCAAGGTCGCTTCGCTGGCGCGCGGGCACTCGGGCGTTCGCTTCGAGATCGTCGAAGTGCTGCTCGGCCTGATCAATGCGGGCGTAATGCCGTGCATCCCTAGCCAGGGCTCGGTCGGCGCTTCGGGCGATCTCGCGCCGCTCGCGCACCTCGGGGGTGTGCTCATCGGTGAGGGCGAAGCGCGCTTTCACGGCGTCACGATGCCCGCGACGGAAGCTCTGCGCCGGGCGAACCTCGCTCCGCTGCGCCTGGGGCCGAAGGAAGGACTTGCGCTGCTCAACGGCACGCAGGTATCCACGGCCCTCGCGCTCGCGGCGCTCTTCGCCGCGGAGCGGGCCATGGCCGCGGCCTTCGTCGCCGGCGCGCTCGCGGTCGATGCCTGTCTCGGCAGCGACACTCCCTTCGACGCGCGCATCCAGAGCGTGCGCGGGCATCGCGGCCAGCAGGACGCGGCGCGCATCTACCGCGAGCTTCTCACCGACAGCGAGATCCGCGCCTCCCACCTCGACTGCCCCCGTGTGCAGGATCCCTACAGCCTGCGCTGCCAGCCGCAAGTCATGGGCGCGTGCCTCGACCAGCTTCGCCGCGCAGCCGAAGTTCTGCTCATCGAAGCGAATGCAGTGTCGGACAATCCGCTGGTGTTCGCCGAGGGGGCGGACGACGTCGCCGTGCTCTCGGGCGGCAACTTCCATGCCGAGCCCGTCGCGCTCGCCGCCGACGGCATTGCGCTCGCCATCGCCGAGATTGGCGCGCTCTCCGAGCGCAGGATCGCGCTGATGATGGACGCAAACCTCTCGGGGTTGCCACCGTTTCTCGTTCGCGAGGGCGGCGTCAACTCGGGCTTCATGATCGCGCAGGTGACCGCGGCGGCTCTGGCATCCGAGAACAAGGCGCTCGCGGTGCCGCGCAGCGTCGATTCGCTGCCGACCTCGGCTAACCAGGAAGATCACGTGAGCATGGCGACCAACGCCGCGCTGCGGTTGCTGTCGATGTCGGCGAACACCGCGACCATCGTCGCCATCGAGCTGCTCGCTGCGGCGCAGGGCGTCGAGCTGCGCGCGCCGCTAGCGACGTCGTCCAAGCTGCAGAGAGCGCTGCGCTCGATCCGCTCGGTCGTGGCGTTCTGGGATCGGGATCGCGCGTTCGCGCCGGACCTCGCGCGCGCGAAGGCACTCGTCGAAGCGGGAAGTCTCGAGTCGCTGGTCGGCGGGCCGCTGCTCGCCGCGTAGGCAGAGCCGCATCGACGACGCGACGCGTATCCACCACAGCGGCCGACCTCATCGCGGCCACGGGACTGAGTGGATGGTCGGGGTGACTGGATTTGAACCAGCGACCTCTACGTCCCGAACGTAGCGCTCTACCAGGCTAAGCTACACCCCGACATTTCGCAGATTCAGAACGTGCGTGTCACTGCGAAAGCCGATAATTCTAGCAGAGTCCGCCTGGCCGCAGAGTCCGGAAGCGCGTCGAGACAGCGCGCAGCAGCGGCGCTGTCCGCCTCGGCGTGACGCCGCGCGTAGCCGAGCGCGTCGGACCGCTCCACTGCGGCGAGAATCGCTGCGAAGTCCTTCGCTCCGGAGCCGTTCAACGCGCCGCGGATCAGTGCGATGTCCGCTTCCGAACCCACCTGCAGGGCCCGAATCAGCGGGAGCGTCGGTTTGCCCTCGGCGAGATCGTCGCCCAGGTTCTTGCCGATCTCCGCGAGATCGCCCGAGTAGTCGAGGACATCGTCGATCAACTGGAAGGCCGTGCCGAGGTGCATGCCGTAGCGCGCGAGCGCGTCTTCAGCGGCCGCGTCGGCACCGGCGAGCACGGCACCGAGTTGAGCAGCGGCCTCGAACAGCTTCGCGGTCTTGCGCCGGACCACGTCCAGATAGTTCTTTTCGTCGACGTCCGGATTGCCCGAGTTCATCAGCTGCAAGACCTCGCCCTCGGCGATGACGTTGGTGGCGTCCGAGAGTATGCGCAGTACGCGCATGCTGTCGGCCGTCACCATGAGCTGAAACGAGCGCGAGTAGAGGAAATCGCCGACCAGCACGCTCGCCGCGTTGCCGAAAGTCGCGTTGGCGGTCGCGTGCCCACGGCGCAGAGCGGATTCGTCGACGACGTCGTCGTGCAGGAGCGTCGCGGTGTGGATCATTTCCACGACTGCGGCCAGCGTGTACCGGTGCTCGCCGCGATACCCGCACGCCTCGGCCGCGAGCAGCAGCAGCGCCGGGCGCAACCGCTTGCCGCCGCCGCGGATGATGTACTCGGCGACCGTGCGGATAAGGGCGACATCGGACGACAGGCTCTCGCGGAGCACGCCGTCCACTGCGCGCATGTCCTCGCGCAGAGCGGACTCGAGCAACGGAACGGTCACGGGCAGAGCAGGATGCGAGGGGTCGACCCAGGCCGGATCGGTTGCGCTTGCGCGACTGCCCGGACCGAGGTCGGCGCGTATTCTAACTGAGCGGCCGGCGGCCGGGTCGAAGCGGCGACTGGCTTTGACACGATGTCCCTAACGCCCTAAAATAATGACCTTTTTTCGGGTCGAACGCCGGAGCCGTCATGTATGCCGTCATCAGGACCGGGGGCAAGCAATACAAAGTCGCCCCTGGCGAAAAGCTCAAGGTAGAACAACTCGCAGCCGAAGTCGGAGCGAAGGTGACGCTCGACCAAGTCCTCATGGTCGGCGACGGCGACAACGTGCGCCTCGGCCAGCCGACGGTCAGCGGTGCGAAGGTGCAGGCGACCGTGTTGGCGCACGGTCGCGGACCCAAGGTCGAGATCTTCAAGATGCGTCGGCGCAAGAACTACCGCCGGCACCAGGGCCACCGACAGGGCTTCACCGAGCTCAAGATCGAAGGCATCGAGGGATAGGTCTGCAGGTGAGGTAATCCAGATGGCACACAAGAAGGCAGGCGGCAGCTCACGCAACGGCCGCGATTCGCAATCCAAGCGCCTCGGCGTAAAAGCCTACGGTGGCGAGGCGGTTACCGCCGGAGCGATCATCGTGCGCCAGCGCGGCACGCGCGTTCATCCCGGGGTGAATGTCGGCATCGGCAAGGACCACACGCTCTACGCGCTGGTCGATGGTCAGGTGCAGTTCAAGGTCACCGGCGCCGCAGGCAAGACCGTCGTCAGCGTCGTCAGCAGCTCCTGACCGCTCGCCACGGCGCGGGCGAGCGCCCGGCGCGGGTCTACCTGCGCTCGAGCCACCACAGCATCGTCGCCGCGATCGCCACGAAGGCGAAGATCGGAAACGCCGCGGAAAACAGCGGTGGCCAGTCGTTGATCACGCCGAGGTGCGCGAACACCCGAACGAGCAGGAAAAAGAGCAGCCCCAGGATCGTCCCCGCGAAGACGCGGAAACCCACGCCGCCCGCGCGGCGCTGGAAGTACGCGAAAGGCAGCGCAAGCACCATCATCACCAGGACCGCCGCCGGGTAGAAAAGCTTGTTCCACAGGGCGATCTCGAACCGCGAGGTCTTCTGCTGGTTGCCGCCTAGGACCCTGATGTTGTCGTAGAGCGTCGGCAACTCGAGCTTCTCCGGCGGCACCTGGTAGACCGTCAGGATCGAGGGCTTGAGCACGCTACGCCAGTCGTATTCATCCGCTCGCGTGACGTGCGCGCCGTCGCTGTCGAGCGACGTGCTGCTGACGTTCTTGAGCTGCCACAGCCCGTCGCTCACGAAGCTGCCCGAATCGGCCACACGCAGCACTTTCAGCCGCAGGTCGCGATCGAACTCGTAGATTCGCACGCCGAGCAGCGTCATGTCGGCGAGCACGCTCTTGATGTTGACGAAGGTCTGGTCCTGCTTGAACCAGAAACCAGATTCGAACTGCTGCGCGACGAAGCTATCGAGCTGGCCCCGGGTCTGCAGACGTACCTGCTGGGCGAGCCGCTCTGCGGGCGGAGCGATGAACTCGCCGGCGAGGAAGGTGGCGATGGCGAGCGGGATGCCGACGCGGACGATAGCGAGCGTGATCTGCGTAAGCGAGCCGCCCGAGGCGCGCATCACCGTGTATTCTGAATTGGCGACCAGCTGTGACATCGCGAACAGAGTCCCGATGAGCGCCGCCGTGGGAATGAGCTCGTAGATGTGACCGGGGATGCTCAGCCCGACGAACAACAGCGCCCGGCCGAGCGGATAGCCATCCTTGCCGACGTTGCCAAGCTCGTGGATCAGGTCGAAGAACGCGAATAGCAGCAGCAGCGCGATGAAGATGAGCATCGTGGCGAAGAGCACTTCGCGACCGATGTAGCGGCTGAGCGTCTTCATCCGTGGGCCAGGCTGCGGCGGAAGAGGCCGCCGATCGTCAACCGATTCCAGAAGAGCAGGAACACGACGAGCGCCGCGATACTGTGGATGATCAGCAGCCCTGCGAGCATCGACATGCGTCCCTGCGCGATGACGCTCTGCACGATGTTGACGCAGTTGTTGTACACCGTGTAGACGAACGCGGCGGTGATGAGGTTGAAGGAGCGCCCCATGCGGGGGTTGACGTAGGACAGCGGGATCGCCAGCAGCACGAGCAGGAAGGCGCTGATCGGCACCGAGATGCGCCAGAAGAGCTCCGCACGCTCCGGCGCGCCGTTGCTCGCGAGCAGGAGCGTCGTGGGCAGCGCCTTCAACGACAGCGGGGGCGCGCGGACCTCGGCCGACTCGATGCGCCGCCCGAAGCGCTCGAACTCGACGCTGCGGAACTCCGCGCTACCCGGCTGTCCCTCGTAGCGGCGCCCGTCCTGGAGCACGATGAAGCGGTCGCCGTTCGGCGCGTCCTCGAGGTAGCCGGAGCGCGCGACGGTGGTGACGTCCTTGCCGCCATCGATCGAGTGAAGGAAGACGTTGCGTATCGTGTTGTCGAAGCTGTTGAGGCTCTCGATGAAGACCACCAGCCGCGCGTGCCGGAACTCCTTGAAGAGGCCGGGCGCCAGCAACGAAACCTCGTCGCGCGATTCGAGCTGGCGCTCGTACTCGAGGCGACGCTGCTCGGCCCATGGCGACAACCAGAACGACAGCACCAGGACCGCCACCAGGAACGGGGTGGCGAAAAGAAGGATGGGTTTGAGCCAGGAAGTGAGCCCCTGCCCGGAGGTAAACCAGACGATCATCTCGCTGTCGCGGTACCAGCGCGAGAGCGTGAGAAGCACAGTCACGAACAAGGCGACCGAGAACAGGATGTTGAAGTAGAACAGGGCGTTGAACCCGAGAAGGGCCAAGATGCCCTCCGGAGCGACAGTTCCGCCGGCCGCACGGGCCAGCAACCGCAACATCAGGTTGGTGAAGAGTATGCCAAGGAGGATCAGGAACAGCCCGACCGCGGTGATGCTCAGTTCACGGACCAGGCTGCGGCGAAATACCATGACGGTGTAAAAATTTTGACTTTTTCGGGCTGTTTTGCCAATAATGGCATTTACATGGCCCAAAGGTCACAATAACGCTTCGACACCGCACGGGGTAGCGGCGATGGAATTTACCATAAAAAGCGGCAGTCCAGAGAAACAGCGCAGCGCCTGCGTCGTTGTAGGCGTTTTCGATAACCGCAAACCGAGTCTTTCCGCCGAGCTCGTCGACCGCGCTTCTGGCGGGTACGTGAGCGAGATCATCCGCCGCGGCGACATGGAGGGAAAGCTCGGCAGCACGCTCCTGCTGCACAACGTCCGTGGCACGCTCGCCGACCGCGTGCTGCTCGTTGGCCTGGGCAAGGAGCGCGACTTCCGCGAGCGCGAATTTCGCAGCGCCATGCGCGCGGCGGTCCGGCTCCTCAACGAGACCGGCTCCTACGAGGCCGTGATCTACCTTACCGAGGAGAAGGTCAAGCGGCGCGAAGTCGCCTGGCGGGTAGAGCATGCGGTGGTGGTCGCGATGGAGGCGGTGTATCGCTTCGACGAGCTGAAGAGCCAGCCGGCGGAAGTGCGCCGGCCGCTGCGAAAGCTCACGCTTTCCGTGCCACAGCGCAGCGACCTCGCCGCCGGCGAGGCGGCGGCGGCCCGGGGTATCGCCATAGCCCGCGGCATGGACCTCGCGCGCGATCTCGGCAACCTCCCCGGCAACATGTGCACCCCTGCCTATCTTGCCGAGCGCGCGCAGACGCTGGCGAGGGAGTTCGAGTTCGGCTGCCAAGTGCTGGAGCGGCCCCAGCTCGAGGAGCTCAAGATGGGCTCGTTCCTGTCGGTCACCAACGGCAGCGAGCAAGCTCCACGGTTCATCGTCCTCGAGTACAACGGCGCCGGCAAGAAGCAGAAGCCGTTCGTGCTGGTGGGCAAGGGCATCACGTTCGACTCCGGCGGCATCTCGCTCAAACCCGCTCACGACATGGACCACATGAAATTCGACATGTGCGGCGCGGCGAGCGTGCTCGGCACCTTCCGCACAGTGGCCGAGCTGAAGGCGAAAGTGAACCTGGTCGGATTGATCGCAGCCTGCGAGAACATGCCCAGTGGCCGCGCGACCAAGCCGGGCGACATCGTGCGCAGCATGTCGGGGCAGACGGTCGAAGTGCTCAACACCGACGCGGAGGGGCGCCTCATTCTGTGCGATGCATTGACCTACGCTGAGCGCTACGAGCCGGCGGCCGTGGTCGACATCGCAACGCTCACCGGCTCGATGGTGATCGCGCTCGGTCATATCGCCTGCGGCGTGTTCAGCAACAGCGATCCCTTGGCGCGCGCCTTGATCAACGCGGGCGAAGAGGCGTTCGACCGCGCCTGGCAGATGCCGCTGTGGGAGGAATACCACGAGGGCCTGAACAGCAACTTCGCCGACTTCGCGAATGTCGCCGACCGAGCCGGGGGGAGCATCACGGCCGCGTGCTTCTTGTCGAAATTCACCAAGAAGTACGATTGGGCGCATCTCGATATAGCCGGGGTAGCGTACAAGGAAGGGAAGGAAAAGGGGGCAACCGGGCGGCCCGTACCGCTGCTGGCTACCTGGGTCCTGTCCCAGGAGACCGCAACGGCGTAATCTGACAGCGCGACTCGACCGGCCATGACGCTAATCGACTTCTACACCCATGTTGCGGACCGCCTGGAGGTTGCGGCCAGGCTGGTGGCGAAGGCTTTCGCGCAGCACGGCCGGGTCAGGGTCTTGACTCCCGATGCGGCGATGACTGAGGCGCTCGACCGACGCCTCTGGCTCAGGCCGCCGACGGCCTTCCTGCCGCATTGCCGGATCGACGCCGCGCTTGCCGCGCAGACGCCCATCTGGGTCGACCATTGCGAAGATCACCCTGGACCGGCGGCGGTCCTTATCAACCTGCGAGCCGAGCCGCCGAGCTTCTTCTCGCGCTTCGAGCGCCTCGCCGAGGTCGTGAGCACGGACGAGACGGACGCGGCTGCGGGACGCGAACGCTACCGCTTCTATCGCGAGCGCGGATACGAGCTGCGCACGCACAGCCTGGCGGAGCTCTGATGCCCACCGCGCGCGAACTGCTCGAGCAGGCAGACGCGCTGATGCGCCGCAATCGCGCTGCGGCCGAAACCAGCATCCCGGTTCTTACGGATGTCGTCGAGTCGGCCGCCGTGCGCGGCCCCGCCACGCGCGAGCGCGCGGGCGCTGCCTGGAGCGAGCAGGCTGCAGCGGGCGCCGCCGCGCCGGAAAAGCGACGCGAAGAGGCGCGCGCCGAGCCGGCGAGGCCGATTCCGGCCCCGGTCGAGCCGCCGGTACTGACCGATGCGGTGGAAGAGCACGACCTCGAGGCGTTGCCGGAGGAAAGCGAACGCGGCGAGCCTTCGCTCTGGCTCGGCCCCGACACCATCGACCCGGCACTGCACAGCATCACCGGCCCGGCCCCGGACACGGTGGCCGTCGTGCCGCCGGTCACGTTGCGCACGCACGCCGCGCCGGATTCGATCATGCCGATGCCGGCCGACGAGCGCGATCCCACGATCACGCGCACCTGGCGCGCCGCCGGCTCCGCGGCGACGCCGCCACCGGCGCGCTCGATGCCCGAGGAGCCCCCGGCGGGAACGGTGGTACGCAGCGAGGGCCCGCCCGCTGACGAGGAGCGCTGGCGGGCGCTCGCCGATCAGATATCGATGCAGGTTCTGCAGCGCATCGATCTCTTTACGGACACCGGGCTCAAGGCACAGCTCGCGGTCCACCTGCAG
This sequence comes from Casimicrobiaceae bacterium, assembly GCA_035499135.1. Classification (GTDB taxonomy): domain Bacteria; phylum Pseudomonadota; class Gammaproteobacteria; order Burkholderiales; family Casimicrobiaceae; genus PALSA-1003. The sequence continues at coordinate 31,673 of DATJZM010000111.1, read as the reverse complement.
CCCATCGTTGCGCGGGCGAGCAGCGAGCTCGTGAGCGCCATCAACGACCACGTCGGGAAGCTGGTGCGGAGCTATGTCGCCGAAGCGATCGAGCGCGAGATCGCGCAATGGCGTGAGCAGCAGCGCTGACCCGTGTCAAGGCGTGCTACACTGTCTCGCATGAGACTGCGCACAATAGGTACGCATAGCGCTTCGCGCCGGCCGGCGAGCTACGGCTGGTACGCGTTTTTCTATGAGACGAGAGCCCAGGGCCGCGCGTACCGATAACGCAAGCAACAGATTTCAAATCGTCGGGCGGCCAAGGGGCCGCCCGATTTTTTTGGAGAATCGACCATGATCATCGTCATGCAACCTGACGCCGACGAAACGGCGATCCAAGCGGTCGAGGCCAAGATCCTGGCCCACGGTCTGCAGGTTCACATCTCGCGCGGCACCGAGCGCACCCTGATCGGCGCGGTCGGCGACGAGCGCAAGCTCGAGCCCGAGATGTTCGACCCGATGCCCGGCGTCGAGAAGTCGATGCATATCGTGAAGCAGTACAAGATCGTGGCCCGCGAGTGGCACAAGGCGAACACGGTGATCGATGCAGGCGGCGTGCCGATCGGGGGCGACACGGTGCAGGTGATCGCCGGCCCGTGCTCGGTCGAGACCGCGCCTCAGATGGCCGCGGCGGCGGCGGGCGTGAAGACAGCGGGAGCACGCCTCATGCGCGGCGGCGCCTTCAAGCCGCGCACGAGCCCCTACACGTTCCAAGGCATGGGGGTGGATGGGTTGGAGCTGCTGCGCACCGCCGCCGAAGGGCAGGGCCTGCCGATCGTGACCGAGCTCATGGACGCGCGCATGCTCGAGACGTTCCTCGAGCACGACGTGGACGTGATCCAGATCGGCACCCGCAACATGCAGAACTTCGATCTGCTCAAAGAAGTCGGCCGCACCAGCAAGCCGGTGATCCTGAAGCGGGGGATGTCGGCCACGCTCAACGAGTGGCTGATGGCGGCGGAGTACATCGCCGTGGGTGGCAACCACAACATCATCTTCTGCGAGCGCGGCATCCGCACCTTCGAGACCGCGTATCGCAACGTGCTCGACCTCACGGCGGTCCCCGTGCTCAAGCGCGAGACGCACTTTCCGGTGATCGTCGATCCGTCGCACGCGGGCGGCAAGGCCTGGCTCGTGCCTGCGCTCTCCTGCGCAGCGGTTGCCGCGGGTGCCGACGGATTGCTGATCGAGGTTCATCCGAACCCCTGCGAGGCGCTGTGCGACGCCGATCAGGCGCTGACTCCCGAGGAGTTTTCGAAGCTGATGACGCAGCTCCGCGGCGTAGCGCGCGCCGTCGGTCGCGATCTCTAGTGTTCCGCCGCCGGGATGCGCTGCGACCGTAGTGCTCTCGCCGGCGCGGCAGCGAAGTAGATCGCGCAGCTAACGGAGACGATCCAGAAGGTCGCCGGCCAGTCGGTCGCGTACGCCAGCGCGATGCCGGCCCACGTTTCGCACAGGGCGAGCAGCACGGCCAGCCCGACGACTCGACCCACATGCATCGTGAGCCTCGCCGATGCGTCCGCCGGTCCGATCATCAGCGCGAACACGAGCAACACGCCCACGACTTGCGCGGCTTCGGCGACCGCGACGGCCACCACGGCAAGGAACAGGACCGAGACCAGACGCAGAGACACGCCCTTCGCTTGCGCGAACTCCGGTGCGAGCGAAGCGAAGAGAAGCGGACGCGAGAGCACTGCGAGCGCGCACAGGCTCGCCAAGCTCAGCCCGACCAGCGACGCCGGCGCGGGTTGACCGACCCCGAGCACGTTGCCGAAGAGAATCGCCGTAACCTGGACGGCGTGGCCGGTGTAGAGATAGAGAAGGAGCACGCCGAGACCTAGGGCGAGGGACAGAATGATCCCCACGCCGACGTCGCCGCCCGCGATAAAGGCGTTGCGCATGAAGTCGTGTCTCATCTATCGGCAATCCACCCGGCCCGCTTCTTGCGCACGCGAGTGCGCGCGGTATACTTGTCGCGCAAGGGAGGTGCGCATTAACCTCGACGCTGCCGCCACCAATCCCCGACTGTCGACACGATGAATCGTTCCTCGCTCGTTCTTGTTTGCACCGCGCTGTTGGCCGCGACCGTGCCGGCCGCTGCGTTCGACAGTGGCATACCCGCGGCCGGGCTGCCGAGCGCTTTGAACTACTCGGCGACGCTGCTACCCGAAATGCAGGGCGTGGTTTCCTGGCGCACGCTGGCTCAGGTCGAGCCGGTCAAGCAGGGCAACAAGATGGTGCCGCAGTTCTCGAAGGACATCCTCGAGCTCGACCGGAAGGATGTGCGGCTCTACGGCTTCATCATCCCGCTCGACTTGGGCAACGGGCAGAAGCATTTTCTGCTTTCCGCCGTGCCGCCCCATTGCCCGTTCTGCCTGCCGGCCGGTCCGGATGCGCTGGTCGAAGTCCAGGCGAAGAAGCCGTTGTCGTACGGCTTCGAGCCGATCGTAGTTGCCGGCAGGTTCGCCGTCCTCAAGGACGATCCGGCCGGGGTGCTCTACCGCCTCACCGACGCGGAAGCAGTCGCGTCGTCGAAGTAGTCCACCTGCGCCTCGGCGGCGCGCTCCTCGTCGCCGGCGCGTCGCGCTCAAAGCGCGTGCGCTCGCTCCGCTATAATTCGCGCTTCGCGTGAAGCACGCGGTCATCGGGCCGATTCATGCAACTCGCCAAGACATTCGAGCCGCGGGCGATCGAGCAAAGGTGGTATCCGTTCTGGGAGACACACGGGCTGTTCAAGCCCTCGTGGCGGGACGGCGCATCGGCGTACTGCATTCAGCTTCCGCCACCGAATGTCACCGGCACGCTGCACATGGGGCACGCGTTCCAGCAGACGCTGATGGACGTTCTGATCCGCTGGCGGCGCATGCGCGGCGACAACACGCTGTGGCAGATCGGCACCGACCATGCCGGAATCGCCACGCAGATCGTGGTCGAGAATCAGCTTCGCGCCGAGGGGAAGAGCCGCACCGAACTGGGCCGCGACCGGTTCATCGAACGCGTCTGGGCGTGGAAGCGCGAATCGGGATCGACGATCACCAACCAGATGCGACGCCTCGGCGCCTCGGGCGACTGGTCACGCGAGCGCTTCACGATGGACGAAGGGTTGTCCAACGCCGTCGTCGAGACCTTCGTCCGCCTCTACGAGGATGGCCTCATCTACCGCGGCAAGCGGCTCGTCAACTGGGACCCGCTGCTGCAGACCGCGGTCTCAGATCTCGAGGTCGAGAGCGAGGAGGAAACCGGCACGCTGTGGGAGATCAGTTACCCGCTGGCGGACGGCGGCGGCCACATCGCCGTGGCGACGACGCGCCCCGAGACGATGCTCGGCGACGTGGCGGTTGCCGTCAATCCGGAAGACGAGCGCTACCGAAGCCTCGTCGGCAAGGAGGTCGATCTGCCGCTCACGGGACGGCGCATCCCGGTGATCGCGGATGCCTACGTCGACAAGGCGTTCGGCACGGGCGCGGTGAAGATCACGCCTGCGCACGACTTCAACGACTACGAGCTCGCGCAGCGGCACCGGCTTGCGCCCCTGACGATCTTCACACTGCAAGCGAAGATCAACGACGACGCGCCGGAGAAGTACCGCGGTCTGGATCGCTACGAGGCGCGCAAAGCCGTGCTCGGGGACTTGCGCGCCGCGGGGCGCGTCGCGGGGGAAAAGCCCCACCGCATGATCGTCCCGCGCTGCGGGCGCACCGGTGAAGTCGTCGAGCCGATGCTGACCGACCAGTGGTTCCTCGCTATGAGCAAGCCGGCGCCTGCGGGCCATCCGTACTTTCCAGGCAAGTCGCTCCAGGAGGTCTGCCTCACGGCCGTCAATGCGAGCCTCCCCGATCCGGAGACCGGCGTGCCCGTCAAGATCGGCTTCGTGCCGGAGCACTGGACATCCACCTACAACCACTGGCTCGAGAACGTGCGTGACTGGTGCATCTCGCGCCAGCTCTGGTGGGGCCATCGCATCCCCGCCTGGTACGACGAGGCCGGCAACGTCTACGTCGCGCGCAACGCCGTAGACGCGGTGAAGCAGACGGGCAAGCCCGCGAGCGCACTCAGGCAGGACGAGGATGTGCTCGACACGTGGTTCTCGTCCGCGCTCTGGTGCCACTCGACACTCGGCTGGCCCGAGAAGACGCGCGAGTTGCGGACGTTCCTGCCCTCCTCGGTTCTCATCACGGGTTTCGACATCATCTTCTTCTGGGTCGTGCGCATGATCATGACGACGACCTACTTCACCGGAAAGGTCCCGTTTCGCGATGTCTACATCAACGCCATCGTGCGCGACGAGGACGGGCAGAAGATGTCGAAGTCTAAGGGCAACATCATCGACCCGCTCGACCTGATCGACGGCACCGATCTGGAGACGCTGGTCGCGAAGCAGACATCGGGGCTCCTGCTGCCCAAGCAGCGCGAGGCGATCGAGAAGCGGACACGCCGGCAGTTTCCGCAGGGCATCCCGGCCTTCGGTGCGGACGCCGTGCGCTTCACCTTCGCGAGCCTCGCCACCTTCGGCCGCACGCTGGACTTCGATCTTGCGCGCTGTGCGGGGTATCGCAACTTCTGCAACAAGCTGTGGAACGCGGCGCGGTTCGTGCTTATGAACGTCGAGGGCAAGGACGTGGGCCTCGACGAGACGAAGCCCCTCGAGCTCTCGCTTGCCGACCGCTGGATCGCGAGCCGCCTGCAGGAGACCGAAGCTGCGGTCGGCGAGCGGCTGGAGGGCTACCGCTTCGATCTCGCGGCGCGGGCCGTGTACGAGTTCATATGGGACGAGTATTGCGACTGGTACGTCGAGCTCGCAAAGGTGCAGCTCGGGGAAGGGGGCGAAGCGCAGCAGCGCGCAACGCGCCGCACGTTGGTGCGCGTCCTGGAGACGGTGCTACGGCTCGCTCATCCGTTCATTCCATTCATCACCGAGGAGCTGTGGCAGGTCGTCGCGCCGCTTGCAGGACGCCAGGGAATCTCGATTTCGGTGCAGCCATATCCTCAGCCGCGGCCCGACAAGATCGATCGGCCGGCCGAGATCGAGATCGCGCGCCTCAAAGAGCGAGTTCTGGCCGCGCGGGCGCTGCGCGGCGAGATGAAGCTATCGCCCGCACAGCGCGTGCCGTTATGGGCGGCGCCGGGCAACGCAGAAGAGCGGGCAAGTCTATCGACGACGAACGTCTACATGCTTGCGCTCGCCAAGCTCTCCGAAGTGAGGATCGAAGACGAGCTACCCAGCAGTGACGCGCCCGTCGTCGTTGCAGGCGCATCCAAGCTCATGCTCCACGTGGAGGTCGACCGCGGCGCCGAGCGCGAGCGCATCGCGAAGGAGATCGCGCGCATCGAAAACGAAGTTGCGAAGCTCCAGTCGAAGCTCGCCAACGACTCCTTCGTGAAGCGCGCGCCGGCACAGATCGTGGCGCAGGAGCGCGAGCGCCTTGCCGGTTTCCACGCGACGCTGGAGGCACTGAGGCCGCAGCTCGGACGCTTGTCCGGTTGAAGCCGCTTGGCGCGAGCGTGACGCACCGGCGGGTCATCGTCGTCGACGACGTCAGGCGCCGGGCCAACTGGGGCGCGGGCTATCCTCGCAGCGCGCAGATCGCGCAGTCGCGCCGGCCTCGCTGCGGTGCTAGAGGACCGGAACTCGAGCAAGTGGGGTAGGCGCGCGCTTAGAGCGCGTCGCGGAATTGCTGGCCCAAGGGATTCGGCGGTCTCCGGCTTCGCGGAGGCCGCGACTTACGCGCTCTCCGACTCGGGAACGCGGCGCTTCATCAGCAGCGCCGGGAGTGGCTTGGACTTCCTGTGCCAACTCTGAGTGGCGGTCGGCCTGACCAGCGCAGAAGGCGCCTGGGGGCCCCGCGGAGCCGCTGCCGGGAGTGGTTGATCCGGGTTGCGATCCACCGCGTCGGGAGGTGCGCCGCGCGGCACGGGGCGTACAGTGTGGCTCCGGGTGGGTGCCGTTGACCGCGGCCCACGCGCCTCGCGCGTCCCGCGGCGTTCGATGCTGAAAGTCGGCGCGATGGCCACGGGAATCTTGCGCTTCAACATCCGCTCGATCTCGACGAACAGTTTGTCTTCCTCGGGCGCGCAGAACGAAACTGCCTCGCCCGTCAGCCCGGCGCGGCCGGTGCGGCCGATGCGATGGATGTAATCCTCGGGAACATGCGGGATCTCATAGTTCACTACCAGCGGCAGGTCGTCGATGTCGAGCCCGCGTGCGGCGACGTCGGTCGCGACCATCACCTGTACTTTGGCACCCTTGAACTCGTCGAGCGCCTCGAGGCGCGCCGCCTGGCTCTTGTCGCCGTGGATCGCGGTCGTCTGCAGACCGTCCTTTTCCAGCTGCCGGGCGAGCCGTGACGCGCCGTGCTTGGTGCGCACGAAGCAGAGCACCTGCCAGAGGTCGCGCGAGGTCACGATGTGCTTGAGCAGAGCACGCTTCTGATCGGCGGCGACCTTGTAGACGCTCTGCACGACGGTTTCCGCCGTCGTGTTGCGCCGCGCGACCTCGATGAGCTGCGGCTCGTTCAGGAGCGCGTCGGCGAGCCTCTTGATCTCGTCGGAAAACGTGGCCGAGAACAGCAAATTCTGGCGCCGTGCCGTCGCCGGGAGCAGGGCCATGATGCGCTTGATGTCGGGGATGAACCCCATGTCGAGCATCCGGTCCGCCTCGTCGAGAACGAAGATCTCGACCTGGCCGAGATAAAGGGACTTCTGTTCGACGTGGTCGAGCAGCCGGCCCGGAGTCGCCACCAGTATCTCGACGCCGCCACGAACGATTGGCAGCTGCTGCTTGATGTCCACGCCGCCATAGACGACGGTGGAGCGCAGCCCGGTGTGCTTGCCGTAGGTCCGGATCGACTCCTCAACCTGGATCGCCAGCTCGCGGGTCGGAGTGAGGATCAGCGCACGCACGGGATGGCGCGCGGGAGATGAGCTCGTGTTGGCGGTGGGGGCGAGCTTGTGCAGAATCGGCAGGGCGAATCCCGCTGTCTTGCCGGTGCCGGTCTGGGCGCCGCCCATCACGTCCTTGCCGGCGAGGATCAATGGGATGGCCTGCACCTGGATCGGCGTCGGCGTGGTGTAACCGGCCTCGGCAACCGCACGGAGCAACTCCGGGCGCAAGCCGAGCTCGTCAAAGCTCAAGGGACTACTCATCAAGAAGGCTCCTGGGCGCGGCCCACTCGTTGCCGAGCTCCGGTCCAGGCGGCGACGCAAACTGCACTAGGCGGGCGGCGTGCTGTTGCCACCCGGGGGATCGGCGGTGACCGGAACGGCCGCCGAGTGCCCCGCATCATATACGTAAATATCGGATTATGCAAATTTTTTTCGCTTCGACGCATCGAAACTGATAAAATCGCCTGTTTTCCTTTCGCGACGCAGCATGGGTTCCCGAGAGCTTCGCAACATCGCGATCATCGCCCACGTCGACCACGGCAAGACGACCCTGGTCGACAAGCTGCTCGCCCAGGCCGGCACTTTCGCCGCCCATCAGCACGTGGCGGAGAGGGTCCTCGACAGCAACGAGCTCGAGCGCGAGCGCGGCATCACGATCTTCGCCAAGAATTGCGCGCTCGAGTACGGCCAGACCCACATCAACATCGTCGATACGCCCGGACACGCCGACTTCGGCGGAGAGGTGGAGCGCGTGCTGTCGATGGTCGATGGCGCGCTTCTGCTGGTCGACGCGGTCGACGGACCGATGCCGCAGACGCGGTTCGTGACGCGCAAGGCGCTCGCGCTCGGCCTGCAGCTGATCGTGGTCGTCAACAAAGTCGATCGACCCGGAGCGCGCCCCGAGTGGGTCGTCAACCAGACCTTCGAGCTTTTCGACAAGCTGGGCGCGAGCGAGCGGCAGCTCGATTTCCCGGTCGTGTACGCCTCCGCCTTACACGGCTGGGCTGTGACCGCCGTCGAGTCGATCCCGGCGCCCGCGCTCGCGGCGGGCCACCAGGGCGACCTTCGGCCGCTATTCGACGCAATCCTTGCCTACGTGCCAGCGCCTGCGGCAGACGCGGAGGCGCCGCTGCAGCTCCAGATCAGTGCGCTCGACTACTCGAGCTACGTGGGCCGACTCGGTATCGGGCGCATTCGCCGCGGGGGGATCGTTCCGGGGCAGGAGGTGCTCGTTCTTCACGGTAAGCAGGCACCGGTCCGCGCACGGGTAGGGCAGGTACTTGGCTTCGCCGGCCTCGAGCGCCGGCCGGTCGACGATGCCGCGGCCGGCGACATCGTGCTCGTCACCGGGATCGACGAGCTGCAGATCGGCACTACGCTCGCGGCCGTCGACGCGCCCGAGGCGCTGCCGCTGATCGCGGTGGACGAGCCAACGCTTTCGATGCAGTTCCAGGTCAACACGTCCCCGCTCGCGGGCCGCGAGGGCAAGTACGTCACGAGCCGCAACGTGCGCGAGCGCCTGGCGCGGGAGCTGATGACGAACGTTGCGCTGCGCGTCGAGGACACCGCGGACAGCGACGTATTCACCGTCTACGGCCGCGGCGAGCTGCACCTCACCATCCTGATCGAGAACATGCGACGCGAGGGCTACGAGCTTGCGGTGTCGCGCCCGCGAGTCGTGCTGCAAGAGCGCAACGGCGAGCGTCTGGAGCCCTTCGAGCAGCTCACGGTGGACGTCGAGGATGCGCACCAAGGGGCGGTGATGGAGGCCCTCGGGCAGCGCCGCGGCGAGCTCACGCACATGGAGTCGGATGCGCGCGGCCGCACGCGACTCGATTACCGGATCCCCGCTCGCGGTCTGATAGGGTTTCAGAGCGAGTTCATGAACCTCACTCGCGGGACCGGCCTGTCGAGCCACGTTTTCGACGGCTATGCCGCCGTCAGGGGAGAGATCGCCGAGCGGCGCAACGGCGTGCTGGTCTCGGGTGAGGACGGCGAAGCGGTGGCCTACGCCCTGTGGAAACTGCAGGAGCGCGGCCGCATGTTCGTCTCGCCGGGAGAGCCCGTGTACGAAGGCATGGTCGTCGGCATCCACAGCCGGGACAACGACCTCGTAGTGAACCCGATCCGTACCAAGCAGCTCACCAACATCCGGGCGGCCGGCAAGGACGACGCGATTCTGCTCACGCCGCCCATCCCGCTCACGCTCGAATACGCGGTTGAATTCATCGCCGACGACGAGCTGGTCGAAGTGACACCTAAGTCGATCCGCATTCGCAAGCGCCATCTGCTTGCGCACGAGCGGAAGCGAGCGAGCCGCGAAGCGGCGTGACGCCACCGCGCCGGCGACGTAAACTCGCGGCGTGGAATCTTCGTGGCTGGTAACGGCGCTGGCCATTGCGCTAGCGCTGCTCGCCATACTGCTGCTCGTCATCCTGCTCAGGCTGAACGCGCTCGCGCGGGCGGCGAAGGAATCTGCGGCAGCGGGGTCGCGGCTGGATACAATCGTGGCGCAAAACGAACGGCTCGAGCGCGAGTTGCGCGCCGAGCTCGCTCAGGCGCGCGTCGAGGCGGCACAGAGCGCCAAGGCCTCGCGCGAGGAGCTGGGCGGCAGCCTCACCCGACTCACGCAAGCGAGCGAGCAGCGGCTCGAAGCCGTTCGCACTACGGTCGAGCAGCGGCTCGAGGTCCTGCGCGGCGACAATGCGCAGAAGCTCGAGCAGATTCGCACCACCGTCGACGAGAAGCTGCATGCGACGCTCGAGCAGCGGCTCGGCCAGTCGTTCAAGCAGGTTTCAGACTGGCTCGAGCAGGTACACAAGGGTCTGGGCGAGATGCAATCGCTCGCCGCAGGTGTGGGCGACCTTAAACGTGTGCTGACCAACGTCAAGACGCGAGGCACCTGGGGCGAAGTGCAGCTCGAAAACCTTCTCGAGCAGATTCTCGCTCCGTCGCAGTACGATAAGAATGTCTCCACTCGACCCGGGACGAACGAAAGAGTGGAGTTCGCCATCCGGCTCCCGGGCAGAGACGCCGGAGGGGTGCCTTGCCTGCTGCCGATCGATGCCAAGTTTCCGCTGGCGGACTACCAGCAGTTGCTCGAAGCGCAGGAGCGCGGGGACGCGGCGATGGTCGAGTTGCACGCCAAGGCGCTTGAACGGCGGATCAGGGACCAGGCCGCCGACATTCACGCGAAGTACATCGCGCCGCCGCACACGACAGACTTCGCGCTGCTCTACTTGCCGCTCGAAGGCCTCTACGCGGAGGTGCTGCGACGGCCGGGATTGTTCGATGCGCTGCAGCGCGAGTATCGCGTCAACGTGACGGGGCCAACGACGCTCGCCGCCATGCTGAACAGCCTGCAGATGGGGTTCCGCACCCTGGCGATAGAGCAGCGCTCGAGCGACGTATGGAAACGCCTCGCCGCAGTGAAAGCTGAGTTTGCCAAGTTCGGCGAGGTGCTGAGCGCAACGCGCAGGAAGCTCGAGCAGGCGAGCAATTCGATCGGCGATGCCGAGGTGCGCACGCGCGCCATCGAGCGGCAGTTGCGCGAGGTCGAGGTGCTGCCGCCCGGCGAGGCCGCGCCGCTGCTCGAAGCGGAACCCGGCACGGTCTACGACGCCGATGACGCCGGCGGGCGATCAGCCCTCGACCTCGGTTGACCGCGCACCCGGCCGCAGAGCGATGTTCGAAGCGATTCGCAAATGGAGGCAGCGGCGGCTGCTCGCAACCTCCACGATTCCCGACGCCCTGTGGCGCGAAGCGCTGGAGGCGCTGCCGTTTCTCGCCATCTATACGGAGCCCGAGATCGAGCGCCTGCGCGAGCGGGCTGTTCTGTTCCTGAACGACAAGAGCATCGTCGGCGCGGGCGGCTTCGAGGTCACGCCGCTGATGCGCGTCACAATCGCGATCCAGGCCTGCGTGCTCGTACTCAACCTCGATCTCCGTCTGTACGACGGCTGGGAAAACGTGATCGTGTACCCGGACGAGTTCGTCACCAACCTCGAGTTCGAGGACGACGCCGGCGTCGTGCACCGGCGCACCGAGCCGCTGGCCGGCGAAGCGATGCCGGGGGGACCTGTGGTCCTGTCGTGGCCGGACATCGAGGCGAGTTCCGACTGGTCGGCGACCGGCATGAACCTCGTGATTCACGAATTCGCGCACAAGATCGACATGAGCAACGGCGAAGCAAACGGCTTCCCACCGCTGCCGCCGGAAATGCCGCGACGAGGCTGGCAGAAGACGATGAGCGGCGCCTACACGAACTTCCGCGTCCGGGTCGAGAAGGGCGAGGATACGGCCATCGACCCGTATGCCGCGGAGAGTCCCGCCGAGTTCTTCGCTGTCCTGTCCGAGGTCTTCTTCGTCGATCCGACGCTGCTGCAGATGGAATATCCGAAGGTGTACGTACTGTTTGCTGAGTTCTACCGCCAGGATCCGGCCAGCCGGACCGAGCTGCTGCTTGAATATTGATCGCTGAGCGGCGCACCGATGGCCTGCTCGCGGCGCGGCGTGCGATGGGGGGCCGGCGGGGTTGCAATCAGTGCGGGCTGCGCTATCCTTGCCGCCGTCGGTCGCGGGTCCCGCCGTTTCATGACAAAAAGGAGGCTAGATGAACGGTCGTAGCGCTCTGTTCGCTGCAACGCTGCTCTTTGCCGGCAGCGCGTTCGCGTTTCACTGTCCGCAGGAAATGAAGAAGATCGATGACGCAATGGCGAAGAATCCCAAGTTGACCACGGCGCAGATGGATGACGTGAAGAAATATCGCGCGGAAGGCGAGGCTCTGCATAAGGCGGGCAAGCACCAGGAATCATTGGATGCGCTTGCCAAGGCCGAGAAGATCCTGGGCATTCCGACCAACTGAGAGTCCGGCTTCGCCAATATGCGCCGGGGCGGGTGGCCGCTCCGGCGTTTTCTTTCTTAGGCGGTCGCGAGTATCGATGCGCAGTCGATGCCGCGCCGCAAGGTGCCGAAGGCCGTGCCGCCTTCTCCAAGCCGCGACGCGCAGAACGCTTCGCCCACTGCAGTCGGCGCACCGCGCAGCAACAGCGAGGCCGCCAGCGCAATGGCGATGTCGCCGGCGACCCGGCGTGCTTCGTGCTCGCTCACTGCGTCCTCGCTCAGCGTCGTGGCCAGCGCGGAGACCAAGCGGTCGAGCCTGGAATCGACGCCGCGGACGAGTGAGAGTTCGGCGAGCAACGACTCGACTGCGGCAGGCTCACGCCGAGCGGCGCGCAGCACGTCGAGGCAAATGACATTGCCCGAGCCTTCCCAGATCGAGTTGAGCGGCGCCTCGCGGTACATGCGCGGCAACGGGCATTCCTCGATGTAACCGTTGCCGCCCAGAACCTCGGCGGCCTCGGCGACGGCGCCGGACGCCCGCTTGCAGACCCAGTACTTGAGCGCGGGCGTTGCCAGCCGCGACAGCGCGACCTCCGAGGGTGGGGCTTCCGTCTCGAAGCAGCGCGCCAGGCGCAGTGCACATGCGGTTGCCGCTTCGGCCTCCAGCAGCAGATCCGCGAGAACGTTCTGCATCAGCGGCTGCTCGCAGAGCAGGCGGCCGAATGCGCGCCGGTGGCGGGCGTGATGCAGCGCCTGCGCCACCGCGCCGCGAATCAGCCCCGCGCTGCCGATCACGCAGTCGAGGCGCGTGTGCTGGACCATTTCAATGATCACGGCCACGCCACGGCCTTCTTCGCCGAGGAGCCAAGCGGTGGCGCCGTCGAACTCGACCTCGGACGAGGCGTTCGATCGATTGCCGAGCTTGTCCTTCAGACGCTCGATGCGCACCGCATTCCTCGCGCCACCCGGCAGCAGACGCGGCAGAAAGAAGCAGGACAGCCCTCCGGGCAGTTGCGCCAGAACGAGGTGAGCGTCGCACATCGGCGCGGAGAAGAACCACTTGTGGCCGGTCAGACGGTAGCTCCCGTCAGCGCTTCGCGCGGCGCTCGTCACGTTGGCGCGCACATCGGATCCGCCCTGCCGTTCGGTCATGCCCATGCCGACCAGCGCCGACGCCTTGTCGACGACAGGTCGCGAGCGGGGGTCATACTCACGCGCGAGGATGCGCGGCAGCCACGCCTCGCGCAGTCCCGGCAGCGCCGAAGCGCTCCTGCGTAGCAGCGGGACCGCCGCATAGGTCATCGTCAGCGGGCATTGCGTCCCGTTCTCCACTTCCGCGTGGAGCAGGTAGGCGGCTGCGCGGGCTACCTGGGCGCCTGCGCGCGGCTCGACCCACGGCGCACAATGCTCGCCCTCGCGCATCGCGAGCGCCATGAGCTCGTGCCACGATGCGTCGTAGTCGACTTCGTCGATGCGCTCGCCGAAGCGATCATGCGTGCGCAGCTCCGGCAGCATGCGATTGGCCCGCGCCGCGAGCGTGAAAGTTTCGGCGCGGCCGAGCTGGGCACCCCATGCAGCAAGGCGGTCGTGCGCCCAGCCTCCTCCCTCGGCAGCCACCGCCCGCTGCAGCGCTGTGTCGTCGAGGTATAGGTTCCGGCCCTCGAAAGGCGGGGGCTGGTTGCCTTCAGGCACCGGCTGGGCGCTGGGCGCTCTTGGGGCGGAAGGCCTTGCAGACGTTCTCATGCGTTTCGACGTACGGGCCGCCGATGAGGTCGAGGCAATAGGGGACGGCCGGGAAGACACCGTCGAGTGTCTCTTTGATCGCCTTCGGCTGCCCGGGCAGGTTCAAGATCAAGCTGTGGCCGCGAATCGCTCCGACCTGGCGCGACAGGATCGCGGTCGGCACGTACTTGAGGCTCACCTGCCGCATTTGCTCTCCGAATCCCGGCAGCACCTTGTCCGCGACGGCGAGCGTTGCTTCGGGCGTGACATCGCGGCGCGCCGGACCCGTCCCGCCGGTCGTGAGCACGAGCTGGCATCCCGCCGTGTCGATGAGCTCGACGAGCGTGCGCTCGATCAGCGCCTGCTCGTCGGGAATCAGCCGCGACTGCATCCGCCACGGCGTCTTCATCGCCGCCCCGAACCACTCGGCGAGTCCGGGAATGCCCTTGTCCTCGTACACGCCCGCAGAGGCGCGGTCGCTGATCGACACCAGGCCGATCAGCAGCGGCTGCGGTTCGTCCATGGCTTATCCGTTGTTGACCGGGACCAGTGCAGCGATCGCCCTGAAGAGCTCGCGGACAGCGTGCGGCGGCCCTCCGCGGGTGTGTTCAAGACGGGCCAGCTCGACGAGCCGGGTGAGCGCAGCGCGATCCGCCGCCTGGAATTCGGCGCACAGCTCGTCGAGCGCAGTGGCATCTGCCAGCAGCCTGGCACGCCAGTGTTCGGCTGCCTTCACGCGCGCCTTCTCGCGCCTCGGCGCGTCGGTCCATTCAGCAAGCCGCGCCCGGATCGGATCCGCCTCCACGTCGCGCATCAGGCGTCCGATGAACTGAATCTGGCGACGTCGCGCCTCGTGCTGCTTGATCCGTCGCGTCGCAGCGATCGCCTCGGCGAGCCGCTCGGGCAGCGCGAGCTCATCGAGCCGAGCCGGGTCGACGTCCACGAGCGCTTCGCCGAGCGCCTGCAGCTCATCCATGTCGGCCTTGCGGCGTGTCTTGGAAGGTCGCGTCGCCGCCTGGTCGGCCGCGGAAGGCGTTTCGTCGGGTCGTCGCATCGCTGGGATTCTTGGAGGGAGGGCTTTGCTATGATACTCGGTCACCCCAGCAGCGACCGCTCCCAGAGTCCGTCGATGACCGAGACTGCAGCCGCCGTCTTAGCCGCCACGCGTTTTCCCCTCGCCAAGCAGGCCATCGCCGCGGTGGCGGCGCAGGTGCTCGACCAGGCGCGGCGCGGTGGAGCGACCGCCGCTGAAGTCGAGGTCTCGCAGGCGTTCGGCCTGAGCGTGACGGTGCGCAAGGACGAGGTCGAGACGATCGCCTACAACCGCGACAAGAGTGTCGGCGTCACGGTGTATGTGGGCACGCGGCGCGGACACGCCAGCACCGCCGACTTCTCGCGCGAGGCGCTCGCCGACACGCTCGCCAAGGCCCTTACGATCGCGCGTTACACAGCGGAGGACGATTGTGCGGGACTCGCCGACCCCGCGCTTCTAGCGCAAAAGTGGAGCGACCTCGACCTCTACCATCCATGGGACCTCTCGGTCGAGGAAGCGATCGCCATCGCACGCGAATGCGAATCCGTGGCGCTCGCGGTCGACCCGCGCCTTATCAACTCCGACGGCTCAACCGTGTCGCGGCACGAGGCTGAATTCGTCTACGCCAACAGCAATGGCTTTTCCGGCGGCTACCCCAACTCGCGCCACGGCCTGTACTGCTCGGTGATCGGCGAAGAGGGCGGTGGGATGCAGCGCGACGACTGGTATTCCTCCGCGCGCGCCGCAGGCGACCTGGAGCCCGCGGCGCGCGTCGGCCGCCTGGCGGGCGAGCGCACAGCGCGTCGTTTGGGCGCGCGCCAGCTCGCGACGCTGGATTGCCCCGTCGTGTTCGAAGCGCCCATCGCGACCGGCCTCATAGGGCACTTCGTTCACGCGGTGAGCGGTGGAAGCCTGTATCGCAAGTCGTCGTTTCTTCTCGACAGCATCGGCCGCCAGGTCTTCGCGCCCGGCATCTCGATCCGCGAAGAACCGCATCTGCCACGCGGGCCCGCATCGACACCTTTCGATGACGAGGGCGTCGCCACGCGCTCACGCGATGTCGTGCGCGACGGCGTGGTCTGCGGCTATTTTCTCGGCAGCTATTCGGCGCGCAAACTCGGCCTTGTCTCAACAGGGAATGCGGGCGGAAACCACAATCTCCTGGTGAGTCACGGCAACGATGACCTCGCCGGGTTGCTGCGGCGGATGAATCGGGGCCTGCTCGTAACCGAGCTCCTCGGCCAGGGAGTGAACGCGGTGACGGGCGACTACTCGCGCGGGGCCGCCGGTTACTGGGTCGAGGCCGGCGAAATCGCATACCCGGTGGAGGAGATCACGATCGCCGGCAACCTCGCGGCGATGTACCGCGACATCGTAGCGATCGGCAGCGACGTCGATCGCCGCGGCTCACGGCACTGCGGCTCGGTGCTCATCGGCTCGATGACGGTCGCGGGTGGCTGAGACTTCCCGACTCCGGGCAGTTCCTCCGCGCCGCCCGTTCCTCGAGCGAATGCGCGTGTGGCAGCGTTCACTGCGCGACCCGCTGCGCAATGGCAAGTCGGCCGCTCGCTGGATCGGATCGCTCCCCACCGGCGATGCACTGCAGATGCAGCGCGAAGCGCTCGACCTGATCTCGGCATTCCCGGGCGGGCGGCGCAGCATCGGCCCGACGCAGGCGGAGGCGCTGCTGCGCATCGACGCGCGTTTCGAGCCGGTGATCAGCCAGCTCACCGCCCAGTACACCGCCAACTATCAGCGCTCGAGCGGCGTCGAGACCCGGCTCTGGCACGGGGTGTTCGATCTGGTCAAGGCCTTCATCAGCGCCTACCAGGCGGCGCTCAAGGCCGGCTACGCCGCGGGGGAGCAAAAGCGCTGGAAGACCGTGCTGCCGCGCGTCCTTGTGCGGCTGGCGCATTACAAAGGCCTCGACGGCAAGTTTCGGCTTTTCCGCTACGGGCACTGGATCCCCGCGCAGTGGCGGGAGCTGCACGAGCTATACGAGTTCGCACGCATGCGGGGCTGGCAACGCGAGGCGCTCGCCTTCGGCGCGAGCTCCTTCGCCGAGCCGGCGGCCTCGCTCGAGCAGGAATACGTCCGCGCCCTGCTGCTCATGCGCCTCGACAGCGGCAGCTTCACCCCGGACCAGGTCGAATGGGTCGCCCACTCGCTCGACGAGTGCACGCACTCCATTGCGCTCACCCCGCCCCCCGGAACCGGCGCGACCTTCTATGTCGATCTGGCCGGCACCCAGGGACTGCGACGCCACGAGCGCGCGCGCGCGACCGGGCGGCTCATGTTCCTCGACGCGACGCCTGTCTATGCGCACGTCGTCGAAAAAATGCGCGTGTTGCCGGAACAAGAGACCGAGCCGACGCCGAACTCGCTGCCGCCGCGGGAGCAGAAGCTCCTGCTGATGCGCCTCGCAGCGCTCTACGGCCCGGACGCGCTCGCCTTCTCGCCGCGCGCGCCGCGGGAGACGAGCAACGTCGACGTGCGTGTAGTCGTCGGCTTGCAGGCGCTCACGCGCGCAGTGGCGGAGGTCGAGCGCCTTTCGCCCGAGGCCAAGTCCGGCGCACAGCACAGCTACGACGAGGTAACACAGCTCGTGCACCCGAGCGCGAATCCGGAATCAATCGCCCGGCGTGTTCGCGGCTCGCAGTGGAAGCTCGTCGATCGCAGCGAGACCGGTTGCAGGATGGTGGCGCCAGCCAAGGACGCGCCTGCCAAGCTCGGAGAGATCATCGCCTTCAAGGACGGCGAGAACTGGGCGCTTGCGGTCGTGCGCCGGATGCAGCGCCAGCAGGTCGAGGAGGTGACCTGCGGCGTGGAGATCATCGCGCGGCGCATGGTACGGGTGCTCCTGCGCAGCTGGGTTGCCCCGCTCGACGCCGGCCGCTCTGGGCTGGATCGGCCCTTTTTCGGGCTGTACCTGCCTGCGCACCACGACAACCGGCAGGCTACGCAGCGAAGCCTGATCGGGCCTGATGATCGTTTTCTCCCCGGTGGCATGGTAGAGCTCGACACCGGCAACGCGCGCTACCTGATCCGGTTCACGCAGACCCTGGAGCGGCAGGCCGGGTGGGCGTGGGCGCTGTTCAACGCGGTGCGAAAGCTCTCGCCCTGAAGCGGAGGCGTGTTGCTTCGGCTGGTGGACATCGGCCAGGAACCCCGGAATTCGGCTAGAATCCTTGCCGGACTCGCGAGGAGGGCGTGAAGGGCCCGCGGGGGTGAATTCGATTCGGAGAGAGGAGGCAAAGAAATGCAACGTCGTTCGTTCCTAAAACACACCGGTCTTGCCGGAATTCTCGCGGCGGGCTCCGCACCCGCGCTCGCGCAGGGCGCGCCAGAGGTCAAGTGGCGCCTGGCGTCGAGCTTCCCGAAAAGCCTCGACACGATCTACGGTGGCGCGGTGACGGTAAGCGAGACGGTCGCGGCAGCGACCAACAACAAGTTCCAGATCCAGGTCTTCGCCGGAGGCGAGATCGTCCCGGCGTTCGGCGTCGTCGATGCGGTGCAGAATGCCACCGTCCAGTGCTGCCACACGGCGCCATACTACTTTTTCGGCAAGGACCCGACGTTCGCGTTCGGCTGCGCGATCCCGTTCGGGATGAACAACCGGCAGCAGAACGCGTGGATGTACTACGGCGGCGGTCGCCAGCTCTACAACGAGTTCCTCAAGGAGTTCAACATCGTCAGCTTCCCGTGCGGCAATACCGGCGCGCAGATGGGCGGCTGGTTCCGCAAGGAGATCAAGTCGGTTGCGGACCTGAAGGGCCTCAAGATGCGCATCGGCGGCACGGGTGGACTGCCGCTGACCAAGCTCGGCGTCGTGCCGCAGCAGATCCCCGGCGGCGACATCTATCCGGCGCTGGAAAAGGGCACAATCGACGCGGCGGAATGGGTCGGCCCCTACGATGACGAGAAGCTCGGCTTCTACAAGGTCGCGAAGTTCTATTACTACCCCGGCTGGTGGGAAGGCGGACCGGAGCTCGACCTCTTCGTCAACACGAAGGCGCACGCCGAACTGCCGAAGGACTATCAGGCGATTCTCGAGGCTGCCTGCCACAAGGCCAACGTCGACATGATGGCGAAGTACGACACGCTCAACCCGGACGCGCTCAAACGGCTGCTCGCGAGCGGCGTGAAGCTGCTGCCGTTCTCGAACGACATCATGGCCGCGTGCTTCAAGGCCACGCAGGAAACCTACGACGAGATCGCCACCAAGAACGAGAAGTTCAAGAAGATCTACGAGCCCTGGAAGAAGTTCCGGGACAGCGAAATACAGTGGTTCAGCATCGCCGAGAACCGCTTTGACAACTTCATGATCGCAACGCAGCGACTCGCGCAGCAAAAGAAGAGCGGCTAAGCGGGCCGACGCGGTCGCGCTCGCGCGCCGCCGCATCACCCGTCGGCGCGCCGGGGAGGGCAACCCCCGGCGCGCGTTTTCTTTCGGGCACGCGCGCCGGTCCTGATACCGGTCTCGCGCGCTATTTCCCGCCTTCGGGCGCGGGCGCCTTCTCCGGCCCCTTCTCGCCGCCGAGTTCCTTCTCGAGCGCCTTCTCGGCATCCTCCTGCTCCGTGTCGACGCTGCCGCCCTTGGCGCCGGGCGTGCCTTCCTCGACCGGCACTTCGATCTGCATGTTCTGCGTGTCGATCTTCGCCTTCTTGGCGAGCCCGCCCGAGACGAGGTTCGGGAAGCCGATGATCAGCGCGACCATCAGGATCTGGATCAGCACGAACGGCACCGCGCCCCAGTAGATCTGGCCCGTGGTCACCGGCGCCATCCTGCGCTTGGTGATACGGTCGACGTACTCCTTCGCCGGCGCGACGCTGCGCAGATAGAACAGCGCGAAGCCGAAGGGAGGGTGCATGAAAGACGTCTGCATGTTGACGCCCAGCAGCACCCCGAACCAGATGAGGTCGACGCCGAGCTTTTCGGCCACGGGACCGATGAGAGGCACGACAATGAAGGACAGCTCGAAGAAGTCGAGGAAGAACGCGAGCACGAAGATCAGGATGTTGACGACGATCAGGAAGCCGAGCTGCCCGCCGGGGAGGCTCGTCAACAGGTGCTCGACCCAGACATGGCCGTTGACACCGTAGAAGGTGAGGCTGAAGACCCGCGCGCCGATCAGGATGAAGACGACGAAGGTGGAGAGCTTGGCCGTCGTGTTCATCGCCTGCTTGAGCAGAGTCAGGGTCAACCGTCGGCGCGCAAGTGCCATGATAAGCGCGCCGGTTGCACCCATCGCCCCGCCTTCGGTCGGCGTCGCCACCCCCAGGAAGATCGTGCCGAGCACGAGGAATATAAGAGCGAGCGGCGGGATCAGCACGAAGGTCACGCGCTCGGCGATCTTCGACAGCAGGCCGAGCCTCAGCAGCTTGTTGACCATGGCGAGAGCGAACGCAACGCCGATCCCGATCGCCATCGTGATGACGATTCGTTCGTCGGTCGCGACCTCGGGGTTGTAGCGATCGTAATAGATGAACCACCACACGGCTGCTGCCGCTGCCGAGACGACAACCAGCGCCAGTAGCGACCGGTTGCCGGACGAGCCGTCGGCCTCGCGCAGCGTACGCGCCTCGGTCGGCAGCGCCGGCGCCCAGTGCGGCTTCACGACCGAGCAGCCGACCACGTACGCGGCGTAGAGCGCGGCAAGCGTCAGTCCTGGAATGAACGCGCCGGCGTACATGTCGCCTACCGAGCGCCCGAGCTGGTCGGCCATGATGATCAGCACGAGCGACGGCGGGATGATCTGCGCGAGGGTGCCGGAGGCTGCGATGACGCCGGAGGCGAGGCGGCGGTCGTAGCCGTAGCGAAGCATGATGGGCAGCGAGATGAGGCCCATCGAGATCACCGACGCCGCGACGACCCCCGTAGTCGCCGCGAGGAGCGCACCAACGAAGACCACCGCGTAGGCGAGGCCGCCGCGAACCGGGCCGAAGACCTGGCCGATCGTGTCAAGCAGGTCCTCGGCCATGCCGCTGCGCTCGAGGATGAGCCCCATGAAGGTGAAGAACGGCACCGCGAGCAGCGTGTCGTTCGACATCACACCCCAGATCCGCTCCGGGAGCGCCTGCAGGAGCGTGGGCTGCAGGAGTCCGAGCTCGATCCCCAGCAGGCCGAAGCCGATGCCCACCGCGGCGAGCGCAAAGGAAACCGGATAGCCGATCAGCAGCACGATGACCAGCGCCACGAACATGAGCGGCGCGATGTTCTCGAGCAGGAAGGCGGTCATGACTTCCCCTTCTTCCCGGTGCCGATCTGTTCGATCTCCTCGGCGATGGCTTGATCACCCCGCGACCGGACAATATCCTCGGCGAGCTGTTCTTCAAGCGTCTTCTCGACGTGCTTCTCGCTCGGATCGGGGATCATGCCGCGCAGGAACGCGATGCGCTTGATGAGCTCCGAGACGGCCTGGACGATGAGCAGCGCGAAGCCGATCGGTACCAGCAACCGCGCCGGCCAGATGATGAGGCCGCCGGCGTTCGTCGACACCTCGTGGTGCTCGTAGGCGTCGACGAACACCGGCCAGGACAGGTACATGATGAGGAACGCCATCGGCAGCAGGAAGAAGAGCGTGCCGAAGATGTCGATCCACGCGCGCACGCGCGCCGACATGCGTCCCGTGACGATATCGATGCGCACGTGCTCGTTGTTGAGCAGCGTGTAGCCGGCGAGAAACAGGAAGACCGCCGAGAACAGGTACCACTGGATCTCGAGGAACGAGTTCGAGCTGTAGTTGAAGACCTTGCGCACGGTGGCGTTGGCCGCACTGATCAGGACGGCAACGAGGACCAGCCAGTAGACCGTGTGGCCGATGCGGTCGGTCGCGCGATCGATGAGCCGGGACAGCGATAGCAGTGGCGACACGAGGATCCTCCTGCGCTGCGGTGTGGCGAGGCGATCACCGATCACGCGTCCGCACCTTCTCGCGGGTGTGGCGGGAGGGATCGGCAAACAGGTGGGGCGCTCTCCCGCGGCGAAGATTAGCGCGAGGCGACCGCCAAGGCAATCACGGCGCACGCGGGCCGCGTGCGAGCCGGACGAGCGGGCGGTGGTACACTTCACGTCTTCCTTTCGCATCCTCCCCTAATGTTCTCCCGTTCGCAGTCCCTCCTCCAGGTCGACCCCGAGGTTGCCAAGGCGGTCGCCAGCGAGTGTCACCGTCAGGAGGAGCACCTGGAGCTGATCGCGTCCGAAAACTACGCGAGCCCGGCCGTGCTGGAAGCGCAAGGCTCTCAGCTCACCAACAAGTACGCCGAGGGCTATCCCGGCAAGCGCTATTACGGCGGGTGTCAGTATGTTGACGTCGCCGAGCAGCTCGCCATCGACCGGGCGACGAGGCTCTTCAAAGCCGAGTTCGCCAACGTGCAACCGCACTCCGGCGCCCAGGCGAACCAGGCAGTGTTCTTCGCTGCGCTCAAGCCGGGCGACACAATCCTCGGCATGTCGCTGCCACACGGCGGGCATCTCACGCACGGGTCGCCGGTCAACTTCTCCGGCAAGTGGTTCAACGTCGTCTCCTACGGGCTCGATCCGCAGAGCGAGCTCATCGACTACGCTGCCGCCGAGCGCCTTGCGCTCGAGCACAAGCCGAAGCTGATCATCGCCGGCGCCTCGGCCTACTCGAGGGTCATCGATTGGGCGCGCTTTCGCGCCATCGCCGACTTCATCGACGCCTATCTCATGGCCGACATGGCGCACTACGCGGGGCTCATCGCCGCCGAGCTCTACCCGAGCCCCGTAGGAAAGGCGCATTTCGTGACGAGCACCACGCACAAGACCCTGCGTGGCCCGCGAGGCGGCTTCGTCCTGAGCGACTCGGAGCACGGCAAGGCGATCAATTCGGCCGTCTTCCCCGGGCTGCAGGGCGGACCGCTCATGCACGCCATCGCGGCGAAAGCGGTCGCCTTCGGCGAGGCGCTGACGCACGAGTTCAAGGTCTACCAGGAGCAGGTGCTCGAGAACGCGCGCGTGATGGCCATGGTCTTGCAGGAGCGCGGTCTGCGCATCGTCTCCGGGGGCACGGACTCACACATGTTCCTCGTAGATCTCCGGGCGAAGAAGATCACCGGGCGAGACGCGGAGGCCGCTCTCGGGCGCGCGCACATCACCGTCAACAAGAACGCCATTCCGAACGACCCCGAAAAGCCCATGGTGACCAGCGGCATCCGCTTGGGAAGCCCGGCCATGACGACCCGGGGCTTTACCGAGATCGAGAGCGAGGAGCTCGGCCATCTCATCGCCGACGTGCTTGAAGCGCCCGGCGACGCGGGAGTCATCGCTCGTGTTGCGGCCGCCGTGAAGACGTTGGCCCGAAGGTTCCCGGTGTATCGTTGAGTTCGGGAGCGCGACTCGCCGTGCGCCTCGCGCTCGGCAGGATGCCTGACCGATGAAGTGCCCCTTCTGCGGCAGTCCCGATACGCAGGTCGTTGATTCGCGCGTCTCGGAGGCGGGTGATTCGATCCGCCGTCGCCGCCGCTGTCTCGCCTGCCAGAAGCGGTTCACCACCTATGAGACCGCCGAGCTGCGCCTGCCGCAGGTAGTCAAGCAGAACGGCACGCGCGCGGATTTCGACGTCGAGCGGATCCGCAACGGCTTCCAGCGCGCGCTACACAAGCGCCCCGTGCCCACCGAGTTCGTCGACCAGGCGGTCGAGCGCATCGTCCAGCGTGTGCTGGGCCTGGGCGAGCGCGAGATTCCGTCGCGGCAGATTGGAGAGATGGTGATGCAGGAGCTCTACAAGCTCGACAAGGTGGCCTACATACGTTTCGCGTCGGTCTATCGCAGCTTCCAGGATGCGGCGGACTTCAGGGACGCGCTGAAGGAGGTCGAGCCCGCCTCGGCGCGGCGCAAGTCGCGCTGAGCGCCGGCACACGGCGGCCATGGTGGCGTTCGACGACCGCGACCGCGAGTTGATGCGCCGCGCGCTCGAGCTGGCGCAACGCGGGTTGTTCACCACGACGCCGAACCCGCGCGTGGGCTGCGTCATCGCGCGCGACGGCCGGATCATCGGTGAAGGCTGGCACGAGCGCACGGGCGAGGCGCACGCAGAGGTGCGGGCGCTGGCGGACGCTGCGCAGCGCGGCGAGAGCGTGCGCGGCGCGACCGTCTACGTCACGCTCGAGCCGTGCAACCATCACGGACGCACGCCGCCTTGCACCGATGCGCTGCTCGCGGCAGGCGTGGGACGGGTGATCGCCGCAATGGCTGACCCTTATCCGCCGGCAAGTGGCGGCGCCGCGCGGCTCGCTGCCGCCGGGATCGCACTCGCCACCGGACTGCTCGAGAGCGAGGCGCGCGAGCTCAACGTCGGATGGATCAAGCGGCTGCGCGACGCGCGACCCTGGGTGCGCGTGAAGGCAGCGGCGAGCCTCGATGGACGCACCGCGCTCGCAGGCGGCGAGAGCCAGTGGATCACCGGCGAGAGCGCTCGCGCCGACGGACATCGCTGGCGCGCCCGCTCCTGCGCCGTGCTGACCGGCATCGGCACGGTGCTGCACGATGACCCGCAGCTCACGGTGCGCGCGGTCGCGACCACACGCCAGCCGCTCAAGGTCGTCGTCGATCGCTATGGCGAGCTTCCCGCCGACGCGCGGCTGCTCGCGAGCGGCCAGGTGGTGATCTTTTCCGCCGAGGCGCCGCGCGCAGCGTGGCCGGCGAACGTGGAGAGCATCGTGCTTCCGGGCCGCGACGGTAAGGTCGATCTGGCAGCGATGCTCGGCCGGCTCGGCGAGCGCGAGATCAACGAGCTGCACGTGGAGGCCGGCGCGAGGCTCAACGGCGCGCTGCTGGCGGCGAGACTCGTCGACGAGCTGCTCGTCTACGTTGCACCGTGTCTGTTCGGCGACCCGGCGCGCGGGATGTTCGAGCTCCCGGCGCCGCTCGCCAGGCTCGCCGACCGGACCGCGCTCACTATCGCAAGCATCGAGCGCGTGGGCGAGGACTGGCGCATCCTCGCGCGCGTCAACGCACCGGGCTGATGTTCACCGGCATCGTGCAGGCCGTGGGGCGCGTGCTCGCGCGCGAGCGTCGGGGTGATGGCGCGCGGATCACGGTTGACGTCGGCGCGCTCGACATCGGCGACGTTGCCGCAGGCGAGAGCATCGCAGTCGCGGGCTGCTGCCTGACCGTCGTCGAAGCCCGTGGGCGGCAGCTCGCCTTCGATGTCTCTGCTGAAACGCTGTCCTGCACGACGGGGTTCGCCGTCGATCGGGCTGTCAATCTCGAGCGCGCGCTGCGGCTCGCCGACCGGCTGGGCGGCCACCTTCTCGCGGGACACGTCGATGGCATCGGCACGGTCGTTCGCTGCGACGCGCTGCCCGGCGGCGACGGGAGCCGGGTGCTCGAGATCGATGCCCCGCTGCCGCTCGCCCGCTTCATTGCCGCCAAAGGGTCGATCGCAATCGACGGCGTGAGCCTGACGGTGAACCACGTCGACGGGCCGCGCTTTGCGATGAACCTGATCCCGCATACACTGGCGGTGACGACGCTTGGCGAGCTCGCCGCGGGCGAGGCCGTCAACCTGGAAGTCGACCTCGTCGCCCGCTACCTCGCCCGCCTGCACGAAAGCTGAGCCCGGCGCCAACCGGGCGAAGGAGGAAACGATGGATCTGACCGCGCTGGAGCGGCTGCCGCTGTGGATCGGCGGCCGCACCGTTCCCTCGCGCACGACGCGCTACGGGGAGGTCACCAACCCGGCGACCGGCGAAGTGCTCCGCCACGTACCGTTCGCGACGCGCGACGACGTCGACGCGGCGGTCAACGCAGCGACGCAAGCTTGGTCCGAATGGCGCGCGGCTCCGGCGCTGCGGCGCGCGCGCATCCTCATGCGCTTTCGCGAGCTGATGGAAGCGCACCGCAAGGATCTCGCGCGGCTCGTCTCGCAGGAGCACGGCAAGACGGTTGCGGATGCCGAGGGCTCGATCACGCGCGGTGTCGAGGTTGTGGAGTTCGCGACCGGCATCCCGCACCTGCTCAAGGGCGAGTTCAGCGACAGCGTGGGCAGCGAGGTCGACAGCTTCTCACTGCGCCAGCCGCTCGGCGTGTGCGCCGGGATCACGCCGTTCAACTTCCCCGCAATGGTGCCGATGTGGATGTTCCCGCTCGCGCTCGCCTGCGGCAATGCGTTCATCCTGAAACCCTCCGAGCGCGACCCGACGATGAGCCTGCGCATGGCGGAGCTGCTCAAGGAGGCGGGCTTGCCCGACGGCATCTTCAATGTCGTCCACGGCGACAAGGAAGCGGTGGACGCGATCCTCTCGCATCCGGGGATCAAGGCGGTCTCCTTCGTCGGCTCGACGCCGATCGCCAAGTACATCTATGAGACGGGTACTGCACACGGCAAACGCGTCCAGGCGCTCGGCGGCGCGAAGAACCACGCCGTAGTGCTTCCCGACGCGGACCTCGGCTTCGCCGCCGAGGCGCTGATCGGCGCGGCTTACGGCTCGGCCGGAGAGCGCTGCATGGCAATCTCGGTCGTGGTTGCCGTAGGCGAAGCGGCCGATCCGCTGCGCGACAAGCTCGCCGAGCGGGCGCGGCGCGTCGTCGTGGGTGCCGGCGACAACCCCGGCGCGGAGATGGGACCGGTCATCACCTGCGCCGCTCGCGAGCGAATCGTCGGCCTTATCGACCGCGGCGTCGAGGAGGGCGCCACGCTCGTGGTTGATGGGCGCAGGGCGCGCGTCGCGGGATACGAGTCCGGATTCTTCGTCGGGCCGACGCTCTTCGACAACACGACGCCGGCGATGGCGATCTATCAGCAGGAGATCTTTGGACCGGTGCTGGTCATGGTTCGCAGCGACTCGCTCGACGAGGCAATCGAATTGATCAACGCCAATCCGTATGCGAACGGGGCCGCGCTGTTCACGCGGTCAGGCTTCGCCGCCAGGCGCTTCCAACAGAACGTCGAGGTCGGGATGGTCGGTATCAACGTCCCGATCCCGGTACCGATGGCGTTCTACTCCTTCGGCGGCTGGCGCAACTCGCTCTTCGGCGACCTGCACGTCCACGGCATGGACGGCGTGCGCTTCTACACGCGCGGCAAGGCGGTGACGGCGCGCTGGCCGAACGACGGCAGCGCAGCCCCAGGATTTCACCTGCCGACCCTGGGCTGACGCAGAGCGGTGCTCCCTCGGCGCTGGGCGGGCGCCGCTGCGGGTTGCGCGGCGGGTCTTCCGATCGTGAAGATGAACTCGACGATGGCCCAGTAGGGAACGGTTTCCGTGCCGTTGCGTGCGGGCGCGAACTCGGCTGACTTGAGCGCATCGAGCATCACCGGGCCGAAGATCGGGTCCTCGACCACCAGCTTCGCTTCCGTCACTTTGCCCAGCGCATCGACCGAGATCACGGCTGCGAACCGGCCTTCGATACCGGCCTCGAGCGCCGCTCGCGGGTAGACGACGACCGGCGCGCCGAGCAGCAGCGGCACCTGCTGCACGGGTTGCGGGAAACGCTGAGCGAGTTGCGCGACGTAGTCGGAGCCGAGCTTCGCCGGGTCGGCGATCGTTCCGACGGCCACGCTGACCTCGGGCCCGTCCGCCGTGGACCTGACCGGGCCGCCGGAGGAGGGCGCCGTCGCAGGACGGGTGCGGCCGAACAGCGTCTCGACAGGCGCGGCCTTCGGGGGAATCACGAGATTCGGATTGATCGCGGACTCGGGCGGAGTAGTCGGCTCCTCCGGCGTGGGCTCCGTCGGCGGGCCCGCGAGCACGGCCTGCAGCGAGGGAAGATTTCCCGCGGCTCCTTCGGCGTACACGTGCATCGTGGCCGGCAACCCCCGCAGGGCGGCCAGCGTCAGCGCATGCAGAACCAGCGAGATCGCGATCGCGACCGACAACCGGCGATCTGCCTCGCGCGAGAGCTCAGCCTCGGGAAAAGTCGCGCTCGTCACGCGATGAGTGTAAAACGGCCCCTCCGCTTGCGCGAAGGGGCCGGGAAGTGTGAGCGACGGCCGCGTTACTGTCCGAGCAGGCGCCAGGACATGCGGTGCGCGGCGAGCTCGGACGGCGGGTTGACTTGCTGGAAGACGACGTCGCCGGTGTTGCCCGAAGTGACGGCTATGCGGATGTCGATCCCGGACGCGGACTGCGGCCCGCTTGAATCGGAAAAGATTGTGACCTCGAGCCCGACCGCACCCTCTGCCTCAGCGATGCCCGCAACCGCGACGCCGCCGAGTTCGAGCAGGGACGCACCGGTGCCGAAGCTGCGAGCGTACAGCGTCGCGGGTTCGCCCGTCAGGCAGGGGTCGCTCTGCGGTTGCCTGCCGGCGTAAGTGACCACGTCGAGCGCCGCCTTCACCGGCGTGACGATGCGCTCGTTCGGGCTGATCGGCAGATCGTCGTACCAGCCTTTGGCTGGCTTGCCGGTGAGTCCGCTGATCTTCTGCGCTGGCGTGAGCGGGGTCAAATCGGCGCGCGTCAGGGGCGCCGTGATCTTCAGCGGCGTGGTCGTCGTGCCGTCGCGCAGCGCGTAGAAGGTCTGCTGCTGGTTCGCGATCGTTGGATCGCTGAGATCGCTTTGCGCGAGCAGCCGCCCCGTGCCGATGAATACCCAGCGGTCAACGCCGTTGGTGACATCCACGTCGATCTCGGGCGGGGTCGTCACGGCCTGCGGATTACCCAGGGAATCCGTGAATTGCGCCATCAGCGCCGCGTGGCCCGGGTTCGGCGGAGCCGCGGAGCAGCTGCCGTCGCCGTCGCCCCAGAAAGCATCGTTGGAGCAGGAGACGTCGAAGCGCCAGAAATTGCCCTGCAGGTCGCCAGCGTAGATCTGCTCGATGAGCTGGTTGTGGAAGTCCTTCGTGTAGCCCGCGATGTGGGCGAGGCCCGATGGCGTGCCCGCGGTACCGGCGCTGGTCGTCATTTCCTTCAGGAACGTGCCCTTGTCGGCGTCGATGAAGACGATCCGCCCCTTTCCGTGTCCGGTACCGTTCGGGTTGCAGACCGAGGGGTCGCTACCGTTGTTGTAGCCCGCGGCAAATACCGCCACCCAGATGCCCCCGAAGGCGCGCGTCTTGGCGATCAACGGGCGGCCGTAGGTGCAGCCCATCTCGCCGTCCGAATAAGTCCACTTGTATTGGCTCGCGACGTCGTCCTCGGTCTTGACCGCGTCCGGGTCGGTGACGTCCAGCGCGTAGTACGAATTCCCGCCTTTGCCGAGCCCGCCGATGAGCAGGCTATGCCAGTTCCCGTCGTTGGCGGAGAAAGCGTCGTAGATCTTCGGCGTCGAGTCGACGTAGAAGTGGTGTCGGAACGGCGGCAGCGCGCCGTCCTGGTAAGCAAGCGCGCCGAGGCCCGTCGCATCCGACCGGTACAGGTCGTGGGGAATGAAGGCCCAGGCCTCGCTCCCCATCGGGATGCTGAGCGGATTCGGGGAGACGTCGTAGAACGCGTGCAGCATCCCGTCGTTGGCCCCGACGTAGATGATCGGCGAGCGTGCGCTCTTGGCGGCGACGAATGCCGAGTATCCGGGATCGTTGGCGTCGAGGTACGGGAAGTTGGGTGCGCCGACGTACACGGCCTGCGAGTCGACGATGTCGCCAAGGAAGTCCTCGCTGCCGCTCGGCCCCACGCCGCGGACGCGGAACTGCCCGAGCGAGACGCCTTCGTTGGTCGGATTGCCGCGCAGGTACTCGAGCACCGCCTGTCCGACGGCGGGCTTGCCCGGTGCGAGCGAGTCCTGTTGCGTGGGCGACAAGTTGCTCCACAGGAAGGGCTTGGCAGCGCCCGGCCCGCCGCCGCCGTTGGACATGTCCATATCCTGCACGGTCGCGATGCGCCGATTGGTAAACCAGGGTGTCGGCGAGGCCGCGCTGATCGCCAGCTGATTGCTGAGCGCCGTGGCCGCTTCCCAAATAGGTGGAGGCGGATCTTCCACGCCATTGGCGGGATTGACGTTGACCTTTGCCAGGGTTCCTGCCCAGCCTGGCTGGAACGTGACGCGATACACGGCGTGGTTGGCACCCGAGATCGAGTCGCTCGAAAGCCCCACGCCCGATCGCGATCCGGCCTGGTTGGTGATGTCCTGCAGAATCTGCCCCATCCCGAGCTTCAGTTCCGCCGCCGTGCTCGCGTTCACGAACCGGCCGCGGCCGTTGGTCGCCGCATGCCAGAGGTCGTCCACGCCCGAATTGTCGGGCCGCCAGACGTTCGGGACCGGCTGCGGCCACTGCAGCGAGCCAGACGCCAGCTGGTTCTCCGTGAGCGACTGGTTGGCGATCGGGAGCTTGCCCTGGGTGCCGAGGGACATGGCGGCGAAATTCAGGTGCTGCCAGCTCGCCGGATCCTTGGAGGTCACCGGCACGTTGTTGGTGGCGTTCGGGCCGCCCGTGCGCATATCGGTTACCCAGTAGTTCATCGCATAGTCGGAGGCGGCGTTCGCTGCCGTGGCACCCGGATCCTCGCGGAACGGGTGCGGCCACGGCTGCCCGCTCACGAGGCCTGTGATCGGGTTGGTCGCCTCGTCAGGATAGGCCGGAACCACGTCGTCCTGATCACCGACTGCAATCGCCGGCAGGCTGGGTTGGTTCGTGAATCCGTCGGTGAAGAGCATGTGCCAGTTCTTCTGGCAGGAGAGCTGGATCGGGTCGCTCGATCCGCTGAGCTCGGGACTCGAGCCGTTCAGGAAGTAGTCGCCAATGCGCTGCATCGCGTCGAGCGTCGGCGTTTCCAGCTGCAACGGAATGGTGATCGCGAACAACTGGGCGAACCATGCGGCCTTCCATGCTGGTACGAAGTCCTGAATGTCGACGAACTTGGCCGGGTCGGACTGCGCGGCGGCCGTCGTGAGTCCGTTCGAAAGGGTGTGGAAGCCGACACGGTATTGGTTGTCCAGGACCGAGAAGGTGAGCGAGGTCACCGTCTTCACCGCCTGGATGCGCGTCCGGTAGTAGGCGAACCAGTTCGCGTAGTTCGTCATCTCCTCGGCAAAGTTGCGAGTTATTGACTGCGGCTGGCCGTTCACATCGGTCCAGTCGTGCGTGTACGTCGCCGAAGCCTGCTTGGTGATGTCGAGGACGACGCGCTGGAAGGCTGCTGTGCCGTAATTGTCGACGTACGCCAGATTCCCGAACTGGAAGAACCGCGGGTAGATGTGCGTCGAGTCCTTGCCGGGCTGACAGGTCCCGCCGACATCGGTGCCGTACCCGAGCCACTGGTCTCCTGCAGTCGCGATCTTCTTGTCGCACCACTGGACCTCGGCCTTCCAGTAATGGCGCGGGACCGCCGCGTAGTGATCGGTCGCGGGACACGCATCAGCCCCGGTGCCGTTGGTGATCGGTGTGAGGAACTTGCCCGACGGGTAATCGTACGGGCCGGACGTGTACGCACCGGAGGTCTTGTTGTTGCGGCGGCAGACGACGCCGTTGTTCTCCGCGTCATTGCGCAGCGTCGCAGTCGAGACACCGCCGACGCCGCCCGTGCTGCACGTCGCGGCGCTCGGCGCCAGCGGCCCGGGTTGGCTCGGGCACTCGCTATTGCTGGAGCACTGCGCGCCGGTGATAGTGCACGCGCCGACCGACGGGCAGTGGGCGGGATCGAACCCCGGTGTCGTGCACGTCGCGTGGGTGATGCTGCACTGGCCCGCCACGCTCGTGCAGCCGGAATTCTGCGTGCACGACAGGCCGGCCGGGTTGTTGCATGTGCCCGGCGTCGGCGAGCATTGCGCCACCGAGCTGCAGGACGTGGCCGGCGGATACGCGCAGCTACCGAGCTTGTTCGGACAGGTGGCCGCCGAGGTGCAGGAGGCGTTGGGCGGGTTGTTGCACGTCCCGTTCTGGGACGGACAATCGGTGTTCATCGTGCAAGATGCACCGCCGATGCTGCACGTGCCGTTCTGGGACGGGCAATCCGTGTTGAGCGTGCAAGCCGCGCCGCCAACGCTGCAGTGACCCGAGCCCGGAGTCTGCGAACACTGCGCCGCGGAACTGCAGGACTGGCCGACCGGCGTTACGCATGTGCCCAGCTTGTCCGGACAGGTGGCCGCCGACGTGCACGACGCATTGGGCGGGTTGTTGCAGGTACCGGGGGTCACTTGGCATTGCGCCGACGACGTGCATATCGTCGCAGCGGGGTTTACGCAGAACCCCGCGGGGGCGCACGGATTCGTGGTGCCATTGCAGGTTGCGCCGGTGAGGCTGCACGTGCCGCCTTG
>DATJZM010000110.1:0-105164 GCA_035499135.1 Casimicrobiaceae bacterium | reverse complement strand
TGGCCGATAGCTGCTCGTCCGCTTCCGAGCCTGGCCGGTCTCTGGGACGCCGCAAAGCTGGCATTCCAAGCCGGCGAAATACCTGTGGTTTGACCTGTGAGATCCCGCTCGAAGCCAATGTCAGGCACGTTGCATCTTCTTCCCCACTCCCTTGAAGAATGTGTAACAGAAGACGCCGTCCGCCTCGGTCGTTCTGTGAAGATCACGAATACCTGCATCAAAGGCTTCAGCATGCGTGATGCCAGCCTCAATCGCGGATTCGCGAACACCCTCGATCATCGCGATGAACGTCTTCCTGGTGAAGCCGTCGACGAGGTCCGGTCGGCTCGAATTGACATACACCATGCGGGGGGACACCTGAACCGTTTCTAGGCCTCCCTCGAGCATCAGGGGATAGAGCTGCCGACCAATCAACGCGTTGCCTCCCGCCAACCGCTGCAACTCGACTAGACATCCGATCGCCATACGGGCCGCATTGCTTTCGGGGTGAAAGTAGGTCGATCCGTGGTCACCCTCGATGAGAGTCATGGTGCCACCCGGTCTGAGGAGCCTATTGAGATTTACCAGCGCCTCAACGGGCCGTGACAGGTGCTCCAGGACGAAGCACACGAAGACGTGGTCGAAGGATTCGGAGGCGAAGGGCAAGGCGAAGATGTCAGCCGGCTGGAACTGCACATTGGTGAGGCCCGCCGCGTCGGTCGCCCTCTTGGCTTCCGCAAGCGAGGTTGCAGAGACATCAATCGATGTAAATCGCGCGTCTGGGCTGCGTTGAGCTAGGATGATCGTCTGGGCTCCAACGCCACACCCCGCTTCAAGGACCACACTTCCAGACGGATACGAGGTGTCGGAGTGCAGTAGGTCGACCAGCGTTCCCGCCTGATCCTGGAGGCGTTCCTTCTCATACGGATGGTAGCCGTGTACGTATGCCGCGCTCACTGGCACCCCCTCCTCTTGCAGCCCCAATTAGACCTTCGCCGCTGGTTCAAGGGAAGACAACTACCCTCGGGACACTAGCTAGTCGGCCCCCAGCTCAACCTGGACCCGACCGCGAGCGGCGGCCGTGAACCCTCTCGAAATTTCCAACGATACGAAGGTAGGCCGTGCTGCGTACGCATTGCGCGCCTGGCTCATCGCGACGGTACCGAGCCTTCTCTACTTCCTTGCCCGTGTATATTTCGGGGCCGATTCACTGCGTCCGCCAGCGGGGGCACTCGACGCTGCGTATGCGGCGTATAGCATTCTGGTTGCCCCACTGCTCGAAACGGCGCTCATGTTTCCGCTTGCGTCCCTGATCAAGCTGGCGGTTCCGCGCCACGGTCGGATCCAAATCCTTTTACTAGCGACGATCTGCGCGCTGGCGCATAAGCTCGGGGGTGGTTGGCAGCAGGTGCTTGCCAGCTTTTGGCCATTCTTGATTTACACCGTGACGCTGACCACCTGGTTGAAGCGCTCCCGTGGAACCGCCTTCGTGCTCACCGCGCTCGTACACGCGCTCTACAACGCGACCTTTTTCGCCGTTGGAGCTTTGGGCGCCCATCTGACGGCCCCAGCGTGACGATCACGCATTTTGCTGGCCGCGCGCCGCTTTGCGCAAACCAGAGGGCGACAGCGCAGGTGATGACGAGTCGGTTGATTGCTTCGCACAGAGCGACCTGGGCCGACGTCGCGAGCGGCGGCTTCCGGCCGGTTCCAGACACCCTCGCGTAGTCTCCGCTCGCGCCTCAGTTCGCCTCGCGGGAGGTGGGCGCCCGATCCTCACACCGCGCCGCTTGCCCGCAGCGCATTGATCTCGCCCTCCGCATATCCGAGCTCGCGCAGGATGGCGTCGCTGTGCTCGCCGAGCACGGGGATGCGGCCCATGCGGTAATCGAAGGCCTCGGTCACGCCGGGCGGCTTCAGCGCCGGAATCGCCCCGACCGGCGAGTCGACCTCGACCCAGCGCGCCCGCGCGGCGAGCTGCGGGTGCGCCCAGACTTCCTCCATCGTGTTGACACGCGCGTTGGCGATCTGCGCCCGATCAAGCCGCTCCACGACCTGCGCGGCGGTGAGCTTGCCGAACACCTGGAGGATGATCGCCTCGAGCGCGGCGCGGTTCTCGTGCCGGCGCGCGTTCGCAGCGAAACGAGAATCTGACGCGAGCGCGGGCTGCTGCAGCACCTCGGCGCAGAAGGCCGCCCACTCGCGCTCGTTCTGCAGTCCGAGCATCACCGTCTTGCCGTCGCCGGCGCGGAAAGGCCCGTAGGGATAGATCGTCGCGTGCGCCGCTCCCGAGCGCGCCGGCGGGCTCTCGCCCTCGAAGGCGTAGTACAGTGGATAGCTCATCCACTCGGTGAGCGCCTCGAGCATCGAGACGTCGAAGTGCGCGCCCTGTCCGGTCTTCGCCCGCTGCAGAAGCGCGGCGAGAATGCTCGTGTACGCATACATTCCCGCAGCGATGTCGGCGATCGAGCAGCCCGCCTTCGCCGGCTCCTCCGGCGTCCCGGTCACCGAGAGGAACCCCGCTTCGCTCTGGATCAGCAAGTCGTAGGCCTTCTTGTCGCGGTACGGCCCGTCGGCGCCATAGCCGGAGATGTCGCAGGCGATGATGCGCGGATTGCGCTTCTTCAGCGCCGCGGCGCCGAGGCCGAGGCGAGCCGCCGCGCCGGGGGCGAGGTTCTGCACCAGGACGTCCGCGCGATCGATGAGCTTCAGGAGCACTTCCTGCGCCGCGGGCTGCTTGAGGTCGAGCGTCAAGCTCTCCTTCGAGCGGTTCACCCATACGAAATGCGACGCCAGCCCGCGCACGCGCTCGTCGTAGCCGCGCGCGAAATCGCCCACGCCCGGCCGCTCGACCTTGATCACGCGCGCCCCGAGGTCGGCGAGCTGGCGTGTGCAGAAGGGCGCGGCGATAGCGTGCTCGAGCGAGATGACCAGCGTGCCGTCGAGCGGACGCATCAGAAAGACCGCGGCAGATCGAGCACGTGCTCGGCGATGTACGACAGAATCAGATTCGTCGAGATCGGCGCAACCTGATATAGACGCGTCTCGCGGAACTTGCGCTCGACGTCGAAGTCGTGCGCGAAGCCGAAGCCGCCGTGGGTCTGCAGGCAGACGTTTGCCGCCTCCCACGACGCCTTGGCGGCCAGGAGCTTCGCCATGTTCGCCTCCGCGCCGCATGGCTCGCCGGCGTCGAAGAGGGCCGCGGCCTTGAAGCGCATCAGATTCGCGGCCTCGATCTCGATATAGCTCTCAGCGATCGGAAACTGCACGCCCTGGTTCTTGCCGATCGGGCGGTCGAAGACGATGCGGTCCGATGCGTAGCGCCGCGCCCGCTCGACGAACCAGTAGCCGTCGCCGATGCACTCGGCGGCGATCAGCGTGCGCTCCGCGTTCAGTCCATCGAGGATGTAGCGAAAGCCCTTCCCCTCCTCTCCGACGAGACTTTCCGCGGGGATCTCGAGCCCATCGAAGAACACCTCGTTGGTCTCGTGATTGACCATGTTGTCGATCGGACGCACAGTCATCTTCCCGCCGGCGAGAGCGTCGCGCACGTCGACCAGGAACACGCTCATGCCTTCCGATTTGCGCCGCACCTCGGCGAGCGGCGTCGTGCGCGCAAGGAGGATCATGAGATCGGAATGCTGCAAGCGCGAAGTCCACACCTTCTGCCCGTCGACGACGTAACGGTCGCCGCGACGCGTTGCAGTCGTCTTCAATCGCGTCGTGTCGGTGCCGGTCGTCGGCTCGGTGACGGCCATCGACTGCAGCCGCAGCTTGCCGCTCGCAATGTCGGGAAGGTAGCGGCGCTTCTGCTCCTCCGAGCCGTTCCTCAGCAGCGTACCCATGTTGTACATCTGGCCGTGGCAGGCGCCGGCGTTGCCGCCGGACAGGTTGATCTCTTCCATGATCACCGAGGCTTCGGCGAGCCCCAGCCCGGAGCCGCCGTATTCGGTCGGAATCATCGCCGCGAGCCAGCCCGCCTTCGTAAGCGCCTCGACGAAGGCTTCGGGATAGGCGCGATCCGCATCGATCTTGCGCCAGTAGGTCCCGTCGAAACCGCCGCACAGCGCACGCAGCGCTTCGCGCAGCTCCTGGTGACGGTCCGGTGCAGTAAGTGAATTCACGCTGCGATCAGGTGAGCGTTGCGGTGGCCTGCATGGCGAGCGCACCGTCTGCGTCCTGCGCCCACAGCGCGACCACGCTGCCGTTCGCGTCCGGAAGACCGCAGACGTCGAACGGCGCGATGTCGAACAACGGGCGGCGGGCGCGGAACTCGAAGCGCCGGAGTGTCTCCCCGACACCGTGTCGCCGCAGCAGATCGGCGAGCAGGGTGGCAAGCAAGGGCCCATGCACGATGAGGCCCGGATAGCCTTCCACTTCGGTCACATAGCGCCGGTCGTAGTGTATGCGGTGGCTGTTGAAGGTGAGCGCCGAATAACGGAAGAGCAGCACGTCGTCGGGGACGATGCGCCGACTCCACCGCGGCTCGGCCGCCTCGCGCGACGCCGGGCCTGCGGCCGCGCCCGACAGGTCGCGATAGACGATGTCGTGCTCTTCGGCGAGTGCCTGCCCCTCCGCGGTCGAGTACTCGTGGCGCACGACTACGAAAACGAGCTCTCCGCTCGCACCTCGCTTGCTGGTGATCGATGCGATGCGCGAGACACGCGTCACGTTGTCGCCGATGCGCAGCGGCCGCATCCATTCGAGGCGGCTGCCCGCCCACATCCGTCGCGGCAGCGGTACGGGCGGCAGGAACCCGCCGCGGCGCGCATGCCCGTCCGGACCGGCCTCGGAGGTGCGATACGAGGGAAGGAAGCACAGCCAGTGCCACAGCGGCGGCAGCAGGTCGCCCGGGCGCGGTGGAGGATCCTCGCGATCGAGCGTGGCCGAGAGCAGCATCGCCGGCCGCGCGTCGATCGTGTCGGTCCGAGTCTCGCTTCGCCCGACCCATTCCTGCAGCGAGTCCTGTCCTGCGGCTTCCATCGGCTATCTCGTCGTCACCGTAACCGTACGCCCCGCGCGCCGTCGCGCGAGCGCGAACCAGGATACGGCGATCGCGACCGTAACGATGAAGGGCAGCGCACCGAGATTCATCTTGTCCCAGCCCGCGGCGTCGATCAGCACACCCGAAGAGAACGACGATACGCCCATCACCGAGAACACGATGAAATCATTGAGGCCCTGCACGCGCGCCTTCTCGGCCGGCGCATACGCCTCGGTGAGCAGCGTGGTGCCACCCGTGTACATGAGGTTCCAACCGACGCCGAGCAGCACGAGAGCAGCCCAGAAGTGCCCGATCTGGTTGCCGGAATAGGCAATGGCCACGCAGAGGCCCATCAGCACCGTTCCGACGAGGATGACGTGCAATACGCCGAAGCGCCTGATCATGCTTCCCGTCACGAGGCCGGGCGCGTACATGCCAACCACGTGCCATTCGATCACGAAAGCGGCCGCAGCGTAGGGCAGGCTGCAAAAACTCATCGCGAGCGGCGTGGCGCTCATCAGGAGATTCATTACTCCGTAGCCCAGGGCGGCCGAGAGCACGGCGACGAGGAAGACCGGCTGGCGGGCTATCTTCGAGAGCGGGCGCCCCGCACCCGCGCCCTCGACGATCGCGGGAGGCTCGACCCGCACCAGCGCCTGGAACGCGACAGCGCTCGCCGCGACGAGCGACAGGACGATGAAGGAGCCGAGGAAAGGCACCGGCAGCCAATCCTTGGCGAAGCGGCTTGCCTCCGGTCCGAGGAAACCGCCGGCGATGCCGCCTGCGAGCACGAGCGAGATCGCCTTCGCCTTGAATTCGGGCGCGGCCACTTCCACGGCCGCGAAGCGATAGTGGAATCCGAATGCGCTGTAGACCCCGATGACGCCGGTTCCCAGGCAGTACAGAGCGAAGTTCGAGCGCGCGAGCGCGAGGGCACAGATCACGCTGCCGGCGGCACCGATTATCGAGCCGACCATGAAGCCGCGCCGGCGCCCCACCTTCGCCATCCACAAGGACGCCGGCATCGCAGCGAGTGCCGATCCGAGCACGAAGGTCGTCACGCCGAGCGTCGCGAATGCCTTGTTGCCCGCAAGGGCATAGCCGACCAGTCCGTTCATCGCGATCAGGCTGGCATTGTTGACCAGCAGAAGCCCCTGACAGCAGGCAAGGAGCGCGATGTCGCGATACGAGGTGCGCATCGAGGAGACGAACATGCCGCCGGATCGGCTTGCGCCGGGAAGGCCGTGGCACTATATCAGTCCTTGGCCGATCCCGGCGAGCGAACATGCAGACGCTGCAGAATGAGATTCTTGACTTCTGGTTCGGGCCGCCGGGCAGCGCCACCTACGGGCAACCGCGCCGTGAGTGGTTCCGCAAGATTGCGACATTCGACGCCGAGATTCACCGCCGCTTCGGCGCCGCCGTGGAGCGGGCGCTCGCGGGCGACTTCGCCGACTGGATCGCACCGCGCGCGGTGCTCGCGCGTGTGCTCCTCCTTGATCAGTTCACCCGCAACGGCTTTCGCGGTGAGCCTCGCGCGTTCGCAGGCGACACGCTCGCCCTCGCGACGGCGGAGGCGGCGATCGCCCGCGGCCACGACCTCGCCCTCATCCCCGTCGAGCGATCCTTTCTCTATCTTCCCTTCGCTCATGCCGAGGACCTTGCCGCTCAGAAGCGCTCCGTTGAGCTGTGCACGCGGCTGCGCGACGAGACCGGGTACGGCGACCCATTGCCGTGGGCCGAGAAGCACGCCGAGGTGATTCGCCTGTTCGGCCGCTACCCCCACCGCAATGCAGTGCTCGGGCGCGAGTCCACGCCCGAGGAGCTCGCCTTTCTCGCCGCGCCCGGCTCGCGGTTCTAGCGTGCGCTCCCCTTGGCCGACCACTGCCGCAGCGCGTCCAGCATCTTCTCGACGTGCTTGTTGGGATTGAGGTTCATGTAATGGGAGACGATCGAGCCGTCGGGGGCGATCACGTAGGAAATGCGGTTCGCGTACTCCGGTCGCGTCTGCATGACGGCGTCGAAGGATTTCATCACTGCCTGCGTTTGATCGGACACGACCGGGAAGCGGCTCTGGCAGGCCTGGGTCGAGAATTTCGAAAGCGTCTCGATGTCGTCGCCGGAGACCCCGACGACGGAAGCTCCGAGCGCCGCGAAGTCGCTCATGGCTTCGGCAAAATTGTGCGCCTCCAGCGAGCAGCCCTCGGAATACGCAGCCGGGAAGAAATAGAGCACGACCGGCCCCTTCTTCAGCGAATCGGCGAGCGAGAATTCGTACACCTTCCCGCCCACGGACGCGGGGGCGACGAACGTCGGCGCACGCTCTCCGATGTCCAGCGCGGCCCGCGCCGGCGCAGCGAGTGTAAGCAGACAGGCGACAGCGGCGACCAATCGCGCCATGACGATCTCTCACGACGAACTCGACCGTGATTCTAACCTGGCTTAGTCGCGCCGCCCGCGCAGGTCTGACAGCCGCGCTCGCCACGAGCCTGCTCGCTGGCTGCGGCATGCTGCCGCCGCGGCCCGAACAGGCGCAGACGAGCGCGCTCAAGCCATCTCCCGCGAGTCCGCTGGCCAAGATCGCGCGCGATTCCACGCCGGAACCCGATCTGTCCGGCTTCCGTCTGATGCCGCTCGGCGCCTACGCTCTGGACACCCGCGTGCAGCTCGCGCAGCGGGCGCGCCAGTCGCTCGACCTGCAGTACTACCAGATCGCCAACGACAGCACGGGCCGGCTGCTGCTGCGCAGCGTGCGCGACGCCGCGCTGCGCGGCGTGCGGGTGCGGCTCATCGTCGACGATCTCTACACGACCGGCGGCGATGCGCTCTTCATCGGGCTCGCCGCCTACCCCAACGTCGAAGTGCGCCTGTTCAATCCGTTCTGCTGCGGGCGCGACAGCCTGTTCAACAAGTACGCCTCGTCTCTCCTCGATTTCCAGCGCGTGAATCACCGCATGCACAACAAGCTGTTCGTAGCCGACGGTGTGATGGCGGTCGCCGGCGGCCGCAACATCGCCGACGAGTATTTCATGCGCAGCGCGTCGGACAATTTCGTCGACATGGACGCCTTCATCATCGGGCCGGTCGTCCCGCAGCTCGAAGCGATCTTCGACGCCTACTGGAACAGCCCTCACGTCTACCCAGTGCAGACGATCATCCATACCGACCTCGATGCCGCGGCGCTGCGCAAGAGCTTCGAGAGATTGGTCGACGAGGGCGAACAGATGATGACCGTGCACCCGCCGCCGATCGACATCCTCGGCTACAGCCCGGTCGCCGACGACCTGGAGGCGGGACGCGTCGGCCTGATCTGGGGAAAGGCGATCGCCTTCGCGGATCCGCCGGCCAAGGTCACCGCGACGTCCGACGACATGGCGCGCTCGATGAGCGTGCAGATGAACGTGATGGAAATGGTCATGCAGGCGAAGTCCGACGTGTTCATCTCCTCGCCCTACTTCATCCCGGGACCGAAGGGCGTCGAAGCCTTCACCGAGCTCTGCCAGCGCAAGGTCACGGTCACGATCCTCACCAACTCGCTCGCCTCGAACGACGAGCCGGTTGTGCACACGGGATATTCGCGCTATCGCGTGGAATTGCTCCGCGCCGGGGTGGACCTCTACGAGCTGAGCCCGACGGGCATCCAGAAAAACAAGCGGCTCGGCTTTCCCGGCATGTCTCTCGGCCGGCTACATGCCAAGAGCGCAGTCATCGATCGCTCTACGGTATTCGTCGGCTCGATGAACCTCGATCCGCGCTCTGCGAGCAAGAACACCGAGCTCGGCATCATCGTGCAAAGCCCGCAGCTCGCCCGCGAGGTGCTGCGCATCTTTCACATCAGCAAGCTGCAGAGCTCGTATCGCCTGCGCTTCGCGCCTGGCCGGCAAAGCATCGAATGGCTGACGATGGACGACGAGGGCGAAATGGTGCTGACCGAGGAGCCCGACTCGACTTTCCTCCTGCGCCTGCAGAACGTTCTGCTGAGTCCGCTGGTACCCGAGCAGGAGCTCTAGCCGCCGCACCAGTGCTTCGCGCACGCTGCGCCGCCTCGTACGCCGTCGCCTCAGCGTACAATCGCTCATGGACATCGCGGGCGGCAGGGTTGGCGCGGGGAGCCGCGCGGCGCGGCTGCTCGGCGTCCTCGGCGGCACGTTCGATCCGATCCACTACGGTCACCTCCGGCTCGCCGCCGACGTGCGCGACGCGCTCGGTCTCGGCGAAGTTCGCCTCATTCCCGCCGGCCAGCCACCGCACCGGGCACCGCCCGTCGCATCCGCCGAGCATCGCCTGGCGATGACGCAACTCGGTTGCGCCGAGTTTGCCGGCCTTGCCGCCGACGCGCGCGAAGTTCGCCGCGACGGCCCGAGCTACACCGTGCTGACTCTCGACAGCCTGCGCGCGGAAGCGCCGCAGCGACCGCTCGCGCTCATCCTTGGCGGCGATGCCTTCGCCGGCCTCGAGCAGTGGTGGCGCTGGGAGAGGCTGTTCGCCCTTGCGCACCTGCTGGTCATCGAGCGTCCCGGAGTTCCTTTCGACGCGCGCGCGCTGTCCGCGGAGCTGAAGCGGCAGTGGGGACGGCGGCTCATCGACGACTCCCGCGGGCTCGATCGCTCGCCCGCCGGCGCGATTCTTCGCGTGAAGGTGACGCCGCAGCCCATCTCTGCCAGCGCCATCCGCGCGGCGCTCGCGCGCGGCGCAGCGGGCCGCGACGCCGTGAGCGGTTTGCTTCCCGCCGCGGTTCTGGAATATATTGAACGCAACCAACTGTATCGGTCCGCCCCGGATGCGACTTAACAAGATCGAGAAAACCGCCGTCACCGCACTCGAAGACATCAAAGCCAGGGACATCGTCGTTCTCGATGTCCGCAAGCTCACCTCCCTCTACGACACGCTGATCATCGCCACCGCAGGGTCGGCGCGCCAAGTGAAGGCTCTCTCGCAGCACCTGCGCGAAAGCCTCAAGAAGGCCGGCGCCACAATCGTCGGCATCGAAGGCGAGCAGTCGGGTGAGTGGGTCCTCGTCGACGGGGGCGACATCGTCGTGCACATCATGCAGCCTGCGGTGCGCGCGCACTACAACCTCGAGGAGCTGTGGACACCGCCCCCGACGCGCCGGCGCTCCAGGGCCGCTGCGTCGGCATGAGAGCGCGCTAAGCGCGCGTCACCGAGCGCCTCTCCCGCGTGCGAGGGACGCGACAAGAG
The DNA here is from genome assembly GCA_035499135.1 of Casimicrobiaceae bacterium. Taxonomy (GTDB): domain Bacteria; phylum Pseudomonadota; class Gammaproteobacteria; order Burkholderiales; family Casimicrobiaceae; genus PALSA-1003. The sequence goes on along the minus strand of DATJZM010000110.1, from coordinate 95,002 downwards.
CGATGAAGATCCGCATCGTTGCCCTCGGGCACCGCATGCCAGCCTGGGTGAGTGCCGGCTTCGACGACTATGCGCGGCGACTGCCGCACGAGTTTGCGCTCGAGCTCGCCGAGATCAAGCCGGAACCTCGCGACCGGGGCAAGACCGTGGAACAGGTTCTCGCCGCGGAAGCGCAACGCATCGCGAGCGCGACCAAAGGCTGGCATGTCGTCGCGCTAGACGAACGCGGCGAGCGCTGGACAACGATGCGGCTCGCTGATCGACTGCGTGCCTGGCGCGACGAGGCCCTCGACGTAGCGTTCGTAATCGGCAGCGCCGACGGTCTGGCCGCTTCGATCAAGCGCGACGCGCGTGCCGTGGTATCGCTTTCCGCGCTAACATTGCCGCATAGCCTGGTGCGCGTTCTGCTCGCGGAGCAGATCTATCGCGCCGCGAGCCTGCTCAGGGGCCATCCCTATCATCGCGAATGAGCGAACTGTTCGTGCTGACGGAGCGTCCGTCGGTCTATCTCGCCTCGAAAAGCCCGCGCCGGCAGGAGCTGCTGCGCCAGCTCGGCGTGGAGTTCGAGCCGCTGCTGTTGCGCGAGGCGCCCGGGCGGCGCCGTGACGTCGTCGAGGCGCCGCGCAAGGACGAGCCGCCGCTCGAGTACGTGAAGCGCATCGCGCGCACCAAGGCGGCCGTGGGCTGGCATCGCATGGGCCGCCGCGGGCTCGCGCCCAAGCCCGTGATCGCTGCCGACACTGAGGTCATCCTCGACGGCACGGTCGTAGGAAAGCCCGCCGATGCCGCCGATGCCGTGCGCGTACTCTCCTCCCTCTCGGCTCGGACGCACGACGTGATCACCGCCGTGGCCGTGCGCTGGCAGGCGCAGCTAACGCTCGCGGTGTCGACCTCTCGCGTTACGTTCCGCGCTATGTCGACGGATGAGCTCGAGCGCTACGTCGCCACCGGCGAGCCCTCCGACAAGGCGGGCGGCTACGCCATCCAGGGCAAGGCCGCCGCTTTCGTGCGACACCTCGAGGGCAGCTACTCCGGCGTGATGGGCCTGCCGCTGTTCGAGACCGCCGAGATCCTGGCGCGCATCGGCTTTCCGGTTCTGTGATGAGCGTTCTCATGACCCCCGAGATACTGATCAACGTGACGCCCCAGGAGACGCGCGTGGCCTTGCTCGAGCAGGGCGTCGTGCAGGAGCTGCACGTCGAGCGAGCCAGCGCGCGCGGGCTGGTGGGCAACATCTACCTAGGGCGCGTCGCGCGCGTGCTGCCCGGCATGCAGTCCGCTTTCGTCGAGATCGGACTTGAGCGTGCCGCCTTCCTGCACATCGCCGACATCTGGGAGCATCGGCAGAACGGGCAGGCGGACAAGCCGATCGAACGCATTCTGCACGAGGGCCAGTCGCTGCTGGTCCAAGTGATCAAGGACCCGATCAGCACCAAGGGAGCCCGCCTGTCCACCCAGATCAGCCTGGCCGGCCGGCTTCTCGTCTATCTGCCGCAGGACTCCCACATCGGCATCTCCCAGCGCATCGAGGACGAGGCGGAGCGCGAGCTGCTGCGCGGCAAGCTGCAGCAGCTTCTGCCCGAGGGCTTCGGGGGAGGCTTCATCATTCGCACGATGGCGGAAACCGCCACCGAGCGCGAGATGCAGAGCGACATCGAATACCTCACCCGGCTGTGGCGCGACCTCACATCAAAGTCGACGAGCGTTCCGTCTCCCGTGCTCGTGTATCAGGACCTCAATCTGGCGCAGCGCGTCCTGCGCGACATCGCGACCGAGGAGACTGCCCATATCCTCGTCGACTCGCGCGAGACCTTCCAGAGGATGCAGGAGTTCGCGCAGCAATACACGCAGAACATCGTCGGACGTATCAACCATTACACAGGCGAGCGGCCCCTGTTCGACTTGCACGGCGTCGAGGACGAGATCCAGAAGGCGCTGGCCCGTCGCGTGGATCTCAAGTCCGGCGGCTACCTCATCATCGACCAGACCGAAGCGATGACGACCATCGACGTCAACACCGGCGGCTTCGTCGGCGGCCGCAGCTTCGACGACACGATATTCAAGACGAATCTCGAGGCCGCGCAGGTGATCGCGCGCCAGCTGCGCATGCGCAATCTCGGCGGGATCATCATCATCGACTTCATCGACATGGAGAACGCGGAGCACCGGACGTCGGTGCTGACCGAGCTCGGCAAAGCGCTCGAGCGCGACCGGACGCGCCTCACGGTCAACGGCTTCACGCAGCTGGGGTTGGTCGAGATGACGCGCAAGCGCACGCGCGAGAGCCTGGCACACGTGCTTTGCGAGCCCTGCTCCACCTGCGCCGGCCGTGGCGAGTTGAAGACGCCGCAGACGATTTGCTACGAGATCCTGCGCGAGATCGTGCGCGAGTCGAAGCAGTTCAACGCGCGCGAATTCCGCATTCTGGCCTCGCAGTCGGTGATCGATCTGTTCCTCGACGAGGAGTCGCAGAGCCTCGCTCAGCTCGGTGACTTCATCGGCAAGCCGATCTCGCTGCAGGTCGAGACCCTGTACACGCAGGAGCAGTACGACGTCATTCTCATCTGATCGGGGCCCGACATCGTGAGTCCCGGCACGGTCGGCTCGCCGGCACCCGAACCGCAGCCATCGCTTTTCTCCCGCGTCCGCGAGTTCCTGTCGCGGCTCTTTCGTCGCGGGCCTCCCGAGCCGGGGCGCTTCGAGCACGGCAGCAAATTCGCTCTCGGCGGGTGGGTCGCGGTCGCGCCGTGGGTCTGGCCTTCGCGCGACTACCTCGTGTATGTGCCGCGCGGCTACACGCGCTGGCGCCGCCGCCCGCTGCTCGTGCTGCTCCACGGCTGCAAGCAGACGCCGGAGGAGTTCGCCGCAGCCACGCGGATCACTGCGGTCGCCGACGAGTACGGCTGGCTCGTGCTGCTACCGCGCCAGAAGGATGCGGCCAACGCCTGGCGCTGCTGGAACTGGTTTGACAAGCGCACGGCGGCGGGCGGCGGCGAGGCCGCGATCGTCGCTGCGCAGGTGCGCGCGGTGCGCAGAGCCTATCGCGCACATCCGCGCCGCGTGTTCGTCGCGGGGATGTCGGCCGGCGCTTGCCTCGCCGCGGTGCTGGGAGTTCGCCTGGCGAGCGCGTTCGCCGGCGTTGGAGCGCATTCGGGAGTGGCCTGCGGCGCGGCGTCGGGCCCGCTCAAGGCGCTGCAGGTCCTGGCAAACGGGGCCGACGCGCCGACCGAGGAAATCGCGCGCGCCTCGCGCGAGCGCACCTCGCGGCGCGCGCTGCCGCTCCCGCTGTGCGTGATCCATGGCGGGCGCGATCGCGTGGTGGCGAACGTGAACGCCATCGAGCTCGTGCGGCAATATCTCGTCTTCAACGGCCGGATCGAGGCGGGCGCCTCGCCTGCCCACGAGCTGCCCGCGGCGGACGCAACCGCGACGGTCACGCTCGGAAGCGGCCGCGTCGTGACCACCGACGATTATCGCGTCGACAGCCGGCTGGTCAGCCGACTGATCCGCATTCCCGAGCTCGGCCACGCATGGAGCGGCGGCGACGACGCCTATGCCTACAACGATCCGTTGCCGCCCGACGCCACCACCTTGTTCGCCGACTTCTTTGCCGCTACGCTGCGCGAGAGGACTGCGCGCCAGAGAGGGACACCATGAGCATCGAAGGCATGAACCATTTCACGATCCTGACCGCCGACGTCGAAGCCACGGTGGAGTTCTACCGCGAGGTACTCGGGCTGGAGGCGGGGCCGCGGCCGAACTTCGACTTTCCCGGAGCCTGGCTCTACGCCGGCGGGTCGCCGATCCTGCACGTCATCGGCGGCCGCCCGCGCGAAGCGCTGAAGCCCGGCGTGATCGACCACATGGCCTTCTCCGCGCGCGGCCTGCCGTCGGTTCTCGCCACGCTAAGAGCGCGCAGCATCGAGCATGATTGTCGTCGCCAGACCGGCTCCGGCGTTTGGCAGGTCTTCTTCTTCGACCCGAACGGTGCGCGCGTCGAGCTCGATTTCGCGGCCAGCGAGCGCACCTCTTAACAAGGTCGGCGCTCCGGGCAACGAGACTCGACTTGAGCGTCGCTGCAGCCTTCGATCACCTGGTCATCGCGGCGGCGACGCTCGAGGCGGGCGAGGATCACCTCGAGGAACTGCTTGGCGTACGCCCTCGCCGCGGCGGCAAGCATGTCGCGATGGGAACGCATAACAGCCTGCTCAAGCTGGGGGATCGCGCCTTCGTCGAAGTGATCGCCGTGGACCCGGACGCCGCCAGTCCGGGCCGGCCGCGCTGGTTCGAGCTCGACGAGCCGGCGATGCGCGACGCACTCGCCGAGAGACCGCGGCTCATCCACTGGGTTGCACGCTGCGAGGACATCGAGACCGCGCGTCGCGCCGGCCCTGTCGACGTGGGCCCCGCACTGCCGATGGAGCGAGGATCGTTCCGCTGGCGCATTACGATTCCGGACGACGGTCATTTGCCGGGCCGCGGCGTGCTGCCAACGCTCATCCAATGGTCGGATGCGCGGCACCCCGCCGACGCGCTGCCGGAGAGCAGCGTGCGGCTGGCGGCGTTGTCGGCGGCCCATCCCGACCCGGCGCGCATTCGCCCGATGCTCGCCGCGCTCGGGCTGGCCGAGATCCTCAAGGTGACCTTCGGCGTGACGCCGCGGCTCGCCGCTCTGCTCAGGACGCCGCGCGGGCCGGTGACGCTTTAGGAACGATCTAGGGCCGCGGCGAGGGCGCGGCCTCGAACGCTGCGAGCTGGCCGTAGACCACGCGGGCGACGGCGAGAAGCTGCGTCTTGTCGATGCGCCCCGAGATCGCGTAGCCGCAGGAATCGTCGATCCAGTAGAAAACGCTCACGCCGTCCTCCTTGGCGTAGCGGAACGCTGTCTCGTGGGAGGCGATATCGTCCTTGCGCACAAGCAGCGAAATGCGCTGCTTGTCCGCGTTCTCGTACATGAACAGCGCGCCGGGCTTCTCGTTGCCGGCCACCAGGCGACCACCGACCAGCGAGAAGCCGATGCTGTTCAGATCCGGAGCGCGAAGAGGGAAATTGAGCCGCTTCGAGAGCCAGGTCACAAGACGCTGCTCGTCCGCCGCCCACACCTCGACCGGCCGGTTCTGATCCGCCGCGTAGAGCGCGTGTGTGAGCGCCGCTTGGCGCGAGAACGTGATCGGAGTGCCTTCGAGGCGCAGCATCTGCTCGCGGCCGAGCCATCCCAGCGCGACGCCGATGACCAGCGTCGCGGCCACCGCCAGCGCGGGGCGCAATCGCCGCCACACCCTTCCGCGCGGGGGATCGGCGCTCGCCCGAAGCAGCTTCGCCGGCAGAGGCTCGGCAAGCCATGGATCGAGTGCATCGCGCAGGAGCGCATTCTGGCGTTTGATCTCTGCCACCCGGCTGGCGAGCGCCGGCTCGCGGACGAGCGCCGCAGCGACCTCCACCCTCCGCTCGGGCGAGAGCTGATTGTCCGCGAAGGCGTGCAGATCGTCGTCCGACAGCGGCAGGCCGGTGCTCACTTGACCACCTTCAACGGCGACGCGGTTTCCGCGTTCATGCGCCTCAATTTCTCCCGCGCGCGCGACAGCCGCGACATAACGGTGCCGATCGGCACGCCGAGCACGTCGCCGATCTCTTCGTAGCGCAGTTCCTCGACGGCGGCAAGAATGAGCACCTCGCGCTGCGCCAGCGGCAAGCGGCCGATCTGCTGCAGTACCTCGGTGAGCTCAACCCGGTCCGACTGAGTCGGTCGAACCGGAATCTCCCACCCAGCGGCCGGACCGTCGTCCGCATCGAGCGAAGCCTGTGCGTATTCGCGCTGGCGCAGCGAAAACTGGTTGACGTGCACGTTGTGCATGATCGTGAACAGCCACGCGCGAAGATCGCTTCCGGCCTGCCACAGCCGCCGCTTCTCCCAAGCCCGCGCCAGGGTGTCCTGCACGAGATCGTCTGCGCGGTGCATGTCACCCGTCAGCACGCGGGCGTAGCGACGCAGACGCGGCAACGCCGCGACAAGGTCGGGATTGGGCAGCGTGTCGGGCAAGAACTCTCCCTGATGTGTCGGCTTGCACCGCGCCAGTGCATCCAGGCTGCGCGCTTCGCTCGCGCCTCCACGGAAAACAGCGCTCAAGACGGGGTTATTCCCCGCCTCCGGGCCCTTGTGCGGGCGGCGGCGGCGGCGCGACCTGGGTGGTTTTCCTCGCGCGCTGAATTGCCAGCATCAGGCTCGCGCGCAGGCGCTCGGTCGCGAGAATGAGCTGATGCATCTCGTTGCCGCTCGTGCGCTTGAGCCCGGCAGATCCGAGATCCGCCGACTGGCCCACGGAGATCCGCTCGGCAGCTGCCGTCACGCGCCTGATCGGACGCACGACCGCGAACTGAATGAACACAATGGAAACCAGGAAAGCACTCACGAGCAGCGCGATCTGCAATGGGCCGACGACATCGCGTGTCACCTGCCAGAAAGACCGGATCGGGAGCCTCACGCTGATGATGCCCGCGACCTCACCTTCCTTGAAGCCGAAGCCGTTCTGCGTGCCGTAGCGCTCGCGCACGTCGGCCGGCGCGCTCTCGGCGCTCGCGTGACAGCCCAGGCAGGAGGCCTTTTCGTACAGCGTGCGTGCGTAGCGGAAGCTGTCGGGCAGGACTTCATAGTACTCGGTCAGGCGGTTCGCCCGGATGCGCTCCAGCGCCCGCGTCTCGAAGGCATCGGGCTTGTTGACCGGGTTCATGAAGTTGTGCGAGGTGACCCGGAACTTGGCCGGCGATGGCGACTTCTCCACGACTTCCGAGTACTCGCGCTGCGCGAGCGCCGGGTTCTTCGAGTAGAAATGCCATGTGTCGGGAGCCGCCGGCGCCGTCGCCGCAGGGTCAGGGGCGCTGACCAGCGTCACCTGGCCGAGATAGCTCTTGTTGTCGTCGCGCACCCACACGCGGCCGTATTGGGATACCCAGCTGCCGAAGGCGTCCACGTTGTCGGCAACCGTTTCCGCCTGCGACTTCAGCTCGTTGCGATACACACTGTCGAGAACGAGGTAGAAGGACCCGACGACCAGGAGCAGCGCGACGATGAACACGATAGTGAACTGCGTGGTAATCGAACGGTTGAAGAGCATTTTGATCCTCCCTCGCTACGCCTAGAACTTGATGCACCCTATGGCATCCTGCACGAAAGCCTCGCGCCGTTCCAGATCATCGATATTCTGCGCGAGCAGCGCCACATACTGCTCGAGATCCGACGGGCGGTTCTTGTTGCCCGTTGCAAGCCATGCAGCGCGGGCGTCTTCGGCGAGCTGGGAGCCGAAGGGTCCAACCTCGACGATGAAGAGCCGATCGATCGCCTCGCAGATGCGCAGCAGAAAAGGCAATGCGCGATGACCCATTCCCACCATCTCCCTTGGTCGCGCAAACGGGCCGTCTGCGTCCGCCTGGCGGCTGGCCGGTGCTCTCCGGCGCTTTATCGTGCCCGACAACTGTCTCTACGGCAACTCCGCAGCCGGCATCCGCGCCATGATGATAGGGATCTTGCGGGCCAGCCCGCGCGCGTCGGGGTGGCGCTCGTAATAGCGCGGATTCGGCGCCATCGCCGCAAGCCGCGCGGCCTGCGCCGCGTCGATCTCATCCGCACCAATGCCGAAGTAGCGGCGGGAGGCCGCCTCGCAACCGAACACGCCGTCGCCCCATTCGATGACGTTCAAATAGAGCTCGAAGATGCGGCGCTTGTCGAGCATCGCTTCGAGCATGAGCGTGATCAGCGCTTCCTGCGCCTTGCGCCAGTAGCTGCGCTGCGAGGAAAGAAACAGATTCTTCGCCAGTTGCTGCGTGATCGTGGAACCGCCGGCGACCACCCGCCCCCTGCGGTAGTTCTTCTCGATCGCCCGCTGGATTCCGTCCCAGTCGAAGCCTTCGTGCTCGACGAACTTCGCGTCCTCCGCCGCAATCATCGCCCTCTTCAGCGCCGGCGAGATGCGCTCGTACGGGACCCAGCGATAGGAGAGGTGCGGCTGCTTGCCGCGCTCCTTGAGCTCGGCTTCGCGCATGGCCATGAAAGCGGTCTCGTGCGGCGCATGGTCGCGCCACCACAAGATGTGCACGGCGTACCACGCCTGGACGAGAAGAACGCCGACTACCCCGAGCAGCAGTATCCACAGGAGCCAGCGCCCCGCCGCCCCCATTCGGATCAGGCCGTGCCTTCCGACGGCCGCTCGCGCGCCTCGTTCACTGCGAAATCAGCGCGTCGCCCGGCGCAAAGGTCCACGTGCGGGTGATGTAGAGGATGTCGGTGTCGCGCTTGATATCCGGCGGGAACGACGCGTAGGGCGCAGCCATCTCCACGATCGTCCTCGCCGCCGCGTCGAGGACCTTCTGTCCCGACGAGCGATCGAGCGCGATGCTCTCCAGCGAGCCGTCGGCGCGAATGCCGACGGTGAGCAGGAGGCTGCCATAGAGCTTCTGCTCCCGCGCCGCCTCCGGATAGTTCTGGTTACCGACGCGTTCCACCTTCAGCCGCCAATCCTCGACGTAGCGGGCAAAGCGATATTCCTGAGCGCGCGCCCCCACGAATCGTCGCTTGGGCCGCTTTTCGTAGGCTTCGAACTCCTTGGCGATCTGGGCCTCGAGCCGCACGGATTCGAGCGAGCGCTGCATCAGCTCGGTGGCACTCGGCAGCTCGGGGGCTTCCTGCACTTCGGTCGGCTTCGTCACCGGAGGGGCGACGGCCGCTCTGGCCTGGAGCTGCGTCATCATTTCGCGCGCCTGCTTCTCGAGCCCCTCCACCTTCTGCGTGGCCACCGAGAGATCGGTCTTCTCGCTGTCGCGCGGCAGCACGGGCAGCGGGCTCTTTGCGCGCCGGTTGGCGTCGGTGTTGCCTCCGCCCTCGAGATTCGCCTGCGCGAGGAGCTCCGCCTTGCTCGGCTTCGAGGTCGACTTCGCGTTCACCAGCGCGACCTCGAGCTGAGGCGCGTTGCGGTCGAACGCGGGCATCTGGAACGGACTGAACCTGATCGCGAGCACGATCATGTGCAGCACGACCGAGCCCACCAGCGCGTTCGCGAGCAGACGATTCCCCGGCGCGGGATCGGCCGCGAGGAAGGGGAGCGACATCGTGCGCGGCTCGCCGACGGCGACGGGCCGTGCGCGCGGCCGCGGCGCTTCCTGGCGCGCGGTCGTTGCGCCCGGTGTGGCTCGAGTGCGGGCCGGCTTGGCGGGCATGTGGGCGCAAGTATATCCCGATGTCATGCCCGGGGCCCGCGGCTCGCGCCTCCTGCGGCTAGTCGGTCGCCATTCCCGTGTAGTGCGCCTCGAGCGTCGCGGCGAGCAGATCGATGCGTCCGACGCGCAGCCGAACCCGGCTGCCGGTCGCGAGCACGGGCAGGTCGGCGACGCGCGCGACCAGCGGCAATCCGTCGAAGCGCACGAGATTCTCGCGCAGCACGCTCGCCGAGGCCTCCCCCACGCGCTCCTGCAGGAGCCAGCGCAGGCACCAGTAGTGCTCCATGCGACTCTGGAATTCTGCGTATTGCGCGTACGTTGCCTCGAAATCTGCGGCGCAAGCGAAGAGTTCGGCGTCGTTCTCCGCGTAGGGCGGCCGCTCCCCCGCGACGAGCGCGAGGAGCTGCCGCTGGTTCACGAGGTCGCTGTAGCGGCGCAGCGGCGAGCTTGCCCACAGGTACTGCTCGACGCCAAGGCCCTGATGCGCCTCCGGCTTGGTGCTCATCTTGACCTTCCCTGTCTGCTGCGTGCGATACAGGCCGGCCACTCCGGCCTCCGCAAGCAGCTTGCCCCAGGTGCTGTTGACGTGGATCATCGATTCGGCAACCAGCTTGTCGAGCGGCGAGCCGCGCGGCCGCGGCACGATCGCGATCTTGCCGTCCGGGGCAGCATCCCAGTCGACGCGAAAGCTGTAGTCGATGCGCTGGGTGTCGGCCTTGCCGCGTGCGGCTTCGAGCTTCTGCGCGAGGCGCCACAGGGCTCGCAGCTCGTCGGTCCACTGCGCCTCGCCGGCGGAGGCGGGCTGCGCGAACTGCTCTCCGATGGCGTCGAGCCGCAGATTCTCCGCGATTGGCACGCGCTCGAGGCGGGTCGTGTGCTTGAGCGGCGTTCCGTCCGCGGCGGTTTGCACATAAAGAGAGAGCGCGGGCGGTGCCGAGCCGGCCGCCAGAGTGAAACGGGCGAGCACCGGCTCCGGCAGCATCGTGATCTTGCGCCCCGGCATGTACACCGTGGAAAGCCGTGCCCGCGCGATAGCATCGAGCGGCGTACCGCGCGCGATCACGGCGCCCGGCGCGGCAATGTGGATGCCGATCTCGAAGCCGCCGTCGCGCAACGCCCGCACGGAGAACGCGTCGTCGATCTCGGTCGTCGTCGCGTCGTCGATCGAGAAGGCTCGCGCTTCTGCGCGCGGCAAGTCCGGGACGTCGGGCGCCTCGCGATAGGAAGGAAACGCCATTCCGGCGGGGAACGCGTCGAAAAGGAAGCCGTTGAAGTGATAGTCGTGGGTCGAAGGAATCGCGCCGCAGGCAGCGAGCAGCGCGAGCGGATTCGTGTGCAGCTCCTCGCACGCGGCGCTGAGCGCGCGCGTCTCGAGGGCGAGCTTGTCCGGCTTGTAGAGAAGCACCGGAAGTTTTTCCCGGAAAGCTTCCGGCAACCGATGCTGCCTGAGCTCCTGCACGTAGGCCGAGATCCGCTCGCCCTCGCGGCGCTTGCGTTCCACGCCCGCGAGGGCGGCCTGGAGCGCCTCCGCCGGCGCAGCGCGATAGCGGCCTTTGCCCTTCTTGTAGAAATACATGGGCGATTCGTGCAGGCACAGCGCGAGCGCCGCGGCCTCCGCGGGCCTCGGCGCGCGCCCGTAGTAGTCGGCGGCAAGCTCGGTGAACAGGAACTCCCGTCCGTCGCTCACTTCCCATAGGAAGTTCGGATCCACGTCCAGCACGAGCTTCTGCGCCTCGGTCATCATCGCCGCGGGCGAAGGCTCGGCAAAGCGCAGCAGCACGTTCGCCGCCTTGATCTTCATGCGCTTGCCCGACACGGTCTCGATCTGCAGCGACGTGTCGTTGTCGGCGAGGACGGTCCCGGCCCGAAACGAGCCGTCGTCCTCGAAAAAGACATGCATAAGGGGATGCAGCGACGAGGCGGTAGTGAAAATTATACCTGCGAGCGGGCGCAGCGATTGCACGCTGAGGTCATTTGCCTCAGCATCACGCTTCCTCGGATAAGGCACCTGCGACCATGAACTTTCGCCGTCTCGGCAACAGTGGCCTCGAAGTCTCCGTCATCTGTCTCGGCACGATGATGTTCGGCGACCGGACCGACGCCGGCACCGCGCAGCGGATCATCGCCTCCGCGCACGAAGCCGGAGTCAACTTCATCGACACCGCGGACGCATATGCGAATGGCGTGTCGGAGGCGATAGTCGGGCCGGCGATCGCCGCCAACCGCCGCCACTGGATCCTCGCCACCAAGGTCGGCAACGTCTTGACCCAGAGGCCGCTCGACGGAGGTCTCTCGCGGCGTTGGCTCATGCAGGCCTGCGACGACAGCCTGAAGCGGCTCGCGACCGACTACATCGACATCTATTATCTGCACCGCGACGACGAGGCCACGCCTCTCGAGGAAACGATCGGTGCCATCGGCGACCTGATTCGCGCCGGCAAGATCCGCTACTTCGGAGTCTCCAACTATCGCGGCTGGCGGATCGCCGAAGTCATGGCCCTGTGCGCGAGGCTCGGCATACCCAAGCCAGTCGTGTGCCAGCCCTACTACAACGCGTTCAATCGCATGCCGGAGGTCGAGGTCCTTCCGGCGTGCGCTTACTACGGGCTGGGCGTCGTCCCGTACAGCCCGCTCGCGCGCGGCATGCTCACCGGAAAGTACCCGCCCGGCGCCGAGCCTCCGGCGGAGTCGCGGGTGGCCCGCAAGGACCGCCGGATGATGGAAACGGAATTCCGCCCGGAATCGATCGCGATGGCGCAGACGATCAGGGAGCGCGCCGAGAAGAAGGGGCTTACCGCGACGCAGTTCGCGCTCGCCTGGGTGCTCAACAATCGGCTGGTGAGCTCCGTGATCGCGGGACCGCGCGCGTTCGAGCAGTGGGCTGACTACCTCTCCGCTGTCGGCAAGACGCTCGACGCAGAGGACGAAGCCTTCGTCGATTCCCTGGTGCGCCCCGGGCACCCGTCCACACCCGGCTACAGCGATCCGCAATATCCGTTCTACGGCCGCATCGTCTAACGTGGGTTAGCGCATCACGGCGCCATGGTTCTGCGCTGGCCGCTCAGGATGATGCCGCTTGCGAGGCAGTGCTCTGCGACAGCAGGCGCGCCGTCACCGCCGTGCGCACCATGATCGGAACGTCCCGCCCGCGGATCGCGATTTCCCTGACCGGAAGCGTGTCGGCAGCGAGCCCGGCCCTCTTGCACACGTCATCGGACAGCACGACATCGCAGCCGAGCTCTTTCGACAGATCCTGCAGGCGCGCGGCGACGTTGACGGGGTCGCCGAGGGCCGTGAAGACGTTGCGCGCCCCGTAAACCACGTCCCCGAGAACGACTTCCCCGCCGTTCACGCCGATCCCGTAGCGGATCGGCTCGCGCAGGTCTGAAGCGAGCTCCCTGTTCAGCCGGTCGATGTTCTCCGCGATGCCGCCGACGGCCGCGAGCGCCTGCCGGCAGGCGGCCTCGGCGCTCCCGCGCAGCCCGAACAGGACGAGCACGCCGTCGCCGACGAACTGGTTTGCCTGGCCGCCCGCAGCCTCCACTGCGCCGGAAACCGCGGCGACGAAGCGGTTGACGATGAACATCGTGTCGAACGGAAGCCGCTTCTCGGCGACGCTGGTCGAGCGGCGCATGTCCACGAACATGCTCACCACGTAACGCTCGTCGCCGGTGTGAGCCCGCCCCGACCCCGGCACCGGCGCGCGCGAAGTCTGCGGCGGCAGCAGCGGGAAAAAGCCGATGTCCTGTTGCGGGCGGAGCTGACAGGCGAGCCGGATCGCGGGATCGGCGCTGACGCCTACGCGATCGAGAACGAAAGCCTCGCGGGGCGAAGGAAGCGGGAGATCTTTCACGGCGCCGACGACGCGTATCCGGCAAGTCGAGCAGCGCGCCTTGCCGCCGCAGACGCTCGCGTGCGGGATTTCGTAGCGCAGGCTCGCCTCGAGCACGCTCCATCCGCGCGGAACGCTCACGACCCGGCCCCCGGGATAGGAGAGCTTGATAAGCCCGCCGCGCCGCTCGTGCAACGCGCGCACGCCCCGCGCCGCGATGATCAGCAAGAGCACCGCCAGATACCCGGCGCCGGAGATCGCGACGATGTTGTCGAGCGTGTCTCGCTGCTCCGGCGTGATGATTCCGCCGGGTGGCAGGTTGTTGGCCCGCCACTCGGGATTCTCGCTCAGCACGCGGACCTCGCGTGCTCCCTGCACCAGGCCGAGGAAAGCGAGCGTCGGGATCAGCACCGCCGCGGCGAGAAGATAAGGCGCAGCCGTGCGGAAGAAAGGCTTGAGCCGAAGCCAGAAGTACAGCCCGATGCAGCCGTGCGTCCACGCGACGAAGAGGAGCAGGTATTGAATCCAGTGGAGGTAGGGCTTGCTCACCCAGTAGGCACTGAACACCTGCGCGTAATAGAGATCGCGCTCGAACAGAGCGGCGGCAACCCGGACCCCGACCAGGTGGAAGACGATGAGGAAGGGAATCGACAGCCCGAGCAGCAGCTGCGTCATCTCCGCCGCCCTGTAGCGGAATTGCCTGCGTTCGTAGAGCGCCCACAGGCCGAGCGACCAGTGCACGACCGCGGCGGTATAGAACACGGCAGTCACGAACGGGTCGCGCCAGAAGCGCATGTGATACTCGAGCGCCGCCTCCATCGCCTCGTAGGAGACGTTCCCGAGGGCATGATTCGCAAAATGCGACAGCAGATAGGAGAAGAGAATGAGCCCGCAGGCGATGCGAACCTGCCGGACACCGATTCCGCCGATGCGATTGGGACGCGCCCGCGCAGTCGCTTCGCTCGTCGTCATGTCGGCAACGATCGACCGGGCTCAGCAGACCGCCCCGAGCTACTCGTTCGCCACCCCGTGCGGGACGTGGCCTGCCGCGACGTGCTTAGCCGCCGATTCGACGTGCGTGCGCTGGTCGTCGAAGAAGAAGTCCGCGCCGAATGCACGCAGGAACTCGCCCTTGTCGAGCCCGCCGAGAAAGAGAGCTTCGTCGATGCGAATGTTCCATGCCCGCAACGTGCGGATGACCCGCTCGTGCGCCGGGGCGCTGCGCGCGGTGACGAGCGCCGTACGGATGGGACTCTTGTCCTCCGGATAGTCCACCTGAATCTGGTGCAGTGCGGCGAGGAAGCTCTTGAACGGGCCGCCTGGCAGCGGGTCGCGCGCAGCATCGGACTCTCGCCGCGCGAACGCTTCGAGGCCGCCCGCCTGGTAGACACGCTCGGCTTCGTCCGAGAAGATGACCGCGTCGCCGTCGAAAGCGATGCGCAGCTCGTCGGTTTCGTTCTTGTACACGCTGGGAAAGATCGTCGCTGCGGCATACCCGTCGTCGAGCGCCCGCTTGACGTCCTCGGTGTCGGCCGACAGGAACAAGTGCGATCCGAATGCCGGCACATAGCGCGAAGTCGGTTCGCCCTTGGTGAAAGCCGCGCGGCTGATGTCGAGCCTGTAGTGCTTGATGGAGTTGAAGACGCGCAATCCCGTATCCGCCGAGTTGCGCGAAAGGAGAATAACCTCGACGTACTGCTTGTCCGGGCGGTTCAGCCGCAGCAGCTTCTTTACCAGCGTGAAGGCCGGCCCCGGCGCGAGGATCTCGTCCTCGTGCTCGATCTGATAGCGCTGGTAGGCCTCGACGCCCTGTTCGGTGAAGATCCGATGGCTCTCCGTGAGATCGAAGAGCGCTCGCGAGGAGATTGCGACGACGAGCTTGTCGGCGAGCGTCGGCTTGGGCATGCGCGCATTATGCGCCTTACGCCGCCCTTCGCATCCCGTTGCCGAGCTCGTCGAACACCGCGCGCACTTGCTCGACCGCCCAGTCGATCTGCTCCTTGGCGATGACCAGCGGCGGGGCGAAGCGCACGACCGTGCCGTGCGTGTCCTTGGAAAGCAGCCCGCGCGCAAGCAGGCGATCGACGATCGTGCGCGCGTCGGTGCGTCGCGAATCGACCTCGATTCCGACGAACAGCCCCTTCCCGCGCACCTCACGGATCGCCGGGCTGTGCACCGTCTTGAGCTGCGCAAGCAGATACTCGCCGAGATCTCGCGCGCGGTCGATCAACTTCTCGTCGAAGAGAACCGCCAGCGCCTCGAGCGCGACCGCTGCCGCCAGCGGGTTGCCGCCGAAGGTGCTGCCGTGGCTGCCCGGATCGAAGACCTGCATCAGCTCGCTCGTGGCGACAAATGCCGACACCGGCAGCAGTCCGCCGCCGAGCCCCTTGCCGAGCATCAGGCCGTCGGGCTTGACGTGCTCGTGCTCGCTTGCGAGGAATTTTCCCGTGCGGCCCATGCCGGTCTGGATTTCGTCGCAGAGGAGCAGCACGCGATGCTTGCGGCAGATCCGCGCGCACTCGGCGAGGTAACCCGCCGGCGGCACCACGATGCCGCCTTCGCCCTGAATCGGCTCTACCAGAAATGCGGAAGTGTGCGGCGTGATCGCGGCCTCGAGCGCGCTCGCCTCGCCGAACGGGATGAGCGAGAACCCCGGAGCAAACGGCCCGAAGCCATCGCGATATTGCGGGTCGGAGGAAAAGCCGACGATGGTGATCGAGCGACCGTGGAAGTTGTTCTCGCAGGCGATGATGTGCGCCTTGCCTTCGGGGATGCCCTTCACCCGGTAGCCCCACTTGCGCGCCGCCTTGAGCCCTGTTTCCACCGCCTCGAGCCCGGTGTTCACCGGCAGCGCCCGATCGAGCCCCGTGAGCTCGGCCAGCCGCTTGAGCAATTGCGGCAGCTGGTCGTTGTGACAGGCGCGCGAGGTCATCGCCAGGCGCTGTGCCTGCGCGACCAGCGCGCGCACGACGCGCGGATGGGCGTGGCCGTGGCTGACGGCCGAGTAGGCGGAGAGCATGTCGAGATAGCGCCGGCCGCGTTCGTCCCACAACCACACGCCGTCCCCGTGGGTCATCACGACGGGCAACGGCGCGTAGTTGTCCGCACCGTAGCGGCGTTCGGTCTCGATCGACGGCGAGCCGGCCTCGAGCCGGTCGTCCAGCAGGTGTTCGGCGGTCAATACGCTCTTCATGTTCGACTCCTTCGACTCCGTTCGAGGATCGCTCGGCCGTTGTCGGATATCTCGTGAAAGTCGCTCCTCGTGGGAGCGCGTCCGGCCCATGGCGGCGCGACATGGAACGGTTGCGGCGCGCGTTCCCGACCCGCGGCCGGGGGCGCGAATCAGAGGTGAAACGGGCGGCGACTTCGCCAGGACATGGGGCAAATTCTACGCTCGATCGCGTTCTCTCGCCCGCTGCGTTGCACAAAATCCCTGCAACAAAGAGGTCAGACCGGTTTCAGCACGCGCTGCAGAAAATCGCGTGTGCGCTCGTGCTGCGGATTGGCGAGGATGTGCTGCGCTGTGCCCTCCTCCACGACCTGTCCATCGTCGAGAAAGAGCACTCGGTGCGCCACCTCGGCCGCGAAGCTCATCTCGTGCGTCACCACGATCATCGTCATGCCCTCGCGCGCGAGCGCGAGCATGACTCTGAGCACTTCGCCGACGAGCTCGGGATCGAGCGCGGAGGTTGGTTCGTCGAAGAGGATCGCCTTCGGCTGCATCGCGAGAGCGCGCGCGATCGCCACGCGCTGCTGCTGCCCGCCGGAGAGCTTCGCCGGATAGGCGTCGAGCTTGTGCGCAAGTCCGACCTTCGCGAGCAGCGCCGCGGCCCGCTCGCGTGCTTCGGTGCGCGGCGCTCGCTTCACGTACACCGGACCTTCCATCACGTTCTCCAGCGCCGTGCGATGCGGAAAAAGGTTGAAGCGCTGGAAGACCATGCCGACTTCGCTGCGGAGTTCGTGGATTGAAGCGAGGTCCCGGCGCACTGGCACGCCGTCGATCGCGACTTCGCCCGCGTCGTAGCCCTCCAGCCCGTTGATGCACCGGAGCAGCGTCGACTTGCCCGAACCGGAGGGGCCGATGATGCAGACGACCTCGCCCTTGGCGACCTCGAGGCTCACGCGATCGAGGACGCGGTGCTCGCCGAAGGACTTGCAAATGGAGCGGACCGAGATCATTGCTTGCCCTACTTGCGCCCGAATGCGCGCTCGAGGCGGTGCGCGAGATAGGTGAGCGGCAGGCTCATCGCCAGGTAGAGCAGCGCCACCAGCGTGAACACGGTCATGTTCTTGAACGTCGATGCGGCGATGAGCTGGCCACCACGCGTGAGCTCGGCCACCGTGATCGCGGAAGCGATGGACGAGTCCTTGAGCATCATGATCATCGTGTTGCCGTACGGCGGGAGGAAGACGCGAATCGCCTGCGGCAGGATCACCCGGCGCATGATGAGCGTCGGCCGCATGCCGAGAGACTGCGCGGCCTCGATCTGCCCCGGATCGACCGCCTCGATGCCGGCGCGGAAATTCTCCGCCTGGTAGGCCGAGTAGGCGATGCCCAGGCCGATGAACCCGGCCTGGAAGGCGGAGAGCTTGATGCCGAGATCGGGGAGGACGAAATAGATGTAGAAGAGCTGTACCAGGATCGGTATGCCGCGAATCACCGTGATGATCGCGATCGCGGGAACCGAGAGAGCGCGCAGCGGCGACAGGCGCGCGAGCGCCCACACGAAGCCGAGCAGCGTCGAGAGCACCAGCGCGGCGAGCGTCAGCTCGACGGTGACGACGCAGCCCTTGAGCAGGATGGGCAGGAAGTCCTGCGCATCGCGGAGGAACGCCTGCATCGACCGGTCGCCGCGCGTTGCGCGCCGGGCTGCTCAGCCGTGCGTGCCTACTTCAAATTCCACTTGACGAGGATCTTGTCGACCGTGCCGTTGGCGTTGAGCTTGGCGAGCGAGGCGTTGATCTTCTTCAGCAGCTCGCCGTCCGTCTTGCGCACGCCGATGCCCACGCTGCCGGCCATCTTGGGCTCGTAGGTCGGGACGAGCTTCGCCTTGAAGTCGGGGTTCTGTGCGATTTGATACTTGAGGATGGGCGCATCGCCGAACCCGGCCTTGATGCGTCCCAGGCCGACGTCGCGCAGGATGTCGGCGAGCGAATCATAGACCTTCACCTCCGCGAACTCGCCGTTCTTCTTGAGGAAGTCGACGTAGACCGTGCCGACCTGCGCGCCGACGACCTGCCCCTTGAGGTCGGCGAGGCTCTTGTACGGGGTATTGTCAGTCACGCTGACGACCATTCCCTCGGGGTAGGGAAACACGGGGTCGCTGAAGTCGATCACCTCCTTGCGCTGCGGCGTAATCAACATGGCCGCGGAAATGATGTCGATCTTGTTGCTCGTGAGCGACGGGATGAGTGCGGAGAACGGTGTCGCCTGCACGCTGACCTTGAACCCGGCGTCCTCGCCGATCGCGGTGATCAGATCGACCATCGCGCCCTGGATCGTGTTCGTCTTCACGTCGAGGAAGGTGAAGGGCACGCCGGTCGGCGTGGAGCCCACGTTGTAGGTCGGAGTCTGTCCGGCAGCCGGGACAACCCACGCGAGGCAGCCGAGCGCCAGTGCATGGGCCAGCAGGCGAAGCCAACGGTATGCAGTCATGGTCTCCTCTCGGGTTCAGGCAGCGCGCCCCAGCGCATCACGCAGCCGATAGTACGCGATTCCGGCCCGCATTACGGGCCCGTGCAGCGCGCGCAGCGGAATCGGTTTCAGCGACGCCGCCGGGTAGGCGAGCCTGTGGCCTCCGCTCAGCATGTCCCCGAGCACGAGGCCCAGCGTAGTCGCCATCGCCACGCCGCGGCCGCAGTAGCCGAGCACGGTCCACACGCCCGGCGCGACCTCGGCGAGATGCGGCAGCCAGTCGCGCGTGATCCCCACCCTGCCGTACCAGCGATACGGCCACGGCACCCCGGCGAGCGCCGGATACATGCGGGTGGCCGCTTGCCTCAGCAGCGCATATACCCGCGCGGGGACTTCGTCGCCGACCGAACCGCGCCCGCCGATGACGAAGCGCCCGTCGTTGTCGAGCCGGAAGTAGTACAGGAGCTTGCGCGTGTCGGAAGCCACATTGCCGCCCGGCAGGATCGTGGCTCTGACCGCGTCGGAAAGAGGCTCCGTCGCCGTTTGCACGCTGGTGACGACGATTTGATTGACGACGAGATCCGGCCACAGCGGCCCCGAATACGCATCGGTGGCGAGCACGACCTGGCGCGCGCGCACTTCGCCCCGACTTGTCACCGCAGCCCAGACGCTGCCCCGGCGCTCGATGCGTGTCGCGGCCGATTCCGTGTGGACGCGCACGCCAAGCCGCAGTGCCGCGCTCGCGAGCCCACGCGCATAAGCTAGCGGCTGCAGCGCGCCGCCCCGGCGGTCGAGCCAGCCCGCGCGGTAGACGTTGGTTCCGAGAAGAACGGCGAGCGTCGGTCCGGCGAGCAGCTCGACCGGCGCGCGACGCGCCGCCCATTGCCTGGCGCGGGCTACGATTTTCTGCGCGGCCGCCGGCGAGTGCGCGGGCTGGATCCATCCGCACTGGCGCGCCGAGCATTCGATGCCGTACTTCGCGATCAGCGCAAACACGCGATCGGCGGCGCCGCCGGCCAGCCGAGCGAGCGCTTCGCCGCGCTCGCGGCCGTAGCGCGCGACGAGCTCGTCCGGATCGTGCTTGAGCCCGGGGATCACCTGCCCGCCGTTGCGTCCCGACGCGCCGTGCCCGACTTCGCGCGCTTCGAGCACGAGAGCGCTGCGCCCGGCCTCGGCGAGCGCGATGGCGCAGGCGAGGCCGGTGTAGCCGGCGCCGACGATGGCGACGTCGCACTCGGCGTGCTCTTCGAGGGGGCGGGTGTCCGGAGCCAGCGGCGCGGTCGCGCGCCATAGCGAGCGCTGCTGATCGTCGCCTGCGCGGGCGGTCGCGGGAGACATGGGCGGAAAAGACAGGGCCTTTGTGCGCTTCTTGCGCCTTTCGCCTGCTGGCCGCGAATGTTACCGTCGTTCGCTGCCCGCCGGAAGATCGACCCCCGCGAAGCGGAGAACGGACGGGATCTCTGCCGCAAAATTCCGGTACGCGTGATCGCCGCCGCCCTGAACGAACTGCGATGCGCCGGCGAGAAAGACGACAGCTTCGCGGTAGTCGAGCAGCTCGTCGCCCGACTGGACGAGCAGAAGATAGCGCTCGGGCCGGCTGATGCGGGGGACCCGAAACGCTTCGAGCTGCGCGAGGTGCTCGCGCTTGAGCTCGTAGCTCTCGTTCGTGTAGGGATTGCGCTGCGGGCCAAGACAGGCTGCGAGGCTCTCCCAGGGCCGCAACGCCGGATTGATCAGCACGGCCCTCGTCCCGTGACGCTCCGCGAGATGCACGGCGTAGAAGCCGCCCAGCGAGCTGCCGACGAGCGTCGGCACGTCGCGCTGCGATTCGATCCACTCGCTCAGGGCGCGGATCGCTTTCCGCGGCTCATGGTGCAGCTTGGGCAGGAAGTACTCCGGCCGCGCGTCGACGGGGAGCGCGGCGATCGCGTCGGCGAGCGCCCGCCCCTTGATCGACATCGGTCCGCTGTTGAAGCCGTGCAGATAGGCGATGCGCAATGTCTAGCGCGACAATCGCGCGAGGAGTTTCTCGTGCAGGCCGCCGAAGCCGCCGTTGCTCATGACCAGCACGGCATCGCCCGCGCGCGCCGCGCCAAGGATCGCCTCGGTCAACGCCCCGAGGTCGGTCTCGACCTTCGCCCGCTCCTTCAATGGCGCGAGGGCCGCTGCCGCGTCCCAGCCGAGATTGGCCGCATAGCAAAAGACGAGATCGGCGTCAGCCAGGCTTGCTGCAAGCCGATCCTTCATCGTGCCGAGCTTCATGGTGTTCGACCGCGGCTCGAGCACTGCAAGGAGGCGTGCGCGCCCGATCCGGCGGCGCAGGGCCTCGAGCGTGGCGGCGATGGCAGTCGGATGATGCGCAAAGTCGTCGTAGACCGACACCCCCGCGGCGGTGCCGCGCAACTCGAGACGGCGCTTCACTCCGCAGAAAGAGGCGAGCGCCGCGAGGCTCGCCCGAGGGCTCACGCCGGCGTGCCGCGCGGCTGCGAGTGCCGCGAGCGCGTTGAGCTCGTTGTGCCGCCCGGGGAGCGCGAGCTCCGGCAGCTTTCCTTGCGACGCACCGGCGAACGCGAAGGCTCGGTCGGGCGCGATCGTCCACTCGGCGGTGGCCCCCGGCGTCTCGGTGCCCCTGAAGCGCTCGACCTCGCTCCAGCAGCCGCGGGCGAGCACGCGCTCGAGGCTCGCCTCGGCGGCGTTGACGATCAGCCGGCCGCGACGCGGCACGGTACGCACCAAATGGTGAAACTGCGTCTCGATCGCGGCGAGATCGGGAAAGATGTCGGCGTGGTCGTACTCGAGGTTGTTGAGAATCGCCGTCCGCGGCCGGTAATGAACGAATTTCGAGCGCTTGTCGAAGAAGGCCGTGTCGTATTCGTCGGCTTCGATCACGAAGAAGGGCGCGTCGGTGAACCGTGCCGAGACGCCGAAGTCGACGGGCACGCCGCCGATGAGAAAGCCTGGCTGGAGCCCGGCCTGCTCGAGGATCCAGGCGAGCATCGCGCTCACGGTGGTCTTGCCGTGAGTGCCGGCAACGGCCAGCACCCATCTGTCGCGCAGCACGCTCTCGGCGAGCCACTGCGGACCGGAGGTGTAGGGTCGTCCGCTATCGAGGATCGCCTCGACGAGCGGGTTTCCGCGCGATAGTGCGTTGCCGACGACGAACATGTCGGCATCCTTCGCGATCGTTTCGAGCTGCTTCGCGTCGTAGCCCTCGGTAAGCGCGATGCCGAGCGCGGCGAGCTGCGTGCTCATCGGCGGATAGACATTGGCGTCGCAGCCCGTGACCGCGTGTCCCGCGGCCCGTGCGATCGCCGCCACGCCGCCCATGAACGTGCCGCAGATGCCGAGGATGTGCAGGCGCATTGCGCGCTTCCGCGCCGGACTCGTCATGCCGCAGCGCCGGCCGGCGCAGCGACGCTCGCGTGGCGACGCCACCCGAGCGCGAACCAGCAAAAGGCCAAAGCCTCGACGCCGACGACAAGAGCGAACGCGAGGCGCAGCCCCGCGGCAGCGTCGGCGCCGAACGCGGCGCGCGCCGCGTCGGCGATCAGGCCGATGCCCCATTGCATGGCAAAGCTCACGGTGAACATCATGAGATTGAGCGCCGTGTTGGCGCGGGCGGTCAGCTCTTGCGGAAAGCCCTCTCCCAAGACCGTGAAGCCGAGCACGTTCACCACCGAGCCCAGGCCGTAGAGCGCCCACGCGACGTAAGTCGAAGGCAGCGCGTCGGAGACGATCAGCGCGAGCATCAGCATGTTGAGTCCGAAGCCGAGCGCGAACAGGTGCCGGGCACCGATGCCGTATCTTCTCAACGGCATCGCGAAGAAGCCGAGCGCGAGATATCCGGCGAGCACGACGATGCCGAGCAACAACAGATGATCCGCCGCGACGGCGCGACTGTAGCCGTTGACCTCCATCAGCCAGGGCACCGACCACAAACCCTGGATCGCCATGAACGAACCCATGCACAGTGCGCCCATCGGTGCGAGCCACCAGAAGCGCGGGCTGCGGAAGACGCTCGTCACTCCCGCCCACTGCTTGGCGAGGCCAATTCGCTTAAGCTGCGGCGGAGAGTCGGGCACCACCAGAAAGATCGCCAGCGCGGAAGCGAAGGTCACCGCCGCGAGCCCGACGAAGATAGCCCGCCAGGAGAGCACGGCGAGCGCGGCGGCTAGAGGTGCCGTGGTCGCGAGCGCGCCCAGCCCGCCAGCGACCATCATCCAGCCGGCGAGCGAAGCGTGGCGCTCAGCCGGATACCAGGTGGCAATGCCCTTGAGCGGGGCCATCAGGCAAACCGCCACGCCGGCGCCGATCAACGCACGGCCGAGCACGAGCCCGTCGAGGCCTTCGCTTGCCGCGAACGCGAGGGCGCCACAGCCTGCGATCGTCAGGAGGACTGGCTCGACGCGGCGCGGTCCGAACCGATCGAGCAGCATCCCGGCAGGCAGTTGCATCGCCGCGAAGGCGACGAAGTAGGCGCTCGTGAGCAGACCGAGCGAGGAAGCGCTCACGCCCAGGCTCGCGCTCAGCTCCGGCGATATCACCGCGTTGACGGTGCGGTAGAGGTAGGAAAGCAGATATGCAGCGGCGAAGCAGAAATAGAGCGGAACGAAGCGCGGCGCGGTCACGGTCGGCGAGGCTGAGAAGTCCCGTTATTATCGCCGATCGTCGCATGCGTGCTGCGCGGCGCCCCGCTCAGCGTGTAGAATCCGCCGCTCTGTTGGAGAGGCTCCCCGAGGAGACCCCGATGACCGTGCGCCCTTTCCTGCCGTTCCTGCCCTCTTGCGTGAGCTTCGTCGTGGCAAGCTCGTTCGCCGCGGCGGCGGGGCTGGATTATCCCGCAACGCCGAAGCGTCCCGTCACCGAGGTCTATCACGGCGTGACGGTCGTCGACGACTACCGCTGGCTCGAGGACGACGCGAGCCCGGAGGTCGTGCGCTGGGTGGCCGAGCAGAACGCGCTCACGCACCGCTATCTCAACGCGATTCCGCAGCGCCCGGCGATTGCCAGGCAGGTGGGCGATCTGCTGCTTACCTCGCCCGCCCGTCGCTACGATTTCCAGTACCGCAAGCGCTTGTTCGCTCTCAAGCTGGAGCCGCCGAAGAACCAGCCTTCGCTCGTCTCGCTGCCCGCGTCGGCCGACACGCGTGCCGAGCACGTTATCCTCGATCTCAACATGCTCGATCCTTCGGGCCGGACCGCCATCGATTTCTACCGCCCGTCCTACGACGGCAAGCACGTTATCGTCTCGCTGTCCAAGAACGGCAGCGAGGACGGCGCCGCGTACGTCTACGACGTGGAGACCGGCCGGCGGCTCAACGACGAAATTCCCGGCGTCATGTATCCGACGGCGGGTGGCAGCGTCGAGTGGGCGGCCGACGGCAAGGGCTTCTACTACACGCGCTACCCGCGCGGCAACGAGCGCCCGCCGGCGGACAGCCACTTCTTCCAGCAGGTGTACTTCCACAAGCTCGGCACGCCGACTGCGGACGATACCTATGTGATCGGCAAGGATTTCCCGCGCATCGCCGAGATCGAACTCAAGGGAAGTCGCAACGGCGCACACCTGCTCGCGATCGTGCGCAATGGCGACGGCGGCGAGATCGCCTATCACCTGCGCGGCCCGGACGGGGCGTGGCGCGAAGTCGCCGGGTTCAAGGACGGGCTCAAGCAGCTCGCCTTCGGCGACGACGGGCGTCTCTATGGCATGAGCATCAAGGACGCGCCCCGCGGACGCATCATCGCCATCCCGATCGCCGCACCGTCGCTCGCGCAGGCGCGTGTCGTCGTCCCGGAGCAGAAGATCATCACGGAGAGCGTCGAGCCGACGCGCTCGCGGCTGTACGTCACCTGCATGGACGGTGGCCCCACGCTCGTGCGCATGTACTCGCTTGCAGGCAAGGCGCTGGGCGAGCTCCCGACGCCGTCGGTCTCCACCGTCGCCGTCGCCACGCGGCTCGGCGGCGACGATGTCCTCGTCAGCGCGATGAGCTACGTCTCGCCGCGGGCGGTATCGCGCTACGAGGCGCGCGCCGGCCGGCTCGTTGCGACCAATCTCGTCGGGCGCTATCCCTTTTCGCTGGACGACGCGGTAGTCGAGCGCGTATTCGCAGTCTCGAAGGATGGCACGCGGGTGCCCGTCAGCATCGTCCATCGCAAGGACATTCGCCTCGACGGCAACAATCCGACGCTTGTCTACGGTTACGGCGGCTACGGGCTCAGCATGACACCCTGGTTCTCGCCACTTATGCGGCTGTGGCTCGACTACGGCGGCGTGTACGCGGTGGCGAACATCCGTGGAGGGGGTGAATACGGCGAGCCGTGGCACCTCGCGGGCAACCTCACGCACAAGCAGAATGTGTTCGACGACTTCGCCGCCTCGATCAAGATGCTGATCGATCGCAAGTACACTCGGCCGGATCGCACGGCGATCATGGGCGGGAGCAACGGCGGGCTGACGATGGGCGCCACGCTCGTGCAGCACCCGGAGTTGATCCGCGCCGTCGTGAGCGAGGTGGGAATCTACGATCCGCTGCGCTGGGAGCTGCAGCCCAACGGGGAGTTCAACGTCACCGAGTTCGGCTCGGTCAAGGACGAAGCGCAGTTTCGCGCGCTCTACGCGTATTCGCCCTTTGCCAACGCGCGCGACGGCGTGGCCTATCCGGCGGTGCTCTTCGTCTCGGGCGCGAACGACGGTCGCGTCGCCCCCTACGAGTCGCGCAAGATGACGGCGCGCCTGCAGGCCGCGACGTCCTCCGCGAATCCGATCCTGCTGCGGACCGAGGCAGCGGCAGGACACGGCATAGGCACGGCGCTGTCGACCCGCATCGAGGAAGAGACCGACGTCTACGCGTTCCTGGTCGATCAGTTGCGCATGGTCGCATCGCCACCCGCCGCGGTTGGATCGGTGGGCTCACCGTCGCGCGGCGCGCAGATCGCTCCGTCTGCGCCCGCGCGCTGAGCTTTTGGGCTGGCGACGCGAGGCATGATGAGCGGCAGGCTGCGCAGGCTCAGTCCTTCCGCGCGCCGAGCGCCCCGTACTGTTGCTCGTCGAAGCCGATAAGGGCCGTCCTGCCGTGCTCGAGCACGGGTCGCTTGATGACGCTGGGCTTCTCGAGCATGAGGGCGATGGCACTCTTCTCGTCGCGAACGCGCGCCTGCGCTGACGGCGGAAGCATGCGCCAGGTCGCACCGCGACGATTGAGAACCGTCTCCCAGCCGAAGCGCTTGCACCAGCCCTCGAGCAGCTCGCGACTCGGCGGCGTCTTCTTGAAGTCGACGAACTCGTAGTCGAACCCGCGCGCCGCAAGCCACGCCCGTGCGGTCTTTACCGTATTGCAGTTGACGATGCCGTAGAGCTTCATTCGAAGGCGCCTCCCTTTGCTATTCTAGCGCCCATGAACGACGTGTCCCGGACCGTGCACGACCTGCACTCGCGCGCAGCAGTGCGCAGCCTGGTCGCCTCCGAGATCCGCGAGGTCGCCAACGCGGGCCTGGGCGAGCCCGACATCCTCGCCTTCTGGTTCGGCGAGCCGGACGAGGTGACTCCGACCTTCATTCGAGACGCCGCCGCCGCGTCGCTCGCCGCCGGCGAGACCTTCTACACGCTTAACTTCGGCATACCGGCGCTGCGCGACGCGATCGCTGCCTACGTCTCGCGGCTTCATCGTGCGCGGGCCCCCGGCAACGTGGCGGTGACCGCATCCGGAATGTCGGCGCTCATGCTCACCGTCGAAGCGCTGATCGATCACGAGGACCGCGTCGTCTGCGTTACGCCGCTGTGGCCCAATCTCACCGAGATTCCCAAGATCCTCGGCGCCGAGGTCGTGCGCGTCGCGCTCGAGTTCGGCCCCCGCGGCTGGACGCTCGACGTCGACCGCCTGCTCGCCGCCCTCTCACCCGGCACACGCGCGCTAATCCTCAACTCCCCGAACAACCCGACAGGGTGGACGCTGGCCAGGGCCGAGCAGGCGGCGATCCTCGACCACTGCCGCAGGCACGGCATCTGGATCGTCGCCGACGACGTCTACGAGCGGCTCTACTATGCCGACGGTGCGGGCAGCGCGAGCTGCGCGCCATCGTTCCTCGACATCGGCGATGCCGGTGACCGGATCGTGAGCACAAACAGCTTCTCCAAGGCGTGGCTGATGACGGGCTGGCGCCTGGGTTGGATCGTCGCGCCGGAGGAGCTGATGCCCGATCTCGGCAAGCTCATCGAGTACAACACCTCGTGCTCGCCGGTGTTCGTGCAGCGGGCGGGTGTGGTTGCGATCACCGAGGGTGAGCCGACGGTGGCGCATACCTTCACGCGCTTTCGGGCCGCGCGCGATCTGCTCGTTCGGGAGCTCGCTCGGCTCCCCGGGATCCAGGTCGCCTCGCCGCAGGGCGCGATGTACGTGTTCTTTCGCGTCGCCGGCGTCGGCGACAGCCTCGCGTTCTGCAAGAGGCTCGTTCACGAAGCACGCCTCGGCCTTGCGCCGGGAAGCGCGTTCGGTCCCGAGGGCCAGGGCTTCGTGCGCTGGTGCTTCGCGGCGAGCGAGGAGCGCCTGCTCGACGGGGTCGGACGCCTGCGCGCGTTTCTCGACCGGCAATGACGCGGCGGCGCGCAGCGGCACGCGGCTCCTGGCACGGCGCGTGCGCGGTCCTCTCGGCGGCGCTGCTCGCAGTCGCCAGCCCGATCGCGAGCCGTGCGGCGGACATGACGAAGACGCTCCGCGTCGCCTTCGAGATCGCCGAGAACGGTTTCGATCCGCAGGCGGTCTATGACGCCTATTCCTACGACGTTTGCCATTCCATCTTCGATCCGCTGTACACCTACGACTACTTCGCACGGCCGGCGCGGCTGGTGCCGAACACCGCGGCCGGCATGCCGCAGATCAGTGACGGCGGGCGGACGTTCACGGTCAAGGTGCGTCCCGGGATCTACTTTGCGGCCGATGCCGCATTCAAGGGGAGAAAGCGCGAGCTGGTTGCCGAGGACTACGTCTACAGCTTCAAGCGCATCTTCGACCCGAAAGTGCATTCGTACTGGCTGTACTTGTTCGACCACAGGCTGGTCGGGCTCGACGAAGCGCTCGAGCGCGCGCGCAAGACCGGCTCGTTCGACTACGACGCCGAGCTCGAAGGGCTCCAGACGCTCGACCGCTACACCTTCCGCGTGCGCTTCAAGGAACCGTACTACTCATTCCAGTACTGGCTGGCTTACGACGGGCTCGCCGCAGTCGCCCGGGAGATCGTGGAAGCGTACGGCGACGACACGCACCGGGTGATGGAGCACCCGGTCGGCAGCGGCCCTTATCTGCTGAAGGAGTGGGTGCGCGGGCAGAAGATCGTCCTCGAGGCCAATCCGGGCTATCGCGAGGAGATCTATCCAGCCCCGGGCGCGGGCAGCGAACCCGGCGATGCGGCGATCGCGCGCGCGAATGCGGGCAAGAAGTTGCCGATCGTCGGCCGGGTCGAGATCAGCGTCATCGAAGAGGCGCTGCCGCGACTGCTCGCCTTCAACGGCGGCCAGTTCGACTATCTGCTGGTGCGACCGTCGATGGCGGACAAGGTGCTCGCAAAGAATGCGCTGCTGGCGGAGTTTGCAAAGCGCGGCGTCGTGCTGCACCGGCAGGACGAACCGTCGCTCTCGTTCACGTTCTTCAACATGGACGATCCGGTCGTGGGGGGTTATACGCCCGAGAAGATCGCGCTCCGGCGCGCGATCGCCATGGGCTACAACCGACAGGAGGAGATCGACGTGCTGC
The DNA here is from genome assembly GCA_035499135.1 of Casimicrobiaceae bacterium. GTDB lineage: Bacteria > Pseudomonadota > Gammaproteobacteria > Burkholderiales > Casimicrobiaceae > PALSA-1003. The sequence goes on along the minus strand of DATJZM010000110.1, from coordinate 66,579 downwards.
GTCACGGCCAGGGCACGGCCGCCTCGCAGCTCGTTCCGCCGGGAATCCCCGGGCACGATGCGTCGTTGCGCGCGAAGGATCTCTACGATCCCGTTGCAGCGCGCGCCCTCCTGGACCACTTCGGCTACAAGGAGCGTGATGGCGAGGGCTATCGCAAGACGCCGGACGGCAAGCGTCTCGCCATCACCAAGGCTTCGACGCCGACGGCGATCGACCGGGCGGAGAACGAACTGTGGAAGAAGAGCATGGATGCGATCGGCATCCGCGTCGAGTTCTTCACGCAGAAATGGCCGGAGCTCAACAAGATGTCGGAGGCGGGCCAGCTGCAGATGTGGGGGCTGTCGTGGATCAGCGCCGTCCCGGACCCGGAGCCTTTCTCTACGCCGCTGTACAGCAAGACGGTCGGCACGTCGAACGACGCACGCTTCCGCCTTCCGGCCTACGACCAGGCGTACGAGGCGGCGCTTCTGCTTCCCGACGGGCCTGAGCGCACCGCGCTCTATCGCAAGATGACCGAGCTCGTCCTGAACTATGCGCCGTGGATCCTCGGCATGAACCCCTATGACAACGTGATCACGCAGCCGTGGCTCAAGGGCTACAAGCAGAACCCGTACCTCCGGCACCAGTGGAAGTACTACGACGTAGCGCGGCGGTAAGTGACCAGTCGATCAATGCCCGTGCATGAACTCGCCTTTCGCCATCGCGAGATGGTGAGCCTGGTGATGCGAGCCGCTTACCATGATGCCGATGAAGCCCAGACCACGGATGTGCGCCACTTGCTCGGGATCGCTCGAGGTGACGGTCAGCTGTACCCCGTTGCCGATCGCTAGCGCCTTGGCGCTCCAGCCGTTGAGGCCGTCGATCTCCTTCGCGTGCTCCGGGACCATGCGCTGAATCGCAGCGAGCGTGCGGCCGCTCCCCGTCACCGTGACCTCGAAGCCGCCCTCGACCGGTCTTGCGACGGCCACCGCGTTGAGCGTCACGTCGTTCATGTCGATCAAGTGCTGGCGCAGCGCTTCCAGATCGACCTTCGACCAATCGGTCGCGGGATCGGCCTCGAGCGTGCGGACGACCTCCTGAATCGCGCCGAATGCGTCCTGGCCCGGCATCGTCAGAGAGGCGCCGCGCGGTCCTTGACCGTGCATGCCCGCCATCATCTGCTGGTGATGCCGCATCTTCTCCGGCGACATTGCGTCGGGGCCCGGCATCGAGTGATCCGGCATGGGCATGCCGGGACGGCTCATCGCCGGGGCCCCCCCAGGCTGACTTTCGGGAGGTGCGGCCTCCAGCGCCGGTACAACGGCCAGCGTCGCGGCCAGCGCAACCGCCGACGCCGCAGCGAGCATTGCGAACTTTTGTCCAAGGAAGGTCACGAACGTCTCCAAGAAAGGTTCTCTGCGTTCAGATTGCGCCTGAGATGTCCTCCGCGGATATGATTCAGATCATACGACGCTGATTTTGCGAAGCACGATGCCTGAGCGGCTCCGGCTGATGGCGCCCTCCCTCTCGAGCCTCGCCAGCGTGCGGTAGAGCGCTTCGTGGCTGAGCCCTATCTCGGCAGCGAGATCCATGAGCGTTCCTTCAGGACGGACCTTCCTCCCGGCAGGCCCTGCGCTCAGCGCGAGATGATGCAGCAGCCTCGCGCGCGCCGAGCGAATATTGCGCTCCTCGAGTCTGGCGCGAAGCAAGTGGATCTGCCCCGCGAGCAGGGCCATGAAGCGCTCGGCCAGCGCAGGGTCGGCGCGAAACGCCGCAAGCAGCTCGCGCTTTGGGTAGGCGCGCACGCGTGAGGCGGCCGCGGCCACCGCGTCGCAGTGATACGCGGCAGAGAACAGCGCGGCCTCGGCGAAGAGCTCTCCCGCGCGCGCGGTATGCAGCACCACGCGGTGGCTGTCGATCGTATGTCGGATCAGGCGCATGCTGCCGCGCTCGATCGCGAAGATCGCAAACGCCTTGTCGCCTTGCCGAAATAGTGGTTCGCCCGCCGCCAGCTCGCGCACGCGCGAGCGCGTGCGAATCCCGGCCGGAAGCCAGCCGAGCATCGAAGCTTGCCTTGCGCTAGCCGAGGAACTCACACAGGAGGCGGTGGAAATGGTGCGTGCCGCGCTCGCGCGTCGGCGAGTAGCGGCCGTGCCGGTAGAAGCGCGAGCGCACGCCGCGCTGCACGGCTTCCACCACCGCTTCGTCCTCCAGCTCGACCTCGTGCAGGGCGCCGCCCGCTCCCTGGCCGCGCTTCGCCTCGTCTGCCACGTACGCGCGGAACTCCACCCGCGTGCGATCGATCGCCTCGGGCACGACGCGATTGAGCGAGAGCCCCCAGGGGTAGAAGTTCAGCATCAGGTTCGGAAAGATCCACCAGTAGTACGCGCCGACTCGCCGCCCGTGGTCAGGAGCGCCGGGTGGCGGATCGAATCCCACCTCGGTCTCCTTCGCCAGTGCGAGCTGCAGGCTCGAGTAGCGGAAGAGCTCGTGCGCGTAGCTCGCGCAGTCGACCACCCTGCTCAAGCCGGGATGCACGAACGGAATGTGCAGTTCCTCGAGGTAGTTTTCCACGTACAGCGCCCAGTGCGCGCGCACGACATAGTCGCGGCTCGCGGCCGCGTCGGCCCGGAACCGCTGCACGGGCAGCCATTCGATACGCTGCCGCATGTCGCCGAGCAAAGCCTCGAGCCGCGCCGCGGGATCCACCGCGGCGAAGCCGTGCCCGGCCCATTCGGCGAAGGGAACGCGCGGCAGGTTGTCCGCAGCGGAAGGAAAGTTCTTCGCTTGCCCGAATTCGGGCATGAACGTCATGCGCCCGGCGAGGTCGAAGCGGCGCGAATGATAGCCGCAGCGGATCTGCTCGACTCCGTTGCGCGCCTCGGTCACCAGGATGTTGCCGCGGTGCGTGCAGACGTTGGACAGGCAGCGCAGCGTCCCTTCCCGGTCGCGCGAGAGGAGAAGCGGCTCGTCGATGAGCCCAGGCAGCAAGGCACGCGGCGAGAGCGAGCCGGCGGTAGCAACGTCCTCGAGGTCGCCGATCCATTGCCAGCTGCGGGCGAAGATGCGCTCGCGCGTCAGCGCGAAGCTCTCCTCGTCGCGGTAAAAGGCGCTGTCGATCGTCGAGGCGATCGCAATGTCGGGGTCGACGCGATAGCGCATGTGCGCATGCTACCAAAGCGGCGTAGACTTCCCCCGATGAGCAACGCGCTCCAACACCGCATACGGGCCCATCTGGAGCGGCGCCTCGGGGCGCTGAGCGACGAGGTCAGGCAGTATCCGACGCCGATCGCGCGCTGCGACGAGCAGCTCACCGCGCTGCTGGAGGCGCGAACCGAGGTGGCGCGATTGCTCTCGAGCGCGGACGACGGCGCGTTCGTCGAGGAATTCGCCCGCTACGCCGACCGTTGGGACGACTCCGAGGCGCGCCGCCTGCTCGCGTAGTTGCGCAAAGTGCGACGGCCGCTGTCACGCGAAGCGTTCTCGAAGTCTGGCGACATTCCCCACCGACTGCCTTCCGTCTAGCCAGTCCGCAACCAGGGCCCGAACGTCGTCCACGCGACCTGCGCTACGAGCGCCACGGCAATCGCGCCCAGCGCTAGGCGTAGCAGCCGCATGTACACTTCCGGGCCGATGCGCGACTGGACGCGCATGCCGGCGTAGACGGCGACTGCCGCCAGAGGCACGAGCGGCAACGAGGCGTAGAGCAGCCTCTGGCTCAGCGCGTCGCTTATCCCGAGCGCAAGCGCCTGCACCGTCTTGCCTGCGATGAAGCACATATTGAGCGTCTGGGTGAGCACGACCGGCGCGAGGCCCTGCGTCATCAGATAGATCACCAGCGGCGGCAGCGCCACGTTGACCGCTCCCGACAGCACGCCGGCCGCCGTGCCGAAGAAGAACGCGGCGAGATGAGGCCTGCGCTTGACCCACGACCAGTCGAGCCGTCCCCACCGCTCCTGCAGGAGGAACACGACGATCATCGCTGCGAGGAGTAATTGCAGCGGCTCGTGGCGCACGGTCAGCAGAAGGCGGGAGCCGAGCAGTGTGCCGATCACCACCCATGCCGCGAGCGGCCAGTAGCGACCGATGCTTTCGCGCCAGTTGCCGCCGCGCAGGATGCTGATGGTGTTCACGACGATGTTCGGCAGCACGGTCACCAGCACGGCGGTCTTGACGTCCGCGAGCAGCGCGACGAGCGGGGTGGAGATGAGCGGGAAGCCGAAACCGAGCGTCCCGTGGGCGAGCCCGGCCAGCGCGATGATGGCGGTCACCGTCGCCAACATCGCCGGCGAGAGGAGTTGCTCCGCGCCCGGGCTCATTCCGATCGTGCCCCGAGCGCGTCTTGCGGGCCGGCCTCCCCTGTCAAGTCAGCGGCCGCATGACGACCGCCTTGTAGGCGGGTCGCTCGGCCAGCGCATCGAACCAACGCTGTACGTGGGGCCGCGCCGGCCGCTCGATCGGCAGCGCCATCCAGCGCCAGATGCCGCAGCCGAGCGGAATGTCTCCGACCGTGAGGTCATCGCCGGCCACGAATGCGCTCGAAGCAAGCTGGCGGTCGAGGAGCTCGAGAACTTCCGCCGTCTTGAGGCGGGAGTCCTCCAGCGCGCGCGGATCGCGCTTGTCCGCCGGAGTGCGGACGAGTCCCAGGAAAAGAGGCCGGATCGCCGGCCAGAAAGTGGTCTGCTGCCAGTCCATCCAGCGGTCGGCGCTCGCTCGCGCGGCAGGATCATCCGGCCACAGGCGCCCGCGCGCATGCTTCGCCGCAAGATAGCGAACGATTGCGTTCGATTCCCAAAGCACGAATCCGTCGTCCTCGATGGTCGGCACCAGACCGTTGCCGTTGAGCTTGCGATACTCCGGGGTATTCACCACGCCGAACGCGCCGCCCGCGTCGACGCGATCGTAGGCGATGTGCGCCTCCTCGCAGCACCACAGAACTTTCTGGACGTTGACCGAGTTGTTCCTGCCCCAGATCTTGAGCATCGTTGGTGTTCTAGCGTCGTTGATAGGTACCGATCAGAGCTGCCTCGGCGAGGACGTGCCCTTGCATCGCCTTCTCCACGGCAGCCTTGTCGGGACGATTGAGATCGGGCAGCAGCGTATCGAGCGCGTAGAGCTTGTGGAAATAGCGGTGGCGTCCGACCGGAGGGCACGGCCCGCCGTATCGGGTGCGCTTCCAGTCGTTGATCCCTTCGCGCGTGCCGGCCGGCAATGCCGCTGACTTGACCGCCTCGGGCAGGCTGCTCGCGGTCGCGGGAATGTCGTAGAGCACCCAGTGCACCCACGTCATCTTCGGCGCGGCGGGGTCTGGCGCATCCGGGTCGTCGACGATGAGCACGAAACTCCTGGTCCTCGCGGGTGCGCCGCTCCATGCGAGCGGCGGCGAGATGTCCTTGCCTTCGCACGTGTACAGCGAGGGCATCGCCGCGTTGGCGGCGAAGGCGCTCGATGTGACAGTGAGGCCCATCGGCTTCTCCTCTGCAACGGCGGCGAGTGAACCAATGCACAACGCCGCACAAACTCCTCCGCACGCGGTCCGCACAGCCCTCGCGACGGCGGGCGAGGCCACTACGGCTTCGGAGCCACGGCGACGACTTCGAGCTGCTGCTTCTTCACCTGCTCCACCAGCGGTCCCGCGATCTTGAGAATTCGAGGTCCATGACTACGCTACCTCGCGGAGCGCCGGAGGGTCAAGCCCGGCACATCCGCAATCCTGTCGCCGTTTCGGGGCGTCAGGTCTCTTGCGTTCACGTCGCCAGCGCGATCTCCACTCGCCTGTTGTGCCGGCCCTCGCTGCGGATCTTCAACACGCGAATGCCTCCGATCTCGGCGATGTTGCGCACGTGGGTTCCTCCGCACGGCTGCAGATCGATGCCGGGGATTCGCAGCAGGCGCACGCGACCTGCGCCCCGCGGCGGCTTTACGCTCATCGTCTTCACCAGCTCGGGCCGGGCTTCGAGCTCCTCGTCCGTGATCCACTCGCTCGCCGTCTCGACGCCGCGGGCGATCAGCGCGTTCGTTTCGCTCTCGATCCGGCCGGCGTCGAGCGCGCTCATCTCGATGTCGAAATCGAGGCGTGCCTTGTCGGGCGCTATGTTGCCGCCGGTCACGGGCGCGACGACGACGCAGGACATGACGTGGAGGGCCGTATGCAGGCGCATGAGCGCATAGCGGCGCTCCCAATCGATGCCGAGCACGAGCTCCTCGCCCACTTCGAGGTGCCCTGCCGGCGTCGCGGCAACGTGCAGCACGGTATTGGGCGCATCACCCTTCCGCGTGTCGAGGATTTCGATGCGCTCTCCGCTCGGGCGCGCGAGCACTCCGCTGTCCCCCGGCTGGCCGCCGCCCAGCGGATAGAAGATCGTGCGATCGAGCTCGATTCCCCGCTCGTGCACGGCGACGACCCGGGCGCGAGCCTCCTTCAGGTAGGCGTCGTCCCGGAAGAGAAGTTCTGTGACCACGGCGCGACTTGACTGAACCCCAAGCCCGCTTATCTTAGCAGCGCTCGACACGGCGTAGACTGGGGAACAAAGCAGGCGCAAGAGGTCTCGTATAGCATGCGTGCGATCTGAAGCATCGGCTTCGGGACGATTGGACCTTTCAGCTACCACTGCCTCTCATCGATGAGCCACTGGTCGGACGAGCCGCGTTACGGGCACGAGGTCATTGCGCTGCCCGCCTTCTGGCCGGCCCTGGCACTCTCGCTCCTGCTTCATCTTGCGGTGCTGCTTCTGTGGCTGCCGCGAACGAACCTCTTGGCGTCCTGGGAAGACGACGACAAGCCTGCGAGCGAACGCCTTCAAGTGCGCATCGCGGCAGCGGCGCCCGTGTTGCCTGCGCCCACAGTCGCGCTGCCTCAAGTACGAATCCGGCAAGCGGAGCCGGCAAAGCATGCGCGGCCGCTGCCTGCGCAGCAACCGGCGATCTCTCAGGCTTCTCTGCCCGCGCCTTCCCCCCCTGCGGCGGCCTCCCAGGAACCGCCTGCGCCACCAACCGTGCCGCTCGAGATGGCCGTACTGGGCACGACGCCATTGCCGCGCGATCCCGCGGCGGGGGGTGACCTCTGGTCCTATATTCAGGCGAAGCGGCTTGAGCGTAGCCGGGCAGAAGCAGGGGCACCACCGCTTCCCAGCGATCGTGCACGTTTCGAGGACACGATCGCTGCCAATCTTCCCGCCCCAGGTACGGGCGTGGCTACCCGGGACACGAGGAGAGCCGGGGGCGTGTTCCAGATCAAGCGAATGGCCTACGACGACGCCGCTTTCGAATTCTACGGTTGGAACGCGAATATGCAGCGCCTGGCGCCGCAGCTCATCGAAGTTCGCCTGGGAAACAACAGCGACATGCGCATCGCGGTGGTGCGGCGGATGATTGCGCTCATTCGCGAGCAGACGAAGGACGACTTCGTTTGGAGATCGGTGAAGCACGACCGGGACTACACGCTGTCGGCCCGCCTCCCTGACAACGCGGCCCTGGAGGACTTCCTGATGCATGAATTCTTCGACGATCCGGTGGCCGCCCACTAGAGCGCGACCGGACCCCGCGCGCGGAAGGATCTATTTTCGCGTTATGCCCAGTGTCGCCGTCCTGGTGGCGCCTGAGTAGGTCGCGGATATCTTGACTGACGTCGTCGCGGGAACCCGTTGGGTCGTCACGATGAATGTCGCCGCGGTGGCGCCGGCGGGCACAACGACGGAAGCAGGCACTGACGCCACGCGCGCCCTGGAGCTGACGAGCGCAACGAGCGCGCCACCCGCAGGCGCCGGCGCCGTGAGCGTAACGGTTCCCGTGACGGTCTTGCCGCCCGTAACGGATGTCGGGCTCAGGCTCACCGCGGCGAGCGCAGCCGCCGCCTGTGGATTCACGGTGAAGGTAGCCGTCTTCGTGATTCCCGCGTAGGTTGCCGACAGAGACGTCAGCGTCTGGGTGGCGACGGCAAAGGTCGTGATGGCGAATGTGGCGGAGCTCGAACCGGCTGCAACCGTGACGCTCGCCGGCACGGATACGGCGGGGCTGGCGCTCGATAGGGCGACCGTCGCGCCGCTGGTCGGAGCAGCCGCCGTCAGCGCTACCGTTCCCGTCGCAGGCACGCCTCCGGTGACGGCATTCGGATTCGCGCTGATCGACGCAAGCGCGGGCGCGCCGCTCGCCGGCTTCCAGCCGAGCTGGATCACGTCGAAATCGCTCGCGGTGAGCAGCGAGAAGGCCGGGTTGAGGATGTCGTTATCCCAGCGGGTGTCGAACGTCCCGGTGATGTACATGTCGCTGCCGTTGTCCGCGACGATGAGTCCGTATTTCTGCATGGCGCGGAAGATCCTCTGCACGTTGGGGTCGGTCGTGCGCAGCGCTGGATCGAGCCCGTTCACGCTGGTCTTGAGCCGAAGCCGCGCGCCCATCGGGAGCGCACCGCTCGTAGAGCCCGCGCGATGCGAGGCGGGATAGACGTAGCCATTGGTCGAGCGCACCGTGACGCGGAAGGCGTGGCCGATGTCGGTCACGGCGGGATTCCACGCCTCGTCGTAGCGCACCAGCCCGGGAAGAATTGCGAGGCCTGCGGCGTCCGCGGACGTCCAGCCGTCCGGGCGGCGATTGTTGGTCTTCATGTCGAAGAAGGCCCCCGAGCCCGCGAGCCATTGCGAGTGCACGGTGTCGTAGTAGACGTTGTACAGCTCGTAGAGCGTGCGGTTGGTGCAGTCGATGATCAGGAGGTGCCTGTCCTCCTGACTGCGCTGATCGACATTGCCCGGCGTGCCGCCCTCGACCCAGTGCGGCTGGGTCGCCGCCTGTGCCGGGATGGGATAGAAAGGAAGGCCCTGGCCGGTCGAGTAGTCGACCCCGTCGCTCTCGTCCCAGTAGTAGAAGCTGACCGGGAGCTTGGCCTGAGTGCCGCCAACGATGACGTAGGGCATCCCGTAAATGTCGGTGCTGCCGGGAGAGACTTCGCCGCCAAAGTCCGGGTGCAGATGACGCGTGCCGCCGTTGTTGATGAACGCGATATAGCTCGCCGACGAGTTGTCGACGGGCGCCGCGGAGATGTCGGTATTCCACCAGTTGTCCGGCGGGAAGAGCGGCAGCGGAGCGGGAGGCGGCGCTCCTTCGACAGGGATCGAGGCCGGGCACTGAGCCACCGCACCCGAGGTTCCGAGAAGCCACCAGGTCAATGCGGTGACGATGCAGGCGATGGCGGAGCGCATGAAATAATCGGGTTTTGGTGGGGATCGGCCCGAGCCACGCTTTGCCGGCCGGCGTGGCCCGCGAGGGATATGCTGTTGGCATATTAACCCCCCACAATGCTCCCCGCAAGCGAGTGCTAGCTAAGATTCGACCGTGAATGGAAAATCCATGCAAATCAAAGCCCTTCTCTTCGACGTCTTCGGTACCCTCGTCGACTGGCGCACCTCGATTGCGCGCGAGGCGCGGACGATTCTGGCCGCGCGCGGCGCGGCGATCGATTGGCTCGCCTTCGCCGACGCCTGGCGCGCCGAGTACCAGCCGGCGATGGACGAGGTGCGTAGCGGGCGGCTTCCATTCACCAAGCTCGATGCGCTGCACCGGCGCAATCTCGACGCAGTCCTCCCCGCGTTCGGACTCGCCGAGCTCGACGAGGCCACGCGCGTCGCGATCAACCTTGCGTGGCACCGCCTCGACGCCTGGCCGGATGTGCCGGAGGGACTCTCCCGCCTGCGCGCCCGCTTTCGCATCGCTCCCTGCTCGAACGGGAACGTCTCGACGATGGTCGACCTCGCGCGCCGCAACGGCTTTCCTTGGGACGCGATCCTCGGAGCCGAGTACGCGCGCGACTACAAGCCGAAGCCGGTCGTCTATCTTTCCGCCGCGGCGGCGTTCGATTGCCTGCCCGCGGAGACGATGATGGTCGCAGCGCATTCCTACGACCTCGCAGCAGCTGCGGCGCTCGGCTTGCGCACCGCCTTCATCGCGCGCCCGGACGAGGACGGTCCGGGGAAGAGCGAGAGCCGGGCGAGCGTACCGGTCGATTTTTCAGCGCCGAGCCTCACGGCGCTTGCCGACCAGCTGCTGTCAAGGTGATCCCGGCGGGTCAGGCGAACGCGGGGCGCGCGGTGGAACGGCGCAGCAGGAAGAGCGCGATCGAGACGTTGATCAGGTTGAACACGATGCCGTTCACGAAAGCGGCGCGGTAGGAGCCCGTCAGGTCGAAGATGACGCCGGACATCCAGCCGCCGAGCGCCATTCCGAAGAGTGTGGCCGTGATCACAGCGCCGACTCGCGCGCCTGCCTCGCGCGAGGGAAAGAATTCGCGCACGATGATCGCGTAGGACGGCACGATACCGCCCTGGAACAGGCCGAACAGAGCGGAGATGATGTAGAGCGAGACGAGCCCGTTGAAAGGCAGGAAGAGCAGCAACGCGATCCCCTGCAGGCTCGAGCCGAGGAGCAGCGTCCGCAGCCCCCCGATGCGATCGCAGATGAATCCGAAGCTCACGCGGCTGACGATTCCGGCGGCAAGCATCAGCGAGAGCATCTCGGCGCCGCGGGCCGGCCCGTAGCCGAGGTCGCTGCAATAGGCGACCAGGTGCACCTGCGGCATCGACATCGCCACGCAGCAGCACAGCCCGGCCGCGACGAGGAGGACCTGCAATGCGCCGCTCGAGAGCCCGAGCGTGTGCACCGCGGCCGCTGGAGTCGCACGCGAACCGGAGAGCTCCAGCTCACGCGGCGGCGGTCGGCGCAGCAGCAGGGCGAGCGGCACCATCGTGGCGAGGCAGAACACGCCGATCCCGAAATAGGTGTCGCGCCAGCCGGCGGTCTGGATGAAGTGTTGCACGATGGGCGGCCAGACGGTGCCCGCAAGGTAATTGCCGCTCGCGAAGATGGCCACTGCGATGCCGCGTCGGCGGGCGAACCAGAGCGATACGTGCGCGAGCAGAGGTGCGAAAGTCGCGGCGCTGCCCGCGCCGATGAGCAACCCTTGCGCGAGGGTGTAGAGCCAGAGGCTGGGCGCCGCTCCCGCAGCCGTGTAGCCGAGCGTCATCGCGACCGTGCAGACGATGACCGGCACCATGATCCCGAAGCGGTCGGCGAGTCGGCCCATTACGATGCTCGACAGCCCGAAGCCGATCATGGTGAGCGTGTAGGGCAGCGATGCCTCTCCGCGCGCGACCGCGAATTCCATCTGCACGGCAGGCAGCGCGACTACGACCGACCACATACCCACACCGCCGATCGTCGACAGCGCGAGACTCACCACAAGGCGCAGCCACGCGTTCGCAGATTCAACCTGCCCCGGCGCGGACTTCATCGCCGACCTTCGGATCGTAGCTCCAGCGCTCGCGCCCGGTCGCCGGGTCGAGCGCGACCATGCGGTTGAACGGCGTACAGAAGTAAAGCGAGTCCTCGAAGAGGATCGGCGTGACCTGGAAGGAGGTCGCGCTCGCCCTGGTACTCCCACGCCTTGGCGAGGCTCGCGACGTTCTGCGGCGTGATCTGCGCGAGCTTCGAGTAGCGCGTCCCGCCGGGATCGCCGCCGTAGCTCGGCCAGCCGACGCCGAGCTCGGCCGCAGCTACGGACGCGGCCAGCGAGCCGCCTGCCAGAATCCCGATCCAGCATCTTTGCATCGGTCGTTCTTTCAGCTGGCGCGGATGAAGGTCGGGTCGCTAAACAGCGAGTTGATGTGCACCTTGCGGATCGATTTGTCGTCGGGAACGAGGAAGAGGATCGGGGTGATCAACTCCTCGACGATGCCGCGCAGGCTGCGCGCCCCGGTCTTGTACTCGTAGGCGATCTCCGCGATCTGGTCGAAGACCATCGGCTCAATGGTGAGCTCCACCCCTTCGCTCGCGAAGATCTCGCGAAACTGGGAGTAAATCGAGTCGCGCGGCTCGAGCATGATCCGCACCAGCATCTTGCGCGTGAGATCCTGGAAGTGAGCGACTATCGGCAGCCGCCCGGTGAACTCCGGAATCAACCCGTAGGTGAACAGGTCGGTGGGCTTCACGCGCGTGTTCAGCCGCTCGAGGATCTTCTGATTCTCGAGGCCGGTCGTCGAGATGAACTGGTAGCCGTGCGTCTGGGCCATGATCTCGTTCAGCCCGACGAAGGCGCCACCGCAGATGAACAGCACGTTGGTCGTGTCGAGATACAACCCGTTGACGAGCTTGACCGGCGCGCCCTCCATGATCTTGAGCAGCGCATGCTGCACGCCCTCCCCCGACGTGCCCCGCGGGGTGCCGTCGCTGGCCTTGAGCTTGTCGATCTCGTCGATGAATACGATCCCGCTCTCGGCCTTGGCGACGTCGCCGTCGGCCTTGTCGAGTAGGCGCAACAGGATGGCGTCTATCTCCTCGTTGACGTAGCGCGTCTGCGCGAGCGAGGTCGCCTCGGCGGTCACGAACGGCACCGAGAGGAATCGCGACAGTGTCTCGCACATCAGCGTCTTGCCCGTGCCGGACGAGCCGATCAGGAGCAGGTTGCTCTTGGTTATCCTGACGTGATCGCGCTGGGAGCGGGCGATTTTCTTGAAGTGCGAGTAGACGGCGACGGCGACGATCTTCTTCGCATCGTCCTGTCCGACCACATACTGATCGAGATAGCTGACGATGGTGCTCGGCTTGATCGCGTCGCCGAGCATCGCGTCAGGCAAACACCGCCGCGAGCAATCCGATGAGGCCGACGCTCAGCGCGGCGATGGCGTCGCCGGCGATGAGCCCGCCGCCGAGAAGCGACGCCGTGCTCATGTCCGCGGGCAGCGCGGCTTCACCCTCGACCTTCTTCTTCGGCCAGACCGTCATGAGGCTCCCGACCACGCCGCCCGCCGCAAACCATGCGGAAGTGGCGAGATTGAGGAAGAGGCCGAAAGAAGACGCGTACGGCGACGGCAGCACCACGGCGTCGAGCATGAAGTCGGTCGAAAAGCCGGTGCGTCCCGACTTCACGAAGCGTTGATAGCCGATGCGCGACTTGAGTATTTTGCGGATCAACTCGGTTGCGAAGCCCAGGCCGATGCCGACGAGGATCGCGGTGCGTTGATAGGGCTTGTCGTCGGTGAGGCTGCGCAGCACACCGACGAACTTGTAGGTCATGGCCGAAGTCCAGCGCTCCGGCTGCTGATCGGCGGGCATCGTCGTCTGGTCGAGCAGCAGCACCGGGTAGGCATTCATGAACAGCTTGGCGAACACGACCGCCATGACTGCGCCCATGAGAATTCCGGCGACCTGAAAGCGGAACTGGATCGTACGGTTGGTCCCAAGCCGCCAGCCCGTCGAGCGATCCTGCTGCATGTCGCAGGCTTCGCTGGTCGAGACGAGGAGCACTGTCGCCGCGATCAATCCGACGATCGGCTCCTTGAGACCGACCGCCGCCATCAGCACTACCGTGACGACGAAAGCCGAGGAGATCGGATTGCTGTCCGTGATGCCGATGGATATGCCGTTCACCATGGCGAAGACGAACACCAGCAGCACCGCCATCACCAGGTAGCCGACCGGCTGATCGAGCACCTGCGAGCCTACGACGACGATGGCGATGCCCCAGAACGCGACCCAGAGCGCGAGCCGGCGCATGTTGGTTCGCTTCCAGTCCTCCTGCTCGACGGTCTTCTCCATCGCCTGCCGTGCGCGCTTCCATCCCCTATAGAGAATGAGCGATACATCGATCAGCGCTGCGCCCATGATCATCCCGAGCGCGATGAGGAAGGTGATCTTGCGAAACGGCTCGCCCGCCTTGAGCCAGCCGATCGAGATGAAGTAGGGGATCAACGCCCAGCCGACGATGCCGCCCGCGAATGCCGCAACCCCGATGCGCGCGCCGACGATCATGCCGGCGCCGAACGTGGAGGTCGAGAGGCTGTTGATCACCGGCGCGACAATGCTCGAGGTCGACAACCCCGTTACGCCGAGGAAAGCCGCCTTGGCGGCGTCGATCCCACCGACGATCCCGAGCGCCATGCCGCCGAAGAGGCGCGTCACCGAGCGCCTGAGCAGATCGACGTCGGTCAGCGCGCGCAGGATGTTGGCGACTGCGAGCCCCGACGGAAACTTGAGCTGCATGCGGTCGACGAGAATCGGCGTGTAGAGCATGCCCACGCCCACGCCGAACATCCCGATGCACAGCATGTACAGGATCAGCTTCCACGTCTCGGGCTGCGGCAATCCGAGCCAGGCCATCGCCTGAATCACGACCGCCATGGCGCTCATTCCTGCGACGGAGGCCGCCGTGGTCTGTATGTAATTCGCGCCGTGGCGGCCCATGGCGCCGTAGCCGAAAGTGATCGTCGAGCCGAGGATTCCCGCGAGAACCTGCCCGCCGACAAAGAAGCCGAGCGAGAAGTTCATGTACGAAGCGGCGAGCCCGCCCAGCGGGCCGAGGATCAGAATGCCGACCGCGCCGAGTAGCGCGTAGTACTTCCAGGTTCCCGGTTGCGGCAGCCACGCCCAGCGCACCGCAACGGCGGTTTCTGCAACGGTGGCGGTCGTCGGGGTCGATGCCATGAGCTGTTTCCTCCTTCTGAATGGGAGGGCTGCGGGAACGGTCTATTATAGATCGCAACCCCTGCGCCGCAGCGCTACCCGGAGAACGCCGTCGTGACTGTATCGCCGCTCGCACGCCACTTCTTCACGATGGCGTGCAACAACGCATGGTCCAACCACCGCCTGCTCAATGCGTGCGGGAAGCTTGCGCAAGCCGATTTCGTCGCCAAGCGGACGAGCTTCTTTCCGTCGCTAAAGGCGACGCTGAACCACGTCCTCACGGTGGACTGGTACTACGTTGATGCACTGGAGCGAGGGCTGCACGGGCAAGAGCCCAATCGCGACGTCGATCGCTTCTTCGACCCCGAGGAGCCTTTCGACACCTGTGCCTTACTCGCCGCCGAGCAGCGGGCCGTAGACGGGCGGCTCGTCGACGCGTGCGAACGTCTCGATGACGTCGCGCTCGCCGCACCGATTCTCGTGATGCGACGCGGCGGGCCGCAGCCGGAAGTCGCAACGCGCCTCCTCGCCCATCTTTTCCAGCACCAGATTCACCACCGCGGCCAGGTCCACGCGATGCTCGCCGGTACGCCCGTCAAGCCGCCGCAGCTCGACGAATTCTTCTGCGCCAACGAGGCGCACCTGCGCGCGGCGGAGCTGCGTGAGATCGGGCTCTCGGAAGAGCTGATCTGGGGTCGCGTCTGACGGCCGGCCCGGGATGCGCTTCTCAGCGCGGTGCGGCGGGCGCTCTGGCTCGGCCGAGGACCCAGGCCCCGAGCAGCGTGAGCGGCAGCAGCGAGACGAGGAAGGCTGCGTGATACCAGAGCGGAAACGCCTGCCACAGACGATAATGCACGGGGATGAATAGGCCGATCAGCACAATGCCGAGCGCCCACGCGGCGCCCGTGCGTTGCTTCGCGATCCATGCGGCGACGGCGCCAGAGCAAAACGAGGACGCCGTTCCGAGCGCGAGGCGGCCCAGCATCATGGCGGGGCTGAACGCCATCGTGGCCTCGACCCCCGCGTACCCGGGCCAACCGAAGCGAAACGCGAGGTTGCCAGCCGTCGCGACGAGGAACCAGGTGACGAGACCGGCGACGACGCCGAGAGCGATCTTGATCATGAGGACTGCTCCTGCGTCGCTTCCCGGTCTTGTCTGGCGCGACATGGCGCGCTGAGCCGCGTCATCGGGTAGCAGGGGCCGCCGGCGGATCCCCGAAATCGAACAGGCCCATCAGATCACCGATCGCCGGGCGGTTGCTTGGAACGTACGGGTCGGGCCCGTTCATGATCGGGTTGGGAAGGCTGTCGCGGCTGTTCGCCGCGAGCGGCGGCAAGCGCCAGTTGCGCTCGATGAATTTCAGCACCGACGCGTGATCGTAATAGGTGTGATCGACGTGCCCCTTCCTCGCGAAGGGGGACACCGCGAGCAGCGGAATGCGCGTGCCGTCGCCAAAGAAGTCGATGGCCTGCACGTAGCCGCCGTCGTAGAAGCCGCCGCCTTCGTCAGTAGTGATCAAGATCGCGCTCCTGTCCCAGGCGGGGCTCGCCTGTACCTTCGCAACGAGGTCCCTGACGAATCGCTCTAGCGCGAAGACGGTCGAATACGCGGGGTGGCCCGATTCGGGATTGGGAGGGATCACGAACGATACCGCAGGCAGCGTCTTTTCCTCGGCGAGATCGCGAAAGAACGCGTCCAGCCCCTGCAGATTCCCTCGCAGCGGACCGGTCATCACGGCCGTCGAGTGCGTCAGCGGATCGCAGATTGGGCAGTACAGGTCCTTGTTGATGCCGCTCGCGGTGCGCCCGCCGCTATACCACTTCCATGACACGCCCTTGGCGGCGAGCGCGGTGCCGACGTTGGGCGTGACCTGTGGCGGGAGAACGTACTTGCTTGCGCCGCGCGGCTGCGGCGTTCCGTCGAAGGAATAGCCCGGCGGGTAGTTGTTGACCAGATAGTAGCTCCCCGGCGCGCAGTTGCCGTCGTTGAACGCCCGATACGGCAGGCGCCCGAGGTAGTCCCGAATTGCCTTCACCCCGGGCTGGCTTGCGTCGGCGCACGCCGTGTACGAGCCAGCCCGATACCCCGAGTGCTTGTACCAGTTGTTGGTGCCCGGTCGGGGATCGGGATCCTCGATCTGGTTCGGCGGCGGCTTGGCAGGCTTGCCGTCCTCGAGATACACGGCCGCGTGGCCGGTGCTGAGCGCGATGAAGTTGGCGCCGGTGCCGCCCATGACAGGCTGGTGGTAATTGTCGGCGAGCGCATACTGTCGCGCGAGCTCGCGGAAATAGGGAGCGTCGCCGCTCGCCATGCTGTAGAAACCCATGGCGATGCCGCCCTGGTTCGTGCCCGAGGCAGGGTCGTCGCGCTTGGTCGAGCCTTCGCCCGAGGTGAGCGCGACCCACACGAACAGATCGTTCTTTCCCCCGTCCACCTGCTGCCACATCTGGAAGAAACGGTGAACCGGGTCTCCAACCACGCTCTCGTAGCTGACGTAGCGCGTGATGCGAAACGGGCCGTTGGGAAGCTCGGACGGGAAGCGCATGTCCAGCGCCGCGCGCGGAAGGCCCCTCGCGTAGGTCGTCCCCGGTTGCGGCAAGCTCTGCAGTGCGCCGCTCTTTGCGGGCGTCACCTCGTAACGATCGCGCACGCTCGCCTCGCGCTGCTGCGCATCGGCGAAATGCGGACCGGGTCCCCCATTCCGGTCGACGATACCCCGCGAGAGGAGATTGGCCACCGATTCACCCGGCGGAGGCTCGTAGGTCGCGAACAGGGCATCGAAGCTGATGTTCTCGCCGACGACGACGATCAGATGCTCGATCGGCGTGGCGGTCGCTCGCACCGTGTCCGCCGCGCGCGCCTGCGCCGCGCCCATCAGGGCGATCGCCAACGCGAGACGGACGATGCGACGCATTGTGACGAGATTGCCTTGCGGGTCGGCGGCGAGCGCGGGGCGATTATGGGTCGCGCACCCTCGGCTCGCAAGAGCCAGTAAGATTGCGAGAGCAGCGGCGAGGAGGAGTCACGGCGTGGCGTGGCGGATGGGCGAGAACCTGGGCGATGGCAGATGCTCCGCGCCCGCGGCGGAGCGCAATCGAGGGCCGATACTCGACGTGCTGAAGCGCGTGCTGCCTCCACAGGGGCTAGTGCTCGAGATCGGCAGCGGCACCGGCCAGCACGCCGTGCATTTTGCGAAATTCCTCCCGCGCCTGGTCTGGCAGCCTAGCGATCTCGATCCGGAATACCGGCGATCGGTGTCGGCGTGGACTCGCCACGAGGGAATGGCCAACGTGCGCGAGCCCGTCGCGCTCGACGTGCGCCAGCGCCCGTGGCCGATCGCGAGGGCCGACGCGATCGTGTGCATCAACGTCGTTCACGTCTCGCCGTGGGCAGCTACGCTCGCTCTGATCGACGGAGCGCGAACGGTCCTCAGCGAGCGCGGCGTGCTCTTCCTGTACGGTCCCTACCGTCGTGCCGGGCATGCCACCGCCCCGAGCAACGAGAAATTCGACGCCGAGCTGCGCGCCCACGATCCGCAGTGGGGTTTGCGCGAGGTCGAAGACATCGCCGAGGCTGCCGCGCGGGCGGGCTTCGCGCTCTGTGAAGTGGTCGAGATGCCGGCCAACAATCTGAGCCTCGTGTTCCGCACTACGCAGGAGCAAGTCGTGTCGGGATGAGCACCTCGCTGTGGAGCGTTTGGTGCACCGGGCAGCGATCGGCGATCTCGAGCAGGCGTGCGCGCTGCGCGTCGTCGAGATCGCCCTCCAGCTCGATCAGGCGCTCGATGCGGTCGATGCGCCCCTCTTTCGTCTCGCACTCGCTGCAATCCTGCGCATGGATCTTGTCGTGGCGAAGGCTCACGCGCACGCGCTCGAGCGGGATCTGCTTGCGATCCGCGTACAGGCGAAGCGTCATCGCGGTGCAAGCTCCGAGCGCCGCGGTAAGCAGGTCGTAAGGCGAGGGCCCGCCGTCGTCGCCGCCGCTCGACACCGGCTCGTCGGCGAGGAGGCGGTGAGGCCCGACGGTGATCTCCTGCTGGAGCGTGCCGGCACCGGTCTCGCGCACAAAGACGATATCGCGCGGCCCGTCGGGCGCGCGCTCATCCGCCGCATGCGCCGGTAGATAGCGGCTCGCCCAGGCTGCCAGCACGTTTCCCACGTACCGGCCGTCGGCGGAGCGGCTGAGAAGGTGGTCGGCATCGTCCAGCGAGACGAAGCTCCTCGGATGTCCCGCGGCGAGGAAGATCGCAGCCGCGTTGTCGATGCCCACGGTGGCGTCGACCGGGGAATGGAAGACGATCAGCGCCCGCTTGAGCGCCGCGATCGCCGCCGTGAGCTTCTGCTCGGCGACATCCTCGAGAAATTCGCGCCGAATGCGGAACCTGCGGCCCGCGAGCTCGACTTCCGCTTCGCCCCGCGCGTCGATCTCGGCGCGCTGGCCGGCGAACAGCTGCGCTACGTGCGCGGGGTCCGCGGGCGCGCCGATCGTCGCCACTGCCACCGCCTCGGGCACGCTAGCCGCGGCGGCCAGCACGGCTGCGCCGCCCAGGCTGTGGCCGATCAGGAGCGCGGGCGCGGCGTGCTCGCGTCGGAGCCATGCCGCAGCGGCCACGAGATCGCCGACATTGGACGAGAACGTCGTGTTCGCGAAATCGCCCTCGGACCCGCCAAGGCCGGTGAAGTCGAAGCGCAGCACTGCGAGGCCGGCATCGGCGAGCGCCCCACTGATGAAAGTCGCGGCGCGCGTATCCTTGGAACACGTGAAGCAATGCGCGAAGAGCGCATAGGCGCGAGGCGGCGTGCCGGAAGGCAGATCGAGGCGCGCGGCGAGGGCGTTGCCGGCGACGCCGGGAAACGAGACGGCTTGACTGATGCGGCCCATGGCGGCTCCCTGCGAGACGTCGACGCGGGCAGTTTAGCGCGAGCTTCGCGGTATCATGGGCCCCTGCTCGAGGAGGGGCGATCATGCAGCTCAAAGGGTCCTGCCATTGCGGCGCGGTGAAGTTCACGGTCGATACCCACACGCCCTACCCTTACATGCGCTGCTACTGCTCGATCTGCCGCAAGACGGCAGGCGGCGGCGGCTACGCAATCAACATCATGGGCGAGATGGACTCCTTCAAGGTCAAGGGCGAGGAGAACGTAAGCGTATATCGCGCCCGCATCGCCCAAGGGAAGAGCAAGCGAAAGAAGATCTCCGAGGCGCGGCGGCATTTCTGCAAGAAATGCGGCAGCGCGTTGTGGGCGTGGGATCCGCGTTGGCCGCAGTGGGTCTACCCGTTTGCCTCCGCGATCGACACGCCGTTGCCCAAGCCGATGGAGGAGGTCGAAATCATGCTCGACTTCGCGGCGCCGTGGGTACAGGTTCCGCGCGGTTCCGGGCACACGCACTTCGGTCTCTACCCCAAGGAAGGCATCGCCGACTGGCACCGCAAGCGGTTGCTGGAAGTGCCTTAGCCGCGCGCAGGCCCGGAACGATCGTTTGCCGTGCAGCGCGCGGCGAATCGCGCGATAATTACGGTCCTTTCTCCGGAGGCAGGTCATGAGTGAAGCAAGAGAGGTGGTCATCCTGAGCGGCGTGCGCACGGCCATCGGCGATTACGGCGGCAGCCTGAAGGACATCGCGCCGACCGAGTTGGCGGCCAAGGTCGTGCGCGAGGCGGTGAGTCGCGCCAAGGTCGATCCCAAGGACATCGGCCAGTGCGTGTTCGGGAATGTCATCCATACCGAAGCGAAGGACATGTACCTGTCGCGCGTCGCCGCGCTCAAGGGCGGCCTGGCCCCCGAGTCGGGCGCCCTCACCCTGAACCGCTTGTGCGGCAGCGGCATGCAGGCGATCGTCACCGCGTCACAGTACATCCTCCTGGGCGACGTCGATGCCGCCGTCGCGGGAGGTGCCGAGAGCATGAGTCGCGGCGCCTACGCGAACGTCAGCCAGCGCTGGGGCGCGCGCATGGGCGATGCGAAGGACGTCGACATGATGGTGGGCGCGCTGACCGATCCTTTCGACACAGTCCACATGGGCGTCACTGCGGAGAACGTGGCGTCGAAATGCGGCATCACGCGCGCTGACCAGGACGCCTTCGCTGTGGAGAGCCACAAGCGCGCCGCCAACGCGATCGCCAAGGGCTATTTCAAGGACCAGATCCTCGGCATCGAACTCAAGAGCAAGAAGGGCCCGGTGATGTTCGACACCGACGAGCACGTTCGCGCCGACGCGACTGTCGACGGCATGGGCAAGCTCAAGGCGGTGTTCACCAAGGAGAACGGCACCGTCACCGCCGGCAACGCCTCCGGGATCAACGACGCCGCTGCCGCGGTGGTCCTAATGGAGAAGTCGGTCGCCGCGAAGAAGGGGCTCAAGCCGATGGCGCGGCTGGTGTCCTACGGTCATGCCGGGATCGATCCCAAGATCATGGGGCTCGGTCCAGTGTCGGCCGTGAAATCCGCGCTCGCCAAGGCGGGGCTCAAGCTCGAGCAGATGGACGTCATCGAATCGAATGAGGCGTTCGCCGCGCAGGCCCTCGGCGTGGCGAAGGAACTCGGCATGAACCCCGCCAAGGTGAATCCGAACGGCGGCGCGGTCGCCCTCGGACATCCGATCGGAGCCACGGGCTGCATCCTGACGGTGAAGGCGCTCTACGAGCTGCAGCGCACCGGCGGGCGCTACGGTCTGATCACCATGTGCATCGGCGGCGGGCAGGGCATCGCAGCGATCATCGAGCGGCTGTAGAAGGTTCGTTGCCCTCCTTCCCGCCTGAGCGCGGGAGTTATCGCGCGCTGGTTGCGACGCTCGCCGTGCTCGTGCTCATCTGCCGCTCAGGAGGCTACGCACCGGCACGAAGCGTAGCGCCTCGGTCGCGGCCCTTCCTGGCGGGCTTCGCTGCCCGTCGTCTTGTGCGCCATCGCATCGCAATGCGCTAGCGGCTGTAGCGTACCGGCGGCCTCCGGCGAGCGTGGTTTGCCAAGCGTGACGCAAGCCCCGACAATGACGGCGCCTTCGAGGGAGAAAGGATGACCTGGTCCATCGTCGCGCGCGACGCGTCGGGCGCTCTCGGGGCGATCGTCGCGAGTCGATTCTTCGCCGTTGGAGCGCTATGCCCTCACGTGCACAGCGGCGTCGGCGCGCTGTGCACGCAGGCGCTGGTGAACCCTCTGTACGGTCTGCGCGGCCTCACGCGACTGGCGCAAGGCCTGCCCGCTGGCGACGTCGTGCGCTCGCTCGTCGAGCCTGACGCCGGACGAGAGCACCGCCAGATCCACCTCGTCGACGCCGAAGGCAACACCGCCGCCCACACCGGCGTCGAGTGCATCGAATGGTGCGGCCAGATCGCGGGCGAGGGATATTCGATCGCCGGCAACATGCTGGCTGGCCCGCAGGTCATCGAGGATACGGCGCAAGTCTACGACGCGGGGCGCGACCTGCCTTTCGCCGAGCGGTTGATGGCGGCGATGCAGGCCGGCGAGGCTGCGGGCGGCGACAAGCGCGGCAAGCAATCGGTGGCGCTGCTCATCTGCACGACCGAGGCTTATCCCTTTCTCGACCTGCGCGTGGATGATCACGTCGAGCCGCTGGTCGAGCTGCGTCGCCTCTACGTCAAGAGCCTCGAGCGGTTCCAGCCGTTCGTCTCCTGCCTGCCGAGCCGTGCCCGTCCTGCGGGGATCACCGACCGCGCGACGATCGAGAGCGAGGTGCAGCGCTTCCACGCGGCGCGCGCTCACCCTCCAGGCTGATGGGCGTCCTGCTCGAAGTCGAGCGACTCGAGACGCGGTTCCGGGTCGAAGCGGGCGAATTCTCCGCGGTCGACGGCGTGAGCTTCACGCTCGATGCCGGGAAGACGCTCGGGCTGGTTGGAGAATCGGGCTGCGGCAAGAGCGTCACCGCGCTCTCTATCATGGGGCTCGTGCCGGCGCCTGCAGGCCGTATCGCCTCCGGCGTCATCCGTTTCGAGGGCGTCGATCTGCGGCAAGTCGCGCCCTCCGAGATGCGCAACCTGCGCGGCGACCGCATCTCGATGATCTTCCAGGAGCCGATGACCTCGCTCAACCCCGCCTTTACCATCGGCGAGCAGATCATCGAAGGCATTCTTCGTCACCGGCGCGTATCGCGCGATGCGGCGAAGGATCGCGCGATCGAGATGCTGCGGCGCGTGCACATTCCCTCGCCCGAGCGGCGCTTCGACGACTACCCGCACCGGCTCTCGGGGGGCATGCGCCAGCGGGCGATGATCGCGATGGCGCTCGCCTGCGAGCCGAAGCTTCTCATCGCCGACGAGCCGACGACCGCGCTCGACGTCACCATCCAGGCGCAGATCCTCGACCTGATGCGCACGCTGCGTGAAGAGACAGGCACCGCGATCATCCTCATCACGCACGACCTCGGTGTGGTCGCGGAGCTCGCGGACCAGGTCGCCGTGATGTACGCGGGACGCATCGTGGAGCAGGCACCCGTCGAAGCGCTGTTCGCGCGCCCGCAGCATCCGTACACGATCGGGCTGCTCGGCTCCATCCCGCGGCTCGACATCGAGCAGGAGCGGCTGCCCGCGATCGAGGGGCTGGTGCCGAATCCGCTCGCGCCCGTTGCTGCTTGCCGCTTCCATCCGCGCTGTCCTTTCGCGATCGACCAGTGCCGGCGCGACGACCCGCGCGCGATGCCCGTGGGCGACAGGCACGTCGCGGCGTGCTGGCGTGCGCCCCTGGAACCTGCGCTCGCCTGAGCCACGGAAGAAGTCCGCGAATCATGACCTCAGCCGCACCGCCGCTCCTCTCGGTCGAAGGCCTGGTCAAGCATTTCCCCGCGCGCACGGGCTTCATCGGCCGGGCAAACGGCGTCGTCCGCGCGGTCGACGGCATCGACTTCGAGATCGCCGCGGGTGAGACGATGGCGCTGGTGGGCGAGTCCGGATGCGGCAAGTCGACGACCGGCCGGCTCGTCTTGCGGCTGATCGAGCCGACAGCCGGGCGCATCCGCTTCGAGGGCCGCGACCTGCTGGCGTTGAATGGTGCTGAGCTTCGCGCGCAGCGCCGTGCCCTGCAGATCATCTTTCAGGATCCGTATGCCTCGCTCAACCCCCGCATGACCGTGGGGCAGACACTCGCAGAGCCGCTCGCCCTGCATGGTCTCGCGCCGGGACGGCATCGCGAGCGTGTGGTGCAGCTCCTCGGGCTCGTCGGCCTCACGGCGCAGCACGCCGAGCGCTATCCGCATGAATTCTCCGGCGGCCAGCGCCAGCGCGTCGGCATCGCCCGCGCTCTGGCGCTGGAACCCAGGCTGATCATCTGCGACGAACCCGTCTCGGCGCTCGACGTCTCGATCCAGGCACAGGTGATCAACCTCCTGTCCGACCTGCAACGCAACCTGGGCCTGTCGTACGTGTTCATCGCGCACGATCTCGCCATCGTGAAGCATATCGCGGCGCGCGTGGCGGTAATGTATCTGGGGCGCATCGTGGAATACGGGAACAAGCGTTCGCTGTTTGCGAGTCCGCGCCACCCCTATACCCAGGCGCTGCTGTCCGCGATCCCGGTGCCGCATCCGGGCGAGCGCCGGCAGCGGATCATCCTGCAGGGCGACGTGCCGAGCGCGCTGGATCCACCGAGCGGGTGCCGCTTCCGCACCCGCTGCCCCTATGCGCGCCAGCGCTGCACTGACGAGGAGCCGGTGCTCGGCGAGGCAGACGGCCATGCGGTCGCGTGCCACTTCTGGCGCGAGATCGCTCCGCCCGCCCTCGTCGCCGTCGCGGCGCGGCGCGACCTGCGGCTCGAGCGGCTGCAGGCGGCGTTTCGCGGGCCGGCCGGCGACCATCGCGCCGGCGAGCAGCCGGTGGGCGATGCCGTGATATCGTTGCCGAGCGGTGGCGCGGCGCCACCCGCAGAGTGAAAGGAGAACATCGCATGCTCCGGAAATCATGTCTCGTTCCGCTCGCGGCGGCGATAATCGCGGCCGTCGCGCCCCTGTGCGCTTCAGCACAGACGCTGCGCTTCGGACTTGCCGAGGACCCCGATGTCCTCGACCCCACGCTCGCGCGCACGTTCGTCGGCCGTATCGTGTTCGCTGCGCTCTGCGACAAGCTCTTCGACATCGACGAGAAGCTCAACATCGTGCCGCAGCTCGCGACCAGCTACGAGTGGTCGGCCGACCACAAGGCGCTCACCATCAAACTGCGCCAGGGCGTCACCTTCCACGACGGGGAGAAATTCGACGCGGCGGCAGCCAAGTTCAACATCGAGCGGCACAAAAACATGGCCGGCTCGAACCGCCGCGGCGAGCTGGCTCCGGTGGCGAGCGTCGACGTGGTCGACGAGTCGACGATCCGCCTCAACCTGTCGGCGCCGTTCGCGCCGCTGCTGGCGCAGCTCGCCGACCGCGCCGGGATGATGGTCTCGCCCAAGGCCGCGCAGGCCGAGGGCGACAAGTTCGGAGCGAAGCCGGTGTGCTCCGGCCCATTCCGCTTCGTCGAGCGCGTCGCCCAAGACCGCATCGTGCTCGAGCGCTATCCGAACTACTGGAACAAGGGCGAGATCCACCTCGACAAGATCATCTACCTGCCGATCGTCGATTCCACAGTTCGGCTCGCCAACCTCAAATCCGGACAGCTCGACTTCATCGAGCGCGTAGCGCCCTCCGACATTCCAGGCTTGAAGACAGACGCCAGATTCAAAATCGCACGCATCACCGAGATCGGCTATCAGGGCATCACCATCAACGTCGGCAAGAGCGATCTCGCACAGAAGAATCCGCTGGGCAAGGACCCGCGCGTGCGCGAAGCCTTCGAGCTCGCGCTCGACCGCGACGGCATCGTGCAGGTGGCGATGGACGGCGAGGCCACCGTCGGCAACCAGTGGGTGGCACCGAGCAACCCGTTCTATGCGAAGAACGTTCCGATTCCGAAGCGGGACGTGGCGCGGGCGAAAGCGCTGCTCGCCGAGGCGGGCGTGCCGAATCCGTCGATCACGCTGATGACGCCGACCACCTCCGACGCGCAGAAGATCGCTCAAGTTGTCCAGGCCATGGTCAAGGAGGCCGGGTTCGACGTGAAGATCCAGTCGACCGAGTTCTCGACCTCGCTCGACATGGCCGACAAGGGTCAGTTCGAAGCCTACGTGCTCGCCTGGAGCGGGCGCGCCGATCCCGACGGCAACATCTTCAGCTTCGCCGCCTGCAAGCAGCCGCTGGACTACTCGGGTATTTGCAAACCGGAGCTCGACGAGCTGCTCAACCGGTCGCGAACGACGCTCGACACGGCCGAGCGCAAGAAGATCTACGAGCAGATCGCGACGATCCTCATAGCGAAAGATCGGCCGGACATCTATCTTTTTCACCGGCATTGGCTGTGGGCGTACTCGACCAAGGTCTCTGGCTTCCGCCCGTTCCCCGACGGGCTGGTGCGGGTGCAGGGACTGAAGCTGAACTGACCGCGAGAACGGGGCGGTGCTGAATCACCTGCTGCAGCGCCTGGCGCAGATCGTCCCGACGCTGTTCTTCGTCTCGATCCTGATCTTCGGGCTGCAGCAGCTCCTGCCCGGCGATCCGGCGATGATCCTTGCAGGCGAGGAGCGGGATCCGACGGTGATCGCGCACCTGCACGAGAAGCTGCACCTCGATGAACCGCTGCCGGTGCGCTATCTGTACTGGGTCGGCGGCGTGCTCCGCGGCGATCTCGGGGAATCGGTGCGCATTCAGAAGCCGGTGCGCGAGCTCGTCGCCGAGAAGCTTCCCGTGACGATCGAGCTGGCGGCCCTCGCCATGCTGATCGCGCTCGCGATCGGGGTCTCGGCCGGCATCGTCTCGGCGGTGGCGAAAGGCACGGTCTGGGATTACGCCGCCAACGTGTTCGCGCTCTGGGGGCTGTCCACGCCGAACTTCTGGCTCGGGATCATGCTCATCCTGCTCTTCTCGGTGACGCTGGGCTGGCTGCCCGCCTCCGGCTATGTGAGCCCGTTCGAGGACTTGAAGGCGAATCTCGCGGCGATGATCATGCCCGCGTTCGTGCTCGGGAACGCGATCGCGGCGGTACTCATGCGGCACACGCGCAGCGCCATGCTGCAAGTGCTCAGCACTGACTACGTGCGCACCGCCCGTGCCAAGGGCCTCGACGAGCGCGTCGTCATCCTCAAGCACGCTCTGCGCAACGCGCTCACGCCGGTGATCACGCTCGGCGCGCTGGAGTTCGGGACACTGCTCTCCGGCGCGGTGCTGACCGAGCAGGTGTTCACGATTCCCGGCTTCGGCAAGCTGATTGTCGACGCCGTGTTCAATCGCGACTACGCCGTCGTGCAGGGGGTCGTGCTGTGCACGGCGACGGCGTACATCGTGCTCAACCTGCTCGCCGACATCGCGTATTACCTGGTCAATCCAAGGCTGAGAGATAGCGCATGACCACGGCGCTGGCCGGCACAACCCCTATTCCGCGCGAGCTTTCTCCGGGCGAGCGCGCGCTCCGTCGCCTCGCGCGGCGCCGCGGCGCGATGATCGCGCTCGGCGTGGTCGTCTTCTTCGTGCTGCTCGCGCTGCTCGCGGCGCAGATCGCCCCGGACGATCCGCTGGCGACGAGCTGGAGCGCAGTGCGCAAGCCCCCCAGCGCCGCGCACTGGTTCGGCACCGACGAGATCGGCCGCGACGTGCTCTCCCGCGTGATCTTCGGCACGCGTGCTTCGCTCCTGGCGGGCGTCGTCTCGGTGTCCATCGCACTCGCGCTGGGCGTGCCGATCGGCCTCACCGCCGGCTATGTCGGTGGCTGGGTCGACGGGCTCATCTCGCGAATGACCGATGCCATGCTGGCCTGCCCGTTCCTGATTCTCGCCATTGCGCTCGCGGCATTCCTCGGTCCGAGCCTCACCAATGCGATGATCGCGATCGGCATCTCGGCCACACCGGTGTTCATCCGCCTGACACGGGCGCAGGTGCTGCACGTGAAGGTGGAGGACTACGTCGAGGCGGCGCGCGCGGTCGGCAACTCGCACCTGCGCATAGCACTGCGGCACGTCTTGCCCAACGTCGTGCCGCCGCTGATCGTGCAAGCCACGCTCGCGATCGCCGCCGCCGTGATCGCAGAGGCCGCGCTCTCCTTCCTCGGCCTGGGACAGCAGCCGCCCGCGCCATCGTGGGGTAGCATGCTCAACACAGCCAAGAACTACATCGACAACGCGCCGTGGATGGCGGTCTGGCCGGGGCTGTCGATCTTCCTGCTGGTGCTGTCGTTCAACCTGCTCGGCGACGGACTGCGCGACGCGTTCGATCCGAAGAGCACGTAACCGCCGTCCGCGCAACGACGCGGGCAGTTCCCGCGATCGTGTTCTGTTACGTGCTCAGCTCGCTTCGTCGAAGCCTAGCTCCCGCAGGAATGCAGCTCGCTCCTGCACGCCGAGATGCTCGGCGACGATGTGCACGAACTCCTGCTGAGTGCCTGCCTTCTGCGCCGCCTTGCGCGCCACGACCCGCGCCACCGGACCGAGGTACACCGCGAGCCGCGAGGTGGTCTGATCGACAAAGTCCTGATCGAGCGCCACCGGGCCGGTCTGGCGCGTAATGCCGCTCTGCGAGCGCACCTGCGGCGGCGACGTGTGTCCCTTGCGCACCGAGATCGGTCGCGTGCCGGAAGCGATGTGACTGCCCGTCGCCGACGCGCCCGTTGCGGATGCGCCCGGCCTGCTTGCGATGAATTTCTGGCGCTCATCGGCGTCGGTGATGCTCTCCGCCGCCAGCGCGTAGAGCTCCGCAGTGTCGCCCGTGCGCGTCGCGGCCTTGCGCACGACCACCTTCGCCATCGGGCCGACAAACTTGGCCAGCTCGCGTTCAACCGTCTGCAGAATCGTCTCGTCCCACGCCGGCGTCGCATGCGTCTGCATGGTCACAGCCGCGAGGTTGAGCTCGGTCGAGTCCACCGCCTCGGCCTTCCAGGTTAGTTGCGGATCGAGCGCCTGGCGCAACGCGCGATTGAACGCGCGCGCGTTCTGGAAGCGCGCCTCCGGGGCCTTCGCGAGCGCCGTGCCGACGATCGCGTCGAGCGCCGCCGTCACCGCGAGCTTCGAGTTCTCCGACGGCGGCCGGTGGTCCTCGTAGCAGATCTTGAACGCGATCGCCTCGATCGAGCCCGAGAAGGGCTTGTCGCCCGTCAACAGCTCGTACAGCACGACGCCCGTGCTGAAGAGATCCGAGCGCCGGTCGATCTCCTTGCCCTGGCATTGCTCGGGCGACATGTAGGAGGGGGTTCCCATCACCATGCCGGCATTGGTCAGGTTGGAGGTGTCGATGCGCGCAATGCCGAAGTCGGCGACCTTCACTGCGCCGGCCGCGGTGAGGATCAAATTCGCCGGCTTGATGTCGCGGTGCACGACACCGTGCTCGTGCGCGAAGTCGAGCGCTTCGAGCACCTGCGAGACGATGGCGACGATCTGTCCGAGGTCGAAGGTCGCCTTGCGATTCAGGTATTCGCGCAATCCCGTGCCGTCGACGTACTCCATCGCGATGAAAGCATTGGCGTCGTCCTCGCCGTACTCGTACACGCTCACGATGTTTGGATGGAGTAGCCGGCCTGCGGCCTTCGCCTCGTTCTTGAAGCGCGCCATGACCTGCACCGCGAGCTCGGGATCCACCAGGTCCTTGCGCACCGTCTTGATGGCCACCGTGCGCTCGATCACCGGGTCGAAGCCCTTGTAGACGACGCCCATCGCGCCCTTGCCCAGGACGCCGTCGATACGGTACTTGCCGATTGTTGCCGGGTCAGCCATCGGTTTCGCGAACTATTCCTCGAGCATCTTAATCGCCTGCACGAGGCTTTTGTTCATGCGCGACAAGGCTCCGGCGAGCACGCCGATCTCGTCCTTGCTCCTGCTCGTGAACTCCGCCGACTCGCGATGTCCGAGACTGACCTCATCGGCAAGCCGTGAGAGCTCCTTTACCGGCCTGATGACCATCGTCTGCAGCATAAGGTTCAGGAGGACGAAGGTCGCCGCGAAGACCACGGTGAGCAGCAGCAGGAACACCCAGAAGGTGTGGTTGGCGCGCTGGGTCGGCAGCGCGACCGGAACGGAGACGATCTGCGCGCCGATGATGTCGTTTACCTTCCAGCCGAAGCCGTTCGCCGAACCGTAGAGGTCGACCAGTGTCTTCGGCGCCGCGGCGGCGGTGCTGTGACAGGCGATGCAGCCGGGATCCTTGATCTGGATCGGGCGCGCGAGGAAGAGCGCGGCGCCCGTCGGCGTGTCGCGCTGGCCGCTGATCTCCGGGAGCGCCGGGTCGTTGCGGAAGCGGTTCACCAGATCCGCCTCCCAGTCAGCCGCGCGATCGCGCGGGTTGGTCGGATTGAGCGCGGCCTCCTTGTAGCTGTAGTCGGGATATTTCTTGCGGAGGTCGTTGAAATGCTCAGTCGCGGCGTAAAACGGCACCGACTGGGGCAGAAAGGTGTACTTGAGCTGCGTTTCGAGCAAGGGCCGGACTTGCGAATCGGTGTAGGCCCGCACGGACATGGCCGACTCCATCATGACGCGCGCGTTGTCGAGAATCTCGTCGCGGGCGTTGGCTTGGAGCACCGCGTACGAAATCGCGGCGCAGAGCACGAAGCCGATGACGAATATCCCGGCCAGGCCCAGATTGAACTTCCAGATCAGTTTCACTACGCCCCCTATCTATGACTGAAAGGCCACGGCAGCCCCGATTCTTTTTTCTCCGGCGGCTTGGCCGGTTCGGTCTTCGCCGCTTCCTGCGGAGCGGGAGCAGGAACGCCGATCCACTCCGGATATGCCTGCGCATTGGCCGCGACGGCGGCGCGAAACGTCGTGTCCGCGAGCCTCGGCTGCAGACGCTTGATGAACACGCTGCGATACGGTCCGCTGAGCCATGGCTCGGCCTCTGCAAACATTATCGGACGTTCGAGCTTGAGCTCCGTCCGTGTTGTCTTGAACTTCTCCATGCGACTGGGCAAGGTGTCCATGAGCGGGCGCGGCATCCCTCCCAAGAAAACAGGGGGCGCACGGCCAGCGACGGTGAGCTGCTGGCCGGCAGGGCGCCCTGCAAAATCTCCTCCGTGCAGCTCGCGAAGCGCGTCCGGTCCGCTCCTGCCGGGCTCGCTTACGCGAGCGTCGCCGGATTCCACGAACAGCTCAAACGCGTTCGGCGCAGCCCGTGCGACCACGACCGCGTTCGCCACCTCGACCGTAGCGAGCGCCGAGCGCAACCGAAGCGGTGCCCCCGGAGGCTTCGTTCCAAGCTTCGTCCACCCTTGCGGGACATACAGATCCGCCGGCTGCCTGCCCTCGCGTGCCGCCGCACCGGCGATATAGAGCGACGAGGGACCGCTAAGGTTCACGATGCCGCCGCGCAGCAGCTCGATCTGAACCAGCGCGCGTTCGGAAGCCTCCACGACGTCGCCATCGAGCACGCGCGCGCCCTCGACGAGCTTGTACCAGTTGACCCCTCGCAGCAACCGCAGCTCGCCGTCGGCGACCGTCACGACACCTGCGTCGGCACCGTAGCAAGTTCCGATCGCGAACCCCAGACAACAACCGAGAAGCCAGCCAGCCTTCATCGAAAACGTGAATGAAAATACCGCCCGTGCCTGCGGCGGAGCGCGGCTGATACTAGGCTGCGCAGTTTGCATGTGTCAACGTGAATATTAGGACGCTCCGGATACGATCGCCGTCCGGTGCCGAAGTCGATGCCTTGCCTTATACTTCCCCTCTATGGCTGATACGCAACCATCGCCTCCGCGGCTCGCGGTCTTGTTCGCCGACATCAGTGGCAGCGCGAAGCTCTACGAAACCCTGGGCGACAGCGAAGCGCTCGCGACGGTCGAGCGCTGCCTCGCGATCATCAAGCAAGTTTGCACGGACGCGGGCGGTCGCGTGATAAAGACCATCGGCGACGAGGTTATGGCCGTGTTTCCCGGTGCCGATGGTGCCGCGAGAGCGGCGACCGACATGCAGGCGCGCGTATCGGCGCAGCGTACGTCGCGCGGCGTGCCGCTCGCCATACACGTGGGCTTCCACTTCGGCCCGGTGCTCGAGGATGGAAACGACGTGTTCGGCGACACCGTCACCGTCGCTGCGCGCTTGTCCAACCTCGCCAAGGGCGGGCAGGTATTCACCTCCAAGGAGACGGTCGCCGAGCTTCCACAAGCAATGCGCGCCCGCACGCGCGATCAGCAGACGCAATCGATGAAGGGCAAGCAGCAGGACGTCGGGCTGTTCGAGCTTGTCTGGCAGGAGACCGAGGACGAGCTCACGGCGCTCTCCACGCGCGTCGACCTGCGCCCCGCGTATCTGAAGCTCAAGCACGGCGACCAGGAGCTCGAGCTCTCGGACACCCGCGCCTCGCTCAGCATCGGGCGTGATCCGCAGAACGACCTCGTGATTGGCGACCGCAAGGCGTCACGTATGCACGCGCGCATCGAGCGCCGGCGCGACAAGTTCGTGCTCGTCGATCACAGCTCCAACGGCACCTACGTAACGATGGAGAACGAGCCGGAAATCGTGCTCAGGCGGGAAGAGATCGTGCTACGCGGTCGCGGCCGCGTGAGCTTCGGCCACGCCTACCAGGACGACCCCTCCGAAACCCTGCGTTACTCGAACGTCGCCTGAGCCTAGCGCCCCGGTGCGCGCGGCGGCGGGTGGATGTCGTCGACCCAATGCACATCTTCGGGGTTGGGCTCGATGTTGGGCAGATCGAGATTGACCACGACCGGCTCCTGGCCGCTCCTCACCAGCACGCAGGAGAGCTCCTCCTTCTCGCTCGCGTTGATCTCCTGATGCGGCACGTACGGCGGCACGTAGATAAAATCGCCCGGCCCCGCTTCCGCCGTGAACTCGAGCCGGTCGCCCCACTTCATGCGCGCGCGGCCGCGCACCACGTAGATGACGCTCTCCACCGATCCATGGTGGTGGGCGCCCGTCTTCGCCTTCGGATGAATGATCACGGTTCCGGCCCAGAGCTTCTCGGCT
The DNA here is from genome assembly GCA_035499135.1 of Casimicrobiaceae bacterium. Classification (GTDB taxonomy): domain Bacteria; phylum Pseudomonadota; class Gammaproteobacteria; order Burkholderiales; family Casimicrobiaceae; genus PALSA-1003. The sequence goes on along the minus strand of DATJZM010000110.1, from coordinate 34,218 downwards.
CCGGCACGCGCCGCGGTGATCGCGGCGGCGCGGTTCATGCCGGGGGTTTGCGGCGTGTTGACGTCGAGCTCGCTCGCATGCACAACGCGCACGCCGTGCAGGCGCCATTTCGATTCGCGCTGCTCAGCCATAGGTGCTTCCTAGAAGTCCGGTTCAGGAGGCGATTTCACACCCCAGCCGCCCTTCGCGCAAGCCGGAGGTTGCGGGGCGGGGCCCGGCAGCGGGCGCCCCCGGCGCAACGCGCTTCTACCAAGCGGCGCTCGGACACATGCTCCAGCGGGAGAGCATGGGAACAAGCGATGCGGGCGGACCCAGTCCGTCCTGCTAGAATCCGGCACCCACTCTGGAGACTGCGATGACACTCTCGATGTACCAGGCCTCGGTGCCCGTTTTCGCCAGGACGCTGACCAACCTCAAGGGCATCCTGCAGAAGGCTGCCGAGCACGCGAAGGGGAAGAAAATCGATGAATCGGCGCTGCTCAACGCGCGGCTGTTCCCCGATATGTTCGTGTTCACCCGGCAGGTCCAGATCGCTTGCGATTTCGCACGCGGCACGGGCGCGCGGCTCGCGGGCTTGGAGCCTCCGGCGTACGAGGACACCGAGCAGAGCTTCGCGGAACTCGTCTCGCGCGTCGAGCGGAGCCTGGAGTATCTGCGCACGCTCAAGCCGCAGCAGATCGACGGCTCGGAGTCGCGCGAGATCGTTCGCCCGGTCCGCGGCGAGCCGAAGAAGTTCACGGGCATCAACTATCTGCTGCAGTTCGCGCTGCCGAACTTTTTCTTCCACGTTGCGACTGCGTACGCCATCCTGAGGCACAGCGGCATCGACATCGGCAAAGCGGATTTCATCGGCGCGCTGGATTAGCCGCCGGCGAGAACGCGCAGCGCCGTCGGCAGCTCGAGTACTGCTCGCGGGGCGTCGAGGCGGCTCTCCGTGCGCCCGGCCAGCTCGTCGACGAGGCGCGCGACCGTGCCCTCCTGCGGCAGCGACACGCCATAGTGCAGCAGCCGGCCGCCGCGGTAGACGGCGAGCGTCGGGAAGTTCTCCACATCGATCTCGCCGCAAAGAGCGCTGTCGTCCTCGATGTCGAGCCAGACGAAGAGCTGATCAGGACGCGCGGCGGCGATGCGCTCGAAAGCGCCGCGAAATTCGCCGCAGGTGTCGCACCAGGCCGCGCAGAAGCACACCACGATCAGCGACGAGCTGTCGGTCAGTCGTTCGGCGACGAGCGGCGAGAGACGCCTCTTGGTGTCGAACAGATTCATGAGCTGGTGTCTAACCCAGGCTGGACGCGAGCCTGCGCCGTGTCGTCTCGACGGGCTCGCCCGCGCGCCGGCTGAAATCGCGGAGCTGATCCTCGCCGATCCTGCCCACCGCGAAGTACGTGGCCTCGGGGTGAGCGAGGTAGAAGCCTGCCACCGAGGCCGCGGGCAGCATGGCGTAACTCTCGGTGAGTGTCATTCCGATCTTCGCCGCTTCGACCACGTCGAACAGTCCCGCCTTCGCCGTGTGATCGGGACAGGCTGGATAACCCGGCGCGGGCCGAATGCCCTGGTACTCCTCGCGAATCAGCGCGGCGTTGTCCAGCCGCTCGGCGGGTGCATAGCCCCACAGATCGCGTCTTACCTTCATGTGCAGCCATTCGGCGAAGGCCTCCGCCAGACGGTCGGCGAGCGCTTTCAACATGATCGCACGATAGTCATCCCTCTTTGCCTCGAATTCGGCGAGCTTCTTCTCGATCCCGACTCCCGCCGTCACCGCGAAGGCCCCCGTGTAGTCCTTGATGCCCGAACCTTTCGGGGCGACGAAGTCGGCGAGACAATAGTTGGGCTTGCCGGGCGGCCGCTCGTTCTGCTGGCGGAGGTTGCGCCAGGTGAGCGCGGCGCGCGAGCGCGACTCGTCCGCGTAGAGCTCGATGTCGTCGCCGACGGAGTTCGCCGGCAGCAGCGCGATCGCCCCGTGCGCCGCTAGCCAGCGCCCCTGGATCAGCTCTTTCAGCATCGCCTGCCCTTCGGCGTAGACACCACGGGCCGCCTCGCCGACGAGCGCATCGTCGAGGATCGCTGGAAAGGGTCCCGACAGCTCCCAGGTCTGGAAGAAGGGACCCCAGTCGATCAAGGTTTCCAGCTCGGCGAGGTCGACATTCCGGATCTCCCGCCGGCCTGGCAGCGCGGGCTTTAGCGGCGTGTATCTCGACCAATCGGCCTTGAACGCATTCGCGCGCGCCGCCTCGAGAGAGATGAGCACGGGCCCCTTTTTCGCCGCATGCTGGGCGCGGATCTTCTCGTAGTCGGCAGCGACCTCCGCGACGTAGCCGATGCGCTGCGTCTCGGAGAGGAGATGACTCGCCACGCCCACCGCGCGCGATGCGTCGGGGACGTAGACGGTCGCGCCGCCGTAATTCGGAGCGATCTTCACCGCCGTGTGCACGCGCGAGGTCGTCGCACCGCCGATCAGAAGCGGCTGCGTCATGCCGAGCCGCTGCATCTCGCCCGCCACGTGCGCCATCTCCTCGAGCGAAGGCGTGATGAGCCCGGAAAGTCCCACGATGTCGGCGTGCCGCTCGCGCGCGGTATCGAGAATCTTCTGCGCCGGCACCATGACCCCGAGATCGATCACGTCGAAGTTGTTGCACTGGAGCACGACGCCGACGATGTTCTTGCCGATGTCGTGCACGTCGCCCTTGACGGTCGCCATCACGATGGTGCCCTTCGGCTTGGCGACCTGACCCGACTGCGCCTTCTCCGCCTCGATGAACGGCACTAGGTGCGCCACCGCCTGCTTCATCACCCGCGCGCTTTTCACTACCTGCGGCAGGAACATCTTGCCTGCGCCGAACAGGTCGCCGACGACGTTCATTCCGGCCATCAACGGCCCCTCGATCACCTCGATCGGCCGGGCGTACTTGCGCCGCGCCTCCTCGGTATCCTCGACGATGTAGTTGCCGATCCCCTTCACTAGTGCGTAAGAGAGTCGGTCCTCGACGACGCCGGCGCGCCAGGCGAGGTCCTCGCCGGCGTGCTTGCCTTGCGCCTTGTAGCTCTCGGCGAAGGCCACCAGCCGCTCGGTCGCATCGGGGCGGCGATTCAGAACCGCATCCTCCACGCGCCCCTTGAGTTCGGGGTCGAGCTCGTCGTAGACCCCGAGTTGCCCGGCGTTGACGATGCCCATGGTCAGCCCGGCGCGGATCGCGTGGTAGAGGAACACGGTATGAATGGCCTCCCGCACCGGATCGTTGCCGCGGAAGCTGAACGACACGTTGGAGATGCCGCCCGAGACTTTCGCGTGCGGCAGGTGCTGTCTGATCCATGCGGTCGCACGGATGAAATCGACAGCATAGTTGGCGTGCTCCTCGATGCCGGTGGCGATCGCAAACACGTTGGGGTCGATGATGATGTCCTCGGCGGGGAACCCGGCGCGGTCGACGAGAAGATCGTAGGCGCGCCGCGCGACGTCGACCCGGCGTTCGTAGGTGTCGGCCTGCCCGCGCTCGTCGAAGCACATGACGATCGCAGCAGCCCCGTAGCGATGCACGAGCCTCGCGTGGTGCAGGAATTGCGCCTCGCCTTCCTTGAGCGAGATCGAATTCACGACCGGCTTGCCCTGCACGCACTTCAACCCCGCCTCGATCACCTCCCATTTCGAGGAGTCGATCATCACGGGAACGCGGGCGATGTCCGGCTCGGCGGCTATCAGGTTCAGAAACCGCACCATCGCGGCCTTCGAGTCGAGCATCGCCTCGTCCATGTTCACGTCGATCACCTGAGCGCCGCTGGCGACCTGCTGTCGCGCCACCTCGACAGCACCCGTGAAATCGCCGGCGAGGATCAGTTTGGCGAAGGCGCGCGAGCCGGTGACGTTGGTGCGCTCGCCGACGTTGACGAAGAGCGAATCCTCGCCGATCGTGAGCGGCTCCAGGCCGGCGAGCCGCATTGGGCGGGACGCGCGAGCGACTTCACTCCCGCGCGGCGCGGCTGCGGCCGCTGCGCTACTCGGCACGGATTCTTCGCGGCGGCACGTCCCTCACCGCCTCGGCGATCGCGCGGATATGCTCGGGCGTGGTTCCGCAGCAGCCGCCGACGATGTTAACGAAGCCCTTGCGCGCGAACTCGCCGACGAGACGGGCAGTCGTCTCGGGCGCTTCGTCGTATCCGGTCTCGCTCATCGGGTTGGGCAGCCCGGCGTTGGGATAGCACGAGACGAAGGTGTCCGCGACGCGCGACATCTCCTCGATGTACGGTCGCATCAGCGCCGCCCCGAGCGCGCAATTGAGCCCGACGGCGAGCGGCCTCGCGTGACGCACCGAGTTCCAGAAGGCCTCGGTCGTCTGTCCCGAGAGCGTGCGTCCCGAGGCGTCGGTGATCGTCCCCGAGACTATAAGCGGCAGCCGAATGCCTCGCGCTTCGAAATGCGCGTCGATCGCGAACAGCGCGGCCTTCGCGTTGAGCGTGTCGAAGACGGTCTCGACCAGCAGCAGATCGACGCCGCCCTCGACGAGCGCCGTCACCGCCTCGCCATACGCCGCGGCGAGCTCGTCGAAGCTCACGTTGCGAGAACCCGGATCGTTGACGTCCGGAGAGATCGTGGCAGTGCGGTTGGTCGGGCCGAGCGCGCCGGCGACGAAGCGCGGCTTGTCCGGGGTCTTCGCGCTCCACACGTCGGCTCGCTCCCGGGCGATGCGCGCCGCCGCGAGGTTGATCTCGCGCACCCGGCCTTCGAGGCGATAGTCCGCCTGCGCGATCCGCGTCGCATTGAAGGTGTTGGTTTCGATGATGTCGGCACCCGCCTCGAGAAACGCGTCGTGGATGGAGCGGATCACGTCCGGGTTCGTGAGCGCCAGGAGGTCGTTGTCGCCCTTCACGTCGCAGGCGTGCTGCGCGAGCCCGCAGGCTGCGGGGCCGCGATAGTCGGCCTCGCCCAGGCGGCGGGCCTGGATCATTGTTCCCATCGCACCGTCGAGCACGAGAATGCGCTCCTTGAGGAGCTTCGTGAGCTGCGCCGTCTTGTCGAGTACGTTCGTCATGTTCAGTTTTCCTTCGCCTTCGCGGCCACCTGCACGCACACCCGATCGGCGGTATCCGCAAACAAAAAACCCGTTCAGCTTGCCGCCGAGCGGGTTTCGGTCGAAAGCCGCTTTAGCTGGATTTGTATAGCGCCCGCAAGCTGGGGGTCAAATCGGCGCTGTTAATCACAAGTTAAGGGCTACGGCGCCTCTTGTCAACCCGAGCGTGCGATCGGCGTACCATCGTTGCTTTGCTCGACGATGAGCCTGCGATGCTCGACCCGGACATCCGACGCCTGCTCGATACGGTATTCGCAGTCGCCCCGGGCGCAGGCGCGCTCGACGTCGCGGCGCTTCGTGCCGCCGCGGAGGAAGCGCCGAAGCTTCTCGGCGGCGCGCCGCAGGCGCTGGCATCGGTCCGGGACGCGAGCCTGCCGGGTCCCGCAGGGAGCATTGCCGTGCGCTGCTATCGCCCCGCCGCCGCATCGCTGTTGCCGCTCGTGCTCTACGCGCACGGCGGGGGCTGGGTCACGGGCTCGCTCGACTCACACGACCGCGTCTGTCGCCTGCTCGCGCAGCGCCTGCCGGCCGTGCTCGTCGCGGTCGACTATCGTTGCGCACCTGAGCACGTGTTTCCGGCGGCGCTCGATGACTTTGAAGCAGCGTGGCGCTGGGCGCGTGCGCAGGCGCTCGCTCTCGGTGCGGACGGCGCGCGCTTCGCGGTCGCGGGCGACAGCTCCGGCGGTAATCTCGCCGCCGCGCTGTCGCTACGCCTGCGCGCCGCGCGGCTTGCGCAGCCGGAGTTGCAGCTGCTGCTCTATCCCGCGCTGGATGCGCGCTGCTCGCGCGCCGCGTATCGCGAGTTCGACGTCGGCTACAACCTCACTGCGGCGCAGATGGCATGGTATTGGAGCCTATACCGGGCGGGTGCCGATGCGGACAACCCCGAGCTCTCGCCGCTCGCCGCATCCGATCTGTCTCGGCTGGCGCCGGCCGTCGTCGCGGTCGCGGAGGCCGATGTGCTGCGCGACGACGGACTCGATTACGCACGGCGCCTCGCCGCCGCAGGAGTGCAGGTGCGCTTCGTCGAATGCGCAGGAATGATCCACGGTTTCCTGCGCTGGACAGGGGCAGTCACTGCAGCGACCCTCTGCATCGACGCGATCTCAGTCGCCGCGCGCGAGTTGCTCTCGCGGCCGCGAGCTTGAGACCGCTGATGTCGGCGTACGGCGTTCTGGGCACGCTCTTCTGCGAAACCGATGCGCCTCGGGCGAGCGAGGATGAAGTTCGCTGGTACGCCGCGCGCCTGCCGCGCAATGCCGGGCTGGTGCTCGAGGCGATGGCCGGCGTCGGGCGCCTGCTCGTCCCGCTGCTCGAAGCGGGGTTTCGCATGCACGGCGTGGATTGCTCGGAGGCTCGCATCGCAAGCTGCGAGAAGCGCATGGCGGCAGCCGGCCGGGAAGCGCAGCTCTATCGTCAGGACCTCGCCGCGCTCAACCTGCCAACGCGCTACGCCGCGGCGATCATCGCCCGAGGGTCCTTCCAGCTTCTTACCGACCCGGTTGCAGCTCTGGACGCACTGCTGCGCATCCGGGCGCACCTGATTGAGCCCGGGCTGCTGCTGCTCGACCTCTTCACGCCCGCGCGCGCCGAGCACCCTCCGGGCGCGCCGGTAATCGAAATACGGATGGTCACCCCGCAGGACGGTCTGCAGATCGGGTTGCGCTCAGAGACCTGCTTCGATGCGCAGATGCGGCGCATCGACGTTCGCACGCGCTACGAGAGGCGTGAGCGCAGGACGATTACCGCGCGCGAGGACGAGGCGCGAGCGCTTACCTGGTACACGGAGGAGGAAGCGACGACCTTGCTTCAGGATGCCGGTTACCGGGACATCGGCATCGAGCCGGCACCATGGCATCGCGACGACGGCCGACATTTTCTCGTGAGCGCGCGCGCCTAGCGCTCGCCGTTGACGCGCTCGTCTAGAGCGCAAGCGACATGTACACGACGTCTGGCAGCGGGTTGCGGTAGTACGGCGCGCACTCACGGAAGCCGAGGGCAGAGTAAAGCGCGCGCGCAGCCTTCATCCGTTCGAGCGTGTCGAGCTTGAGCTCCCGATATCCGATCGTGCGCGCCTCTCCGATGAGCGTCCGGGTGAGGCGTTCTCCCCAGCCCTCGCCGCGGTGCGCAGTTCGGACGTAGAGGCGCTTCACCTCGCCCGCGGCGCTGCCGGCGCGCCCGGCGGTCATACCGCCGCAACCGCAGCCGCCGTCCTCGTCGAGCGGGCGCAGCGCAATGCAGGCGAACGCTTCTCCGGGAACTCCGGCCAGAAGCAGACGTCCGCGTGGCGGCGCGTAGGCACCGGGAAGCGTGGTCAACTCCTGCTCGAAGCCCTGGAAGCACAGATCGACGTCGAGCCACTCGGCGTATTCGAGGAAGAGGGCGCGCGCCAACGCCATGTCTCGCGGCGACTCCGCGCACCGGATGGCTGCGGCACCCGCGGCGACCGTAGTCAGCTCGCCTTCTCGCATGCGCCGACCTTGAGTTCGCTTTCGGGGAAGCCCGCCTGCAGCTCCTTGAGCCTGGACATCGCAGGCGCCGGCGGATCGCGTACGACGAGTGCGGTCTGCAGCAGGGCTTGGGCGCGCGGGCCTACCTTCGCACCCTTGACACCCTTCTGCTCCAGATCGGCGAGCTGCGCCTGCGCCGCCCCCTCCGTACGGAACACGCCGAGCGAGATCGCCCAGCGTTGCGGCCCGCCGTCGAGGAGCAGCACGTCTTTGACGCCCTGCGCCTTGAGCTCGGCGAGCTTGCGATCGGCAGCGGGCTTGTTGGCGGCAGGAGGAATGAACACCCAGTAATTGGCGACTACTTCGACCTTCTTCTGCGTGATGAGCCGCGCAAGATCGAGCGGCTCGAGCGCGGCGAGCGCGCGCGCCTTCTCGGCATCCGACAGCGGACCCCATTCGACGCACACGTCGGCGAGCGAGGCGACCTTCGCGGGACCGAGTGCAGCGACCTGCTGAGGCGTGAGCAGCGATATCTTGTCCGGCTGCACCTGTTGCGTCAGGCGAATGCCCTCGCCCGAGCTCAGCCGGTCGAGCTTGATGTAGCCCCAAAGCGTGACGTTCGCCAGCAGCAGCAGGAAGACGAGCGTTCTCATTCCTCGGCAGACAGGGCGAGGGCGAGCACGCCCTCGAGCACAAGATTATCCACGACCTCCACGGGCGCCGTAAGATGCGGCGCGATTTCCCCCGCGGCCCCCCCAGAGAGGACGACGCGCGGCGTTTCTTCCCCGCTGGCGAGGTGCCCGCGCATCTGCTCGATCGCGCCGCAGAGCGCCTGGATTGCGCCCGAATAGAGCGCATCTGCGGTGTTGATCGGGAAGTCGTGATACCTGCCCGGCGGAACCTTGAGCGCGGCGGTATTGGCGGCCAGCGCCTGAAGCATCATGGCGAGCCCCGGCAGGATGATGCCGCCGCGAAACACGCCTGCGGCGTCGAGCGCATCGACGGTGAGCGCCGTCCCGGCGTTGACCACGAGGTTGGGCGACGGAAAAAGCTCATCGGTGACGCGCTTGCGCACGGCGATCAACGCCGCCCAGCGATCGGCGCCGAGCTGCGATGGGCGCGCGTAGCGGTTGTAGACGCCGCCGGCCTGTTCGTGCGCGATCAGCCATTCAGGAACCATGCGCCAGCGCACGAGCTGCGCCTCGACGCGCACCCGCAGCGCCTCGCCCCCGACGTTGACGCCGACGACGCGCGCCGGTCGCGGCAGATTCTGCCAATCGCGCAGCGCGAGCGTGCCGATTTCCTGGTTCGGGAGGTTTCCCTGCGCCACCCAGCCATGCGGTCCGGCCAGGCCCCATTTGAGCCGGCTGTTTCCGCAGTCGAGGCAGAGAATCATCGTCTGACGAGGGAGACTTCACCGCTTGCAAAGCGCAGACGACGCCCGCCGCTCGCGAGCACGAGCGCGCCGTCGGCGTCCACACCCACCACCGCGCCACGCGCGCTCCCGCCGTTCGGCAGCAGGACGCGGACGCGGAGTTTCTGCAGAGCGTGCCGCCGTTGCCAGGCCGCACGCAGCGGCGCGAAGCCTTCGGTCTCGAAAGTCTCCAGCATCGCCTCCAGCTCGCGCAGGATTCGCGCGAGGAGGCGATTGCGGTCGATGGCGCGCCTGCGCGAGACGCTCGCGAGGTCGGTCACGACCTGATCGATCTCTCGGCGAGAAGCCGCGGGCAGCACCACGTTGAGGCCGACACCGATCACTGCCGTTGCGGGCCCGCGCGCCTCACCCGCAAGCTCGACCAGGATGCCGCCGAGCTTCGCGTCTCCGCACATGATGTCGTTCGGCCACTTGAGCTCGATGTTGGCGAATCCCGAGGCACCGAGCGCGCGCGCCACGGCGAGGCCCACCGCAAGCGTCAGCCCCGAGAGGCGCCCTGCGCCTCGCGCGAAGCGCCAGCCAAGCGAGAAGGTCAGGCTGGCGCCGGCAATCGTCTTCCAGGCGCGGCCGCGGCGGCCGCGCCCGGCGCTCTGCGCCTCGGCGGCGAGCGCGTGACGGTGGATGTCCTGCCGCGGCGCACGCCGCATGAGCTCGGTGTTGGTTGAGTCGATCTGCTCGACGACCTCGACGCCGAGCTTCGTCCCGCGCCCCATAGCGGCAGCGATCACGCGGCGGTCGAGAAGCGGCTGTGCATCGCCAAGGCGATAGCCCCGGCCGCGCGCGCCCTCGAGACGCCGTCCCGCGGCCCTGAGCTCCCGCAACTCTCGCGCGAGCAGCGCGCGCGTCGTGCCTGCCGTCCGCGCAAGGTCTGCACTCGAATGCCATTCGCCGTCCGAAAGCCGGCGCAGGACGGGAAGACTCAGGGCAGAGGTTGCCACGGGAGATCGCGCACTGGCGTCGGCCGCCCTACCCTTTGAGGACGCCGCGGCGGATCTGATCGAGCTCGATCGACTCGAACAAGGCGCGGAAGTTGCCTTCGCCGAATCCCTGATTGCCCTTGCGCTGGATGATCTCGAAGAATATGGGGCCGACCACGGTCGTCGTGAAGATCTGCAGCAGCATCTCATCCGCCGCAGGCGCTCCGTCGAGCAGGATGCGGTTGCGCCTGAGTCGCGCAGCATCCTCCTTGTGCCCGGGCAGCCGCGCCGGCAGCAAGTCGTAGTAGGCGTCCGGCGTATCCTGGAACGCCACGCTGCGCCCGCGCAGTGTCTCGACGGTCGCGTAGATGTCCTCGGTGCCGAGCGCGACGTGCTGGATGCCTTCGCCGTGATAGGCGAGCAAATACTCCTGGATCTGGCTCTTGTCGTCCGCGCTTTCATTGATCGGGATGCGGATCTTGCCGCAGGGGCTGGTCATGGCCTTGCTCTTGAGCCCCGTGAGCTTGCCCTCGATGTCGAAGTAGCGCAGCTTGCGGAAGTTGAACAGCCGCTCGTAGAAGCTCGCCCATTCCTGCATCCGCCCGCGATGCACGTTGTGCGTGAGGTGGTCGATGTAAGTGAGGCCGGCTCCCGCGGGGTGCTGGTCGACGCCCGGTAGCGGCACGAAATCGACGTCGTAGATCGACACACCCGAGCCGTTGCCGGGGTAGCGGTCGACGAGATAGATCAGCGAGTCGCCGATGCCCTTGATCGCGGGGATCGCCAGCTCCATCGGCCCCGGGTGCGATTCCACGCCCCAGGCTCCGAGCTCGGTGGCCCGACGGTAAGCATGGCCCGCATCCTTCACGCGGAACGCGAGCGCGCAGATCGACGGTCCGTGCACGCGCGCGAACGCCTGGGCAAAGCTTCCCGGCTCGGCGTTGACCACGAAGTTGATCTCGCCCTGACGGTAGAGCAGGACGTTCTTCGCGCGATGCTTGGCGATCGCCGCGAACCCCATCTCCTCGAAGAGCCGGCCGAGCGCGGCGGGGTCGGGCGCGGCGTACTCGACGAACTCGAAGCCGTCCGTGCCGAGCGGGTTTTCCCAGAGCATGGTGTCGGTGCCGGCCATCCTGCTTTCTCGTTCGCGCTTCGGTGCGAGTTTGCTTGAGATTCCAAGCATACCGCAGCCGCCGCGACGCATATGCGGAGGCTGCCGGCCCTGCTTCGCGGCGCCCGGTGCCCGCGCTCCGCGACGCCTTCAGCGTCGCACGATGCTTACGCTGCCCAGCTTCTCCTGCGCCTCGATCAGGCTGGCGACGAACTTGTCGCCGAAGCCGAGAAGGTTGGCGTTGACGAGGCTCTGGTGCACCGCCTCGCCGACTATCGCCGGCGACGGCAGCGACTCGGCGAAGTGCGTGTAGTAGCGCAGGTCCTTCATCGCGTTGACGAGCGTGAACTTGAGGCCCGTCAGATCGCCGCTCTCGAGCATCTTGCCGACCATGAGCTGGAAGATGCCCGAGTTCACCGCGCCCGCCGAGACGAGCTCGTGCAGCTTAGCGATCGATACGCCCGCCTTGGCGCAGGTGGCGCAAGCCTCGGCCACGGCGGTCGCAATCGACATCGCGATGAAGTTGTTTACGAGCTTCAGCATGTGGCCGTGGCCCGGGGGGCCCGCATGCACGATGTTCTCGCAATACGCCGAAAGCACGGGCTTGAGCCGCGCGAAGGTTGCCTCGTCGGCTCCCACCATCGTATTGAGCCGCCCCTCCTCGGCCTCTTTGGGTGTGCGCGCGAGCGGAGCGTCCACGTAGGCCGTCCCTTTGCGCGCGAGATCGGTGCGGATCCTCGCGGTCGATTGCGGCTCGGCGGTCGAGGTATCGACGACGATCAACCCCTCGCGCGCCACGCCGAATACGCCGTTCTCGCCGTAGATGACCTCCTCGACCTGCGGCGACCCCGTGACGCAGAGGATCAGGACGTCGCAGGCTCGCGCCAGCTCCGCGTTCGTCTTGACCTCCTTCGCACCTGCGGCAAGGATGTCCTCGGCGGCCTTGCGGTTGCGGTGCACCCTTATCGTCAGCGGGAAGCCCTTGGCCAGGATGTTCTTCGCCATCCCATGCCCCATCAGGCCGAGGCCGATGAAACCGATGCGTGGCTTGTCGTTGCTCATGTCGATCTCCGGATGGGTGGGGGTCGCGACTGGTCAGACGTCGATCTCCGGATGGGTGGGGTCGCGACTGGTCAGACGGTCAGGCCAATTCTACCGCACCACCGATCCCCGCTAATCGACCGCGGCCGGTTCGGATTGACGCAGATTCGCACGGCGCCGCTCGTACCAGGTGAGCAGCACCCCGCTTCCGGCGATGACCACGATGCCGGCCAGCGTCCAGGCGTCGGGAAAAGTGCCGAACACGATCCAGCCGGCGAGCGTCGACCAGACGAGCTGGATGTAGGTGAAAGGCGCGATGGCCGATGCCGAGGCGCGCTGGAATGCACGGATGAAGAGAAAATGACCGATGAAGCCGAACGTCCCGATGCTCAAGAATGCCACCGTATCGATCATCGGGTACCACACCTCGCCACGGAAGAAGAGCGGCACGATCAACGAGAGCACGACGGTCCCGACCAGGCTGGGATAGACGAGGAGGACCATCAGATCTTCGCCCGCGAGCTTGCGCGTAAGTATCTGGAACGTGGCGTAGAGCAGCGCCGCGCCGAGCGCGAAGGCCGCTGCAGGCGTAAGCATGTCGCCGCCCGGGCGCACGATGAGCAGCATGCCGACGAACCCGGCGACGACGAACGCCCAGCGCGCGTGTGTGAGGTGCTCGTCCAACAGCCATGCCGCCATGAGCGTCACCAGTATCGGCGCGGAATAGTTCAACGCCGTCGCCTCCGCAAGCGGAAGGAAGCGAAGCGCCGTGAAGAAGCATACCGACGATCCGATGAGCACTGCGCCGCGGATGAGGTGCTGCGACAGCCGCTTCGTGCGCACCAGGCCGAGTTTCATCTTCGGTCCAAGCAGAGCCACGATGATCAGCGTCTGCACCGCCCAGCGAGCCCATACGATCAGGGGCACCGGGTAACGCTGGCCCAGAATCTTGACTGTCACGTCCACGGTGGTGAAACAGGCGCTGGAGACAACGATCAGCGCGATCGCCGAGAGGGGAATGTGGTGGTGCTGCTTCACCGAAGGACGCCCGAACGAGCGACGCAGGACGCCCGAAGCAGCGCATCTTAACGGAAGGGCGCAAAAAGAACGATAATGCAGGGATCCGGCGACGCTCTACGCCGCTGCGAGGAGAGCCCATGAGCGCGACACGTCCCACCTTTTCCCGAGCCCTTGCACTGGTCGCCGTCGCGACCGTGCTCGCCCTCGGCGGAGCGGCGCAGCAGAGCAGCGCGGAACAGGCATCGGCCGCGCCGAACAGGGTGGTGATGCAGGTGAGCGACGGCGACCTCGGCAAGTGGAACCTTGCGCTGAACAACGCGCGCAACCTGCAGGCCGACCTCGGCGCGGCGAACGTCGAGATCGAGATCGTCGCCTACGGCCCAGGCCTCGGCATGCTGAAGCGCGACTCGGCGGTGGCCTCGCGCATCGATGAAGCGCTGATCTCGGGCGTGAAGATCGTAGCCTGCGAGAATACGATGCGCGCGCAGAAGCTTGCGCCCTCCGACATGCTGCCCTCGATCGGCTACGTCGGCGCCGGCGTCGTCGAGATCATGCAGCGGCAGCAGCAGGGCTGGTCCTACCTCCGTCCGTAGTCAGCTTGCCAGGCCTCGCAGGTACCGGGCTCGCGAGCGCCGCGCTCGCGGCGGGGCTGCTCGTTGCGCCGGCGGCGCAGCCGGAGGATTACCCGCTGCGGCCGGTGCGAGTGATCGTTCCGTTTTCGCCGGGTGGAGCGGTCGACGGTCCGATGCGGCTGCTCGCAGAAGGGCTCTCGAAGCGACTGGGCCAGGCGGTCGTCGTCGAAAACAGGCCCGGCGCCGGAGCGACCATCGGCAGCGAGTTCGTCGCCAAGTCGCCCCCCGACGGCTACACGCTGCTGCTCGCTTCGCAGACCAACGCGATCAGCGCCACGCTGTATGCGCACCTCTCCTACGACCCGGTCGAGGATTTCGAACCGATCTCGCTCATCGGCCGCGAGCCCGGCGTCATCGTCGTCCACCCGTCGCTGCCGGTTCACTCGCTGCAGGAGCTGATTGTCTACGTGAAGGCGCATCCCGGTGAGGTCGACTATGCGTCCTCCGGCAATGGCAGCGGCCAGCACTTGTTCACCGCGCTGCTCTGCTCGATGACCGGAATGAAGATGAACCACGTGCCGTACCGCGGAAGCGCGCAGGCCACCACCGATCTTCTCGCCGGGCAGGTCAAGCTCGCCATTCCCGGCACCGCAGGCATGGTCGGGCACATCCGCGCCGGAAAACTGCGCGCGCTCGCGGTCACCGGCGCGCGGCGCTCGGCGCTGCTCCCCGATGTTCCCAGCGTGGCCGAGGCCGGCGTTCCCGGCTACGAAGCGTACGTCTGGATGGGACTGCTCGCCCCCAAAGGCACGCCGCCAGCGGTCATCGGGCGGCTCAATCGAGAGCTCCTTGGCGTCCTCGCGACCGACGAAGTGAAGCGCTACATGGAAAGTGCGGGAATCGAAATCGTCGGCTCCACGCCGGCGCAGTTCGGTGCGTTCTACCGCGCGGAGAGGACCTTGTGGGCGAAAGTGGTTCGCGAAACCGGAGCGAAGATCGACTGATTCGGTGCCGCGATCGCGCCGGCTGAGGACATGATCATGAACGAGCAAACAGCCGCCGGCGCCATTGCCGGCGTCGAACACTGGACGCAGAAGAGGACTCCCCAGGGGGACGTGCGCGTGTTCCTGTGGCAGAAGTACGAGGCCTCACCTGCCCGCAAGCCGGTGCTTCTCTTCGTCCACGGCTCGTCGATGGCGTCGCAGCCGACCTTCGATCTCAGCGTTCCGGGCCGTCCCGATTCCTCGGCGATGGACTGGTTCGCGCGGCGCGGATTCGATTGCTGGTCGGTCGACATGGAAGGCTACGGGCGCTCGAGCAAGACGCGCAACATCACCTGCGACATCGCCAATGGCGCCGACGACCTGGAAGCGGCCGCCGATTACATCCTTCGGGTGCGCGATGCGCGCGAGCTCTCGCTGTACGGCATCTCATCTGGCGCGCTGCGCGCGGCGCTCTTCGCGCAGCGCAACCCCGGGCGCGTCGCCCGCCTTGCGCTCGACGCTTTCGTCTGGACGGGCGAGGGTGCTCCCACGCTTGTCGAGCGGCGCAAGAAGCTGCCTCAGTTTCTCGCGGCCACACGCCGGCCGATCGATCGCGCGTTCATCCGCTCCATCTTCGAGCGCGATCATCCGGAGTGCGCCGAAGCGCGTGTGATCGACGCCTTCGCGGAGGCGATACTCGCGCTCGACGACTCGGTGCCGAACGGCACCTATATCGACATGTGCAGCAAGCTGCCCCTCGTGGATCCCGAGAAGATCAAGGTACCGACGCTCGTGATGCGTGGCGAGTTCGACGGCATCGCGTCGTTCGACGATGTGCTCGAGTTCTTCCGCCGGTTGCCGAACCCCGACAAGCAGTTCAGCGTGATGGCCGGCATCTCGCATGCGAGCTTCCAGCAGAAGAACTACCGGACTGTCTACCACATCCTGCATGCCTACCTGACGCAGCCGGCGCCGGTTTACGTGAGATAGTGAGCGGCGGCCCTCGCGCCCTTCTCTGAAGCAGCCGCTTGGGGATCCCCTACGCGGATATTCCCGCGCTCACCGCGGTCCAAACGCGTCCCGGGACTGGAGCGGGTGAAGGGAATCGAACCCTCGTCGTAAGCTTGGGAAGCTTCTGCTCTGCCATTGAGCTACACCCGCGAGGCTGGGTGATTGTAGCAAAGGCGGGCGCAGCGCCCCCTTCGACGCGTCACGCGCCTGTTACAGGCTGTAACTTGCCCCCGAAGGAGGCCGATTGCGCGATAATTTATGGTTCTGCGGCGCGACGAGGGCGCCGGGAAGTCATGTCGACTAGAAGGAAGATCTTTTCGGGCATCTTTGCGCTCGCCCTGGTGGCGGTGTTGGGCTTCGTCGCGTTTCAGGCCAACCGCGGCAGCCGCGCAGACACCCAGAAGGGGGCGCCGCCCGTTCCGGTGACCGCGGTCCCTGTCGTGCTCAAGACCGTCCCGGTCCGCCTCTACGCGATCGGCAACGTCGAGCCGTATACAACGGTCTCCCTCAAAGCGCGTGTCGACGGGCAGATCGTTTCGGTGCATTTCAAGGAGGGCGACGAAGTCCGTCAGGGCGCCGTCCTGTTCGAGATCGATGCGCGGCCCTTCGCCGCGAGCCTGAGGCAGGCGCAGGCCAACCTGCTCAAGGACAAGGCGCTGCTCGACCGCGCCAACGAGCAGGAAAAGCGCTACAAAGATCTCCTCGCCAAGAACTTCATCTCGCCGGACGCTTACGAGCAGGTGCGCACGAACGCAGAAACCGCAGCGGCGACCGTCGCTGGCGACGAAGCCGCGATCGAGAATGCCAAGCTCTCGCTCGAGTACTGCACGATCCGCTCGCCGGTGACGGGCTATGCCGGCCGCATCCAAATTCAACAGGGCAATCTAGTCAAGGCGAACGACACCAATCCGCTGGTGACGATCAACCAGATTGTGCCCGTGTACGCCTCATTCTCGGTCCCGGAGCAGAACATCGCCGACATCCGCCGGTATCAAGCGAGCGGCGAGCTCAAGGTGCAGGCGACCTTCACCAACTCAACCCATGCGCCGATCGCGGGCAAGCTCTCGTTTCTCGACAACTCGGCGGACACGACGACCGGCACGATCAAGCTCAAGGCCGAGTTCCCGAACACCGACAAGGCGCTGTGGCCGGGCCAGTTCGTCAACGTCGTTCTCACCTTGTACGACCAGAAGGATGCAGTCGTGGTTCCGTCGGCGGCGGTGCAGAACGGGCCCAATGGCCAGTATGTGTTCGTCGTCAAGCCCGACCTCACCGCGGAGCTGCGCAACATCAAGATCGCGCGCGCAGAAGGTGACGACACGGTCGTTGCCAGCGGCCTTCGGCCTGGAGATCAGGTCGTTACGGTCGGCCAGGTGCGGCTCGCGCCAGGAACGAAGGTGAGCGTGGGCAAGCCAGTGCAGGCATCGTGAACATCGCCGCGCTCTTCGTCCGCAGACCGGTGATGACCGTGTTGGTCATGTTCGGCATTCTGGCCTTCGGGCTCGTCGCCTATCGCCTGCTGCCGGTCAACGCTCTTCCGAATGTCGACTTTCCGTCGATCCAGGTGCAGGCCCAGTTGCCGGGCGCAAATCCAGAGACGATGTCCTCGGCGGTAGCTACACCGCTCGAGAAGCAATTCTCGACCATCGCCGGCATAGACACGATGACCTCGGTGTCGACTTCCGGGCAGACCACGATCACGCTCCAGTTCTCTCTCGATCGCAATATCGACGGGGCGGCACAGGACGTGCAGTCGGCGATCGCCGCCGCGGCACGATCGCTGCCCTCCTCGCTACCCAATCCCCCGACGCAGCGCAAGGTCAACCCCGCCGACTTCCCGGTGCTGCTGCTCGCCTTGACCTCGGAAACACAGCCGCTCTCGGTCGTCGACGACTACGCCGAGAATTTGCTTGCCCAGCGCATTTCTACCATCAACGGCGTGGCGCAAGTGCAGGTCTACGGCTCACAGCAGTACGCGGTGCGCATTCAGCTCGATCCGAACCAGCTCGCGTCGCGCGGCATCGCACTCACCGACATCGAGCAGGCGGTCGGTGACGCCAACGTCAATATTCCGACGGGAACGCTCTACGGGCGCGACAAGGCGACCGCGGTGCAGGCGACGGGGCAACTCAACGACGCGGAGGCTTACAACCCAATCATCGTCGCCTACCGCAATGGCGCGCCGGTTCGCCTGTCGCAGCTCGGACGCGTATTCGACAGCGTCCAGAACGACAAGGTGGCGGCCTGGTACAACGGCACGCGCGGCGTCGTGCTTGCCGTGCAGCGCCAGCCAGGCACCAACACGATCGAGATCGTCGACGCCGTCAAGCACATCCTGCCGACCTTCGAGGCGCAGCTGCCGCCCTCGATCAACCTGTCGATCCTGTACGACCGCTCGCAATCCATCCGCGCATCGGTCCGCGATGTTCAGCTCACTCTCCTGCTCGCGCTCACGCTCGTGGTCGGCGTGATCTTCGTGTTCCTGCGCAGCGCCTCGGCGACCTTCATCCCCAGCCTCGCGCTGCCGCTGTCGATCATCGGCACGTTTTCGGTGATGTACGCCTTCAACTACAGCCTCGACAACCTGTCGCTGATGGCGCTCACGCTTTGCGTGGGGTTCGTCGTCGACGACGCGATCGTGATGCTGGAAAACATCACGCGGCACATGGAGATGGGCAAACCGCGGCTGCAGGCGACTCTCGAAGGAGCGAAGGAAATCGGCTTCACCATCGTGTCGATGACGCTCTCGCTCGCCGCCGTATTCCTTCCCGTGTTTCTCATGGGCGGCATCCTCGGCCGCCTGCTGCACGAGTTCGCGGTCACGATCATCGTCGCGGTGCTGATCTCCGGCTTCGTCTCCCTCACGCTGACCCCACTCCTGTGCAGCCGCATGCTCAAGGTGGAGCGCGAGCAGCGGCATGGACGCATCTATGCCCTCTCGGAGCGAATGTTCGAGGCGATGCTTGCGGTCTATCGGCGGGGCCTCGTCTGGGTGCTCGGGCATCGGCGCCTCACGATCGCGGCGTTCGGTGCGATCTTCGCCGGCACCGCGGCGCTGTTCTATTACATGCCGAAGGGCTTCCTGCCAAGCGATGACGTCGGGCAGCTGTTCATCATTACCGAGGCCGCGCAGGACATCTCGTTCGACGCCATGAGCAACCTCCAGCAGCAGGTCGCCGCGATCGTGCGCGAGAATCCGCACGTGGAAGGAGCGATGTCCTTCGTCGGGGTCGGAGGACCGAGCGCAGCGCTCAACAACGGCCGCATCTTCGTGACACTCAAGCCGCGCGACCAGCGTCCTCCCGCCGACGAGATCGTGCAGGAGCTCCGCCCGGCGGTCATGCGCGTGCCCGGTATCAAGGCGTATGTGCAGAACATCCCGGCGATCCGCATCGGGCTCCTCACCAAGAGCGCCTACCAGTACACGCTGCAGGACACCGACACGACCGAGCTCTACCAGTGGGCTCCGCGCCTAGAGGAGAAGTTGAGATCGCTGCCCGGGCTGGTCGACGTCACCAGCGATCTGCAGATCACGCAGCCGCAGGTGACCGTCGACATCGATCGCAACAAGGCTTCGTCGCTCGGCGTGTCCGCACAGGCGATCGAGAACACGCTCTACGACGCCTACGGCTCGCGCCAGGTCTCGACGATCTACGCCCCGACGAACCAGTACTGGGTCGTCATGGAGCTCGAGCCGCGCTACCAGACTGATCCGTCGGTGTTGGGGTTGCTTTACGTGCGCTCGAACACGGGCGCGCTCGTTCCGCTCAACTCGGTGGCGACGCTCAAGCCGACGATCGGTCCGTTGGCGGTGAACCACCTCGGCCAGCTGCCCGCGGTGACGATCTCCTTCGATCTGAAGCCGGGGGTATCGCTGTCGCAGGCGCTGGCGCAGATCCGCCAGGCGGCCGCCGAGATGCGGATGCCGCCGACGATCGTCACTTCCTTCCAGGGCGCGGCGCAGGCGTTCCAAGCCTCGCTCCAGGGCATGGGCGTCCTTTTGGTCCTCTCCGTGTTCGTGATCTATCTCGTGCTCGGTATCCTCTACGAGAGCTTCATCCACCCGGTGACGATCCTCTCGGGCCTGCCGACCGCCGGCTTCGGCGCGCTGGTGACGCTGTGGCTGTTCGGGCTCGACCTCAACATGTACGCTCTGGTCGGGATCATCATGCTGGTCGGGATCGTGAAGAAGAACGCGATCATGATGATCGACTTCGCGATCGAGGCTCAGCGCAAGGAAAGCAAGACGCCGGACGACGCGATTTTCCAGGCGTGCATCATCCGCTTCCGGCCCATCATGATGACCACCATGGCGGCGCTCATGGGGAGCCTGCCCATCGCGCTGGCGCTTGGCGCCGGCGGAGAGGCCCGGCGCCCGCTCGGACTCGCGGTCGTGGGCGGACTCCTCGTGTCGCAAGCGCTGACCCTCTTTCTCACGCCCGTCATCTACCTCTACTTCGAGCGCTTCCAGCATTGGCTCGCGCAGCGCCGGGGGACCCGACTCCCGCATCCCGTCCCCGCCAATGCCTCGGCGGACTGAGACGCCTCGCCGCCTGAGCGCGACAAGCCTGGAGCAGCCGGGATCGCCAGCGGTCCATTCGAGCCGCACCGTTGCCATCTTCGACCTAGGCGGCGTGCTCATCGATTGGAACCCGCGCCACCTCTACCGAAAGCTCTTCGACGGCGACGACGCGGCGATGGAGCAATTTCTCGCCACGGTCTGCACCACGGAGTGGAATCAGAAGCAGGACGCCGGCCGCAGCTTCGCCGAGGCCACGCGGGAGCTCCTGCCACACCACGCCGACAAGATCGAGCTGATCGAAGCCTTCGGCAAGCGCTTCGACGAGATGATTTCGGGGGCAATCGCCGGCACGGTCGACGTGCTGGCCGAGCTCAAGTCGCGCGCCGTCCCGGTCTATGCGCTCAGCAACTGGTCTGCCGAGACCTTCCCTCCGCAGTACGGCCGCTTCGCCTTCCTATCCTGGTTCGACGGAATAGTGATATCCGGGACGGAGGGCGTCATCAAGCCCGACCTGCGCATCTTCCGCACCCTCTGCGACCGCTACCGCATCGCGCCCGAGACGGCGGTGTTCATCGACGACGTGGCCGAGAATGCCGCCGCAGCAACGTCGCTCGGTCTTCGCGGAATCCACTTTCGCTCGCCGGAGCAGCTCCGGCGCGAGCTCGCTGCGGCGGGTCTGCCGGTTGCTACGGGCGCGCGGATGGCGTAAGTTCGTAGATGACGCTAGGGGTCCCTTCGCGCGGTGGCTCGGTTTGCGGAGCGGTGAGATGACACCCTTGGTACCTGTACGGATAATGCCGGCGCAGGGAAGCGTGAGCAGCCACCCCCGCTCCCTGCCGACGATCCGCTGTCGCAGAGGAGTTGCATGAACGCCAACGACAAGTTCTTCGCCGCGCGAGCGCAGGTCGACGCCGCCGCAGTTCGTCCGTTGCCCAAATCCGCGAAGGTGTACGTGACGGGCACGCGCGCGGACATCCGCGTGCCGATGCGCGAGATCGAGCAATCCGACACGCCGGCATCCTTCGGGGCCGAGAAGAACCCGCCGATCGTCGTCTACGACACGTCCGGCCCCTATACCGACCCGGCAGTGAGCATCGACATCCGTTCGGGGCTCCCGCCGCTGCGCGCGGGATGGATCGCGGAGCGCGACGACACCGTCGAGCTCGAGGGTCCGACCTCGGCCCATGGCCGCGAGCGGCTCGCCGATCCGCAGCTCGCCGGGATGCGCTTCGAGCTCGCGCGCCGGCCGCGCCGCGCCGCGCCCGGGGCCAACGTCTCCCAGATGCACTATGCACGCCGCGGCATCGTCACTCCGGAGATGGAGTTCATCGCCATCCGCGAGAGCCTCATGCGCGAGCGCATGCTCTCGGTGCTCCCCGAGGCGGTTACGGCACAGCATCGCGGACAGAGCTTCGGCGCAGCGATCCCGAGCGCGATCACGCCGGAGTTCGTGCGCGAAGAGGTCGCCCGCGGCCGCGCAATCATCCCGGCCAACATCAACCACCCCGAAAGCGAGCCGATGGTGATCGGACGCAACTTCCTCGTGAAGATCAACGCCAACATCGGCAACTCGGCCGTCTCCTCCTCGATCGGGGAGGAAGTCGAGAAGATGACCTGGGCCACCCGGTGGGGCGCCGATACGGTGATGGACCTGTCCACCGGCAAGAACATCCACGAGACGCGCGAATGGATCGTCCGCAATTCCCCGGTGCCGATCGGCACGGTGCCCATCTACCAGGCGCTCGAGAAGGTAGGCGGGAAGGCCGAGGAGCTCACCTGGGAGATCTACCGCGACACGCTCATCGAGCAAGCCGAGCAGGGCGTGGACTATTTCACCATCCACGCTGGCGTGCTGCTGCGCTACATCCCGCTGACCGCCAAGCGCATGACGGGCATCGTCTCGCGCGGTGGTTCGATCATGGCGCGGTGGTGCCTCGCGCATCACCGGGAATCCTTTCTCTACACGCGGTTCGAGGACATCTGCGAGATCATGAAAGCCTATGACGTCGCCTTCAGCCTGGGCGACGGCCTGCGGCCAGGCTCGATCGCCGATGCCAACGATGACGCACAGATGGCAGAGCTCGCCACGCTGGGAGAGCTCACGCAGATCGCCTGGAGGCACGACGTGCAGACGATGATCGAGGGGCCGGGACACGTCCCGATGCATCTCATCAAGCACAACATGGACGAGCAGCTGCGGCTGTGCGGGGAGGCGCCGTTCTACACCCTCGGGCCGCTCACCACTGACATCGCACCGGGCTACGATCACATCACGAGCGCAATCGGCGCGGCGATGATCGGCTGGTACGGCACGGCGATGCTCTGCTACGTGACCCCGAAGGAGCACCTGGGGCTGCCGAACAAGGCCGATGTCAAGGACGGCATCATGGCCTACAAGATCGCCGCGCACGCAGCCGATCTCGCCAAGGGCCATCCGGGGGCGCAGCTGCGCGACAATGCGCTGTCGAAGGCGCGCTTCGAGTTTCGGTGGGAGGACCAGTTCGACCTCGGCCTCGACCCGGACAAGGCGCGCGAGTTCCACGATGAGACGCTGCCGCAGGAGGGTGCCAAGCTCGCCCACTTCTGCTCGATGTGTGGACCCCATTTCTGCTCGATGAAGATCACGCAGGACGTACGCGAGTACGCCAGGGCGCAGGGTCTCTCCGAAAGCGAGGCGCTCGCCAAAGGCATGCAGTCGAAGGCCGTCGAGTTCGTGCAGGGCGGTGCCGAAATCTATCGCCGCGCCTGACCGGCTTCAAACGAGAAACCAGTGGAGGAGATATTCATGGACGAGCAACGCCGCAAACTGCTGCAGGGAACGGCTGCCGTCAGCGCGGCTGCGCTGGCGGGTGCCGCGCCCCACGCCGATGCGCAGGCTCCGGGCGAAGTGCTGTTCGCGCACGAAGCGAGCTTCATCCCGGTGCTCGGCACGAACCAGCGCTTCCAGGTGCGCCGCATCTACTGCGTGGGTCGCAACTACGCTGCGCACGCGCGCGAGATGGGCTCGGACCCGACGCGAGAGGCGCCATTCTTCTTTCAGAAGCCGACCGACGCGATACAGCTCGTACCCGAAGGCGTGACGATCGACCACCCCTACCCGACCATCACCAAGAACTATCACTACGAGGTCGAGCTTGTCGCCGCGTTG
Source organism: Casimicrobiaceae bacterium (assembly GCA_035499135.1). GTDB lineage: Bacteria > Pseudomonadota > Gammaproteobacteria > Burkholderiales > Casimicrobiaceae > PALSA-1003. The sequence goes on along the minus strand of DATJZM010000110.1, from coordinate 10,945 downwards.
GGCAAGCGCGGCAAGGACATTCCAGTGGATAAGGCGCTCGATTACGTCTACGGCTACGCGGTCGGGCTCGACATGACGCGCCGCGATCTGCAGCGGGCAATGGGCGAGGAGAAAAAACCGTGGGAGGTCGGCAAGTCCTTCGACCACGCGGCGGTGGTGAGTTACCTCTATCCCGCGAGCAAGCTCGGCCACCCAGGGAAGGGCGCGATCTGGCTCAAGGTCAACGGCCAGACCAAGCAGTCCTCCGACCTCTCGAACATGATCTGGAACGTCGCCGAGCAGGTGGCGAACCTGTCGCGCTACTACGAGCTCTTTCCCGGCGACATCATCTACTGCGGCACGCCGGAGAACGTCGGACCCGTAGTCCCCGGCGACGTCATGACCGGGCACATCGACGGGATCTACGAGATCAACGTGAAGGTGGTCTGAGCTGAGCGCCGCCCGGACGAGCTAAGGCCCGAGGCTAGAATTGGTTGCGGCTCCGGGCTACCAGTGAAAGCCGACGCCGATCGCCGGCCCATTCATCGTGAACGTGGCGTTGTTGTCCTTGAAGCGGTAGTCGATGTAGCGCCACACGCCGATGATATCGCCCCATTTGAACCTGTAGCCGAGGCCGCCGAATATCTGCCACGTCAGATGATCCTGGCCCGTTCCGACATCGACGTAATAGGGCACGTACCATTCCCTGTTCTCGCCGAAGCTGTAGCGACCCTTCGCGCCAATGATCGCGTCCCAGTTGTTGATGTTCACCTCGCTCGAGCCCTGGCGTAGGGGCCCGACGAAAGGCCCGACATCGGCGCTGAACTGCCAGCCGAGATTCTGCGTCATGTCGAGCAGGCGAGCGCCGGCGAAGAGATCAAAGCCCGCCTCGGGGGTATCCACGAAGCGGTAGCTCCCCGCCAGCGTCCACAGCGTACTCTTGACGTCGAGGTTCGCATCCGCGGTGATCCCCGCCGGGATCGTGATGCCCCCGATGCTGATATCGCGCGTTGCGCTCTTCGAGCCCGAGATATCGGCGTAGATCAGATCGGTGAAGCCGCCCCATTGCCCCTTCTGGGCGGCGAGCCAGCCCATCGCGGCGAATTTTAGATTGTGTATGACCTCGTCTGCAGGCACTGTCAGATTCGCGGTCGTGCCCGTAGGAAAGGTAAACGAGCCGCCGAGTTGGGGGAAATATCCGTAGATGTAGGCGTCGAACTTCCACGTCTCGGGCTGCATCTGGCTCTGAGCGCCAGTCTGGCCGGAGACGAGTAGCGCCATACCGAAAAAAAGGGCTGCCGCGACCTGCGCTGTGCGAAATGCAGTTTCGCGCTTCCGAATCACGATCGATCTCCTTGCCTTGGTCGGTCCGAGTGTAACCGCTCGCCCAGTCGGGCGTCTACCGCGCCCGGCTGCGGCGCACGACCACGAGGTAGAGCGCGACATTGAACAGCACGATCAATCCGCCGAGAGCGATCTGCAGGGGGCGTGTGAGTTTGTCAGAATAGAGAAGCGAGACAACGTAATGCTGGAAGAAGTCGCCCTCGTAGCCCGCCTCGCCCGACATCCGGCGCAACGCGACCTCAAGCGGCGTCAGAGGACAGATCCAGCCGGAGAACTCGATGAGCGCGCCCCAGGCAACCGCCGGCAGGTGCAGCCACGCGACCGTCGGCCAGCGCAGGACGAGCAAGCCGCCGAGTGCGACGAAGAGGACGAACGCGAGGTGGAGAACAAGTACGGCGTCGGCGGCGACACGCGCGAGCATGAGCGGCGCGCCGGATTATGCCTCTACGCGGCGCTCACTTGAACCGGCACGCGCCGCCTCCCCCACTGCCCAGCGAAGCGCTCGTAGCGACCAGGGATCTGCACTTCGCAATGCTTGCAGCGCCCGTCGGGCGTCAGCGCGTGGGTGAGGATCTCGTACCAGTCGCGCACGATCACCGGCTTGCGGCAACCGGGGCAAAAAGTCGTGCCTCCCTCGCGGTCGTGCACGTTGCCGGTGTAGACGTAGCGCAATCCCTCCGCGAGCGCGATCTTGCGCGCACGCGACAGCGTCGAGCCCGGTGTATGGGGAAGATCGGTCATCTTGTAGTCCGGGTGGAACGCCGTGAAGTGCAACGGCACATCGGGTCCAAGCTCGCGCATGATCCATTTCGACTCCGCCTCGATTTCGGCAGCGGAGTCGTTCTTGCCCGGGATCAGCAGGGTCGTGATCTCGAACCACACATCGGTCTCGTGCCTGAGGTAGGCCAGCGTGTCGAGCACCGGGTTCAGGCGCGCGCCACAGAGCTTGACGTAGAACTCGTCGGTGAAGCCCTTCAGGTCGACGTTGGCCGCGTCCATCTTGGCGTAGAAGTCGCGCCGCGCCTCGGTGCCGATGTAACCGGCCGTCACCGCCACACTCTTGATGCCGAGCTCCCGACAGGCGTCCGCGGTATCCATCGCGTACTCGGCGAAGATCACCGGATCGTTGTACGTGTAGGCGACGCTCCGGCAGCCCAGCTTCTGCGCCGTGCGCGCGATCTTCTCCGGCGAGGCCTGATCCATGAGCGTGTCCATCTCGCGCGACTTCGAGATGTCCCAGTTCTGACAGAACTTGCAGGCGAGGTTGCACCCGGCCGTCCCGAACGAAAACACGCTGCTGCCCGGATAGAACTGGTTGAGCGGCTTCTTCTCGATTGGGTCGATGCAGAAGCCGGACGAGCGGCCGTAGGTCGTGAGCACCATCGCGTCGTCCTTGCGCTGGCGCACAAAGCACGCGCCGCGCTGACCCTCGTGCAGGCGACAGTCGCGCGGACAGAGGTCGCACTGGATCCGCCCGTCCTCGAGCGTGTGCCAGTACCGACCGGCGTAGTTGCCAACTGAGTCGCTCATTGCAGCACCTGCGGGCGAACGAATTCGCTCTCTTTCCATTTGGTCACCTGATAGAGCCCAACGTTCAGCTGCGGGCTCCAGAAATCTCCCGGCAGGCCTGCCTTGCGCTTGAGCTCGGCGAGGAAGGCTCGCGGATCGGGCAGCGCATCCCACACCTGCGGCAGGAAGGTCCCGCGGCAGCGCCCGTACTCGAGCGTTACACCGTCGATTCCGGGGCGAAGCCGCGAGAGGAGCTCCTCTTCCGCGGCGAAGCATTGGCGCATGCTCGGCGAAAGCAGCGAGACCTCGATCGACGTGGCCCCGAACTCCGCCTGCGCCAGCGGCGGGAAGCGCGGATCGTGAAACGCCGCGTTGATCGCATTCTCGCGCACGTCCTCTCCCAGCGCGCGCAGCGGCTGCAGGCTGCCGATGCACCCCCGCAGCTCCGCGTTGCAGAAAAGCGTGACGAAGGTTGCGCCGGGAGCCGCGAGCGCCGCGTGCGCCAGCGGCTCCCCACCGGCGAAGCCGAGCCTCGCTGCGATCGCGCGGCGGGCAATCCAAACGAGCGCCAAGCCGAGCGACTCGTCTCTGACTACGCTCATGCTACTGCCTCCTTGGATCGGTCGCGCATCGTCATCGCCGGACGTGTCGGCCGTGGTGTCAATTCGCCTCGCGCGATCCCTGCGCTTGCGCGCAGGGCCCCTCGCCACGGGCTCATGCCACTACCTCCTTGGATCGGTCGCGCATCGTCATCGCCGGACGTGTCGGCCGTGGTGTCAATTCGCCTCGCGCGATCCCTGCGCTTGCGCGCAGGGCCCCTCGCCGCGGGCTCATGCCACGACCTCCTCGACGGCGGCCACCGACCGTGGCGCGCCCACGGCGGGACGCTCGTTGAAGGCGAACGCCGCGTAACCGACCACGCGCAGCTTGTCGCCAGCCGTGTCACCTGAATTGCGCAGATCGAGAAGCTCGGGAGCCAACCCGTGTTGCCGCGCGCACACGGCGAAGCCATTGATCGGCGTCGCGCCGCAGGCCTGCTCGTGGTCGAGCGCGGCGGTGAGCGCGAGGATCTCCTCGGCGGTCCCGCGATCGATCGCGCGCGCCTGGTCGTAAGGGTGATAGTGCGACAGATCCGAGCTCAGCAGGATCAGCGTCTCGGGCCCGCCCCAGAGCCGATCGATCACGGCGGCCACTTCGCTTGCGCTGGCATCGCCCACGGCGAAGGGGACGATGCGAAAGGCGTCGAGCGCTGTCTGCAGGAACGGCAGCTGCACTTCGAGCGAATGCTCGAGCGCGTGCGCGGCCTCGCTCGTGCGCACCTGCGGCAGTCGCAGCGCTTCCGCCGCCGCCGCTGCATCGACCTCCACGGTTCCGAGCGGGGTGGCGAAGGCTTGCGCCGCGGGCAGTGCCAGCCCGCGGATCGGCACGCGGTGCACGGGCCCGAGGAGCACCACCCGCCGGATGGTCGACCGGCCCGCAGCGAGGCGGGCGTAAGCCGACGCCGCCACCGGTCCCGAGTACACGTAGCCGGCGTGCGGAACGATCATGGCCTTCGGCAGCGCAGGCGGCGGCTCGCCACGCGGCATCGCCTGCGCCAGGTACGCGCGCACAGCGCTGCCGAGCGCACCCGGCGCGTCAGGGTAGAACAGGCCGGCCACCGCAGCCGGACGAATGGTTTGCACGCGTCACCTCACGGATCGTTGATCGTCCAGTTGGGGACGCTTGCTGCCACCCCAAGGCCCGGTGACGGGAGAATATTGTCGCGCGACCGGCGCCGCGCCGCTACTTGGCCGGCGGGGTGACCTTGCGGTCCGCCATGTGGCGAAGGTAGGCGAGGAGCTCCGCCAGCTCCCGGTCGGGAAGGGTCTTGGCATCGAAGGCGGGCATCTTCGAGCCAGGCCAGCGGCGCAGCGATTGCGGATCGCGGATCAGCTTCCGCAGCGCCTCCGGTCGCAAGTACTCGGTCGGACTGTACGGGATGTTGAGGTCGGGCCCGAGCGTCGAATCCCCGCCGCCGTTCAGCGTGTGGCAGCTGATGCAGTGCTTCTGGAAGGCGGCGAAGCCGGCGCGAATCGGGTGATTCGGCGCAAGGCGCGCCGCCGGCGCGATCATGGGGAAGCGCTTGCCGAGCGGCTGGATCTCCTCGATGCGCGTGATCTGCGCGGGCCACAGCTCTGCGCCTGCAACCGTCTTGTCAGCTTTCAACCACACGAGGCGAAAGGGTCCGGCGCTCGCCGCGCCGGGCTTCAGCGGGGGCCACGCTGCGTCGGCGGCTTCGATGGCGATGTAGGCGACCGGCCCGGGCCCCTTCGCAAGCAGGGGTCCCGCCGCGAGCGTCGCGAGCTCGCGCTCGCCCGCGAAGAAACGTATCGTGTTGTCGTCCTCGGCGCCGGACAGGATGGCCGAAAAGGGTATGGCGCGAAGCGCCTTGCTGCTGCCATAGACCGGATCGACCGGTATCGCCACCGTGCTCGCGACAGGCAGCGCGAGCAGTCCGCCCGTCGTGTAGATCGCCGTGCGCCCGGCAGCGACGACCGTGAGCGACGCTTCCGCTGCCAGCGCCGCCACCGCGGCAACGCTGCAGAGCAATGCCGCGAGCCACCGCAGCGACTCCGGCCAGCGCATTCGCTTCCCCGCTCGGAATCCGGAGCTCAATCGTCGTGCGACACGAGGCGCACGATATAGCCGCCGGACTTCTCGTCGCGCTCGAGGGCGAGCGCACCGCGGCGCTCGCCCTCCTCGAGCAACCCGTTGAACGAGCGGAATCCGTAGTAGGACTCGTTGAAACCCGGCCGGCGGCGTTTGAGCGCCTGCTTGACCATCGAGCCCCAGATCTTTTCTTCATCGCCGCGCTCGGCGGCGAGTGCCTCGAGCGTCTCCGCGATCAGATCGAGTGCCTCCTGGCGGCGCGTCTCGTCGCTCTTCTTTGCCGGGGCGCCCGCTGGGGCTGGCGCGACCGGCTTCGGTGCCGGCCTCTTCGCCTGGCGTTTCTTCTCCCGGACCAGGTCGTCGTAGTAGATGAACTCGTCGCAATTGGCGATGAGCAGGTCCGAGCTCGAATTCTTGACCCCGACGCCGATGACCTGCTTGTCGTTTTCGCGCAGTTTGGAAACGAGTGGGGAGAAGTCGGAATCGCCGCTGATGATGACGAAGGTCTCGACGTGGGCCTTGGTGTAGCAGAGGTCGAGTGCATCGACCACCATGCGGATGTCGGCCGAGTTCTTGCCCGACTGGCGCAGATGCGGAATCTCGATCAGCTCAAAGGCAGCCTCGTGCATCGCCGGCTTGAACGTCTTGTAGCGGTCCCAGTCACAGTAAGCCTTCTTGACCACGATGCTTCCCTTGAGCAGCAGCCGCTCGAGCACCTTGCCGATGTCGAATTTCTCGTACTTCGCTTCCTGGACGCCGAGCGCGATGTTCTCGAAATCGCAGAACACCGCCATGTTGGTGACTTCGGGTGGGTTGGCCATGGATTGTCAGTTATCGCGCCAGCCTGCGCGCAGCGCCCGAGGGCGTTAGAATGCGCCTTGCGACCGGTAAGATAGCAGCATCGGACCGCGGTGGAAACGACGAACGCCCAGCACGTCGGCCCGCCGGGCAGGCGCAGCAGTGAGGCGCCTGGCGCAACCGACAGGGGCAGCCTGATGAGAATCCTCGCCATCCTCTCCTTCGCCGCACTGCCGTGCACGGCGCTTGCCGCAGGGCCGTTCACTGTGGAGAGTGCCGAGATCAAGCCCGGCTCCACGATTGCCGAGGCGCAGGTCTACAAGGGTTTCGGCTGCGAAGGCGGCAACGTCTCGCCTTCGCTCAGATGGAGCAACGCCCCCGCCGGAACGAAGAGCTTTGCGGTCACCGTGTACGACCCCGACGCGCCGACAGGGAGCGGCTGGTGGCATTGGCTCATCTTCAACATTCCCGCCGACGTGAGCTCGCTAGCCTCCGGCGCCGGTGATCCGGCCAAAGGGCTGGCTCCGGCCGGTGCGGTGCAGTCGCGGACGGATTACGGCGCGCCTGGCTACGGCGGCCCGTGCCCGCCGCAGGGTGACAGGCCGCACCGCTACATCTTCACCGTCCACGCACTCAAGGTCGACAGGCTCGACCTCGGCGAGAACTCGACCGCAGCGCTGGTTGGCTTTACGATCAATGTGAACCTGATCAACAAGGCAAGCTTTACCGCCATCTACGGGCGCAAATAAGAGGAGGGTCTTCCAATGCAATTGCTCAAACTCGCACCGGGGCTCGCCGTTGCGCTGCTCGCTTTCGGCACCCATGCGCAGGTCCCCGCGGGCTACCCGGCCGATTACGCCAAGATCGTCGACGGCGCCAAGAAGGAAGGCAAGGTCGTCGTCTACTCCACGACCGATGCCAAGCTGGCGCAGCCGCTGATCAAGGACTTCGAGGCCGCATTTCCGGGCGTGAAGGTCGAGTACACCGACATGAACTCCACCGAGGTCTACTCGCGCTTCACGAGCGAGAGCGCCGCGAACGCCGCGTCGGCCGACACCGTCTGGAGCTCGGCGATGGATCTTCAGCTCAAGCTCGCCGCAGAAGGCTTCGCCGCGGTCTACAAGTCGCCCGAGGGCGGAGCGCTGCCCGACTGGGCGCGGTGGAAGGACACGGTGTACGCGACGACTTTCGAGCCGATCGCGATCGTCTACAACAAGCGGCTCGTTGCCCCCGACGAGGTTCCCAAGACGCACGCCGACTTCACCAAGCTCCTCAACACGAAGGCGGAGAAATTCCAGAAGAAGGTGACGACCTACGACGCGGAGAAGTCCGGTGTGGGGTTCATGCTCGTCAACCAGGACGCCAGGCTCGATCCTGCATTCTGGGATCTCGTGAAGGCGATGGGCGCGCGCGGCGTGAACATGCAGAGCTCGACCGCGACGATGATGGAGCGGGTGTCGTCCGGCGAGAATCTCATCGGCTACAACATCCTCGGCTCCTACGCGCTCACGCGGGCGAAGAAGGACCCGTCGATCGGGATTGCCTTTACCAGCGACTACAACCTCGTGCTCTCGCGGCTCGCCTTCGTGTCGAAGAACGCGAGGAACCCCAACGCCGGGCGGCTCTGGCTCGACTACCTCCTGTCGAAGCGGGGACAGACGATCGCGGCGGAGCAGGCCGAGTTGTTCTCGATCCGAACGGACATCACTGGCAAGGATTCCGGCGTGGGCTTCTCCAAGGAACTCGGCAGCGCGGTGAAGCCGATTCCGGTTTCACAGGAACTCCTCGCCGGGCTCGACCAGGCGAAGCGACTGGAGTTCCTGAAACAGTGGCAGGCGGCGCTCGGACGGAAATGACGCATTTGTCCGAGAGCGAGTCGCCCAGGCAACTCGTCATCGGAAGCTGATGCGTCATCCCGGCGGAGGCCGGGATCCAGGGTGAGATCCTGCGCATACGTCCACTTGGGCCCCGGCTTGCGCCGGGGCGACGAACGACGCCTTCCATGATCGCACGCAGCTTCAGCATTCCCCGAACCACCGTGGTCGCGCTCACCGTGGTGGTGATCTTCATGCCGATCGGGCTCATTCTCTGGCAGAGCCTGCTCAACGCCCCCTTCTTCAATCCGGCCCGTCACTACGGGCTTGGCTCCTACGCGTTCATCTTCGAGGACGCCGATTTCTGGAGCGCCTTCGGCAACTCCATCGTCATCGCGGCCGGCATGGTCGTCATCGCCCTGCCTCTCGGCGCGGCACTCGCGTTCCTGCTTACGCGCACCGATCTTCCGGCGCAGCGCTGGATCGAGGTGCTGGTTCTCATTCCCGTATTCGTCTCGCCGATGGTGCTCGCGTTCGGGTACGTCGTCGCGATGGGGCCGGTAGGCTTCTATTCGCTCTGGGCCAAGTCGCTATTCGGCGATGTGCCCTGGAACGTCTATTCGCTCGCCAGCATCGCCATCATCGCCGGCCTGACCCACGTTCCGCACGTGTACCTCTATTCGTCGGCAGCGCTGAAGAGCCTGGGCTCCGATGTCGAGGAGGCGGCTCGCGTGGCCGGCGCGAACCCGCTCCAGGTCGCCCTGAACGTGAGCCTGCCGATGACGATGCCGGCGCTGTTCTATGCCGCGGTGCTCGTCTTCTTCCTCGGCTTCGAGCTGTTCGGCCTGCCGCTGGTGCTGGGCGACCCCGAGGGCCATCTCGTGCTGTCGACCTATCTCTTCAAGCTCACCAACAAGCTGGGCACGCCGTCGTATCACCTGATGGCCGCGGTCGCCGTGTGCATCATCGCCGTGACCTTTCCGCTCGTGCTGCTGCAGCGGTGGCTGCTCAAGAGCGCAGGCAAGTACGTCTCGGTCAAGGGCAAGGCGACGCGTCAGAAGCTGCTGCCGCTCGGCGGCTGGAAGTGGGTGGCGCTGGGGCTGGTCGCGCTGTGGCTCGTGTTCACGATCGTCGTGCCGATCTCCGGCATTGCGCTGCGCGCGTTCGTCGAGCAGTGGGGCGAGGGAATCAAGCTCTCCGAGGTCGTCACGCTCGACAACTTCCGCGGCGTCCTCGATCAGGCCGACCAGGTGCGGGCGATCGTCAACACGCTGCTGATCGGCGTCATCGGGGGCGGCCTTGCGGTGGCCTGCTACACGGCCATCGGGCTTGCGGGCCATCGCCAGCGCGGCGGCGTATCGCGAATCCTCGACTACATCGTGCTGATCCCCCGTGCGATTCCGGGGCTGCTCGCCGGGCTCGCCTTCCTCTGGATCTTCCTCTTCGTGCCCGGGCTCAAGGACCTGCGCAATACCATCTTCTCGGTCTGGCTCGCCTATACGGTCGTGTGGCTCGCCTACGGGATGAGGCTCATCTCGAGCGCACTCCTGCAGATCGGACCCGAGCTCGAGGAGTCGGCGCGCACTGCAGGAGCCTCGAGCCGCCGCGTTCTGACCGACGTAACGATTCCGCTGATCCGCTTCGGCCTGCTCGCCAGCTGGCTTCTCGTATTCATGATCTTCGAGCGCGAATACTCGACCGGCGTGTATCTGCTCGGCCAGGGCACCGAAGTAATCGGGTCGATGCTCGTTTCGCTGTGGGGCGCGGGCGCAATCGATCAGGTCGCCGCGCTGTCGCTCATCAACATCGCGCTCGTCGCGCTCGGTCTGGGCGTGGCACTGCGCTTCGGAGTGCGCCTTCATGAGTGAATCCTCGTCGAAGCAGCAGCTCGTCGTCGAGAACCTGCATCTCGCGTACGGAGCGAACCGCATCCTGCAGGGCGTTTCGATGACGCTCAAGCCCGGCGAGGTCGTCGCGCTGCTCGGGGCCTCTGGCAGCGGCAAGACGACTCTCTTGCGCTCAGTCGCGGGGCTCGAGCAGCCCAACCAGGGTCGAATCACGATCGGCAACACCGTGCTCTACGACGGAAGCGCCGGAATCGATCTCCCCGTCGAGAAGCGCAACCTCGGGCTCGTGTTCCAGTCCTACGCGCTGTGGCCGCATCGCAGCGTGTTCGAGAACGTCGCCTACGGGCTGCGCCTGCGCGGAGTGAACGGCGGCGAGATCGACAAGCGCGTCGGCGAGGCGCTCGCCAACCTCGGCCTCGGCGCCCTCGCTACGCGGCTGCCGCACCAGCTCTCCGGCGGCCAGCAGCAGCGCGTGGCGATCGCCCGGGCGCTCGTCTACAACCCGCCGGTCGTGCTGATGGACGAGCCGCTGTCGAACCTCGACGCCAAACTGCGCGAGGAAGCCCGCGCCTGGCTGCGCGAGCTGATCGTGCGCCTCAACCTCTCCGCCCTGGTCGTAACGCACGACCAGACCGAGGCGATGGCGATGGCCGACCGCATCCTGCTGCTCAACTCGGGCCGCATCGAGCAGCAGGGCACGCCGGAGGAGATGTACAGCCGCCCGCAGACACAGTTCACCGCGGAGTTCATGGGCAGCAACAATCATCTGCCGGGCAAGGTGACCCAGCTCGTCGACGGCCGGGCGATGCTCGAGGGCGAGGGCTGGCGACTCTGGGGTGCCGCGCGTGGCGCGGTTCGAGTCGGGACGAGTGCGACCGGCGTGATCCGCCTCGAGCGCACTCGCATCGCCAGCGGCCCGGGCGAAAATCGCCTGCGCACTTCGCTCGTCACGGGCATGTTCCTCGGCGACCGCAAGGAGAATCTCTTCGAGCTCGGCGCGCTGAG
>DATJZM010000109.1:0-13348 GCA_035499135.1 Casimicrobiaceae bacterium | reverse complement strand
GAGATCCGGCACGATCTCGCGCGCGCCGAGCCCATGCAGCGCCTGCTGCAGGGCGATGTCGGCAGCGGCAAGACCGTAGTCGCCGCGCTCGCCGCCCTGCAGGCGATCGAGTCCGGCTATCAGGTCGCGTTCATGGCACCGACCGAGATCCTCGCCGAGCAGCACTTTCGCAAGCTCTCGGCTTGGCTCGAAGACCTTCCCGTGGGCATCGCCTGGTTGTCGGGAAGCCTGCCGGCAAAGGCGAAGAGGCGAGCCCTCGCCGAGATCGAAAGCGGGGCTGCGCATTTCGCCATCGGCACACACGCCCTGTTCCAGGACGAGGTGACGCTGCCGCGACTCGGACTGGCGATCGTCGACGAGCAGCATCGTTTCGGCGTGGCGCAGCGACTCGCGCTGCGGCAGAAGGGCATCGGCGACGCGCACCAGCTCATGATGAGCGCCACGCCGATCCCGCGCACTCTGGCGATGACCTTCTACGCCGATCTCGACGTGTCAGTGATCGACGAAATGCCGGCCGGCCGCGCGCCAGTCGCGACACGGCTCGTGAGCCAGCGCCGCCGCGACGAGATCGTGGAGCGCGTGCGCAGGACCTGCGCTACGGGGCGTCAGATCTACTGGGTGTGCCCGCTGATCGAGGAGTCGGAGAAGCTCGAGCTCCAAACCGCGGTGGCGTTGCACACAGAGCTCACGGCAAAGCTCTCCGAGCTCAAGGTCGCGCTGCTGCACGGACGGATGAAGCCCGATGAGAAAGCGCGGGTGATGGGCGATTTCATACGCGGCGAGGTTGCCGTGCTGGTCGCAACCACCGTGATCGAGGTCGGCGTCGACATTCCCAACGCCTCGGTGATGGTAATCGAGCACGCCGAGCGCTTCGGGTTGGCGCAGCTGCACCAGCTGCGCGGGCGCGTAGGCCGGGGGGCGGCCGAGAGCGAATGCATCCTGCTCTTCGAGGAGCCGATGTCCGAGGCGGCGAAGGCGCGACTGAAAGTGATCTACGAGAACAGCGACGGCTTCGAGATCGCCCGACAGGATCTGTTGATCCGTGGTCCCGGAGAGTTCTTGGGCGCGCGCCAGTCAGGGGTGCCGCTGCTGCGCTTTGCCGATCCTGAGCGCGATGCCCGGCTGATCGAAACGGCGCGCGACGCGGCGGACGAGCTGCTGCGGCGGGAACCGGCCGCGGCGAGCGCGCATCTGCAGCGCTGGCTGGGCGGCCGCCAGGACTTCATCAAGGCATAGAGGTAGAACGGGCCCCACGAGGGGGCCGGCGACCGAGCCTGCATCCGGCCGAGCGCGGCCTATGCAATAGTCGTGGCCCAGCGGCTTTCTTGATCGAAATCAAGCTGTTCGCATCGCCTGCGGTAGAATAAACAGTTCCGGATCGCTGCCACATGCCCCTCTACACGCTCGGGCTCAACCACGTCACCGCCCCGCTATCGGTGCGCGAGCAGGTCGTCTTCCAGCTCGACGCTCTGGCGGGTGCGCTGCGCGACCTCGTGGCGCGGCCGAAGGTAAAGGAAGCAGCGATCCTCTCGACCTGCAATCGCACCGAGGTCTACTTCAACGGCAGCGAGGCCGAGCCCGTCATCGAGTGGCTGGGTGAATTCCATCGGCTGCCTGTCTCGTCGCTCGCCCCGTACGTCTACACGCTCACCCAGGACAAGGCGGTGCCGCACGCGTTCCGCGTCGCGAGCGGGCTCGACTCGATGGTGCTCGGCGAGCCGCAGATCCTCGGCCAGATGAAGCAGGCCGTGAAAGTCGCCGAGGCGGCCGGCTCGCTCGGGCTCGTGCTCAACCGGCTGTTCCAACGCACTTTCGCCGTCGCGAAGGACGTCCGCACGCACACCGACATCGGCAGCGCCTCGATCTCCATGGCCGCAGCGGCGGTCAAGCTCGCGCAGCGCATCTTTTCGTCGATCGGCGAGCAGCGCGTGCTGCTGATCGGCGCCGGTGAGATGATCGAGCTCACCGCTACGCATTTCGCCGCGCAGCGACCCAGGTCGATCACGGTGGCGAACCGCACGCTCGAGCGCGGCGAGCAGCTCGCCTCGCGCATCAACGCCGACGCGATCACGCTGAGCGAGCTCTCCGAGCGCCTGCCGCAGTTCGACATCATCGTGACCTCGACCGCGAGCTCGCTGCCGATCCTGGGCAAGGGCCTGCTCGAGCGCGCGATCAAGGCGCGCCGGCATGCGCCGATGTTCATCGTCGACCTCGCCGTCCCGCGCGACGTGGAGCCCGAGGCCGCGGAGCTCGACGACGTGTTTCTCTACAGCATCGACGACCTGGCGAACATCGTGAGAGGCAATCTGCAGATACGCGCCGAGGCGGTCGGCGAAGCGGAGTCGATGATCGCGAGCCAGGCGGAGAGCTTTCTGCGCTGGCTCGAGGGCCGCACGATAGTCCCGACGATCAACGCGCTGCAGGGTCATCATGATGCGCTGCGCGCCGCGGAGCTCGAGCGCGCGAAGCGGCTGCTTGCCAATGGCGCGGCTCCGGACCAGGCGCTCGATCAGCTCGCCCGCGGGCTCACCAACAAGTTTCTCCACGCCCCGCTGCAGGCGCTCAACCAGGTAGGCGCCGCCGAGCGTGCGGAGCTGCTCGCGCTGCTGCATCAGATCTACCAGCTTCCCGAAGAACCGTAGCTCAGCGGGCTCGCCGCCGTGCGGTGCAGGGACCGCCGGCCCGAAGCACGGGGCGTGCGACGCGGCAGTTCATCGCCCGCGGCCGCGAGCGATAATCCGAATCCATCGTCATGAAGCCATCACTTGCCGCCAAGCTCGCGCAGCTCTCGACACGGCTCGAAGACCTCACCGTGCTGCTCGCCGCGCCGGACGTCACGCGCGACCTCGATCGCTATCGGGGCTTGTCACGCGAGCACGCGGAGATCGCGCCGGTCGTCGAGCGCTACCGCGAGTGGCAAGGGGCGGAGCGCGATCTGTCAAGCGCGCGCGATCTCGCATCGGACCCAGAGATGAAGTCGCTCGCCGAGGAGGAGGCCGGTCTCGCCAAGGCGACCATGGAGCGCCTCGAGGAGGAGCTGCAGCGCATGCTGCTGCCGCGCGATCCCAACGACGAGCGCAACGTCTTCCTCGAGATCCGCGCCGGCACGGGCGGCGATGAGTCGGCGCTTTTCGCCGGCGATCTGTTTCGCATGTACGCGCGCTTCGCCGAGCGCAACCGGTGGAAGGTCGAGATCGTCTCCGAGAGCCCGGGCGAGATGGGCGGCTTCAAGGAGGTCATCAGCCGCATCATCGGCGAGGGCGTCTACGCGAAGCTCAAGTTCGAGTCGGGAGGGCATCGCGTGCAGCGCGTGCCTGCCACGGAGGCCCAGGGACGCATCCACACCTCGGCGTGCACGGTAGCGGTGCTGCCCGAAGCCGATCCCATCGCAGACATCACGATCAATCCCGCCGAGATCCGCGTCGACACCTTTCGCGCCTCCGGCGCGGGCGGCCAGCACGTGAACAAGACGGACTCGGCGGTGCGCATCACGCATCTGCCGACGGGAATCGTGGTCGAATGCCAGGATGACCGCTCGCAGCACCGCAACCGGGCGCGCGCGATGGCGGTGCTCGCTTCGCGCCTGCTCGACAAGGAGCGGCTCGAGCGCCAGCAGAAGGAGGCGGCGACACGCAAGTCGCTCATCGGCAGCGGTGACCGCAGTGAGCGCATCCGCACCTACAATTTTCCGCAGGGGCGCGTTACCGATCACCGCATCAACCTGACGCTCTACAAGATCGATCAGATCATGGACGGCGATCTGTTCGAGCTGACGCAGGCGCTCGCGCAGGAGTTCCAGGCGGAGCAGCTCGCCGCGCTCGCGGACTCCTGAGCGTCGACGCCGTGCGTGCATTCCTCGCCACGGAGCGCCTCGCCCTGCGCGAGGTCGCCGCCGCGGATGCGCGAGCGTTCTATCGCCTCGACCGTGACCCGCGCGTGATGCGCTACATCGGCGACGGATCGGTTGGCACGCGCGCAACGGTGGCCGCCGCGATCGCGCGCGCGACGCGTTACTACACGCTGTATCCGGGGCTCGGCAAGTGGCTGGCCGAGGAGCGAGCGAGCGGTCGCTTCATCGGCTGGTTCTCGCTCAACTACGTTCCGCGGACAGTCGAAGTCGAGGTGGGCTACCGCTTGCTGCCGGGCGCGTGGGGTCGTGGATTCGCGACAGAGGGCGCGCGAGCGCTCGTGCGGCACGGATTCGAAGCGGTCGGTCTCTACCGGATCATCGGGCTCACGCACCCCGACAACCACGCCTCGCAGCGCGTGCTGGAGAAGGCGGGATTGCGCGACGCGGAGCGCGGCCGCTACTACGGGCGCGAGCTGCGACTGTTTGTCGCCGAGGCCTAGTTGCGCTTGCGCAATGCTCTAGGATCAGGGCTTGGCGTAGTTCGCCGCAAGGTAGGCGACGATCGCTTTGGCGTCGTCCGGTTTGATCGGCGCGCCGAAGACCTTGATCATCTTGGTGACCTCGCCGTCCCAGCCCTTCTCGTCGAGAAACGGCGAGTTCAACTCGATATAGTCGATGCTGTGGCAGGACCCGCAGTTCGCCTCGACTTCCGCACGCCCGGGCCCGTTCTTGAGTTCGAGGCGGCGCTCCTGCGCGGCGACGATACCGGCGGCGAGCGTCAGCGCGATGACAAGCAAGGTGGTTTTCATCCCGCTCTCCTCAGACCGCGTTGATGTCAATGCGCTGCATCACGTTGTGATGATAGCCGGCTGGGTTGGGAATCAGCTCCGCCGTCTGCGTGGCGCCTGCGCGGTTGGTTGCGCGCGAGACGATCACCATCGGACCCGGAGCCGCCGGCGTGATGGCGATGCTGAAGCTGCGGAAAGAAAAGCGCCCGAGGTCTGCGCCGAGCTTGGCGCTGCGCCATGATTGGCCGCCGTCGGCGGAGACATCCACCTGCGCGATGCCGCGACCGCCGTCCCAGGCCATGCCCTTCACTACAAAGGGTTGACCAACGGCGACCCGCTGGCCGCTCGCGAGGTTGGCGATGAGCGAGTTCACCACCATCTCGGTGATCGGTTCATTGACGTCGGTCATCTGCGTGGTGAAGTGATCGATGATCGGGAACTTGCCGAGAGGAATGCGGTATGCGCCCTTCATCCAGAAGCCCTCGAACGGCTTGCTCACGGCGTTGATGGTCGAGACCTGCTTCACCCAGTAGGTGCCGGTCCAGCCGGGCACGACGACCCTCACCGGAAAGCCGTTCCAGTGAGGAAGAGCCTCGCCGTTCATCTCGTAGGCGAGCATGGTGTTCTCATCGAGCGCCTTCCACACTGGAAGCGACTTCTGGAAGTCGGGCGTGGCCGGCATGACGGGCCCGTCCGCACCGTCGAGCACGATCTCCACGGCCTCCTTCTTGAGCCCCGCCTTCGCCAGCACGTCCTTGAGACGCGCACCCTTCCAGCGCGCGTTGCCCATCGCGCCGACGCCCCATTCGACGCCTGCGACGTGCGGCTCGAACAGTCCGCGGCGATTCCCCGAGCACTGGTTCACGGCGACCAGCTCGAAGGCTGGAAAATCGCGCTTGAGCTGCTCGAGGTTGAGCTGGAAGGGCGTGGTGGCGGCGTCGCCGCCAACCTTGAGCGTCCAGGTCGCGGCGGTGACCTGCGGAATCGCTGCGAGGTGCCAGCGCACGAAGAAGGCGTCGTTCGGCGTGATCTCCGTGGTGAAATACGAAAGGGGCGTTTCGTAGTTGGGCGGCCGCCAGCTGCGCTTGATCAGCGGCACCTTCCCCGACAGCGCCTCGAGGTCTCCGGAGGCTGTGGCGCCCGCTGGCAGCGGCGCGAGGCCGGGCGTGTTGGGAACAGCCCCGTGCGCATGGCCAGCGAACCACCCGCCGCCGGTGGCCAGCACCAACCCTCCCGTGCTCTTCAGGAAATCGCGTCTCGATGCCATGATTCCTCCGTGTTCGGTTCCGCCCCGGGGCCGATATCGTTATGCACCGCATTGACTTCGGGGTCGGGCTTGCCGACATTATGCGCAGCCGCCTTCCCGGCGGCAAGACGAAGCCGTGAATTCGCCCTCGACCGTTTCCGCGATTCTCGCGTTGAGCGGACTGATCCCGTTCGAAGCGAAGATACTGCTCGCTCACGTTCTGGCGCGCGATCGTGCGTGGATCAGCGCGCACGGCGACGCGCCGCTCATGCGGGAGGAAGCGAAGAGGTTCGAAGAGCTGGCGCGGCGGCGTCTCGCCGGAGAGCCCGTCGCGTATCTCACCGGCCGCCGCGAGTTCTTCGGGCTCGAGCTCGAGATCACGCCCGACGTGCTGATTCCGCGGCCGGAGACCGAGCTGCTGGTCGAGAAGGCGCTCGCCTGGATCCCGGCCGAGTCCGCCGTGAGCGTGCTCGATCTGGGCTGCGGCTCCGGAGCCGTGGCTCTGGCGATCGCCCACGAGAGGCCGCACGCGCGCGTGCTCGGCGCCGACGTCGCGCCCGCGGCAGTGGCACTGGCTATGCGCAACGCTGAGCGGCTTGCGATCGCCAATGCGCGCTTCATCGAGGCCGACTGGTTCTCCGGCGTCCCCGGCGAGGCGTTCGAGCTCATCGTCGCCAACCCGCCTTACGTCGCGGAGGACGACCCGCATCTCGCGCAGGGCGATCTGCGCTTCGAGCCGCCGGCAGCGCTCTCACCGGGCGCGGACGCGCTCGCGGCGATACGCACGATCGTCTCCGGCGCCCGCAACTATCTCGCCGCGGAGGGTGTACTCGCGCTCGAGCACGGGCACGATCAGGCGCCGGCGGTTCAGGAGCTGCTCGCCGGGGCGGGCTTTTCCGATGGGAGCTCGGCGCGCGATCTTGCCGGAATCTTTCGCGTGACCTGGGGCTGGTCGCGTTAGCAATGGGCTGCCAAAATGCTGTCTCGCGTCGCCGCCTTCGGTGCCCAGGCGCGTTATGACAATTGCATTTTTTTGCGTTTGGCGCTAGCCTCAATGCCCCGCTCTTCTGGAGACAGCGAACATGTCCATGTGGAAAGACAGCACGGCCCCCCGGCCCACCCCTGTTCCTGAACCCGTTCGCGCCGATACTGCCCCGAAGCCGCAGTACATGCCGGTGACCGCTGCCACTCCGCTGCCGCACGCGGACACGGGCGCCGCGCGCAAGGAGTCGCTCATTGCACCCGACATCACCATCGAAGGCAAGATCGAAGGCAACGGCAGCGTCAGGGTCGCGGGCAAGTTCAAGGGTGACGTCAACGTGCAGGGAGACCTCACGATCGAGATCGGCGCCAAGCTGACCGGCGGCGTTCGCGCCGACAAGGTGACGGTCGCCGGCGAGCTGGAAGGCAACATCGAGGAGTCATCGCGCGTCGATTTGCAGCAGACAGGCGTCGTGAGCGGCGACATCAAGGCCGGCTCGCTGACGGTCGCGGCCGGTGCTCGCATGCGCGGCCACGTGGAATTCGGCTGGGACCAGGCCGGTGTCGCGAAGCCGCACAAGCCGGGCAACGGCCGCGATCTGGAGAGCAAGATCGCTTCATGACCAGCTCGCGCCCCAGCGGGCCCGGGGCGACACGCGCGTGTCCGCATTGTCGGGAGACGATTCTCGAGAGTGCGGTCGTGTGTCCCTCCTGCCGACATTACCTGCGCTTTGATCCCGGCGCCGAGACGCCGCAGGAGCCTGCGCTCACGCCGCTGCGCATCGAAGGGAGCATCAAGCATCCCGGCGAAGGCGAGCCATGGGAGTACACCGTCGTGGTGTCGATTCGCAATGATCGCGACGAAGAAATCGCACACAAGCTCATCGGTGTCGGCGCGTTGAATCCGAACGAGCAGCGTACCTTCACCTTGTCGGTCGAGGCGGTATCGGCCAAGGCGAAGCCGCCTGGCAAAGGCGGAACGCGGCACTGAGCCGGCGGCCCCCTGTGTCGTCGGGACGGAGTGGGACGCGACGTTTCGGCCGCGCAGCCACTCGCGGGCGCCACGCGCGGGTCCCCTCTCTCGCTGCTCGGGCTGCTAGCTCGCAGCGACGGGCAGCTCGACTGCGTACTTTGCCGCCCACGGTGCGAGGGCAGGCAGGATGCTCGGATAGAGCGCAACACCTTGCGCGAGCTGCTCGCGGTAGAGCGCAAGGCCGCGCTCTCCCGGCAGCCGCACGCGATCGACGCCCGCACGCGGCTTCGCGCGGCGCGCCGCATCCGCAAGGTGATCCATCTGGCGCTTGAACGCGGACAGTCCGCCGAACGCCTCGGGATCGATTGCCTGCACGAAGACAATCGCTCCCCATCCGCGTGGCGCGTCGGCGCGGCCCTGTCCGGCGAGTCCCGCCGTCATCGCCTCGATCAGCAGCCCCAGTGCAAAGCCCTTGTATCCCGCGTCGATGCCGCCGAGGGGCAGAAGCGCTCCGGTCGGTTCGTCGAACAGCGCCGCCGGGTCCGTAGTCGGCTCGCCATCCGCATCGATCAGCCACGCACCCGGGAGTTGCTTGCCGGCGAGCATCTGCTGCTTGGCGTAGCCCATGCTCGTGATGGACGTGGAGATGTCGATCAGAACGGGATCGCCCGAGGTCGGCAGCCCGGCCGCAATGGGATTCGGCGTGATGAACGGCGTCACGCCTCCGTGCGGCGCTACGGCGGCGACGGTGGGATCGGAGCTCTCGATGATGGCGACGAATCCTCTGGCGGTCGCGCGCTTCAGGTACGCGGCGAGGCAGGCGATATGGTGCGAGTTGTCGATCACGATGCTGCCTGTGCCGAATTTGCGCGCGAGGTCGATGGTCGCGTCCAGCGCGCGCAGCGTGAGCCACGGGCCGGGCAGACGCCTGCCGTCCCAGATTTGCGCCGCGGCCCGTCCGCTGCGCACGGCGGGCTCTCCCGACTTCGCCATGCGTCCGCTCGCGAGTTCGTCCAGGTAAGGCGCGAGCAGCGCGAGCCCGTGCGTCGTATGGCCGAGCAGATCACCCTCCAGCAGCACGTCCGCGACGCCACGCGCGATGTCGGGGCGCACGCCCGCGCGCTCGAGCAATCGCTGCGCCAAGCTGCGCAGAGCCTCGACCGGGTAGCGCAGCGGGGCTTCGTTCTTCATGGCGCAAGGTTGACGCAGCACGGGGGATCGAGGATTCTAAACCACGTTTCGAAACGCGGACTCCGGACGTGCCTGCGGCAACGCTGACGGTCAGCATCGTCACTTTCGAGCCCGACCTCGCGCTGCTCGAGCGCTGTCTGCGCGCGCTCGCCGCGGCGCTCGACGCGGCGCGCGAGGCGGGGCTCATGCGCGCCGCGAACGTCGTGCTCGTCGACAACACGGGGGTGCGCGCGACGGCCGACGCGGTGGTGCGCCTCGGCGAGACACGCTTCCGCGACTCGGGCATCAGCATGAGCTACCTGCACGGACACGCGAACATCGGCTACGGCAGCGCCCACAACCTGGTCATGCACGGAGGAAACACGAGCTATCACCTGGTGCTCAATCCCGACGCGGAGCTCGCGCCGGACGCGCTCTCCGCGGCGCTCGCGTATCTCGATGCGCATCCGGATGTCGGAGTGCTCGCCCCGAAAGTCACCGGGCCGCAGGGCGCGCCGGAGTATCTCTGCAAGCGCTATCCGAGCGTGCTGGATCTCGCGCTGCGCGGCTTCGCGCCGGCGGGGCTGCGCCGGCTGTTTCGCGGGCGTCTCGAGCGCTACGAGATGCGCGACGTGATCGATCCAGCCGATGGGCGGAAGACGATCGAGCCGGTTCCGCTCATCAGCGGCTGCTTCATGCTCGTGCGGCGCAAGGC
Organism: Casimicrobiaceae bacterium; assembly: GCA_035499135.1. Lineage (GTDB taxonomy): Bacteria > Pseudomonadota > Gammaproteobacteria > Burkholderiales > Casimicrobiaceae > PALSA-1003. The sequence continues at coordinate 3,625 of DATJZM010000109.1, read as the reverse complement.
GATCGACGCCACCGGGGGATTCGACCCGGGATTCTTCCTCTACTTCGAGGACTTCGACTGGAGCGTGCGCCTGAATCGCGTCACGCGGAGCGCGTACGTGCCATCGGTGCGTATCGTGCACCACGGCGGCAGAGCGGCGGGCAAGGGCTGGCGCCATCGGCTGAGCTTCGCGCGCAGCGCGCAGCGCTTCTTCAGCAAGCACGGCTGGAAGTGGGCCTGACGCCGCCGCTCGGCAAGGTGCTGGTGACAGGTGCCGCCGGCTTCATCGGCCGGGCGCTGTGCGCGCGGCTGCGGTGCGAAGGCGCCGCCTACGCGGCTGCGGTGCGCGCCATCGATCCGGGCGCGCAGCGGGATGCTGCAGTGATCGCGCTCGGCGATTTCGCTGCCGCGGAGTGGGATCCTGCGCTCGCCGGCGTGGACACCGTCGTGCATCTGGCCGGGCGCGCGCATGTCGCGGGTCGAGGCGCAAGTGCGAACGTGACTCGCTACATCGTCGACAACGTTCATGTGACGCGGCGCCTGGCGGAAGCCGCGGCGCGAGCGGGCGTGCGCCGCATCGTTCTGGCGAGCAGCGTCAAGGTGTACGGCGAATCGTCTCGCCGGAGGCGCGCGTTCGGCCCCGAAGACATCGCGGCGCCACAGGATGCCTATGCACGCAGCAAAGCCGAAGCGGAAAACGTGTTGCGAGCGATCTGCGCGGAAAAAGGCGTCGAGTCGGTCGTACTGCGCCTGCCGCTCGGTTACGGACCGGGCGTGCGGGGAAGCTTCCTCTCGCTGCTCGAGGCGGTGGCGATGCAGCGGCGGCTGCCGCTTTCGGGGATCGATAACCGCCGCAGCCTGCTCTACCTGGGCAATGCGGTAAGCGCGATCGAGGCGGCGCTGCGAGCGCCGGCACTCGCCGGCGAGACGTTGCCGGTCGCCGACGCCGAAGCGGTGTCGACCTCGGAGCTCGTGCGTCGGCTCGCGCGTGCGCTGCAGGTCCGGCCCCGCTCGTACCACGTTCCGGCATTCGCGCTGCACGGCGTGTCGTCGCTTCTCGGGCGCCGCGCCGACGCGCTGCGCGTGCTCCGCTCATTCGAGGTCGACAGCACCCGCTTCCGCGAGCTTGCAGGCTGGTCGCCGCCGCATTCGCTCGACGAGGGGCTTGCGGCTACTGCCGCGTGGTGGCGCATGCGCAAGGAGCTTTGAGCCGGTCCTGAGCGGCGGGAGCGCGAACCACCGTCGCTATAATGACGACCATGTCCAGCATTCGCCCTTCCGGCCGGCGCGCCGACGAGCTGCGTCCGGTGCGGCTCACGCGCCACTACACACGGCATGCGGAAGGCTCGGTTCTGATCGAGTGCGGCGACACGCGCGTCGTGTGCACCGCGAGCGTCGAGGAGGGCGTGCCGACATTTCTCAAGGGTCAAGGCCGGGGCTGGCTCACGGCGGAGTACGGCATGCTGCCGCGCGCAACGAACACGCGCGCGCGACGCGAAGCCGCCGAAGGACGCCAGTCCGGACGCACGCAAGAGATACAGCGACTCATTGGACGCAGCTTGCGAGCGATCGTCGACCTGACCGCGCTGGGCGAGCGGACGCTGCGCGTGGACTGCGACGTGATCCAGGCAGATGGGGGCACGCGTTGCGCGGCCATCACCGGCGCCTGCGTGGCCGTGCACGACGCGATCGCCTGGTGCCGGGCGCGGGGATTGCTCAGCGGGGAGCCGCTCAAGGACTTGGTCGGCGCGGTGTCGGTTGGGATAGTGGGCGGTGCGGCGGTGCTCGACCTCGACTACGAGGAGGACGCCGACTGCGATACCGACATGAATGTAGTGATGACCGGAGGTGGCGGGTTCGTCGAAGTACAGGGAACTGCCGAAGGTGCGCCTTACTCGCGCCGCGACATGGAGGCGATGCTTGCTCTGGCCGAAGACGGCATCGGCTCGCTGATCGCGGCCCAGAGACAGGCTCTGAGCGCATGAAACGGGAAGGTTCAACTGGCGCCCTTCAGACATTGGCGCGGCTGGTGCTTGCCTCCGGCAACGAGGGCAAGCTGCGCGAGTTCCGCCGCCTGCTATCGCCGCTCGGCATCGAGGTGGTCGCGCAGGCGGAGCTCGGCATCCCCGATGCGGACGAGCCGCACGAGACCTTCGTCGAGAACGCGCTGGCCAAGGCGCGGCACGCGAGCCGGCTGTCGCGTCTGCCCGCTCTCGCCGACGATTCCGGGATCTGCGTTGCGGCGCTGGGCGGTGCCCCCGGCGTGCAGTCGGCGCGCTACGCGGGCGAGCCGAGATCCGACGGGCGCAACAACGTGAAGCTCATCGCCGATCTGGCGGGCGTCGCCGATCGGCGCGCGCACTACTATTGCATGCTGGTGCTGATGCGACACGCGGCCGACCCCGAGCCGATCCTTGCCGACGGGCGATGGGACGGCACCATCGTGGACGAGGCGCGCGGCAGCGGCGGCTTCGGCTACGATCCGCATTTTCTCGACCCCTCGACCGGTTTGACCGGCGCAGAGCTTCCGCCGCAGGAGAAGAACGAGCTCTCGCACCGTGGCAGGGCGATGCGCGCGCTGCTCGCGCGCCTCGAGACCGAGCACTGAGTTCAGGACGACTAGGCCGATGGTCGCGCGAGGCCTGCCGCTTGCTGCTCCCAGCTCACCGCGCTTCGCGGCGCCGCCGCCCATCGCGCTGTACGTGCACCTGCCGTGGTGCCTGAAGAAATGTCCCTATTGCGACTTCAATTCACACGAATGGCGAGACGAAGCGCGCGAGATGCCGGAGCAACGCTACGTTGACGCATTGCTGAGCGACCTCGAGCATGCGCTTCCTTCGATCTGGGGCCGTCGCGTCGGCAGCATGTTCTTCGGTGGCGGGACACCGAGCCTATTCTCGCCGGAGGCGATCGATCGTGCGCTCGCCGGCATCCGCGCCCGCGTGCCGGTCGCGCCCGACGCGGAGGTCACGCTGGAGGCGAACCCTGGCACCTTCGAGCAGGCGAGATTCACCGCTTTCAAGGCGGCGGGTATCAACCGCCTCTCGCTTGGCGTGCAGAGCTTCGATGCGCGGCACCTGCACGCGCTGGGGCGGGTCCATGACGACCGCGAGGCTCGAGCGGCGGCGACCGCGGCGCTCACAATCTTCGGGGAGGTCAACCTCGACCTCATGTATGCGCTGCCGGGGCAGACGCTCGTCGACGCTCGTGCCGACGTCGATGCCGCGCTCGCGTACCGCCCTCCGCACCTGTCGTTCTATCACCTCACGATCGAGCCGAACACGCTGTTTCACCGCTATCCGCCGCCGCTGCCCGACGAGGAGACGGCTGCCGACATCGGCGAGGCGATCGAGCAGGCGCTCGAGGAGGCCGGCTATCGACACTATGAAACGTCCGCCTTCGCCCTCCCGGGGCACGAGTGCCGGCACAATCTCAATTACTGGCGCTTCGGCGACTATCTCGGCATCGGTGCGGGCGCGCACTCGAAGCTCTCCTTTCCGAACCGCGTGCTGCGCCAGGTCCGCTATCGGCAGCCGGAGCAGTATCTGGCGCAGGTCGAGCGCGGCGCGCCGCTCGCCGAGGAGCGCGAGGTCGTGGCCGGCGAGCTCGGCTTCGAGTTCATGTTGAATGCTCTGCGTCTTCACGA
>DATJZM010000108.1:0-7076 GCA_035499135.1 Casimicrobiaceae bacterium | reverse complement strand
ATAACGCCGCGCGCTGCACAGCAGGTGCGCGAGGTTGGCCAGCGCCTGGCGCTGCCCCGGGCGCGCCGCGAGCGCCGCCCGATAGGCGGCTTCCGCTGCTTCGCGCTGTCCATCGCGCTGCAGCGCGAGGCCGAGATTGTTAAGGATGCTTGCATGCGCCGGCACGAGAGCGAGGGCACGCTCGTAGGCGCCGATCGCCTCGCCATAGCGCTTCTGCTCGCGGTGGAGATTTCCAAGGTGGAAGAGCGCATCGGCGTGAGCAGGATCGCATTCCAGCGCTCGATCGAACGCGGCGCGCGCCGCCGCCGGGTCGCGCTGCCGCAGGATCGCGCCGAGCAGGGTCCAGGCGGACGCATCCCTTGTGTCGAGGGCGAGCGCATCGCGGCACCGGGTTTCCGCATGTTGCGCATCGCCGCGCGCGAGCGCATCGCTCGCTTCGCGTAGTGCGACGGCGGTCGCCGATCCGGCGGCGCTCATGGCGCGGAGCGAGGCAGCATCGATGCGTGCGAAGCTAGCTGGACAGCTCGGCGGCGACGCGCGCCACGACGGAGGACCAGTCGCCGGCGCTGGGCTGACGAAACAGGCGCGCCGTCGGGTACCACGGGCTGTCCTCGCGCTCGAGCTGCCAGCGCCAGTCGGGCGCGAAAGGCAGCAGGATCCAAACCGGACGCGCCAAAGCGCCCGCGAGGTGGGCGATGCTCGTGTCGACGCTGATGACGAGGTCGAGCTCGGCGATGATCGCCGCCGTATCGGCTAGCGCGGCATTCTCCGCAAGAGGGATCAGCGCGTCCGCGCCGGGCGTGGCCGCGATCTGCTCGCTCGCGACACCCGACTGCAGCGAATACCACGCGACGCCAGGCGTGCGGAGGAGCGCAACGAGGGCGGAGAACGCGAGAGAGCGGTTGCGATCGTTGGCGTGCCTCGGGTTGCCGGCCCACGCGATTCCGATTCTGCGGCCCGCGGCCGCGCGGCTGAGCGTCGCACGGGCCTGCGCGCGCCGATTCTCTGGGGCGGAGATGTAAGGCACTGCAGCCGGGATGTTGTCCGGGCGCGTGCCGAGCAGTCCCGGAAGCGACAGCAGCGGCACGTACGCATCGTACCGAGGCGGCGGCGCATCGTCGGCGAGCACCTCGGCAACGCCCGGTGCGGTTGCGAGCAGCTCGCCCAGATCCTTCGAACAGCGCACAACGCAGCGGGCGCCCATCGCGGCGAGCGGCGCCGCATAGCGCACAAATTGCAGCGCATCTCCCAAACCCTGCTCCGGGTAGAGCAGCAACGTGCGGCCCGCGACGGACGAGCCATCCCAGCGCGCTCCCTCATAGGCGCTGCGAGTCTTGCCGAGCTCCGAAAGCTCGAGGCGCGCTTCGTATTCGCGCCAACCTTCCTCGAACCGGCGATCGAGCAGGAGGGCGAGGGAGAGATTCCAGCGGGCATGAGCGAAATCAGGCTGGATCGAGAGTGCACGGCGATACGCGTCCATCGCGCCGTTCACGTCGTTGCGTGCCTGCAGGGCAAGTCCGAGATTGCTCCACGCCAGCGCGTGATCCGGCTTGAGCGCGAGCGAGCGGCGATATTCCACGACGGCTTCATCGAGGCGGCCCGCCGCGGCGAGGACGAGGGCGAGATTGTTGTGAAATTCGGGCTCCTCGGGCCACTTGTCGACGGCGCCCTGGAGCAACGGGAGAGCCGCGTCGAAGCTGCCGCGATGGTAGTGGACCATGCCGAGGAAGTGCTGCGCCACCGGATTTCCGGGCTCCTGCGCGAGCACCTCGTTGTAGATAGGAAATGCGGCTTCCACATCGCCGCTTCGATGGACGTCGAGCGCCTCCTGGAGCCTGCGCGCCGCGGGTTGCGGCGCCGCAGCCGCGCCGTGGCAATGCTTGTAGCGCTTGCCGCTGCCGCAGGGACATGGATCGTTACGCCCCGCGGGCGGCGCGATCGCTAGGTTGCCCTCCGCCGTTGCCAGGCTCGCGCGCGCTTCGGCGCTGTCGGGCGCCGCTTCGAGGATCCTTCGGAAGATCGCGGCGGCGGGCAGCCACTGCCCGAGCGCGAGGCAGTTGCGTCCGAGCTGCAGCAGCTGCGGCGAGCGTGCGATTTCCGGCGTGAACTCGCCGGTGAGCTCGGCGAGTTCACGCGGCGGCACGACGCGGCAGAAGTTGTACAGACCGTGAAAGCCGAAGGGCTTGCCGACCGGATAGGCGGCTTCGAACGCGAACTCTTCGGCGAGCGACTCGGAGGCGAACACGATGCCGTGCTCGCGCTCGAGCAGCGGCCGGAATGCACGGCAGATCGTCTCGTCCTCGTTGCCCGCAAGCTGGATCCGCTCGTCCTGCAACGCCGCGAGCAGCTTGCGCGAGCGCAGCGAGAAGCCGCCGTTGCCGACCCGATGGCTGTCGTTGTGCCAGAACCATTTCGCTCCGACGTAGTCGCAGCGAAGAAAATCGTCGCGCCAGGCTTGCGGGTTAACGACGTAGCCGTCCCACTGGATGAGCAGGACGTGGCCTGTGTCGACGTGCGGGAGCAGCGATTTCAAGACGAAGGCGGAGTATTCCTCGCGCGAAGCGAGCGGGGCGATCGTGCGCACCTCGATTCCCTGTGCTTCCTGGGGGCGGTCGGTCAGCAGCAGCGTGCGGGCGAAACGGATCCCGGCGCTCGAGAGGCGCAGGGCGCGCAGCGCGAGCCCCGGGTTGGCCGTGTCGATGCAACACAACGTGACCTGCGCGAGCTCAAGCATCGACAGCGGCCGGCACAGGCGCGGCCTCCGGTGGCGGCGCAAGCGCCGCAGTGAGCTCGCGCCACAGCAGCGCGCCGAGGCAGATGAGCAGCGGCGCGAGCTGCAGCGTTGCGCGGTTGACGGTTGTGTAGTCGCCGGCGAGGGCAACGAGGCCCGGATAGGCGAAGACGACGATGAGCAGCCCGACGCCCGCCGCTGCGATCATCGACAGCGGTGCGAGCGGCGCCCGCACGAGGAGCCGCCCGCCAAACACCACGAGCGCGATCGCGGCGTACCAGAACAAGTGCCAGTTCGCGAACAGCAACTCGTTCTGTGCGAGCGAGGACCACGACGATTGGAAGGCGAGTGCGAACTGCTGGCCCGAGCCCGTGAAGCCGAGCTGACCGGTGCCGAGTAGCCCCAGCCCCACGACTGTCAACGCGATCGCGACAAGCTTGACGCCGCGCGACGGCATCACTGCCACGGCGACCCCGGCCAGCAAGGTTAGGGCCCAGCCGACGCCGAGCGCCTTGATGAGCGGACAGCAGGCAGCGAGCGCGACGGCGAGCCAAGCGTCGCGCCGATCGCGAGCGCGCGTCCACCGATAAAGCGTCAACGCCGCCAGCAGGTAAGCCGCGGCCAGCAGGAGGTCGGCGTAGCCCGCGAGCGCCACATGCACGCCGACCAGCGGGATCGACGCGACCAGATAGGCGGACGTCAGCGCGGCGAGTTGTCCCAAGCCCTGGTCGCGCAGCACACCGTAGATGGCGAGTGTCATCGCGAGCAACGTGAGGAGCCAAGGCCAGTTCATCGCGGAGTCATCCCAGCGCCCGAGCGCCACGCAACTCCAGACCTGCAGCAGCGGCACGGTGGCGGGCACGCGTGGCGCAGCATCGAAGTACGCACCGGTGGACCCGGCGAGCCAGACATCGGCCTGCTCGAACGGAACGATGCGACCCAACTCGTACCACACGCGTGCCTTGGTTGCCCATTGCACCCACGCATCCCACGGATAGAGCGGTTGCCACGCGACCTCCGCCCCCAGCAGCGCGAGGCGCAGTACGAGCCAGGCGAGCAGCAGCAGCCAGGCGAGTCTTTGCCAGCGCGACAGCCCCGGGTGCCAGAGCCTCGCAATCGCAGCCGTCGTCGCGGCGTACGAGAGCGCGCCGCGCCGCGCGGCCAGCGCGAGCAGTCCCGCGGCGGCGAGAGCGAGCGGCAGTCCGAGCGCGACCCAGGAGAAACGCAATCCGAGCGCGCTCGAGACACGCATCCACAACGTGAGCAGCAGAGCTCCGACGATGAACCCGAAGCCCAGCCGCAGCGCTGCGCGTCCCGGGTTCCCGTCCGGACCCCCGCGCGGCCAGTCGAGCGCGAGAAGCAGGGCAACGCCGAGCAGCCAGACGAGAGCCCATCCCGACGCGAGCGCGACGTAGCTCATCGCTTAAAGAATGCGAAACAACGCCGCCCCGGTATCGGCGAGCAGCAACTCGGCGGCGATGGGCGCTCCGCCATCCCAGCGCAGCCGTCTTTCCGCGGGTTCATACTGGACGCCGCCGCGACGGTAGACGACGAGGTAGTCGCCGCTGCGCAGCGCGGACGCGGGAGGCATCGTGTCCTGCCAAGGATCGAAGTACACGTTGTAGGGATAGAGGTGATACGCGCCTCGATCGCGAAGGTAGTTCGCGCTGGCGACCATGAACACGCGAGGAGCTTGCGCCGAGACAGGGGGAAGCTGCTCGCGCGCCCTCTCGATGAAGGCGAAGAGCTCCCCGTCTTCGGCGGCGAGATGCCGCTCCTGCCACGACTTCCCCGCGTACCGGTCGTAGGTCCGCGCAGTCTGTCGAGCGAGGTTCCACTGCCAGCGGGCGTCGAGCAGCAGCCAGGCGGCGACGAAAACGTAGCCGATGACTTCGGGCCGAAAGGAGCCGACAGCACGAGGAGCCCATCGCGACAGGGCGGCGTAGATGAGCGAGCCGAGCACTGCTATGGCAGCCAGCAGGGCGGGAAGCGGCAGCTCCTGGACGTTGGCGCCGCCGGTGACCGTGTTGATCGACGCCCCGTTCCAGGGCTCGAACGCGAGCCATTCGCGCAGCCGATCGGCAAGGATCTCGCGCGGCGTCATCGACTTCGCGATCACGCCGCGAATCGTCACCGCCTGGGAGAAATGCCCCCGCAGCACCAACGCGAGCCCGCCAATCGTTCCGATCCAGTCGGGGTCGTTGCCGAGATCGACCGAAGCGATCTGCCCCGCTTCGACAGCGAGCGCGCGCGTGGACATGCGCGATGACTTGTAGTCGCTGTACCAGAGCAGGGCCGCCCGCACGTCGTCTGGAACGTTCACTGCACGCCAGGCGATCACGGGGTAGTCGGACGAGCGAAACGTGGTATTGAGCGAGATTACCACCGTGTCGGTTTCGTCCGGGGCGAGCACGGTGAGACCGTCCTTGCCGAGGCGCGCAGTTCCGCGCTGCACCGAGAAATCGTCCGCATTCCAGCGCTTGGGCACGGCGCCGCCGATCCACCTGCCATGAGCGGTGAGCGAGAGATAGCCAACCAGACAGAGCGCGGTCGCCAGAATGAACGAAGCGAGTGCCGTCCACGCTCTGCGTGCGGGCGCTACCGGCCGAGGCACAGCCGGGGCGAGCGATTCGGAAGACATCGGAGTGCGGTCGCGCTTTCGAGAGATTGCGATGGCCCCTGCCCGGGCGGCTTTCCGCGGGTCGCAGCGGCCAACGAGAGCCGATATTGCTTCGGAGAAGAGCCGGACGACGCAGACGAGAGCACGCATTCTATCAGCGCCGATACGACAGGCCTGAGAACGGGTCGATAACCTGCGGAAAACCGGCTAAGGGACTGTTGACCCGACCCGTTTGTGCGGTATAATTCCACCTCTTCGCGCCTAGTTTTCCGGCGCCGCTCTTTAACAATCTGAACAACCGATAGGTGTGGGCGCTCGGGGTGGGGTCGCTCGGGCATTTTTGGTGCTCGGGTGCACGAAGCTTCGTAGTGCTCACACTGAAGCAAAGCGGGCCGGACGATTTCACGATCTCCGACCCGTGGCCAGGAAAGCGACCTTCGCAGGTACCGGGCAACCGGTGCAGGCGCGGGTCAAGCGAACTTGGTCAACGTCAGTATGAGTTTCTTGCAGAGATTGAACTGAAGAGTTTGATCCTGGCTCAGATTGAACGCTGGCGGCATGCTTTACACATGCAAGTCGCACGCGGGTGAGGGGCAACTCTCACCTGAGTGGCGGACGGGTGAGTAATACATCGGAACGTGCCCCGTAGTGGGGGATAGCTCGGCGAAAGCCGGATTAATACCGCATACGATCTACGGATGAAAGCAGGGGACCGCAAGGCCTTGCGCTATGGGAGCGGCCGATGTCCGATTAGCTAGTTGGTGGGGTAAAGGCCTACCAAGGCAACGATCGGTAGCTGGTCTGAGAGGATGATCAGCCACACTGGGACTGAGACACGGCCCAGACTCCTACGGGAGGCAGCAGTGGGGAATTTTGGACAATGGGGGAAACCCTGATCCAGCCATGCCGCGTGAGTGAAGAAGGCCTTCGGGTTGTAAAGCTCTTTTGGCCGGAAAGAAAAGGCCGCGGATAACACCTGCGGTTTTTGACGGTACCGGCAGAATAAGCACCGGCTAACTACGTGCCAGCAGCCGCGGTAATACGTAGGGTGCGAGCGTTAATCGGAATTACTGGGCGTAAAGCGTGCGTAGGCGGTCCCGCAAGTCCGCTGTGAAAGCCCCGGGCTTAACCTGGGAATTGCAGTGGAAACTATGGGACTTGAATCCGGCAGAGGGGGGTGGAATGCCACGTGTAGCAGTGAAATGCGTAGAGATGTGGCGGAACACCGATGGCGAAGGCAGCCCCCTGGGCTGAGATTGACGCTCAGGCACGAAAGCGTGGGGAGCAAACAGGATTAGATACCCTGGTAGTCCACGCCCTAAACGATGACAACTAGGTGTTGGGGAAGCGATTTCTCAGTACCGCAGCTAACGCGTGAAGTTGTCCGCCTGGGGAGTACGGTCGCAAGATTAAAACTCAAAGGAATTGACGGGGACCCGCACAAGCGGTGGATGATGTGGATTAATTCGATGCAACGCGAAGAACCTTACCTACCCTTGACATGTACGGAAGCCCGCTGAGAAGCGGGTGTGCCCGAAAGGGAGCCGTAACACAGGTGCTGCATGGCTGTCGTCAGCTCGTGTCGTGAGATGTTGGGTTAAGTCCCGCAACGAGCGCAACCCTTGTCCCTAGTTGCTACGCAAGGGCACTCTAGGGAGACTGCCGGTGACAAACCGGAGGAAGGTGGGGATGACGTCAAGTCCTCATGGCCCTTATGGGTAGGGC
>DATJZM010000107.1:0-36550 GCA_035499135.1 Casimicrobiaceae bacterium | reverse complement strand
GCGAGCCGCCTCGAGCTCGATCCGCACATGCTGCACGGACAGAAAATCGTCGTCGTGATGCCGGCGTACCACGCCGAGAGGACGCTGGAGGATTGCTTCAACGCGATCCCTCACGACATCGTCGACCTCGTGCTGCTCGTCGACGATGCGAGCAGGGACGCCACCCTCGCGCTCGCGCGGCGGCTCGGCATCGCTACGCACCGTCATCCGGAGAACCGCGGCTACGGCGCCAACCAGAAGACCTGCTACGAGCTGGCTCTGGCACAGGGCGCCGACATCGTCGTGATGCTCCACCCGGACTATCAGTACGAGCCGCGCCTCATTACGGCGATGGCGGCGATGGTCGCCTCCGGCGTCTACGAGCTCGTGCTCGGCTCGCGCATGCTCGGCAAGTCTGCTCTCGCCGGCGGAATGCCGCGCTACAAGTACATCGCCAATCGGATTCTCACGACGGTGCAGAACATCATCTGCAACGCAAGGCTTTCGGAGTTCCACAGCGGCTACCGGGCTTTCTCGCGCCGCGTTCTCGAGACGCTGCCGCTCGCGGCCAACTCTTCCGGCTTTGTGTTTGACAACCAGATGCTGATGCAGGCGCTCGCTTTCGGGGTCCGCATCGGCGAGATATCCTGCCCCACGCGCTACGCACCCGAGAGCAGCCAGATCAGCTTCGGACGCGCCGTCGTTTACGGCTTCGGCGTGCTCTGGACAAGCCTGCAGTACCGGCTGTGGCGCTGGCGCATCTTGCAGCCGCGGATCTTCTCTTCAAGCCCGGATTTGCGCCTGCCGACCACCCCCCGAGGGCCATCGTCCGCGTCATGATGCCGGGGCACGCGGCGTCCACGCCCGGGCGCGGCACGCTGCCGTGGCAGGTGCTGCTAGCGGTGGCCGTTCTCGTCGGCGTTTTCCTGCGCTGGTACCAGCTCGGCATTCAGGTCGTGCTCGATGACGAGTGGCATGCGCTCAACAAGCTCCTCGCCTCGGACGCGGCAGGTATCGCAACGAGCTTCGGCTACGCGGACCACAGCATTCCGCTGACGCTCTACTACCGCTTCCTCTTTTTGCATGGCGGACTCACCGAACGGACGATGCATTTGCCGATGCTCATCGCCGGCGTGGCGCTGCTGCTGGCCGCTCCCGCGCTGCTCCGGCGCGAAAGCTCGCTGCCGGTGCTCGCCACCTGGGTGGTGTTGCTCGCGATTTCCCCGCTGCTCGTCTATCACAGTCGGACAGCGCGACCGTACGCGCTGACGAGTCTGCTAACGCTGTTCGCGATCGTGGGCTTCCGCCGCTGGTGGAAGCGCGCGGACGGATCTCCCGGCTGGGGCGCGACCTACGCCGGGACGACGTTTCTCGCCGGATATCTTCTGCCGACCACGCTGCCCTTCACGCTGCTGCCCTTTGTTTACTGCGGCGCGACGGGGATCGTCGGTGCGCTCGTGCGGCGCGATGCGAAACAAGCGTGGACCGCCACGCGCAGGCTGCTCACCCTCGGCACCGCCACCGCGATACCGCTTGCCGCGGCTCTCGGTCCGCCGCTCTACTACGACTGGGCGACATTCTGGTCGAGAGCCGGCCTGGATTCGGTGACCCTGGAGAGCGCGTATCGCACGACGCTGCTGCTCTTCGGCGTCGCTCGGCCCGAGGCGCTGATTGTCCTGCTCCTGCTGACGGCGTACGGAGTCGCCTGCCGCTGGTCGCGTGATCGCGACGAGGTCCTCTACTTCGGCGTGGTGGGGCTCGGCGGCGCCGCCGTGGTGGCCTCGGCGCACTCGCTGAACATCAACCACCCGCTCGTGCTCGCGCGCTACTGTCTGCCGGCGCTGCCGCTGCTGCTCTTGTTTCTCGCCGAGGGGACCGCGGCGTGTCTCGACCGTTTGCCGGGCACGTCGCTGCGCGCCGGTGCGGCCGCCGCCCTCGGCGCGCTGCTTTGGTGGGCAGGGCCGATGCCGAGCTACCTCTACTACCCCAACCAGTTCACCGGCCACCTGCGCTTTCAGTACGACTACGATCCTGCGCACAACCCCTACGTGCAGCTCGTGCCTCGCGATCCGGTGCCGGAGTTCTACCGCCAGCTCGCACAACGCCCGCCCGCGTCGCTCACCCTGATCGAGGCCCCGTGGAATCTGGAGTCGAACTTCAACCCGCATCCGTGGTATCAGGAGATACACCGCCAAAAGGTGAAGATCGGGCTGGTCACCCCTGTTTGCGGAGTGCGCAGCTACGGCGAGTACCCCGCCACGACAAGGGCGCTGCGCCTGCACGAGTTCGCGCATCTCTCCAGCGTGCTCGCCGGCAAGAACTACGGCGCCGACTACCTCGTCATGCACCTCACACCCTGGAAGACGCCGCCCGATACCGCCCTCCTGGAGTGGCCGGACGTCGCCGCGTGTCTGCCGGCGATCGAAGCGAAACTGGGCGCGGCGATATATCGCGACGCACAGATCGCCGTATTCGATCTGCGCAAGGAACGCCCGCAGGGCTCGAAGTAAGCCCACAGCCCGACCCGTTCAGCGCCGACGCAGCTCATCGGTGGCGAGCTTGAGCGCAGAGGCGAGATGCGAGTTCGCTTCCGCGGTTCGGTCCAGCCGACCGAGCATTTCCCCCAGCGCGAGCTGCGTGCGCCAGTCGTTGTCGACGGCGAGACTTGCCTCCAGGTAGGTTTGCGCCTTGCCCCAGAGCTGCTGCCGCTGGCAGAGCAGGCCGAGCACGCGCAGCAGCGCCGCATCCTGGCTGCGCGACGAAAGCCATCGCTCCGCCTGCTCGAGCTGCCGGGTGCCGTCCGCCAGCCTGCACTCCGCGTACAGATCGACGAGCTCGGAGTCCCACTCCTGCTCCAGGCTGTTTGCGATGATCGCCGCTGCCTCGCGGTCTCCACCGAGCTGCAGAAAGCTGAGCGCCGCCGCGCGCGCGACCTTCGGCTGGATACGCGTAGCCTCCGGCAACCTGCTCCACGCATCGCGCAAACCCGCAGCGTCGTGGGCAAGCGCGCGCAGCTGCTCGCGCTGCGCCGCGATGCGGACCTGCTCGCCTTGCGCTGCGTCGAACACCTTGCGCTTCACGAGCTGCTCGACGAGCGGAGGAATGTCGGGAAAACGGCGGGCCGCCTGCAGCGCCCGCAGCTCCAGGCGCAGCGCCGCCGTGTGCATGCCCGCCTCCTGCTTGAGTGACTGCAGGAGCCGCAGCGCCTCCTGCGGCTGGCCTTGCTCGAGTGCGCTCTCGGCAGCGAGCGTGAGCCTCGGCACGGCAAGGCTCTTCGGCTGCGATTCGCTGCGCGCAAGGAAGGTTTCGGCCTTGTCGAACTGACGCACATCGATCGCCGCCCGCGCGGCGACGAGCGCCGCAAGGCCCGAAGACTGCGGCAGCGCGAGAGCCGCCTCCGCGTCCTGCTGCGCCCGGACATAGCGGCCCTCCAGCAGGGCGATGACAGCCGCATCCTGTTTGGCGCGCGCCCGGTCGCGGTTCCGTTGCTCCCGCCACGCCCGGACCTGGACCGGAAGCTGCAGGGTACGCGCGACGAGGCGAAAAGCGAGATAGAGCGCGAGGAAACCGCCGACGACGAGAATGAGCAGCAGATTGAGCGACAGCTCGATGCGATACGGAGGCGAGACGAGCAGCGCGTAGCCGTGGCTCAGCTTTGCAGCAAGCGCCGCGATGACCGCGGCGGCGGCGAGCAGCAGAAACCAGAACAGGATGCGCATGCGCGCGCCCCGAGTCTCAGCGCAGCCGCTTCTCGCGCGCGAGCTGCAGCACGCGCACCGCGTCCAGGCTGCCTGCGAGTCCCGGCAATTCCGCGCCCATGTCGGTGCCCTTGATCTGCCCGAGCAGGGTCAGAATCGACTGCACGGGCTTGGCACGCGTATCGAAGTACTTCTTGAGCCACGCCTCGGCGGCACCGACGTCCGCCCGGAAGTTCGCCTGGTCGCGGAAGAGCAGATCGAATCGCGCTGCGAGCAGGCGCAGCTTCAGGTTCTCGCGCAGGAAGTACTGCTCCTGCGGCGTGAGCAGCGGCGCCTCTGGGCGATCGAGATTCTCGATGCGCACGAGCTGCCGCAGCTCCTGCCCGACCTCGCGCAGGAAGCGGCGCCAGGGAGCTTCATCCGGCGGCGGCGAAGGCGAGGCCGGAGCCGGCAGCCTCTCCTCGAGCGCAAGCGGCAGGCCGTCGACGGCAGCGATCGCCTGGTCGAGCCGCAGCGAGAGGCCCGCCACATCGACGTACGGAACGGCCTTCAGGCGATCCATGTCGCGCGCGAGCGCACGGCGCAGCGGAACGAACTGAGGCCGGTCGAGGCGCTGCAACTTGGTGTCGGCGAGCTGCAGAGCCGCGAGCGCTCCCGACACGTTGCCTGCAATCTGCAGCTGCTGGCTCGCGAGCAGCAGCACCTGTTCGATCTCGGTCAACGCCCACTCGTCGCGCGCAGGCGCGAGCTCCCGGTAGAGCGCCTCCAGCGCGGCCTGCTGCGTCTGCGACTCGGCGAGGCGACTCTCCAGCAGCGCGACCTTCGCCTGGACGTCGCGCATGTTGTCCTGCGCATCCTTCACGGCGGCGTGGGTCGCCTTGTCGACGGCTTCGAGCTCCGTCAGGCGCTCCGCGACCTCGAGTCGCAGCCGGCGCTGCGCGTTGCGCTCATCAATCCAGACCGCAGCGATCGCGACGGCGAGCAATGCGAAGGCGCCAACAGCCCAGAGCGTCCGACGCCCCGCAGTGCCTGCCGACAGCGCGGGCGTCGGCGATGCTGGCGCGTTGGCGTCGTCCTGCTGGCCGTTCATCTCGAGGGGAAATTGCCGGCGGGGAATACTTCGCTCGGCCGGCGATTGTAGCAGGATATGCGAACGCCACGACGGCGCATCTGGCTCGGTTGCGCCGGCTCGACTAGAATTCCCTTCTCGCCGCCGAGCGCGGGCACGGCGGCAGCGAAGAACAGAGTGAGCCCCGCGCCGGTCCCCAACCTGCTGGTCCCGAAACTGCCCAAACGTGGCCGTCGTCTCGATCATCATTCTCCTCGCGCTCGCTGCCCTGGGCGGCTACTTCTTCGGCGCGCGGGCAGCCTTGCGTCGGGTAAGCGTTCCCGATGCGGCGAAAGGCTCCTTCGCGAAAGAGGCTCCGGGACAGAACGCCTCGCAGCGCGCGGAGAGCCGCTGGTCTTCCGACCCGCACGGCGTGGCCGTCGCTGCGGACCCGCTCGGCGATGAAAAGGCCCGGCTGATCCGCAGCCGGGACACCGAGGCGGCGCTGCTGCGGCGCGAACTCGCCGAGCGCGACGCCGTGCAGTCCGGGCGCGAGGAGCTCGCACGCGAGCGCGAGCAGCTGTCGAAGGAGCTCGCCGGTGCGCGCGCAGACGCCCTGCGCTATCGCCAGCTCATCGTCGATATCGAGAACAACGCGCCGCCGCCGATACTGTCCGGGGCGGCCGGACCCGATGATCTCAAGCTCATCGTCGGGGTCGGACCGGTGCTCGAGCGCATGCTGCACACGCTCGGGGTGACGACGTTCCGCCAGATCGCACGCTGGAACGAGCGCGACGTCGCCGAGTTCGACGCGAAGCTGCCGGAGTTTCCGGGGCGCATCGTCCGCGACCAATGGGTGACGCAGGCCCGCGCCCTGCACCAATCGAAATACGGCGAAGCGTTGGACGCCCCGCGCTCTCGCGGATGAGCGCATCGCCGGGGACCGGCACCCAACATGCCGTTCCGGCGTCGAGCCTGTTGCTCGTCGCCATACTTGCGGTCGTCTGGGGATGCAACTGGCCGATCCTGAAGATCGGCGTCACCGAGCTAGCTCCCCTCACGTTTCGTGCCGCCTCGCTCGGCTTTTCCGGGCTGGGGCTGCTCTTGGCGGCGAGGCTCTCCGGCAGCTCGGTTCGCGTGCCGCGCGCGCTGTGGCCGCAAGTCGCAACGCTTGCGTTCCTCAACATCACCGCCTGGAACACGCTGATCGTTTTCGGCGTGCAGCAGCTGCCGGCGGGTCGCTCGGCGATTCTCGCCTTCACGCTTCCCATCTGGAGCGTCCTGTTCTCGCTGTGGCTGCTGCACGAGCCGCTATCGGGACGCAAGCTCACGGGCCTGCTGGTGGGCATGGGTGGCATGCTGATCCTGCTCGGGGAGGACATCGCCCACGTGCAGCGGGCCCCGGTCGGCGCGCTTCTCATCGTCGGGGCGGCGATGTGCTGGGGCTTTGGCACGGTGCTGTTGCGGCGCTGGGCTCCGGCGCTGCCGCAGAACACGCTGACCGGCTGGATGATGCTCGTTGGATGGATTCCGATCGCCATCGCCGCGCCGCTCGTCGACCCGCACGCAGCGCGGTCTCTCGCGACGATGTCGAACACGGCGTGGTTCGCGGTCCTCTACAACATCTTCCTCGCCGGCACGCTCGCGCACTGGGCGTGGTTCCGCATGGCGCGCACGTTGCCGGTTGCCGTGAGCTCGCTCTCCTCGCTGCCGGTGCCGGTAGTCGGCGTCCTCTCCGGGATGCTGTTCCTGGGCGAGCGACCGGGCGCGAGCGAATTCCTCGCGCTGGCGATGGTGCTCGCTTCGCTGGCCGCAGTGATGCTGCCGGAAAGACCGGCTAGGCGAGCTCGGGGATGAGCGTCAGCACGCCTTTGCCCGAGAAGTACGCATCGAGATTCGCCTTGCACAGATCGCCCATCGCCTGCCGCGTCTCGCGCGTCGCACTGCCGACATGCGGCAGCACTACGACGTTGTCCATGGCGAGGAGCTCGGCCGGGATGTGCGGCTCGTCGGCAAAGACATCGAGACCGGCGCCGTTGATCGTCCCCGCCTGTAGAGCTTCGACAAGCGCGCGCTCGTCGACGATGGACCCGCGGGCGATGTTGATGAGCGTCCCCTTCTTGCCCAGCGCGGCGAGCACGCCGGCATCGACGATGTTGCGCGTTGCCTCGCCGCCTGGACAGGCAACGACCAGGAAATCGGCGGCGCCGGCGAGCCCTGCGAGATCCGGCACGAATTCGTACGGCACGTTCTGCGGCTTGCGGCCGGTGTAGGCGACCTTCATCTCCATCGCGCTCACGCGCCTGGCGATGGCTTTGCCGATGCGCCCGAGTCCGAGGATGCCGACCTTCCTCCCGCCAAGCTTGGTCGTGAGCTCCGGCCCGCGGTTTTTCCACTCTCCCGAGCGCGCGAAGCGATTCAGTCGCGCGAAGCCGCGCCCGGTCATCAGGATGAGCCCCAGCGCAACATCGGCGACGTCGTCGGTGAGCACGTCGGGCGTATTGGTCACCTTGATGCCGCGCTTCTTGCAGTAGGAGACGGGGACGCCGTCGTAGCCCACGCCGAATACCGAGATCAGCTCGAGCTTCGGCAGCGCGTCGAGAAGCGACGTCGGGGTCTGCGTGTGGCCTCCCTGCACGAGACCGCGCACGCTGCCGCCCTCCTGGGCGAGCAGCGCAGCCTTGTCGGCCGCCTGATAGTAATCGTGGCAGCGATACCCGGCCCGGAGCGGGTCGTACAGAAACGGGGGCAGTGCAGCGGTGACGAGGATTTCGGCAGGGTTCATGTGTTCTTCGTTTTTCCGGCGGCGAAGTATTCTAGCAACGAGGCGAGCAATCCGGCATCGGCGGGCGGCGTGACGACGACCGTGGCGAGTCCGAGCGTTCTCGCGTGCTCTCCGATCCGCGCGTGCGGGACGAAGACGGGGGTGGCGCGCAAGTAGCGGCGTCCTTCTGCATCGAGCAGATCCCACAGATTGGTCAGCCCCTCGCTCGACGTGATCGTGACCGCGTCGACCCGGTGCCCGCGCCATGCCTCGATGAGGCCGGCGGGACTCGACGTCGGGCGCGCTCGCTGATAGCAATCGACCTGCGCGACCCGGGCTCCGCGCGCAAGCAGCGCGTCGGGCAGCAGGTCGCGACCGCCCCCGCCGCGGAAGATGACGATCGGCTTGCCGGCGATGTCGGCGAACTCCGGCAGCGCCAGCAGGCCGTCACTGTCCATGGTCGTCGCCGGCAGGCGCACGTCCGGAACGCCAGCCTCGCGCAGGGCCGTCGCCGTGCCGGGCCCGGGTGCGAAGGCAATCAACCCCGGAGGCCAGGACGCACGGTCGACGACGCCGAACTCGACCGCGTTGGCGCTCACGAAGATCGCGTACGCATACTCTGCGAGACGACGGTGCGCTTCTTCGAGCGCTCCGCGATCGCGAGGGGGAAGGATCACGATCGAAGGGAAGATCAGCGGCGTGCCGCCGAGCGCCGCGATCTGTTTCGCCAGGCCGGCGGACTGGCGTGCCGGTCGCGTGACCACGATCCCCGCGCCGCCGAGCGGTCCGCGGACCATCTCGCTCATGTCGCGTCGCGGAGAATGGCGGCCGCGCCCCGGGCGAGAAACTCTGCGCCCAGCGCCTCGCCCAGCGCACGCGCATCGTCGAGACCGGCGCAGCGACCCGCGCGCTCGCCGCGCAGTACCCGCCGGCCATCGCGGCTCGCGATCAGCGCCCGCAGCCACAGCTCGCCGTCGCGCTGCATCGCGTAGGCGGCCAGAGGCGTGCGGCAGTCGCCGGCGAGCGCCAGCCCGAAGGCGCGCTCCGCAGACGTGGCGAGCGCGCTCTCGCGATCGGCGAGCCTCGCGAGCGCGTCGATGACGTCGCCGCGATCCGCGCGGCACTCGAGCGCGAGCGCCCCCTGCCCGATAGCTGGCAGGCTTTCCGCCGGGTCGAGCAGCGCCGCGATGCGGTCCGCGAAGCCGAGCCTCTTGAGGCCCGCCGCCGCAAGGATGACCGCAGCATGATTGCCCTGATCGAGCCGATGCAGGCGGGTGTTGACGTTGCCGCGCAACGGCTCGACGCGCAGCTCCGGATAGCGCTCGCGCAACTGCGCCTCGCGGCGCAGGCTCGATGTCCCGACCGAGCTGCCGGCGGGGAGCTCGGTGAGCGAGCGATAGCGCAGGGAGACGAACGCGTCGCGAGGATCCTCGCGCGCCATGATCGCGGCCAGCACGAAGCCGTGCGGCATCTCCATCGGCACGTCCTTGAGCGAGTGCACGGCGAGATCTGCGCGTCCATCCGCCATCGCCTGCTCCAGCTCCTTGATGAAGAGCCCCTTGCCACCAATGTCGGCGAGCGAGCGGTCCAGCGTGCGATCGCCCTGGGTGGTCAGCCCCAGCAGCTCGACCGCGCACTGCGGGTAGATCGCCACGAGCCGGTCGCGCACGTGCTCGGCCTGCCAGAGGGCGAGCGCCGAGCGGCGGGTGGCGATGATCAACTTGCGGGGAACGCTCGTCACCTGCGGCCTTCAGACGCGGCGCAGGAACCAGCCGCTGAGCGCGAGCCGGTCCCGTTTGGCTGGAAGCACCTCGTGCTCGTAACGCTCCGCCGGGAAACACACGAGGGTCCCGCCGATCGGCGGCACGTCGCGAACATCGCGCCCGCCGAGATAGATGCGCAGCGCTCCGCCGTCGAAGCGCGTCCAGCGCTCGTTCAGATAGATCACGCAGGTCAACAGTCGCGCATCGTCGTCGCGAAAGCGGTCGCGATGCCGCCGATAATATGCCCCGGGCGGATAGATCGCGTAATGCCCCTCGAAGCTGAACAGGCCGAGCAGCGTCGCCGCGTTGAGCGCCTCGCGCAGCGCTTCGAGCGCACACCAGAGCGGGGTCTCGGCCCTCGTCGGCGTCGCCTCGTCGAGCCAGAGCGTCCGGTCGCCGCGGATATCGATGCGCTCGGCGCGGCTCTCGCCGCGGCCGACGCGAGCCGCGCGGAAATCGCCCGCCGCGTCGCGGCGCCGCGCCTCGGCGGCAAGCCTGTCGACTACGGGTGCGGGCAGAAACCCGGGCACCACGGCGGGAAGGTCGTTCCCAATGGCCGCGCAGACGCTCTCCAATGCAGGGGCGGTGACGGCTGGCGGCGTCATCCCGAGCTCATCGTTCGCCGCTGCCCAACCCCGCGTGAAGCATTGCGATCATTCTCGAGCGCACGGCGTGCATCTTATAATGCGCGAGACGCGCGCGCGAATTCGAGGTTGCTTCGCGGCCGCGCGGTTCCTCTTCGCGACTTGCGTATGCGAATCGTCATCACCGGCGCGGCCGGCTTCCTGGGTTCCAGACTCGCCCGATCCATCCTGGCCCGGGGCAGGCTCACCGACGCCCGTGGCGAAGAGCGCGAGGTGCGACAGCTCGTTCTGCTCGACGTGCTCGCGGCGCAAGTGCCGGATTCCCGTGTCTCCGTCGTGACCGGAGACCTTGCCGATACGGCGCTGATCGAGCGCGTCGTCTCCCCCGACACCGATACGGTCTTCCATCTGGCCGCCGTGGTGAGCGGACAAGCCGAGGCGGAGTTCGACACCGGCATGCGCGTCAATCTCGATGCGATGCGCGCGCTGCTGGAGCGCTGTCGTCGTCTTGCGCGGCCGCCCAAGGTTGTCTACGCGAGTTCCCTGGCCGTATTCGGCGGGGCGCTGCCGGACCCGGTGCCCGACGAAGCACTGCTCACGCCGCAGACCTCGTATGGAACACAGAAGGCGATCGGCGAGTACCTCCTTTACGACATGACGCGCAAGGGCTACCTCGACGGCCGATCCCTGCGCTTGCCTACGGTTACCGTGCGCCCGGGAAAGCCCAACCGGGCGGCGTCATCGTTTGCGAGCGGCGTCATTCGAGAGCCGCTCAACGGCGTCGACTCCGCATGCCCTGTCGCGCCGGAGACGCGCGTCTGGGTCTCCTCGCCGCGCACGGTCGTCGCGAATCTCATCGTCGGCCACGAGGCGCCGGCCGCAAGGTTCGCGCACACGCGCTCCGTCAACGTTCCCGGGTTTTGCGTCAGCGTGGGAGAAATGGTCGCGGCGCTGCGGCGCATCGCCGGCGATGAGGTCGCCGATCGCGTCACATGGCAGCCCGACCCCGTCATCGAGCGGATCGTCGCCACATGGCCGCCGCGATTCGCACCCGTGCTCGGGCCATCGCTCGGCATGGCTACGGATCCCGACTTCGACAGCGTCATCCGCGCCTACATCGCAGACGATCTGCGCCAGCGCTGACGGTTCACGCAGCGTCCGCGACCGCCACCGGTTCCACTTCGCGCAGCGCCGCGAGAAGGAGCTCCGGGCCGGCAGTGCGTAGCAGCGCGGCGTCGGAGAGCATGCGCCGCCAGGCGCGTACGCCGGATCTTCCGTGATACAACCCGAGCACGTGCTGGGCGATGGCCCGCAGTGCGACGCCCGATTGGAGCTGGGCGCGCGCATAGGGCACCAGCGCGCGCACGATCTCGGCCCGCGTCCTCGGTGCACCCGCATCGGGAAAGCAGTACTCCTCCGCTTCTGCGAGAAGGTAAGGGTTGTGGTACGCCGTCCGACCGAGCATGACGCCGTCGACATGGGCGAGCTGCTCGGCGATGGCCTGGTGGGTGACGATGCCGCCGTTGATGACGATGGTGGCTTCAGGGAAGTCTCGCTTCAGGTGATGGACGTAGTGGTACTTGAGCGGCGGGACCTCGCGATTTTCCTTCGGCGACAATCCCTTCAGGATGGCATTGCGCGCGTGAACGAGGAAGGCGCAGGCCCCCGCCTCCGCCACGGTGCCGACGAAGTCGCGCACGAAGCCGTAGTCCTCGATGGCGTCGATGCCGATGCGGTGCTTGACCGTGACCGGCAAGGCTACGGCCTCGCGCATCGCCGAGACGCACTCGGCGACGAGACGAGGGTCCGCCATCAGGCACGCACCGAAGCTGCCGGTCTGCACCCGCTCCGACGGACAGCCCACGTTCAGATTGATCTCGTCGTAACCCCACGCCTCGCCGAGACGTGCGCAGTGCGCAAGCGCGTGCGGGTCGCTGCCGCCGAGCTGCAGCGCGACCGGATGCTCGGCCGGGTCGAAGTCGAGATGGCGCGGCACATTGCCGAACATCAGCGCGCCGGTCGTGATCATCTCGGTGTAGAGCCGCGCGCGCGGGCTGACCAGCCGCAGGAAGTACCGGCAATGACGATCGGTCCAGTCCATCATCGGAGCGACGCAGAGCAGGTGATCTTGCTTTTTCAAGGCCTTGTCTCTATGGTCCGGAAGGACTCGCACGCGTCGGACTGCTCTCGCGTGCGCGATGCAAACTTTTCCTGAATGACCATTCCGAGTACGCCTGTTCAGCGCGCGGCGCATCCGGCAGGAGCCTGGTCACGGCATCGCATCGTCCGGTTGCTGCCGATCTTCGGCATCCTGATCGTTTACGGGATCGTCGGCAGTTGTCAGATCGAACTCCCCGGCGTCTACATGGATGAGGTCGATCCTGATTATCTCGCCGTGCGCATCCTGAACTGGAGCGGGTATCCGATTCCGGCCTGGCTGCTTCCGGGAAACTACGTGGCCGACCATATCACGATACTGACGTCGCTGTACCACGGCTCACAGCAACTCTGGCTGGGCCTTCCCGGCTTCTGGCTCTTCGGCACGACGGTGATCGGGCTGCGCGTCACGCACATGCTCTTTGCAGCCGGCGTGCTGATTTCCCTTTACACAGCACTGCGAAGGACGGCGGACGGGCTTGGATGGGCTGCGCCCGCGACCTTGCTGTTGGCGATGGATCCCGCGTTCGTGTACGCATTCCGCACGCAGAGCTACATCACCATGTTTCCCTCGGCATGGCTGTTGTTGTCGATTGCCGCGTGGAGCCGCGTGCAGAGTAAGGCGCCTCCGAGAACGATCGCGCGAGCGTCGTTTCTGTGCGGCCTTTTCAGCGGCCTCGCCGTCTACGGTTATTTCGTCTATGCGTTCTTCGTGCCGGTCATGGCGACCGCAATCGTCCTCGTCGCAAAGGAGCGATCTCGCGAGGACCGGCAACCTGTCGCCCTGAAAATCCTGTCCGCCTGGCTGCTCGGCCTTGGCACTGGAGTGATCTTCTATATCGTCGGCTATGCTCTGCTGGCGAACCAAACCGGGGGAGTAGCGGGCCTTCTCAAGTACATCGACGAGACGCAGGCTGCGCTCGGTGCATTCGATTCATCGTCGCCGTACGGCGGCCGCGTGGCGCACTTCATCGCAGTTGCAACCTCAGTGCTCGACAATTCCTGGCACAACGCGATCATCTCCGGTGAAAGCACGCCAAGCATCACAGGGCCACTAAAGCTCGTTACCTTGATCCTCGTTCCGGCGACCATCTGGGCAATTCTGGAAGTCCGCCGAGATGCACCGGCGCCACTTCGCCTGGTGGTGGCATTGCAGGCATCCTTTGTGGGAGGCGCGCTTTTCTTTGGTGGACGCTTGTGGGGGCACCACTACATGCCACTCGTCCCCCTGTCCTATGCAGCGCTCGCAATCGCAGCCTCGGCTCTGGCAAAGACGCTCATCCAGCGCCCTTTTCGTTCAGCCGTGGTCGCGTTCGGAGCCCTCTGCTCGGTGCTCGCCGTCCTCAACGTCGCGGGCAACGTGGAGGCGGCCCAAATGCTCGCGCGGTCTCGCGGTAGCGGGCTCTACTCCGATGCGATCAATCGATTCGCGGCCGACGTTGCGCGCGATCCAGAATCGCTCGTGGTTCTGCCTGACTGGGGGCTGATGATGCCGGTTGCTTTCCTGACCGGGGGCCGAGTCGAACTGATGGATCACGAGGACTTCGACGTCGCGCGCACCCTTCTCTGCCAGCGCCGGGGCGTTGTCGTTGCCCTGATCAGCGGAGATCGAGCTGCGCGGCTGGAGCAGTGGCGAGCCGAGCTCCGGGGAACCGAGCCCGCGATCGAGGACTATCGGCAGGCCGACGGCAGGGTCGTCTTCGAGGTAGCGAGATTCCGAGGGCCAGACGCCCGGGCGAAGTGCCCCTAGCGCGTTTCCCCGACGCTGTTAGCACTTACTTACCAATTTACCAGGCACTCCAAGGACGACTCGCCCGCGCGGGCTGGCCCTCCGCCCAGCCTGGTAACGTTCGGTTATGCTCGCAAGAAAGAAGAAAATTAGATTTATATAATAAAAGGTTAGAGAGTTAACTTGAGAAGATGTCGTAACTTGCTGCGCCGCCGATTGACAATTGAATGACGGCCTGTATACTGCCGGCCGATTATTGCGTCGCAGCAAAGCCGGATGAGGTCCATGGCTGGGTCTGTACCGCGACGTGTAAGGTATTGTTTTTAATAATGTCAGAGCGACAAAGCTCTGGTGGGGGATTGGTCATCGCAGCAAGGTGACAGGCCGCGCGAGCGAGGCGGGTTGCGTTCCCGAAGCCTCGCGGCGGCAAACGTCGGGAGGTGCTCATGACGACGAAAGCGCTGTTGGGAAAGCCCCGAAAATCGGGATCGGCGGAACACTGGAAGCGCAGCGGCGGAGGTGCCGTAGCCGCAATCCTGGGCCTGGGACTCGCGAGCCTGCTGGCGAGCTCTGAGGTCCAGCACACCGCGATCGCCGTTGCGGCGACTCCGGTTCGCATCCCCGTGGCAGCGCCTTCAGCACCCCCACTCGAGGTGCTGGAAGCGGCCCCGGCGCGTGAAACCGCCACGCCGCGTGCGCGCGATATCGAGATCGTCGCCGGCACTGTCGCCCGGCGCTTTCGCGTTTCGAGCGAGGCCACACGCAGGCTCGTCGCTGCCGCCTACGAGGCCGGTGCTCGCAGCGGAGTCGATCCCCTGCTCATCCTGGCTGTCATCGCGGTGGAATCGCGCTTCAACCCGATCGCGCAGAGCGACGGTGGCGCCGTCGGTCTGATGCAGGTCATCCCTCACTACCACGCGGACAAGTTCAACACGTCCGACTCGGTCCTCGACCCGGAGACGAACATCCGCCTCGGCGCGCGCGTGCTGAAGGACTACATAAAGCGCGGCGGCACCGAGGTCGCCGGACTGCAGCTCTACAACGGCGCACTGGCCGACGAGGACAACAGCTACGCCAACCGGGTGCTCGCCGAGAAGCAGCGCCTGCAGGATGCGTTGCGCCACGAGCGCGGCCGCGCGTAAGCGCCCGGCTAGCCGGTGCGCAGCTGGTAGTCGCTGAACTGCTGACGCAGGGTCAGTTTCGAGAGCTTTCCGGTCGCCGTGTGCGGCAGCTCGTCGACGAAGATCACGTCGTCGGGCAGCCACCAGTTGGCGATCTTTCCCGCGTAGAAGCCGAGCATCGCGTCGCGGGTGAGCTCCACGCCGGGACGCTTGACGACGATCAGCAAGGGCCTCTCGCCCCACTTCGCGTGCCGCACTCCGATAACCGCGGCCTCGCTCACTGCCGGATGACCGACCGCGATATTCTCCAGCGCGATCGAGCTGATCCACTCGCCGCCGGACTTGATCACGTCCTTCGAGCGGTCGGTGACCTGCAGGTAACCGTCGGCGTCGATCGTGCCCACGTCGCCTGTTGGCAGCCAGCCGTCGGCCGTGAGCGGATTGCCGCCTTCGTCCTTGTAGTACCGGCTGAGTATCCACGGCCCCCTCACCAGGAGGTTGCCCGCCGACTTACCGTCGCGCGGCAGCTCCCTGCCCTCGGCGTCGACCACCTTCATCTCGACCCCGTACAGGGGACGACCCTGCTTGAGTCCGACCTCGAACCGCGCTTCCGGCGACAGCCCGGTGTGCTTTCTCTTCGGCGCGTTCATGGTCCCGACCGGGCTCATCTCCGTCATCCCCCACCCGTGCGCGACGTGAACGCCGAACTCTTCCTGTAGCGTTTTCATCATCGCGCCGGGGCAGGCGGAGCCGCCGATGGTCGTGTGCTTGAGCGTCGAGAACTTCAGGCCATTCTGCTTCATGTAGCCGATCAGGTTCATCCAAACGGTGGGAACGGCCGACGTGCTGTCGACCTCCTCGGTCTCGATCAGCTCGAAGAGGTTGGCGCCGTCGAGAGCCGCGCCGGGAAACACCAGCTTCGCCCCCGCCAGCGGGGCGGCGTACGGAATGCCCCAGGCGTTGACGTGAAACATCGGCACGACCGCCAGTACCGAGCTTGTGGCGGAAAGCCCCTTCGTGTCGGGCAGGGAGATCGCGTAGGCGTGCAGGATCGTCGAGCGATGACTGAAGAGTACGCCCTTCGGGTTGCCGGTCGTGCCGGAGGTGTAGCACAGGCTCGAGGCCGTGTTCTCATCGAACACCGGCCAGTCGAAATCGTCGTCCTCGGCTGCCAAGAGCTCCTCGTAGCACATCAGGCCCGGGATCTTCGCCTGCGGAAGATGCGCCTTGTCGGTCATGGCCACCCAGCGCCGCACGCCCTTGCAGACCGGGGCGAGCTTTTCGACCAGCCCCGCGAAAGTGAGATCGAAGAATACGATCGCGTCTTCGGCATGGTTGACGATGTACGCGAGCTGATCGTGAAACAGCCGTGGGTTGATCGTATGCAGGATCGCGCCCATGCCCGAGACGGCATAGTAGAGCTCGAAGTGGCGATAGCCGTTCCACGCCAGGGTCCCGATGCGGTCTCCCTCCACGACGCCGAGGCGAGTGAGCGCACGCGCCAGGCGCCGCGCCCGGGTATGCGCGTCGCGGTAGCCATAGCGGTGGATCGGGCCTTCCACCGTGCGGGAGACGATCTCGGCGTCGCCGTGATACCGATCCGCATGGCGAATCAGCGACGAGATCATCAGCGGCGTGTCCATCATGAGGCCAAGCACGATCTCCTCCTTCCGGCAGCGGCGGGCTCTTCCGGCCCGGTTGTTCAAGCTCATTGTACCTCGCTTGAAATGCGGCTCCCGGCCCGGTAGCATCGGCGTTCCC
Organism: Casimicrobiaceae bacterium; assembly: GCA_035499135.1. GTDB lineage: Bacteria > Pseudomonadota > Gammaproteobacteria > Burkholderiales > Casimicrobiaceae > PALSA-1003. Next base: position 19,946 of record DATJZM010000107.1, on the reverse strand, counting down.
CGCGCGACCGGTGCGCAGCCCGACAGCACGAAGACCCGGCGCGCCGCGAAGTCGGAAGGAGGAGCCATGCGCAAGTCGCTGCAGGTTTTCGTGTTCGCCACGCTGGCGCTCGTCGCCGCGGCGCTCCCCACGGGTGCGGCAGCGGCCGAGGTCAAGCTTGCCTTCATCGATCCGCTTTCCGGCGGTGCGGCCAGCGCCGGAATCAACGCTCAGAAGCACTTTACCTACGAGATCGACAAGATCAACGCCGCGGGCGGGCTCAACGGCGAGAAGCTCTCGATCACCTTTTACGACAACAAGGTCGATCCGCAGGAGTCGCTGATCGCGCTCAAGAAGGCGATCGACGAAGGGGCACGCTACGTCTTCCAGGGCAACGGCAGCGCGGTGGCGCTTGCGATTTCCGACGCCGTAGCCAAGTACAACGAGCGCAACCCGGGCAAGGAGGTGCTCTACTTCAACTACGCGGCGATCGATCCCGCGCTGACCAATGCCAAGTGCAATTTCTGGCATTTCCGCTTCGATTCCGACGTGGACATGAAGATGACGGCGCTGGTCAACTGGATCGCCACGCAGCCGCAGATCAAGAAGGTCTACCTCATCAACCAGGACTACTCGTTCGGCAAGGCGGTAGCCGCGGCCGCGCACAAGATGCTCGCCGAGAAGCGGCCCGACATCCAGATCGTCGGCGACGAACTGCACCCGCTGCAGAAAGTACAGGACTTCTCGCCCTACGTCGCCAAGATCAAGGCCTCCGGCGCCGATACGGTGATCACCGGCAACTGGAGCAACGACATGTTCCTGCTGCTCAAGGCGGGCAAGGACGCCGGGCTCAAGGTCACTTGGTACACCTTCTACGCCGACGCGCTCGGCGCGCCGACGGCGATCGGGAAGGACGGCAACGGGGTGGTCAAGGTCGTGACCTCGTATCACAACAATGCCACGCCGGAGCTCGATCCCGACGTCGTTGCGTTCAAAAAGCGCTTCACCGGCAAGGAGGATGAATTCGCCTACTATCGCCTCAACACGGCGTTCATGATGTTCGCGGCCGCCGCGGCGAAGGCGAAGTCGAACGACCCGGTGAAGGTCGCGAGAGCGCTCGAAGGCATGAAGATGACGACGAGCGTCGGCGAGGTCGAGATGCGCGCCGACAATCACCAGCTGCTGCAACCGCTGTTCGTGGCGACCTTCTCGGACAACGTCAAGTTCGACGTCGAGCACACCGGGCTCGGATTCAAGACCGACCTCAAGGTCAACGCCAAGGACACGGCGATGCCGACGACCTGTCAGATGCAGCGGCCGAACTGAGCTCGTCATCCCGGCGGAGGCCGGGATCCAAGGCCATCCGGCGATCGCGTTCTTGCCGCGAAGACTCGGCCCCGGCCTCCGCCGGGGCGACAACAGCGCATTGATCGTCCCGCCCTCTAGACGGCCGTATCGTGCTTGAGATCGTCACCTTCTCGCTCCTGAACGGCGTCGTCTACGGCCTGCTGCTGTTCATGGTCTCGAGCGGCCTCACGCTCATCTTCAGCCTGATGGGCGTGCTCAACTTCGCCCACGCCAGCATGTTCATGCTCGGGGCGTACTTTTCCTATCAGCTCGGGCGCTGGATCGGATTCTGGCCGGCGCTGGTGATCGCGCCGCTGCTGGTGGGCGCGGTGGGCGCCGCGGTCGAACGCTACGGGCTGCGGCACGTCCACCGCCAGGGCCACGTGGCGGAAATCCTGTTCACCTTCGGGCTCGCCTACCTCATCGTCGAAGCGGTGGTGATGATCTGGGGTCGAAATCCGATCGAGAATCGCGTACCAGTGGTGATCGACTTTCCGGCGTTCCAGCTGTTCGGCACGAGCTACCCGGCCTACAAAGTGCTGATGATGGCGATCTCGGTAGGCATGTTCGCCTTCCTTTACCTCGCGTTCCGCCGCACGCGCATCGGGCTGATCATCCGCGCCGCGCTCTCGCACCCCGAGATGGTGAGCGCGCTCGGGCACGACGTGCCGCGCATCTTCGTGCTCGTGTTCGCGATCGGCAGCGCGCTGGCAGGTCTCGCGGGGGTCATCGCCGGTTTCGCGCTCCTCACCGAACCCAACATGGCGGCAGCGCTCGGACCGATCGTCTTCGTCGTCGTTGTGGTGGGGGGCCTGGGTTCGATCACCGGGGCATTCATCGCCTCCATGCTGATCGGCATCGTGCAAACCTTCGCCGTCGCGCTCGACTACTCGCTGCTCGATCTGTTCAGCGTGCTACGCGTCTCGCTGGGACGCGACTCGCCGTTCTACGAGCTCGCCGGGGTTAAGATAGCCCAGGCGGCGCCGCTCATTCCGTACCTGCTGCTGGTCGCCATGCTGATCGTCCGGCCGCGCGGACTGCTCGGCACGCGCGAGGCGTGAGCAGCGCAAGCCACGGCACCGGTGCATCGCGGCGAGGCAGGCTGCGGCGCTGGGCAGCGCAGCAGCGGGCCTGGCTAATTGCGATCGCGATCCTGATCGTCCTGCCTCATGTGCCGGGTCTCGACGGCAACTTCGGCCGGTCGTTGCTTTCGCAGATGGGCATCGCCGCGGTGTTCGCGCTCTCCTACAACCTACTGCTCGGTCAGACGGGGCTGCTGTCGTTCGGCCACGCCGTGTACTTCGGCCTCGGCGGCTACGCCGCCATCCATCTCATGCGGGCGATCAACGGCGGCCTCCCGATCCCGATGCCGCTGGTCCCGCTCGCCGGCGCGGCAGCGGGGCTTTTCTTCGGGATGCTCTTCGGGGCGGTCACGACGCGGCGCGCGGGCGTGGTGTTTGCGCTGATCTCGCTTGGCATCGGCGAGCTGGTCTTCGCAGCGATGCGCATCCTGCAGGGATTCTCTGGCGGCGAGGAAGGAATAACAGCAAACCGCGGACTCGGGCCGCATCCGTTCGGACTCACGCTCGGGCCGCAGCTGCAGGTCTACTATGTAATCGCTTTCTGGTCGGTCCTCTCCGCCGCGCTGATGGCGGCATTTCTGCGTACGCCTGTCGGCCGGATGTGCAACGCCGTCCGGGACAATCCGGAGCGCGCGGCGTTCATCGGCTACGATCCGGTGCGAGTGCGCTTCGTCGCGTTCTCCGTCGCGGCGATGTTCGCCGGTCTCGCGGGCGGGCTGCACGCGCTGAACTACGAGATCGTCGCCGCCGAGGCTGTCGGCGCCGGGCGTTCGGGCGCAGTTCTGCTGATGGCCTACATCGGCGGCGTGCAGCATTTCTTCGGCGCGGTCCTGGGCGCCATCACCATCACCTGGTTGCAGATCAGCCTCTCGGACTACACGACTGCGTGGCAGCTTTATCTGGGGCTGTTCTTCATGGCGGCCGTGCTCTTCGCACCCGGCGGGCTGTCGGGGCTCCTCTCGATGCATCGGCCGATCGTGCGCACGCGCGCCTTTCTCGAAGTCCTCAAGACCTATGCGATCGCCGCCGTGCCTGTGCTGATCGCCGCGGCGGGCGCGATCATGCTTCTCGAGATGAACTATCGCCGCGCCACCCAGCCCGATGCTGGCGCACGGATCAAGCTGTTCACGCTGGATCTGGACACTTCGACGCCGTGGCCGTGGCTGGCGGCAATCGTGCTCCTTGCCATGGGAGTGCTGCTCTTTCGCCGGACCCGGCCGCTGGTCGAGCGCGCCTGGGAGCGGGCCGGCGCGGAGGCTCGCGCGGCTGGGGCTTCGCGCGAGGCGGCCCGATGAGCGAAAGGCACGAGAACGCTCGTTCAATGCTGCAGCTGCGCGATCTGCACAAGCGCTTCGGCGCGACACCTATCATCCGCGGTGTCTCGCTCGACATTCGCGAAGGCGAACGGCACGCGATTATCGGACCCAACGGTGCGGGGAAATCGACGCTGTTCAATCTGATCGGCGGACTCTTCGCGCCCAGCAGCGGTTCGATCCGCCTTGCCGGCGAGTCGATAGAGAGCCTTGCGCCGTTCGAAATCTACCGCCGAGGGCTCGCCCGCAGCTTCCAGGTGACGAACATCTTTCCCCGCCTCAGCGTGTACGAGAACATCCGCTGCAGTGTGCTCTGGTCGCTCGGCTATCGGTACTCGTTCCGGCACGACGTGTCGAAACTGCGCGACGCCAACGAGCGAACCGATCGGGTGCTCGAGCAGATCGGCATGGTCGCGCGTCGCGACGTTCGCGCGGGAATCCTGACGTATGCCGAGCAGCGCGCGCTGGAGATCGGGATCACTATTGCGGGCGATGCGCGGGTGATCCTGCTCGATGAGCCGACGGCGGGAATGAGCCGCGCCGAAGCGGCGCGGGCCGTCGAGCTGATCCGCTCCATCTCGAGCGGCAGGACCCTGGTGATCGTGGAGCACGACATGGGCGTGGTGTTCGATCTCGCAGACCGGATCTCTGTGCTCGTCTACGGCGAGATCGTGGCCACCGACGCTCCCGCGCGCATCCGCGAGAATCCGACCGTGCAAGCGGCGTATCTGGGGACGAGCCTCCATGCTTGAGGTCGACGCGCTGCACGCCTATTACGGCAAGAGCCACATCCTGCAGGGCGTCTCGTTCCGGGTTGACAAGGGCGAGATCATCAGCCTGCTCGGACGCAATGGTGCGGGACGCTCGACGACGGTCAAGACGATCATGGGGCTGATCCGCCCGGTCGGCGCGGTGAAGTTCAAGGGTGAGCGTATCGACGGGCTCAAGCCGCACGCGATCGCACGCAGGGGGCTCGGCTATGTTCCCGAGGACCGCGCGATCTTTCCAGAGCTCACGGTCCGCGAGAACCTCCTGCTCGGAGCGAAACCGCCGCACCAGAACGGCGGGGCCCGCTGGTCGCTCGAGGATACGTTTGCGCTGTTTCCTCTCTTGCGCGAGCGCGCCGATGCGCCCGGCGGAGTCCTCTCGGGTGGCGAGCAGCAGATGCTCACCATCTGCCGCACGCTCATGGGCGATCCCGATCTCATCATGGTCGACGAGCCCACCGAGGGCCTTGCGCCGAAATTGGTGGAGCTCGTGCGCGAGCTGCTCGAGCGGATCGCGGTGCGCGGCATCGCCATCCTGCTGATCGAGCAGAAGCTCACCATCGCGCTTGCAATCTCGCACCGCGTCTACGTGATGGGGCACGGACGCATCGTCTTCGAGGGCGCGCCGCAGGAGCTGCGCGCGAACGAAGCGGTGCGCAGGGAGTGGCTCGAGGTCTAGCTGCCGCGCATCGCAGTCGAGCAATGTGCGCCGCCGCGAAAGACTGACGAACTCCTGACTGCCAGACGCGCGGCGCGGTGCTAGATTAGGCGCCCTCGTTGTTGCGACGGCCGCCCCATCCGGGCCGATTTTCGGATGACGTTGATTCCGAGCAGGACTGCGATACTTTCGGTCGGATGCGTTGCGCTCGTTGTGCTCCTCGCGGCTACTGGCGCCGCGGCGCAGGGCATCTCCATCTCGGTCGGCCCGGACCTGCCGCTGAATTATCCGGCGGGCATGACCACTCTTCCCGACGAGCACACGACGATCATTCCGCCGGCGCCGGGTTCGAGCACGTATCTCATCTTCGCTTCGAGCAACGTCTCTCCCGGAGTCGCGGGAACGGTCGCGCTGCAGTCCTTCGACTTGCGAAGCTTCGCGCTCGCTGCAGGCTATCCGACGAATCCGGTGATGTCGCCGCCCGTCGCGTTCACGAAGTGCAACCCGACCTACGACACGGAATTCGACGAGAACTACTCCGGGCAGGGGTCGGTGCTGCAGGATCCGACGCTGCCTCCGGGCAATCTGATGATGTTCTACGAGGCGGAGAACCATTGCCCGGGCGGCGTGTGGCAGCAACCCTTCTACGCCACGATCGGCTTCGCACGCTCTTCCGACAATGGGGTGACGTGGCCCGCGCCGCGCAACGGTCCCATGGGCGGGCCCGATCGCTACCCGGTGCTCAGGCTCGCCGCTCCGGAGCCGGCGTCGGAACCCGTGCCTGGTCCGATGGGCAACGCCATTCCCGCCGCGTTCGTCGACAACGGCTACGTCTATGTCGTTTACGTCTCCCCGCCGGGGCCGGGATTCGTCGGCGACGGCAAGCTTCGCATCGCGCGCGCACAACTCGGCGGCAACGGACAACTGAGTTTCCTCAAGTGGTACAACGGCGCATTCAGCCAGCCGGGCATCGGCGGATTCGACAACGGCTTCCTTCCCGCGGGCGGGTGCGTGGGCGCGCAGAACATGGGAGCGATCAGCCGCATCGACTCGCTGGGAAAGTATCTGCTGACGTTCGTGTGCCGCTCGGATCAGGCCGTACCCCCGGTGGGGGCGTGGTACTTCTCGGTCGCCACCAGCCTCGATCTGCAGGATTGGAGCGTTCCGCAGATGATCGCGAATTCGCAATACCCGCTGTCCGTGCCGTGCCCCGGCGGCATCAACTACGGCGCGTCGCTCGACGGATGGTATCCGTCGTTCACCTCGCCGGGATCGCCCACGGGGCATCTTAGCCTGGGCGGGTATGTATTCTTTCTGAACGGCTGTGACATTTCGACCTCGCGCGTATTCAACGCCCGGACATTTACGATCACCGGACTGGCGATTGCGTCGAACTACGAGGGGCTATGGTGGGCGGCGCCGGCGGGATCGGAGTCGGGTTGGGGCATCAACTTCGCGCACCAGGGCGATATCATTTTCGCGAGCTGGTTCACGTACGACCTGACCGGCAAGGGATTGTGGCTGGTGATGACCGCGGCGAAGAGCGCGCCCAATACCTACTCCGGGACGCTCTACACGACGATGGGGCCGGCTTTTGACACGGTGCCCTTCAACCCGGCGCAGGTCACCGCGACCACGGTCGGAGCGGGGACGCTGACGTTTGCCGATGCGAACGACGGAACTTTCGCCTACACGGTGAACGGTATCCCGCAGATGAAGACCATCACGCGCGAGGTTTTCGGGCAGCTTCCGACGTGCGTGTTCGGCGGCGGCGATCTCTCGCAAGCCGTCAACTACCAGGACCTGTGGTGGGCAGCGCCCGCAGGCGCGGAATCCGGCTGGGGAGTCAACCTCACGCACGAGGGGGATACGATCTTCGCGAGCTGGTTCACCTACGACACCGATCGCACGCCGATGTGGCTGGTGACGAGCGCGACGAAGTCTGGGCCTGGCCTCTATTCCGGGACCCTGTACAGGACCACGGGCCCGCCTTTCAACGCGGTTCCGTTCAATCCGGGCAGCGTGGTCGCCACCGCAGTCGGTGCGGCGACGCTGAATTTCAGCAACGGCAACACCGGAACGTTCGCGTACAGCGTGAACGGCGTCGCGCAGGTCAAGCCGATAACGCGCGAGGTCTTCGCGAATCCCGGCACGATCTGCATGTAGCCGACCCCACGGCGCTGGAACTCGCGGGCACATGCTACGATGACGGCCATGTCGAGCGGGCATCCCGCACCCCGCTGAGGGCCGAGACCATCTCCGCGCGCTATCAGCTCGACGGCAGCATCGCCGTCATCACGCTGGATCACCCGCCCGTCAACGGGCTCGACCTCCCTACACGCACGGAGAGCGGCGCAGGGATCGATCGCGCCCTCGCGGACGCGGCGGTCGCCGCCATCGTTCTCACCGGCGGCGAGAAGCTTTTCTCCGGGGGCGCCGACATCCGCGAGTTCGGTACTCCGGCGGCAAGGACCGAGCCAACGCTGCACACGCTGATCCGGATGGTGGAGTCAAGCGCAAAGCCGATCGTCGCCGCGATCGGCGGCATATGCATGGGCGGCGGGCTCGAGCTTTCTCTAGCCTGCCACTTTCGCGTGGCATCGAAGAGTGCGACGATCGCGTTGCCCGAGGTGAGGCTGGGGCTCCTTCCAGGAGCCGGCGGCACGCAGCGCCTTCCCCGCGCGATCGGCCCGGAGGCAGCGCTCAACATGATCGTGTCCGGCGCGAGCGTTCCTGCCGCGCAATTCGCCGGCACCGCGCTCTTCGACGAGACGCTCGATGGAGGAATCCTTGCCGGTGCCCTCGCGTTTGCGCGCAAGGTGATCGCCGAGCGCCGGCCGCTCAAGCGCCTGCGGGATGTCGTCGTCGACTACCCTGACGCCGAGGCTTTCTTCGAATTCGCGCGCAACACCGTGAGCGCCGCCGCCAAGGGCCTGCCCGCGCCGCTCAAGTGCGTCGACGCCGTCGCGGCCTCGGTTGGAAAGCCGTTCGATGAAGGTCTGCGCATCGAGCGCGAGCTCTTTCTCGCGCTGATACAAACGCCGGAATCGCGCGCCCTGCGCCACGCGTTCTTCGCCGAGCGCGCGGCGGCGAAGATCCCGGACATCGACGAGAAGACGCCATCGCGCAAGATAGAGCGCGTGGCGGTCATCGGCGCGGGCACCATGGGCGCCGGGATCGCGATGAATTTCCTTTCCGCCGGCGTTCCGGTCGCGCTGCTCGAGATGAAGCAGGACGCTCTCGACAAGGGCGTGGCGACGATCCGCAAGAACTACGAGGGCTCGGTCAAGCGCGCCAAACTGAGCGAAGAAGCTCTGGAACGAAACATGTCGCTGCTCGCTCCCACGCTCTCCTACGAGGACCTGACCGGCGCGGATCTCGTAATCGAGGCGGTGTTCGAGGAGATCGCCGTCAAGGAGGGCGTGTTCCGCAAGCTCGACGAAACAGCGAAGCCCGGCGCGATCCTCGCGAGCAACACCTCCACGCTCGACCTCAACCGGATCGCGGCGACGACGAAGCGCCCGCAGGACGTAGTCGGAATGCACTTCTTCAGTCCGGCGAACGTGATGAAGCTCCTCGAGGTCGTGCGCGGTGAAGCGACCGCCCCCGACGTCCTGGTTACCGTGATGAAGCTCGCCAAGCGCATCGGCAAGACGGCAGTCGTCTCGGGCGTGTGCGACGGCTTCATCGGCAACCGGATGCTCGAGCAATATCTGCGTCAGGCGATGTTCCTCCTCGAGGAAGGCGCTTCGCCGCCGCAGGTCGATCGCGCGATGGAGCGCTTCGGCATGGCGATGGGCCCGTTCCGCATGAGCGACCTCGCCGGCAACGACGTCGGCTGGTACATCCGCAAGCGCCGCTACGTCGAGAAGCCCCAGGTTGTCTACTCGCGCATCGCCGACCAGGTCTGCGAGCTCGGTCGCTTCGGACAAAAGACCGGGGCGGGCTGGTACCGCTACGAGCCGGGGCGACGCGACGCGATTCCCGACCCGGCGATCGATGCGCTGATCGAAGCGTATCGCAAGGAGAAAGGGTTCTTGGCGCGCAAGATCGCCGACGACGAGATCGTCGAGCGCTGCGTTTTCGCCCTCGTCAACGAAGGCGCGCGGATCCTGGAGGACGGGATCGCACTGCGCGCCTCCGACATCGACCTCGTGTACCTGACCGGCTACGGATTCCCGCCGGCGCGCGGCGGTCCCATGTTCTACGCCGACACGATCGGCCTCTACAACGTCGTACGCGCGATGCGTCGCTTCGCGGCCAATCCGCACGGCGATCCGGGCTTCTGGCAGCCGGCGACGCTGCTCGCACGGCTCGCCTCCCAGGGCGGGACCTTCAACGGCTGAACCGCCACGCGAACGCCATCGACCATGACCGACGCAGTCATCGTCTCCACTGCCCGAACCGGCCTCGCCAAATCATGGCGCGGCGCGTTCAACATGACTCACGGCGCGAGCATGGGCGGCCACGTCGTCCGGCACGCCATCGAGCGGGCGCGACTGGAGCCCGGCGAGGTCGAGGACGTGCTCATCGGCTGCGCCTTCCCGGAGGGGGCCACCGGACACAACATCGCGCGGCAGATTGCGCTGCGGGCCGGGTGTCCGGTGAGCGTTCCCGGAGCGACGATCAATCGCTTCTGCTCTTCCGGGCTGCAGACGATCGCGCTCGCCGCGCAACGGGTCATCGCCGGCGAGGGCGACGTATTCGTCGCCGGCGGCGTCGAATCGATCTCCTGCGTCCAGAACGAATCGAACAAGCACATGCTCCGCGAGCGCTGGCTCACCGAGCACAAGCCCGAGATCTATTGGACGATGCTGCAGACGGCGGAGACCGTCTCCAAGCGCTACGGCATCTCGCGCGAGCGCCAGGACGAGTACGGCGCGCGCAGTCAGCAGCGCGCGGCCGCAGCGGCCGCCGCGCACAAGTTCGACGACGAGATCGTGCCGATGTCGGTCACCATGGGTGCCGTCGACAAGGATTCGTCGCGCATTCTGACGAGACAAGTCACGATCGGCGCTGACGAGGGTATCCGCGCCGACACAACGTACGAAGGCGTCTCCAAGATCAAGCCGGCGCTCCCCGGGGGCGTGATCGCTGCCGGAAACGCAAGCCAATTCTCCGACGGAGCCGCCGCGTGCGTCGTCATGAGCGATCGCGCCGCGTCCCGGCACGGACTGAAGCCACTCGGCATCTTCCGCGGCTTCGCCGTCGCCGGCTGCGAGCCCGACGAGATGGGCGTCGGGCCGGCCTTCGCCGTGCCGAAGCTTCTCGAGCGCACCGGCAAGCGCATCGACGACATCGGGTTGTGGGAGCTGAACGAGGCCTTCGCGGTGCAGGTGATCTACTGCCGCGACAAGCTCGGCATCCCGGATGATCGCCTCAACGTGGACGGCGGCGCGATCGCCGTCGGACATCCCTATGGCGTGTCGGGCACCCGGCTCACCGCGCACGCGCTCCTCGAGGGCAAGCGCCGCGGCGAGAAGCTCGTCGTCGTGACCATGTGCATCGGTGGCGGCATGGGTGCGGCGGGATTGTTCGAAATCGTTTGATGCCAGCCGGCGATCCCTTGCGCAGCGGCTCTCCGATACGAGCGTTGCTTCTCTTCTTGGCCGGCCTCGCCGTCTCGCTCTCCGCGGCAGCAGCGCCGGTTCCGTTCCCCACGCAGACCTTTACGGTCACGCTGGACAGCGTCGAGCTCGGCCAGGCGCTGCATCCGCCTCTGGCTGTGGCTGTGACTGGGACTCCGGTACCAGCACTGTCCCCGGCTGGACTCGCGGCCGTAGCGGTCCTGCAGCTGGTCGGCGCTCGATCGGCGATCGTGCGTCGCCGCCGCGCTGCGGTTACGCGAGGCGCACGAGCTGCTTGCCGAAATTCTCGCCTCTGAGCAGTCCGATCAGCCCCTTCGGGGCGTTGTCGATTCCTTCCACGATCGACTCGCGGTACTTGAGCTTGCCCGAGGCCAGGTGTCCGCCAAGTGCCTCGAGCGCTTCGCCGTAACGCGCCTCCCAGTCGAACACCAGCATCCCTTGCATGCGGATGCGGTTCACCAGAATGGAACGCAGGCGCTTATAGCCGTAGGGCTCGGTCGCGTTGTACTCGGCCACGAGGCCACAGATGACGATGCGCGAGAAGCGGTTCATCACCGCGAGCAGCGCGTCGAGCAGCGCGCCGCCGACGTTCTCGAAGTAGACGTCCACGCCGTCGGGGCAGGTCTCGCGCAGGCGCTGCAGCACGTCGTCGGCTTTGTAATCGATGCTGGCATCGAAGCCGAGCTCGTCGACGACGTAAGCGCATTTCGCCTTCCCGCCGGCGATGCCGACGACGCGGCAGCCGGCGATGCGCGCGAGCTGGCCGACCACGCTGCCGACCGCGCCGGAGGCCGCCGACACGACGAGCGTCTCGCCGCCTTTGGGCTTCGCAATCTCCGACAGTCCGAACCAGGCCGTCATTCCCGGCATTCCGAGCACGCCGAGGTAATACGTCACGGGGGCGCGCGAGGCGTCGATCGTGCGCAGCGACTTCGCCGCGGCCACGCCGTAGAGCTGCCAGCCCAGCGACGCGAGCACCTTGTCGCCAACGCTGAACGCAGGATCGCGCGATTCGAGCACCTCGCCCACGACCTGTCCGACCATGACCTGCCCGATTTCCACCGGCGCCGCGTAGGACTTTGCTTCGTTCATCCGCCCGCGCATGTACGGATCGAGCGAAAGCCATTCACCCCTCACCAGCACTTCCCCCGGACCGGGGTCCGGCACCGGCGCGTCGACGATGCGGAAGTTCTCTTCTCTGACCCAGCCCTGCGGCCGGCTCGCGAGCAGCACCTGTCGGTTCATGGTGGCCATCAGCTCCTCAAGCGGTTGCTGCGAAGCGCTGCAGGTGATGGTCGGCGTCGCCGAACTGCTGGGCGATCACGGTGAGCCGCCGGAAAGTGTGGCTTACCTTCATCTCGTCGCTCATCCCCATCCCGCCGTGCAGCTGAACCGCTTCCTGGGCGACGTGGCGGCAGGCGTCGGCGATCTTGACCTTGGCCGCCGACACGAGGTGCTTGCGGGCGCGCGGATCGTGCTCGGAGTCTAGCGTCGAGCAGGCGAGGCTCGCCATCGACTGGGCCTGCTCCTGCGCGATCATCATGTCCACCATGCGGTGCTGCAGGGCCTGGAACGAGCCGATCGGCACGCCGAACTGCCTGCGCGTCTTGAGGTATTCGAGCGTCGCCGCGTTGGCGAAACGGATCGCGCCGACAGCTTCGGCGCACACGAGGGCGGTCCCCCAATCGACGACTTCCTCGATGAGCGCGAGCGCTTCGTTCTCGGTGCCCACGAGATCGCGCGGACCGACCTCGACCTTGCGCAGCGTGACGTCGGCCGCAACGCAGCCGTCGAGCGTGCGGTGGCGGTGCATCGTCACGCCCGGTGCGGAAGCTTCGACGATGAACAGGCTCACCCCGTGGTCATCGGCCTCGCCGCCCGCAGTGCGCACCGAGACGATCAGCAGATCGGCGCAGGGCGCGTGCAGGACGACGCGCTTTTCGCCGTCGATCGCGTAGCCGGCCGCCGTCCGCCGCGCGCGCGTCGCGACGCGCGCCAGCTCGTAGCGCGCGCCGCGCTCGGTCTGCGCGAAGGCGAGTCTCAGCCCGCCGTCTGCGACTTGCGGCAGAATCTGCGCGCGCCGTGCCGGCGCAGCACCTCGCGCGACGAACCTCGCCCCGAGGCCGACCGTCGACAGAAAGGGCTCGATGAGAAGCGCGTCTCCGAATGCCTCCATCACCGGCATCAGGTCCAAGGCTCCGCCGCCGAGGCCGCCGGTCTCCGCCGGGAGCGCGAGACCGAGCACGCCCAGCTCGGCGAGCTTCGCCCAGACCTCGCGGCTCCAACCTTCGCGCGACTTCGCGATCGCCCGCCGCGTCTCGAACGCGTAGTCGCGCTCGACGAAGCGGCGGATCGACGCTGCCAGCAGGCGCTGCTCCTCGGTGTAATCGAAGTTCAAGGCGATGCCCGCGTCAGAGGTCGAGCAGCCGCTTGGCGATGATATTGCGCTGGATCTCGTTCGATCCGGCGTAGATCGACGTCTTGCGGTAGTTGCAGTAGCGCGGCGCGAGCGACGCCGTGAACGCATCGAAGGCCGCGTCCTCATCGATCGCGGCCACGCGCTGCCCTTCCGGCCCCGCCGCTTCCATCATTAGCTCGGTGATCGCCTGCTGGATCTCGGTCCCGGTGATCTTGAGCATCGAGACCTCCGCGCCCGGGGCGCGTCCGCCGCGCAGGGCATCGAGAAAGCGCAGGTTGGTGATGGAGAGCGCCATGAGCTCGATCTCCACCCGCGACAACCGATCCCGGAACCGCGTGTCGTCGGCGAGCGGCCGACCGTCCTTCGTCTCGGTTGCAGCGAGCGCCTTGAGCTGCTCCAGCTCGCGCATGGAAGTACCGATGCGTGCCGTGTTCATGCGCTCGTGGCCGAGCAGGAACTTGGCCACGGTCCAGCCCTTGCCATCCTCGTGCACCAGGTTCTCGACCGGCACCCGCACGTCGTCGAAGAAGACCTCGTTCACCTCGTGCCGGCCATCCATGAGAATCAGCGGTCGCACGGTGACGCCCGCACTCTTCATGTCGATGAGCAGGAACGATATGCCTTCCTGCTTGCGCTGCTCAGCCGATGCGCTGCGCACGAGGCAGAAGATCCAGTCGGCCATGTGCGCCAGCGTGGTCCAGGTCTTCTGCCCGCTGACGACGTAGTGATCCCCGTCGCGTCTCGCCGAGGTGCGCAGCGAGGCGAGGTCAGAGCCCGACCCCGGCTCCGAATATCCCTGGCACCAGAAGTCGTCGCCGGAGTAGATGCGCGGCAGAAATCGCTTCTTCTGCGCCTCGGTGCCGAACTCGAGGAGCACCGGCGCGCACATCATGAGGCCGAAGGGCGCGAGCGGCGGCGTGCCCGCGTATCCGCACTCCTCTTCGAAGATGTAGCGCTGCACGACGCTCCAGCCGGTCCCGCCCCATTCGACTGGCCATGCCGGCGCGACCCAGCCCTTGGCAGCGAGCAACCGCTGCCAGCGCAACAGATCGTCCTTGCCCAGCGCACGGTGTTGGACAACCTTGTCGCGCAGGTCCGCCGGGAGGTTCTCGCCTAGCCACCGGCGAACCTCGTCGCGGAAGGCGAGATCTTCGGTCGAATAGTTGAGGTCCATCGCCTCGGCAGGGTGACATCGATGCTCCGGACAGCCTTCTCGCTTGCCCGGATGCGAAGGAGAATGTTAACGTGGAACGCGGCAACAAGACCACGCTGTTGGCTTGCACGAGCCTTCTTTGAGCGTCAAGCAACTCCTCGATCTATCCGGCAGGACCGCGCTCGTCACGGGCGGCTCGCGCGGGCTCGGGCTGCAGATGGCGGAAGCGCTAGTCGAGATGGGCGCCCGCGTAGCGCTAGTCGCCCGCAGGGGCGACGAGCTCGAGGCCGCCCGCATTCACCTGAAAGCTCAGTTCGGCAGTGACGCGCTGCCGCTGGTCGCCGACCTGTCCGACGCCGCGGCGATCGGCCCGCTGGTCGAGCGGGCGATCGCCGGCCTGGGCCCGATCGACATCCTGCTCAACAATGCCGGCACGACCTGGGGCGCGTCTACGCTCGAGCATCCGCTCGATGCCTGGCAAAAGGTCGTCAACCTCAATCTCACCGCCATTTTCCTGTTGTGCCAGGAGGTCGGCCGTCGCTCGATGGTGCCCCGACGCAAAGGCAGGGTCATCAACATCGCTTCGATTCTCGGGCTGGTCGGCGGCGGCGACCCCGGCCGACCGGCCACGCTCGCCTACAACACGACCAAGGGCGGCGTGCTCAGCCTGACGCGCTCGCTCGCCGCCGAATGGGCGCCTTACAACATCAACGTCAATGCGATCGCGCCGGGATTCTTTCCGACCAAGATGACCAGGGGCATCCAGGAGATGCTGGGCGACAGGATCACGGAGAAAGCGCCGCTCAAGCGCATGGGGGGCCCGGAGGATCTGAAGGGCGCCATCGTGCTGCTCGCCTCGGATGCCTCGGCTTTCATCACGGGCCAGGTCATAACGGTCGATGGCGGGGTGACGGCCATCTGAACGAGATGCTCGAATACGAGGCGACCCACGGCACGCGTCCGGTTGCGGAGGCGCACCGCTTCGAACTCGACGCGCTCGAGCGCTACATGCGTGTGCGCGTGGAGGGCTTCCGCGGTCCATTGCAGGTGGAGCAGTTTCGCGGTGGCCAATCAAACCCAACCTTCAAGCTCACTACACCCGAGCGCGCCTACGTCCTGCGCCGCAAGCCGCCGGGGAAGCTGCTGCCTTCGGCGCATGCAGTGGATCGCGAGTATCGCGTGATCACCGCGCTCGCCAGCACCGGAGTCCCCGTTGCTCGCGGCCATGTGCTGTGCACCGACGAATCGGTCATCGGTACGATGTTCTATCTGATGGATTATGTCGATGGACGAGTACTCTGGGACCCGAGGCTGCCCGGCATGAGCCCGAGCGAGCGCAGCGCAGTCTTCGACGAGGTGAATCGCGTGCTGGCCGCCCTGCACTGCGTGGACTACGCGGCGATCGGTCTCTCGGACTTCGGGCGTCCCGGCAACTACCTCGCGCGGCAGATTGACCGCTGGAGCCGGCAGTACCGTGCCTCCGAAACGGAGAAGATCGACGCGATGGACCGGTTGATCGAATGGCTGCCGGGTCACATCCCCGAAGGCGAGCGCACCACGATCGTCCACGGCGACTATCGCCTGGACAACATGATCTTCCACCCGAGCGAGCCGCGCGTGCTCGCAGTGCTCGATTGGGAGCTCTCGACGCTCGGCGACCCGATGGCGGACCTCGCTTATCACATGATGGCGTGGCGACTCTCCGCGGACGAGTTTCGCGGTCTGCGCGGGTCCGATTTCGCGGCGCTCGGCATCCCGGACGAGGCGACGTATCTGCGCACGTATCTCGAGCGCACGAAAGAGCCGCGTCGGCCGGGCGAGACGGAGTGGTCGTTCTACATGGCCTACAACATGTTTCGGCTGGCCGCGATTCTGCAGGGAGTCATGGCGCGCGCCGTCGCGGGAAACGCCACGAGCGAGCGCGCGCTGCAAGCAGGGAGGCAGGCGCGGCCCTTGGCCGAGCTCGGCTGGAAGCAGGTGGAGCGAAGAGCCTCGTGAATCCTCCCGTCTGTCCCGGGTGCCCGCGCCAAGCCTTCAAAGGGGAACGCTGATGGATTTCGAATACTCGCCGAAGGTGAAGGATCTTTCCGAGCGCCTGCGCGCGTTCATGGAAGCGGAGGTTTATCCGAACGAGCAGCGCTTCCACGCCGAGGTCGCGAGCGGGGAGCGCTGGCAGCCGCTCGCGCTGATCGAAGAGCTCAAGGCGAAGGCGCGTGCAGCAGGCCTCTGGAACCTCTTTCTCCCCGCGTCGGCGCGAGGCGCCGGTCTCACCAACACCGAGTACGCTCCGCTGTGCGAGATCATGGGCCGGGTTCCCTGGGCGCCCGAGGTCTTCAACTGCTCGGCGCCCGACACCGGCAACATGGAGACGCTCGAGCGCTACGGCAACGACGCCCAGAAGGAGCGCTGGCTCGTGCCCTTGCTCGAAGGGCGCATCCGCTCCGCGTTCGCTATGACCGAGCCCGACGTCGCCTCCTCCGACGCAACCAACATCAATAGCTCGATCGTCCGCGACGGCGATCATTACGTCATCAACGGCCGCAAGTGGTGGACCTCGGGCGCCGGCGACCCGCGCTGCAAGATCATCATCTTCATGGGCAAAACCGACCCGCAGGCGCCGCGGCACGCCCAGCAGTCGATGGTGCTCGTGCCGCGCGAGACGCCCGGCGTGAAGGTGCTCCGCCACCTTCCCGTGTTCGGCTACGACGACGCGCCGCACGGACACATGGAAATCGCTTTCGAGAACGTGCGCGTGCCGGTGTCGAACATCCTCCTTGGCGAGGGCAGGGGCTTCGAGATCGCGCAGGGTCGGCTTGGCCCGGGGCGTATTCACCACTGCATGCGCGCGATCGGGCTCGCCGAGCGCGCGCTCGAGAAGATGTGCGCGCGGACCAAAGCGCGCGTGGCGTTTGGCAAGCCGATCGCCGAACAGACGGTCACCCTCGAGCGGATCGCCGAGGCGCGGATCATGATCGATCAGGCGCGGCTGCTGACGCTCAAGGCGGCGTACATGATGGACACGGTCGGCAACAAGGCGGCGCGGGCCGAGATCGCGATGATCAAGGTTGCAGCGCCGGCAGCCGCGTGCAAGGTGATCGACTGGGCGATCCAGGCGCACGGCGGTGCCGGGGTCTGCGACGACTTCGGGCTCGCCTATGCCTACGCCCACGCGCGCACACTGCGCCTCGCCGACGGCCCGGATGAAGTCCATCGCAACCAGATCGGCAAGCTCGAGCTCGCGAAACATTGAACCCTTGCTACACCGTTCGCGCCTCGCCCACGCACGGGCGGGGCCTGTTCGCGACGCGGACGATCCGCAAGGGTGCGCGCATCGTCGAATACCGCGGCAAGCGAATGGTCGCCTCGGCGGCGGATGCCCGCCCGCCGACCGATCCCGCAGATCCCTTCCACACGTTGCAGTTCCAGCTCGAGGACGGAACCGTGATCGACGCGAGTGTGCGCGGCAGCGCGGCGAAGTGGATCAATCACGGCTGCGATCCGAACTGCGAGGCGATCGAAGATGACGATGGCCGGCTGCTCATCCGCGCGCGGCGAACGATCCGCGCCGGAGAGGAGCTGCGCTACGACTACCGGCTGAGCTACGAGGGTCGTCTCACCCGCCGCGCCGAGCGGGCGTTCGCCTGCCGCTGCGGAGCACCGCGCTGCCGCGGCACGATGCTTTGGCCACCGCCCCGGACGTACGCCAAGAAGAAGCGCCAGCGCCACTCTCGCGCGAGACGCTAGAGGCGGTGGCTCCGGTCGCCTTCGCGGAAACCGACGAGCTCGGGCTCGAACCCTCGTGCGAAGGCGAGCACCTTGAAAAGCTCCCCCATCTCGGCGGGCGAAGTCAGCTTCTGCACGGCACTCGCCTCGCGCAGGTAACGCGTCGAGCGGGGGTCGCCGCAGCGCTGGAGCTCGTCGAGGAGCCCGCAATTGATGAGGAAGCGCGCCTGCGTCGCGTAGCCGGCGACGCGCATGCCCCCCGCCACGCCGGCGTGCGCGATGGCGGTGAAATCGACATGCGCCGCGAGATCGGCGAGCCCCGGAAGAACGAGCGGATCGGCGAGCGCGTGGTGGCGGTAGTGCGCGATCAGCGTTCCGCTGCTGCGCTGGGGATGGTAATACTCGGGTGCGGGAAATCCGTAATCGATGATGAGCATCACGCCGCGCTCGCAGCGCTGCGCGAGCGTCAGCACCAGCGCTTCCGCGGCCGGATTGATCTCCGACAGATAGTCGCCTTCCGCGGGGAAGCGTGCGAGCGCCGCGTCGCGCAGCAAGCCCGCGGCGAGCGGACGATCGACGAGGGCGAATCGCCCGCCGGGGTCGAGGCCGACCCCGCGTTCGAACCATGCATCGCGGCGCCGGTGAACGAGATGCGGCGGCACCGCATCGAGCACTTCGTTGGCGACGATCGCGCCTTGCCATCGCCCGGGGAGCGCGTCGATCCATTCGACGCGAGGCAGCAGCCCGCTGACCGTGCTCGCGAGCAATTCGCGCTGCCTCTCGCGCAAGTCTGCGCTGACTTCGAGCAGGCGGTAGCGCGCGGGCGCGGCGCCCCGATCCGCCAGCGTGATCAGCAGGTCAGCGGCAAGTCGCCCGCTGCCCGGGCCGAGCTCGAGGATTTCGCCCGCAGGCACTTCGCGCTGCACCTGCGCGAGCTGCGACGCAAGCGCACGCCCGAAGAGCGAGGTCGACTCCGGAGCCGTGACGAAGTCGCCTGCGGCGCCGAACTTCTGCGCGCCCGCGGCGTAATAGCCAAGCCCCGGGGCGTAAAGAACCTCACCCATGTAGTCCGCGAAGGAGATCCAGCCGCCGGCGCGCGCGATGACGCCCGCGACGTGCTCGATCACCCGGGCGCCGTGCGCCAGCGCGGCGGGCGACGGTGAGGGCAGCGGCGCGCCGCGGCCATCCGGTGGAGCAGCGGACATCGATGTGCTAGATTGGTTGATTCGGGGGAGTGTAGCCGGAGCCTCGCGTGCAGGGCAAAGTCGTGTTGGTCACGGGAGGGGCCAAGCGCGTCGGCGCATCGGTGTGCCGTCGGTTGCATGCCTCCGGTGCGAACCTCATGCTCCACTATCGCAGCTCGGCCGGCGAGGCGAGGCTGCTGCAGGCGGAGCTCAATCATCAGCGCAAGGATTCGGTGGCGCTGATCCAGGCCGATCTGCTCGACCTCGGCAAGCTTCCCTCCCTCATCGACCAGACGGTGCTGACCTTCGGTCGCCTCGACGCGCTCGTCAACAACGCTTCGAGCTTTCGCCCGACGCCGGTCGGCGAGATCACGGCCGAGGAGTGGGAGGATCTGATCGGCACCAATTTGCGCGCTCCGCTCTTCATCGCGCAGGCGGCCGCACCGGCGCTGCGCAAGACCCAGGGCGCAATCGTCAACATCGCCGACATCCACGCCGAGCGTCCGCTGAAGAATTACGTCGTGTACAGCGTCGCCAAGGCGGGCCTCGTCGGGCTGACGCGCTCGCTCGCCCGCGAGCTTGCGCCCGAGGTGCGCGTGAATGCGGTCGCTCCGGGCCCGATCCTCTGGCCGGACGACGATGAGTTCGACGAGCTCTCCCGCCAGCGCATCATCTCGCATACGCCGCTGAAGCGCGAGGGAACGCCGGAGGACATCGCGCGGGCCGTGCATTT
>DATJZM010000106.1:0-12682 GCA_035499135.1 Casimicrobiaceae bacterium | reverse complement strand
GCAACCTGGTGCGGTATGCGGACTATGGCAATCGTCATTCGCCCTTCGGCTGGGAGCTGGACCTGATCGTCCCGCGCTCGGTGGGCGGGTCGACCGACCCCGAGAACCTCCAGGCCCTGCACTGGAAGGCCACCGCCGCGCGCCACGACAGCGTGCCGGCGAGCCTCATGAGCCGCGCGAACGTCGCGGCCGCGAGCTACTAGCCATTGCTGTCGCCCCGGCGCTTGGTCCGGGGCCCGATCTGTACCCACTCACAAAAAGTGGCGCGCCCTTAGCGCCAGGAGAGAACCGGAAATGCTGAGCTTCGAAGACGACACCCCCATCGCGCCCACCCTCGGGCTGCAAACCCTCGCTTCCACGCCGTCGGGCCGCATCTCGCCCACTCCCGCGCCGCAGCAGACGCCGCCGCCCAAGGGCGCGCCCGGCGCGGCACCCCCGAGTTCCGCGGGCAAGGCCGCGCAGGAGACTTTCCAGTCCCTCGAGGCCGAGCGCCACACGCGCGTGCGCGCCGAGGACAAGCGCGTCATCAACGCCCGCACGGACGTGAACCAGCTGGTGCCGTTCAAGTACAAGTGGGCGTGGGAGAAGTACCTCGCCGGCTGCGCCAACCACTGGATGCCGCAGGAAGTGAACATGAACCGCGACATCGCCCTGTGGAAGAACCCCGAGGGGCTCACCGAGGACGAGCGGCTGATCGTGAAGCGCAACCTCGGCTTCTTCGTGACGGCGGATTCTTTGGCGGCGAACAACATCGTGCTCGGGACCTATCGCCACATCACCGCGCCCGAGTGCCGACAGTATTTGTTGAGACAGGCGTTCGAGGAGGCGATCCACACCCACGCCTACCAGTACATCGCCGAGTCCCTTGGGTTGGATGAATCGGAGATCTTCGCGGCCTACAAGGAAGTGAAGTGCATCCGCGACAAGGACGACTTCCTCATCCCGTTCATCAACACCCTCACCGACCCCAACTTCAAGACCGGCACCGAGGCCGCCGACCGCGACCTGCTGAAGAGCCTCATCGTCTTCGCGTGCCTGATGGAGGGACTCTTCTTCTACGTCGGCTTCGTGCAGATCCTGGCGATGGGCCGGCAGAACAAGATGACCGGCTCGAGCGAGCAGTACCAGTACATCCTGCGCGACGAGAGCATGCACTGCAGCTTCGGCATCGATCTCGTCAACACGATCAAGATGGAGAACCCGCATCTGTGGACGCCGGAGTTCCGCGAAGAGATCCGCGCGCTGATGAAGCGCGGCGTCGAACTGGAATACGCCTACGCCGAGGACACGATGCCGCGCGGGGTGCTGGGACTGAACGCGACCATGTTCAAGGAATACCTGCGCTTCATCGCCAATCGCCGCTGCCAGCAGATCGGAATCGACCCCCTCTTTGACAAGGCCGACAACCCGTTCCCCTGGATGGCGGAGATGATCGACCTGAAGAAGGAGAAGAACTTCTTCGAAACCCGCGTCATCGAGTACCAGACCGGTGGCGCATTGAGCTGGGACTAGCAGCACGACATAAACCACAAACGACTTCGATCCTTCACAAGAGGCTCGAAAGGGCGCCGCCGGGGCGCGTGCATCAACCTGGCATCCGACGAAACCAACGCGGGGGGCGAGATGGTTTCGGCTTGGTGGTTGCTGGTGGCATTTGCAGGAGGAGGGTTTGCCGGAGTGCTGTTGATGGCACTCATGTACATCGCAGGCGCCGCGCAGGAGCCTTCGCCGGCGTACTCGGTTACAACGGCTGATCCAGGCAGCACCGCCGGCGGATAAGCCGGCGCGAAACGCAGGAAGCTCGCCAGCCGCGTGCGGTTGGGCGCTTGGTGGAGTGTCCCCTGCGATTCGATCGAGACCCCGAAACAATGTGTCCGATATAGCCGGCCTCGTTCGCGTAGGCTGCCGGCGTTTGCTCGCGCGGACGGCGCTCAGTGCTCGACGTTCAGTGCGACCAGCAGGCGCGACACCATGTTGTAGGCGGCCACCGTAGCGACAGTCTCGAGCACGCCGCGGGCGTCGAAGCGCGCGGCTAGGCGCCGCATGATCGCGTCCGGCACGACGATGTCGCGGGTCATGGCGTCGGCGAGGGCGAGGACGAGCTTCTCGTCGTCGTCGTAGGTCGGATAATCTACGGATTCGCTGGCAGCCGCGCCGGACAGATTCCAGGTGCGCGTCGCCTGGATCTTCGCCTCGGATAGCCCCGCCTTGCGCGCGGGTGGCAGGTGCTCGCTGAATTCGAACAGCGCACCGTTGAGCACGGCCACGCGCAGGATGATGAGCTCGCGCAGGTGCGCCGGGACCGTGCTGCGGTTGCGGATCGCCGTGAGCAGCTTTTCCCAGCCGCCGGCGAGCGGCGCGCTGTTGAGCAGCACCTGGTACAACGGCGAGACGCGCCCGCGCTGCGCGACGATCTCGCGCTCGATGTCCGCCAGCTCGGCGCGTGTACCCGGCGCGACCGGCGGAATCCTATAATCCCTCGTCATGCTCACTCCGGCTTGATCTTGTTGGCTCGGATCAGGGCGCCCCACTTCTCCGTGTCCCTGCGCGTCAGCGCCCCTAGCTCCTGCGGCGTCGATGGCGCAGGATCGGTCCCCGCCGCGAGCAGGCGCTCGCGCACCACAGGCGTGGCGAGCGTTGCCTGTACCGCACGGTTGATCGCCGCGATCTTCTCGGGCGGTGTCTTCGCAGGGGCGAAGAGCGCGTACCAGTTGTTCGTATCGACGTTGGCGAGTCCCTGTTCCGCGAGTGTGGGCACTTCCGGCAGCACGGGGCTGCGCTTCGGCGCGGCGATGCCGATGGCCTTGAGCTTGCCGCCCTTCACATACCCGATCAGACCCGGAATGTCACCGAAGAAAGCATCGACCTGACCGCCGAGCACGTCGGTGATGGCCGGCGCCGCTCCCTTGTAAGGCACGTGCAGCAGGTTTGCTTTCGTGGCGAGCGCGAGCTGCTCCTCGGCCAGATGCGGGATGCTGCCGATACCCGAGGAAGCGAGGGTGATCTGCTTGCCCTGCTGCCTGGCCATGGCGAGCCACTCGGGGACGTTCCTCGCCGCATTGCTGGCGTTGATCACCAGCAGCTCGTCGTTGTTGACCACCAGCGACACCGGCGCGAAGTCGCGCTGCACATCGTAGGAAAGCTTCTCGTAGAGCACCGGGTTGATCGCGATCGCGCCGACGCTCGTGAGCCATAACGTCATGCCGTCGGGTGCGGCGTGCGCCACCGTGTCGGCGCCGATCGCGCCGTTCGCGCCCGGCTTGTTCTCGACGATGATCTGCGTCTGCAGCTCCCTGCCCAGTTGCTCGCTGATCGTGCGCGCGACGAAGTCCACCGGACCGCCCGGCGGAAACGCGACGATGATGCGAGTGATCCTGTCGCCCTGCGCCCACGCACCGCCCGCCGCCAGCCAGGCCGCCGCCAACGCCACGCCGCATCGCCGCCTCAGTCTCATCGCTCGCCTCCGGAATTGGCTGCCTGCTGTCGCCTGTCTAGTCGCAACGCACCGTCATTCCGCCGTCGACCACAATCTCGGTGCCGGTGATGAAGCGCGCCTCGTCCGAGGCAAGAAACGCCACTGCCGCCGCCGTGTCCCGCCCGTCGCCCATGAAGCCGATGGGAATGCGGCTCTGCCGTGCCGCGAGCAGCGCTTCGACGTCGCCACCGGCGCGCTGCACGGCGAGCCGCGCCTCCACCATCGGCGTGTGAAGCTGTCCGGGGACCACGGTGTTGGCGCGGATACCGCTATCGGCGTACTGCACCGCGACGACACGCGTGAACTGGATCACCGCCGCCTTGGCCGCCGCGTACGCGGCCTGCGCGGAGCCGGTCCAGCGCAGCCCTGAAGTGGATGCCACGTTGACGATGGCCCCGGCGCGTTGCCTTTCCATCACCGGCAACACATGCTTGCAGCCGAGGAAGACGCTCTTGAGGTTCATATCGACCTGCGCATCCCAGACGTCCTCGCTCATCTCGGTCGGTCCGCCGGGCGCCGAGCCTCCGACGTTGTTGACCAGCACATCGATGCGTCCCCAGAGATCGACGCATTCCTGCACCATCGTGGCGACCGCGGACGACTCGGTGACGTCGCAGATCGCGGGCCGCAAACGTTTCGCCGCGTCGCCAGCCCGTTCGAGCGTCTCGTCGAGGCGCGCGCGCTCGCGATCGACGGCGAGCACCCGCGCCCCCTCCTCCGCGAGGCGCACCGCGATCGCGCGGCCGTTCCCCCAGCCCGGCCCGACGCAGCCGGCGCCCGTCACGATCGCGACCTTGCCTTCGAAGCGAGCATTCATCGCGCGAAGCGATAGAGCCGCAGAGGATTATCGACGAGCAGCGCCTGGCGCTGCTCCGGGCTGGGCGCGATCTTCGCGATCAGATCGACGAGTACACCGTCATCCGGGACGTGATCGAGATTCGGATGCGGCCAGTCGGTGCCCCAGAGCACGCGATCGCCCGCGTCCTCGAGGAGCGCGCGGGCAAACGGCACGGCGTCCGCATAAGGCGGACCCTGGCGCGAGATGCGCTCGGCACCGCTCAGCTTCACCCAGAATCTCGCGTCGCGCGCGAGCTCACGCAGCGCGCGGAAATCGGGCTGATTGATGCCGCGCGACGCATCGACGCGCCCCATGTGGTCGAGCACCACGGGCACCGGTGAGCGTCTGAGTGCTGGCGCGATTTCGTGAACGCGAGCGCTGTCGAGATGGATCTGCAGGTGCCATCCAAGATCGGCGAGACGCTTGCCGAACGCGACCACGTCCTCGATCGAGCCGGCCTGGGCCAGATGGCCGATGAAGTGGAAGCGCGCCCCGCGGAATCCGGCGCGGTCGAGGCGGCGCAGCTCCGCGTCGGGAACGTCGAGACGTACGAGCGCAATACCCACGTACGCTCCCTGCTTCGCCGCAATCGCATCCTCGGTCACGCTGTTGTCGTAGCCGTGCGCGCCCGACTGAACGACGACGCAACGCGTGATGCCCATCCGCGCATGCAACGCGAAGAGAGCCTCCTTCGGTGCTTCCGACGGCGTGAACCTTCTTTCCGGCGCGAACGGAAAGCGCGAGGTGGGTCCGAAGACGTGCACGTGCGCGTCGCACGCGCCTTGCGGAAGCGCGAGCTCGGGCACCCTCGGTGCGGCAAGCCAGGAGCTCGCCGGCGGCGTCGTATGGAAGCTCCCTCCTCTGGACGGCCGATCGTCGATCGAAGTCACCAGCCCCCTCCCAGGCGACGATAGCACAGGGCGCTGCGAACGGAGCGTCTGGCCGCAGCTCTGGGCCCGGGCGAGGCGGACTCGTGACGCGAGCGATGCGCCGTTTGGGAATGTTGTTTCCTTTGTAGCACGAACCCTCCGCAGGCCGGGGCCGGTACGTAGTATTTGCGTCGATACACGGAGGGAATCGCGGGCAACATTTCGCGGGCGATCGGCGTCCGGACAGCGCCCGTGAGCTCATCCGATGGAGACATCAATGATAGTCGCTCTCACACTCGTGCACAGCCTCGTTGGGAGTAACCGAGCTCGGCGAGCGAGCCGGCCCCGACTCGTCGCCCCAATCGTGAGCGTGCTCGTCCTCCGCGTCGCGCTGCTGGCGCTCGCCGCCGCCTGGTTTCTTGCCTGGCCCGCGCGCGCGCAATCGCTCACGAGCGACGAGGCCCGCTCGGTGATCGCACCGTTCTACGAGACGGGTGCGCTGCGTCAGCTCTCCGTCCAATAAGGGCGCTGGTTCAGCGTCCCCGCCAGGTCGTGGGGCCAGTACGCTCGACCTGGGTGCCGGACTCTTTCCAGTCTGCCGCGACTTGACAGCGCGAGCGTACGGTCGAGCATGTCGCGGCGGCGACCGACGCTGATTTGCGCATTCTGGACGCTCCCACTATAGTCCGACGGCGTCCGCGGGCGGCGTTATCAGCGATCCGCGGTCCCGAGAGAGCTGGTGACGTGCTCCGGTAGAGCGCAATCTTCGACAGGCTACGCGCATGACTGCCTCCCTCCTGTTCAAGAACGCCCGTATTTTCGACGGCAGCAGCGCCGATTGCGCCGAAGGCATGCACCTGCGCGTCGCCGACGGGCTGATCCAGGAAGTCTCGGCCAAGCCCATCAAAGCCAGGGACGCGCGGGTCATCGACCTCAAAGGGCGCACGCTGACGCCGGGCTTGATCGACGCGCATGTGCACGCCTACTGCAGCGATGTGACGATGCAGAAGGTCGAGGCCGCCGGCGAGCCCTACCGCACGGCGCATGCGGTGCGCATGCTCGGCCATGCGCTCGACTGCGGCTTCACCACCGTGCGCGACATCGGGGGCGGCGACTATCCGCTCGCCAAGGCGATCGCCGACGGGCTCATCCGCGCGCCGCGCTTCTTCTACGCCGGCAAGATACTGTCGATGACCGGCGGTCACGGCGACTTCCGGCCGCTGGAGCAGAAATCGCATCAGCATGAGCTGTGCTCCTGCGGTGTCGTCAACTGGGGCTGCCGCGTCGCCGACGGCGCGGATGCGTGCATAGCCGCTACCCGCGACGAGCTGCGTCAGGGAGCGCACTGCATCAAGATCATGGGCTCGGGCGGCGTGGCTTCGCCGACCGATCCGATCTGGATGAACCAGTACCGCGAGGACGAGATCCGCGCGATCGTCAACGAATGCGCCGAGCGACGGACCTACGTCGCCGCGCACTGCCACCCGGCGAGCGCGGTCCGGCGCTGCGTCGAATTCGGGGTGCGCTCGATCGAGCACGGAACGCTGATCGACGACGACACCGCGAAATTCGTCGCCAAGCGCGGCGCCTACATCGTTCCCACGATGGTCGTGCTCTTTGTGCTGGTCGAGATGGGACGCGCGCTCGGCTTCCCAGCGGTGAGCCAGGAGAAGGCAGAGTACGCGCAAAAGCACGCCCTCTCCGGTCTGGACAAGATGCGCGGCGCCGGCGTCAAGCTCGGCTACGGCACCGATCTCCTGGGTTCGACCTACGTGCAGGAGTGCCGCGAGTTCACCATCCGGCGCGAAGTGTTTACGCCGCTCGAGCTGTGGCGGCAGGCGACCTCGATCAACGCCGAACTGATGCAGCAGCAGGGCAAGCTCGGCTGCATCGCGCCGGGCGCCTATGCCGACCTGCTGGTCGTCGACGGCGACCCGCTTAAGGATATCTCGCTCATCGCGGCGGACGGCAGGAACCTCCGGATGATCGTGAGGGCCGGCGAAGTCGTGAAGGACGAGCTTCGCTCATCCCGGATCGCATCCGGTGCGGCTGCTTAGGAACCCGGACGGCCTGCTGACTACTGCCCATGTCCGAGATCAGCCAGAAGCGGACATCGTCCCGGAGTTTACTGGATCAGTTCGTCTGCACGCAGCAGCTTTGGCTGCCTAGCGCATTGCACTGAAGTGCTCTCGACGAGTCGCCTCAAAGGCGAACTCCTCCAATTCGGGGTCCATCGCGCTACGAGACGAAACGATACCAATGAGTTTACCGTCGTTGATGACGGGCAAGTGGCGAAAGCCTTTTTGGTGCATCACGAGCAATGCATACCCGAAGGGCTTGTCAGCATCGATGGTGTGCGGTGCGCGCGTCATGACGTCGGACAGCCGCGTGGCTCGCGCGTCGAGCCCCCGCGCTACAACGCGAACGAGCATGTCCCGTTCGGTGAAGATACCGATGAGTTGCCCGTCTTCAACGACCAGGATTGCGCCAACATCCTTGGCTGCCATCAGCCCCGCAGCCTTGAAGACGGAGGTCTGCGGCGCAGCCTTGAGAACCTTTCCCCGCCGCATGGCCTTTCGGACCGGCTCATCAAGCATTGAACTCCTTCGAAGGAGATCGGAGCCTTGGACACATCAAGCCACTACATCGAGCGACTCACCAGATCTTTGCTCCCGCCCCTCGATCCTTCTTGGCAGACCTTAGTCCAACCGCTGACTCACGTCGTTGATCAGGGTCAACTAAACGCATGGGTCATCAGTCGCTGCCCATCGGCGGACTCGTGTGCCCATCGTTGGCACTCTGCAAAGGGCAGCACGAAGACTTCGGCATCGTCAATCGCAACGACTTCGCATTGGTAGTGTCCGGTGCTAATGCCGTCGAGACCGATGAGGTCACCCACCATCGGAAATTCGGCCAGTTGCATCTGGCCGTCATCCGACAGGGTGAGGCTCTTGAAGAAACCGAGCCGAACGACGAAGATAGACTTAAACGCATCACCGGCACAGACCAGCCTCTGGCCCTGCTGAACGCGCCGGCGCAGGCGCTTCACCGGACTTAACGGCACCACACTCGCAGACCGCGCGGCAGCCTTGGAGAGGTGAGTTTTGGCAACAGTAAACTCGGACATTCTCTCTGCTTTCAGGCTAAGCTCCCGCGATACGAGGTAACCGGATAGATTCCTTTACAAGACCGGCGCCGCCAATGCACAGGAGGGGTTGTACTCCGTCACCCGAAGGAAGGGACCCATGATCCATTTCGAACTGCTGCGTGACCAGGGCATCCTTATCGTCACGCCCCAAGGCCCGCTCGAAAAAACGGACTTCGAACTCATTGGGCAAGAAGTTGATCCGTTCATTACGTCGAAGGGAAAGCTCAATGGCCTGATGATCTACGCGAAGTCGTTCCCCGGTTGGAAGAACTTTGAAGGGTTCCTTTCGCACTTGAGGTTCGTCGACGAGCACCACCGGTACATTGGCCGCGTTGCCGCGGTGACCGATAGTGAGTTCCTAACGATCATGCCAAGCATCGTCTCTCACTTCATCCGCGCAGAGGTGAAGCATTTCGGCCTCGACGAGAAGGAACGAGCGCTCGCGTGGCTCGAAACGGGACGTTGAAGGGCGCTCGTTTCTTGCCCCTCGCCCGCTCCAATCCGAATGACGGCTTCGGAGGAAATCGACCGTCTCCAAAGGGGTCGTAAGCGGTCATCGGGGACTGCCCGCTCTTGAAGTTACCGTCCGCTTCCGACCCGAAGCGCCGGTCGCGCTGCTCCAAAGCAATCGCCCGTGACAGCCGACGATGAGCGGTGTCCCGCTATGTCAGGAACCGAACCCGACCCGTGGCGATGTCGTATACCGCACCCACCAACTTCACGTCGCCTTGGCGCGCGCGCGCTTTCCCTTCAGGCGTTGCAAGCAGTTCCTGAACGGTCCACCGTACGTTGGCTTCGACGGCTGCGCTGAGCTGTGCCGGGGGAGGCAGATTGCGGTCAAGATTGTCCAAGGCGCCACCAATGCTTTTCAGCAGCACGGTGATTCGGCTGCGATGCCGGGTTTTGTCGAACCTCTCGGAGATCGCGGCCGCGACCGCCCCGCAACCCTCGTGCCCCAAGACGACGAATAGCGGCGTGTGCAGATGCGTGCCCGCATACTGCAGCGTCCCGACGATCGAGGGACCGAGGACGTTTCCCGCCACCCTGATCACAAACAGGTCACCGAATCCAGCATCGAACAGGAGTTCCGGTGGCACCCGGCTGTCACTGCACCCGAGAATGGTGGCGTAGGGATGCTGGCCTTTGGCCAGTTCTGCCAAGACTTCCTTCTGCACGGTGGGGAACCGCGCCCGCCCGCTGACGAAGCGCGCGTTTCCTTCCTTCAGGCGACTGAGTGCAACTTCCGCGCTATAGGCAGGGTGGTGGGTGGCGGCCACGATTGGCAATCGCCTGGCGTCGGTCGGTGACGCGACAATAGCAGTTCGCAATCATCCTGTTCAGCTCGAAACCGGGGTTGCGGAAGCCGTTCAGCCCTTGTCCAGGGGGCGCCGCCCGACCCGGCCGGCGGCCTTCGCACCAAAGCACCGGCTTCAGTTCAGATCAGCGTCCTTGTAGTACTTGGTTCCCTTGGCGGTGAGCTCGAGCGCCAGTCCCTTATCTGTGACCTGGTAGATCCATACCCCGGGCGCCACCGAGACCGCGCCCTGATAGGCAGAACCTTTGTCGCCGGCTTTCGCAGCCGCGGTCGCCTGTCCGCCAAACTCCCATCCGGAATTGATGAAATCGTTGAGTGCCTTTTCGGTTTCGAACACCCAAAGCACCTGAAATTTCTTGACTCCGAATCCCAGGCCGGCCTGGATCTCGGCCATCTTCATGTACGTCGTGGCCTTGGTCTTGTTGTTGACCGCCATGCCTTCGCCCGAGCCCCCACCGGCGACGAGGATCTTCATGCCGAAGTTGCTGAATGCGGCGTAACCAGCGGCGGACTCGACGGCCTTGCGCGCTGATGGCTGTGCCTTGTAGACCGCCGCGAGCACACCCTGTGCTGCCTTGCGCACTTCTGCCTGCTTTTCCGCCTTGCTTGCGCCAAGCGCGATGCCGGGCGCGAGAAGCGCCAGTAACATTGCGATTGCTATCCTGTATCGCTTCATGTTCCCTCCGTTCGGTGGCGTGCTGGCGACTGGCAATGCTGCGCCTCGACCGGGCGCACAAGTGCCTCTCCCAGCATCTTGCATCTTGCTGCCCAGATACGTGTTGAACCCCAAACCGCCCAGCCCGGGCCCGGGCCGGTATTTTGATCTAGAAGCAGCTTGTAGTCGATTACAGCACTTCTTCAACCGGCGGCCGCGGACGGAGCGTTCCCAGGCAATCCTTTGAAGTCGCGTAGGAATACTCCGCCAACGGGCGGCGGCGCTACTTCCCGCAGCGCCGGGCGACACGTAGACTCATGGCGTGTCCTATGAACGTGATTCATGAACTCACCGTGAAGGATTCTCGGCGATGAGCCCAATGCCCCGCGAACGCACCGTGCCGGAGGCGACATGACGACGCGTCCGCGCCGCCTCGCGGATTTCGTCAGGAGCAAACTGGCCTGGGGCCGCGTATACCGTGCGATCAGTTATCTCAAGTCCGCGCTGTGGACCGTCCCGCTCATCGCTATCGCGCTGGAGCTGCTGCTGTCGCCGTTGATACGCGCGTTCGACACCTGGCAGCGGTGGTATGTGGCCGGGCTCTCGCCGGCCGGGGCGACGGCGCTGTACCAGACCGTCATCACGATGACGCTGTCGTTTCTCGTGTTTACGTTCGGCTCTCTGCTGGTGGCGATCCAGGTCGCTGGCGGCCAGCTCACACCTCGGATAATCGCCACGACGCTGTTGCGCAACAACGTCGTGCGCTACAGCGTCGGTCTCTTCGTCTTCACGCTGGTGTTTGCCGTCGCAGCGCTCAACCGACAGGAAGACTCGGTGCATCATTTGGTGTCACTCGTGACCGGGATCCTGGGGGTCGCGTGCATCGCCGACTTCCTTTTCTTGATCGACTACGCTGCGCGCCTCCTGCGGCCGGTCGCGGTCGTCGCCCGCATCGGTGACGAGGGCGTGGCGATGATCAGGGCAGTCTACCCGGCGCCCGCGACGGCGCTGCCGCCGGAGGCGGTCGCGCTGCACGAGGAGGGGCAATTGCCGCGGCGCGAAGTCGAGCATCGGAACACATCGGAGATCGTGCTTGCGGTCGACATTTCGACCCTGGTGGCGTTGGCACGAAGCCACGACGGCGTGATCGAATTCGTGCCGCAGGTCGGAGATTTCGTCGCCGAGGGCGAGCCGCTGTTCGTGCTCCATGGCGGCGCGACGGCGATCGACGATCGCGCGCTGCACTCGACGGTGGCGTTCGGCCCGGAGCGGACGCTCGAGCAGGACCCGATGTTCGCGTTCCGCATCATTGTCGACATCGGGCTGAAGGCGCTTTCGCCAGCAATCAACGATCCGACCACCGCGGTGCTGGCCCTGGACCAGGTGCACCGGCTGTTGCGGATGTTGGGCCGGCGAAGACTGCGCGGCGAGGTGATTCTCGACGACGGAGGCCAGCCGCGCGTCATCTTTCGCACCCCGAACTGGGAGGACTACGTGCAGGTCGCCTGCAGCGAGATCCGCGCGTGCGGCGCAAACAACCTCCAGATCGCGCGGCGGATGCGCGCGATGCTGGAGAACCTCCGGAGCACGCTGCCGGAACACCGCCGTCCCACCTTGGAAATGCAACTCGACTTGTTGGACTGGGCGGTCCAGAAGCACTTCAGCCGCCCCGAGGAGCTGGCACTCGCCCGCATTCCCGATTCGCAGGGACTGGGCGGGTCGTCGGGCTCGCAGTACACGGGCTCGGGCTAAGCTTCAGAAAATCCTGCTGCCAGACCTCGCAACCGGTGGCTTCGCGCGCCATCGCCACGAACGGCGCGGCGCCTTCCAAGCCGATCGCGCGGTGACCGAGTCGCGTGAACGCCGCCAGGTCGCGCCCGGGGCCGCAGCCGAAGTCGAGAATCGTGAAAGGCGGTGATCCGACGATGTGCTCCAGCAGCGCGGCGATGTTCTGGCTGACATCGTGCTCGCGCGTGCCCTCCCGGAAATCCTCCGCACTGGTGCGATAGTGCTCGAGCGTGCGCTCGACGAGCTGGTCCAGCTCCTGCGCCGTGAACGGCTTGGCCGGTTGGGTCATTCGACGATTCTGCCGCGCGCGGCCTTGAGCCGTCCGCGCTTGACCTTGCTATCGACGCGGCGGCGCTGCGAGCCCTTGGTCGGCCGCGTCGGCTTGCGTGGGCGCGGCACGCTGCTCGCGCTGTCGATGAGCTCCTGCAAGCGCGCGAGCGCGTCCTCGCGATTGCGCTCCTGCGTTCGATATCCCTGCGCCTTGATGATCACGACACCGTCGGCGGTAATCCGCTGATCCCTGCGGGCGCAAAGCCGCTCCTTGATCGGCTCGGGGAGTGACGATGCGCGGATGTCGAAGCGCAGATGCACCGC
>DATJZM010000105.1:0-9735 GCA_035499135.1 Casimicrobiaceae bacterium | reverse complement strand
AAGCGTGTGACTGCGATCCGTGCACGCATTGGCGGCGACCAGTACGCTCACCGCCCACCCCTGCGGCTGCCGCGCCTCGTTGAGATAGCGCAGCGTGCGCTCCAGCAGATCGGCGCGGTTGTGCGAGCTGATGAGTACGGTGAGCGACGGGGTCACGAGCGGTCGCTGCGCGGAGGTCCGTCGGGCTGCGTCAAGTCGCGACCCTGCGCGCGTTGCGGTAGCCAGCCATCGTACCGAGGAAATGGCCTACGGTCATAAGCTGCCGGAAGGCCTCGTTCGGGCCGCGGCTTACGAGCAAGCCCAGATATTTCGCGACGGCGCGAGTGAGCTGCGGATAGAGGAAGAGCGGCACACCGAACGCTCGCCGCCCGAACTCGCGCCTGTCGTACAGCGCGCGCTGAAATCCGGCGTTGAAGTGGATGGTGAGAAAGTAGCGCTGCTCGAGCTGGTGCGGCTGCACGCGATGGTAGACGATCGCCCGCGGCTCGTAGTAGATGCGCGCCTCTCCCGCTGCAGCGAGGCGATGGAAATAGTCGGTTTCGGCGCCCTTGAAGAGCTCGCCGCGCTTGCGCCCCTCGCCCTTGCGCCCGAGCTTCGGGTCGAACAGCCCGATCCTGTCGACGACGCGGCGATGGAACGACATGTTGCCGCCGAACGGATACCTGCTCGTCCCGTCCATGCGGAAGGGCTCGTCGCCGAAATCCTGGTAGCCGAGAAAGCCGGCGATCTCCGATCCCGGGACGATCCACGGCGGCAGCTCGAGCGAAGGGTCGAGGTGGATTCTCCCGCCGACCGCGTCGGCGTCTGTCGCAGCGAACGCCCCTGCGAGCGCCGAGAGCCATTGCGGGCTCACCTGAATGTCGTCGTCGACGAACGTGAAATGGGTGCTATGTGAATTGATGACGCCGCAGTTGCGCGCATGGTTGAGCCCCTGCTGCGCCTCGCGCGCGTAGCGCACCCTGATCGGCAGCTCGCGAGCCAGCCGCTCGACCATCTGCGGCGTCTCGTCGGTCGAATTGTTGTCGACGACGAGCACCTCCCAATCTATCGCTTCCAGGCCTTTCTGCGTTGCCAGCGCGCCAAGGCACGCAGGCAGGCTGCCGCAACGGTTGTAGGTACAGACGATGACCGTGAAGTCCACGGGGCTCGGCGTTCAGAATCCCAGCCGCGACGAAATGCGGCCGGCGTAATAGCGCAGCGGATAGAAGCTCGACACTTCGTTCGCGCCGAACTTGATCTTCTGCCGGAACTGCCAGAGGTTGTCCGCGCCGTAGACCTCGACTCGCCGCAGCAGGTAGCGATCGACGTCGGGTCCGTTGAAACCCGAGCGAGTGGAGCAGGCGATGCGATAGCCCGCTTCCTCGACAGCCTGCTTCGACGCGTCGTCGAACAACCCGTACGGGTACGCGAACGTGGCGACGCCGGCTCCAAGGAGCTGCTCCAGACGCTCCTTGCTCCCGCGGATTTCCTCGCGTCGGATGTCCGCCCCGATCTCGGGCAGGCGCGGATGGGTACGCGTGTGGCTGCCGATCGCCACGCCGGCGCTAGCCATCTCGCGCAGCTCGGAGCCAGACATGAGGCGCCGCGGCGGGTAGCCGCGCGCAGCCATCCAGTCGTTGGTCGTGCCGATCCGATCGGCGACGGCGAACATCGTCGCCGGGATTCGATAGCGCGCGAGCACCGGCAGGGCGTTTGCAAAGGTGTCGGCGAAGCCGTCGTCGAAGGTGACTGCCACGCCCCTGCCGGGCCACGCCTCACGCCCGTCGAAGGCGTCTGCCAGGCGTTCGAGACCCAGAAGCGGTACGCCCGACTCGCGCAGGTGGCGCATCTGCGCCTCGAAGCGCCGTGGCGCGCAGCAGTAGCGCGCCTCCACCGCCTGGAGCGGCTCGGCGACGATGTGGTACATCAGCACGACGACGCGGCTCATTGCACGATCGGACCCACGTCGGCCACGTACACCTGCCGTTCGCCCGCGTGGACCGAGTCGACGCACACCAGCGTCCCATCGCGGTTCCAGCGCGGATGCAGATCACAGCGGATCTCGCCCCACCAGCGCGACTTCGGCGAGTGCAGCCGCGCGAGATCGATGCGCTTGCCATCGCCCCACCGATAGAGCATCAGCGTGCGCATGTCGTAGCCGTCCGGGTAGGTGTCGTTGAGCACCCAGCGCCGATCGGGCGAGAAGCTCGCATGGCCGTCCTCGACGAGCACCGCGTCTCCCACCGCAGTCGGGGTGCCGCCTTCGATCCCGACGAGCACGAAGTTTCCGCGGCCGCCGCGCTTTCGCGTCCAGACGAGGAGGCTCCGACTGTCGCGCCAGTCGTAGTGCGAGATGAACTCCGCGTCGAGCAGCACGGCGAGACCCGCTCCGTCGCTCGCGCAGGAGCACAGCCGCGCGCGCCAGCCTCCCTCGGTACGGCGGATGTGAAAGAACGCGATGCGCTTCGCATCGGGCGAGATCTGCACGTGATTGATCCACTGGAACGCCTCGCGCGACTCGGCATCGGAGCCGAGATGAGCGAGCGCATCGAGGGAAACGATGAGCTCCGCGCGGCCCGAGGCGAGATCGAGGCGATGGATGCCGTCCTCTGCGGGATGCGGCTCGCCGGCCCAGGGATCGATGCACCCGGCGTAGCCATAGCCGGGGCGATGGGCATGCAGGCGCGCGAAGTTGACGCTGCACGCATAGCGCCCATCGGGAGAGAGGGTGTAGATCGGTCGATCGTAGACGATGTGCGTGCGCCCGTGAACGTCGCGCACGCAGGCGACGAGGCCGTGCGGGCGCCGCTCATTGTGCACGATGAGCCGCTCGGGGTCCGCGGGATGCCACTGCAGCATCGACCCCTGCTGCCAGTTCCAGGCGAGCGTTTCCGCGAGCGCCTCGTAGCGATTCCCCTCGTCGAGGCGCACGATGCCCACCTTCGCCGCGTCCTGCAGCCCCGGCGGCCGGTCGTTGAACGGCACTTCGTGAGCGAGCAGAAGCGTTCCTGAGGCGTTCCACGGGCACTTGTCGTAGTAGCCGAAGAAGTGATGCGCCGGCCCGCGGGTGACGGGTCGAATGCGCTCGCGCGCTTCACCGAAATGAAGCCAGCGGTAGAGTGCCGGTTGGCGCTCCCGGCACGACGACTCCACCCAGCGCTCGATGCCGTGTCGAACCCGCCAGGGAATCGCGGGGCTCGCCGCCAGCGCCTTGTACATCGTCATGGCCTCGATCTCAGCCGCCGGTGCCGCGTCGCTCGACGCGCGCGATGAGGCTCCGGTAGGTTCCTTCCGGAAGGAGCGCCGGCAGCAGATATTTGAGATCCCTGAGCTTCCATCCGCCCACCTGCAGCGAGCGCCGGAAAATCCGGCGCGCGGAGACGAGATCGCGCCGCCAGTAGCAATCGTAGCCACGCTTGAGGAGCGCCCCGTCGATCAGCTCCTCGAGACGCTGGCGCGAGAAGCGTGCAGCCAGCTGCGGATTGGCGCCGACGAACTTTTTCTTCACTCGCCACACGTTCTCGGCCTGACGCCATTGTTTCGAGGTAATCTGGCCGCCCGAGTGAAAGCGGTAGAAGGCGAGTACTTCCGGAACCCGGGCGATCGAGCACGACGTGCCGATGCGCAGCCACAGATCGTAGTCCATGCAAGTCGTGAGCGTCGTGTCGAAGCCGCCGACCTCGTCGATCACAGCTCGCCTCACGAGTGCCGCGTGGATCGGCCAGGGCGAGGCGGCACGCAGGAGCAGCTCGACCTTGTCGCCCTGCTCGAAATCCGGAGGCACGTAGGGCTCGTTGGTGCGATCGGTGGCGCCGATGTTCTGCCAGCCGCAGTAAGCGAGCGCCGCAGCGCTTGCGCCGAGAGCCGAGTGCAGCTTCTCGAGAAACGCCGGAGACCAGTAGTCATCCGCATCGAGGAATGCCACGAATTCGCCCTGCGCCCGAGCAAGGCCCGCGTTGCGGGCGGGATACGGTCCTGCGCGGTCCGTGCGCAAGAGCGTGATCCGGCCTGCGTGCTCCTGCGCCAGTCTCGCGGCGATCGCGGGCGACTCGTCGGTGGACCCGTCGTCCACGACGAGCAGCTCCACGTTGCGGTAGCTCTGCCCCAGCACCGAATCGATGGCCTGCCGCAGATAGGCCGCACTGTCGTAGCACGGCATAATGACGGAGATGAGCCCGTCTCGATACCGCGCCACGAATGGCTTTTCCGCGGGAAACCCCGGCATGGCAGCTCTTGTCGACCTCGGTGAAACGATCATTCTACCGAAGCCCGGCGGAGCCTCCTGCGCGCGATCCCCTGCGCGAGCCGCGCGAGGCGAGGTGTACAAACCGTGACATTCAGGCACCAAAGAAGAAACTGATCAACTCACCGATGGATAACTCCGCCATCCGCACTGACCACAGCACCTGTCTCGTCTGCGGCGATGCGCGCCTCGTGCAGCGCTTCGTCCAGCGTGGCTACCCTGTGGTTCGCTGCCGTGGGTGCGGACTCGAGTTCGTGACGCCTATCCCGAGCGCGCAGGAGCTCGCCGCATACTACGATCACGGCTACGAGGTGCCGTTCGAACGCTACGCCGCCGCGGATCAACGCAACGCGGCCCGCATCGCCGACCTCGAGCGCTGGTGCCCGAAGCGGGGGCGTCTCCTTGAGCTCGGTGCCTCCTACGGCCACTCGCTGGCGCTCGCGCGAGAGCGCGGCTGGCAGGTCGCCGGCGTGGAGCTTTCGCCAACCGCATCGGAGCACGCGCGGAAGCACTTTGGTCTGAACGTGTTCACCTGCGACCTCGCCGAGGCACCGCTCGACCCGGGCAGCTTCGACGCGATCGTCATGTGGCACGTGCTCGAGCACGTCCGCAACCCGAAGGACCAGCTCATTCAGCTCGCTACGCTGCTCAAACCCGGCGGAATACTGGGCTTGCGGGTTCCGAACATCGCCGGATTCGGCGCCCGCGCTGCAGGAGAGTGGTGGCCGTGGATGTGTCCGCCGGCGCACCTGTGGTTCTTCTCGTCGGCAACGCTCCCGCGCCTGGTGAACGCCTGCGGCTTCGAGGTGAAGCAAGTCGCGACACTGCGCGGCGACGGCAACAATCTCTATCAGTACGCGCTCATGGCGGCGGGGCACCGGTTAAATGAGCTGCGCCTGCGGCTCGCCCGTCGGAACGCAACGCCGCAGGCACGCCCCTCGGAGGCGGCTCCTGCGAGTCGCGGCATCGCGCAGAACGACGCGACACCGCGCAGTAGCGCCGCCCCGGCGCCGCCGTCGGGTCTTCTGCAGACCTGGCTCAATGTCCTCGGCCGCGCGCAACCGGTCACGAACGCGCTCGCGCGGCGCACGCGCTGGCTCGTCGAGCCGCTCGAGCATCGGGG
The DNA here is from genome assembly GCA_035499135.1 of Casimicrobiaceae bacterium. GTDB lineage: Bacteria > Pseudomonadota > Gammaproteobacteria > Burkholderiales > Casimicrobiaceae > PALSA-1003. The sequence goes on along the minus strand of DATJZM010000105.1, from coordinate 4,390 downwards.
CTGGGGCGATGAGCTGCTCGTCTACGCCCAACGGCGGGCCTGAGCGTCGTCCGGCCGGTACGGAGTGCGCGGGCCTGGTTCAAATTGCTTGTCGGCGCCTCGCGGCCGAGCGACCCAGCAGCCAACCGCGTGGCGGTACTTGCAACGGCGTGCCGGCGGCGACGCTTGCGCCTCCTGCCCCGACCCAGTGAAGCTCGGTGTCGATCGCATTTTCCCATGCAAGGTCGATCGCCTCCGCTGCGGGATTGACGACGAGAATCTCGCGCTCGGACCCGCGGCTCAGGTTGGCGACACGTAATCGCTCATCGCGCGGCGAAGGGCAGGGGTAGCTCATGCCCGGCGCGACGACCTCCGGATGCGCGCCCAGCAGCGAGGGCGGGAGGCCGAGCCCGGCGTCGAGCGAGCCGAGTATCGCCTCCGCCAGATCGCCACGGCGCTCGATCTCCGGACTCAGCGTGCACAACTGGAAGAGTGCCTCGACCCAGTAACCGATTGCCTGACGCTGCCTCGTCTCGGCCCAGTACCTCGCGAGCGAAGTCCCCGTCACTGTGCCGACCGCCGGGTCGAGCACGTCTCGGAAATCCGCCCTGGGAAACCGGCGCTGCACCCGCGCCAGATCCATCACGTTGACGCTGTGGTAGTTGACTCCGAAATGAAGTCGCGAGAGATGTCGTTCGATCAATCCGCCGGGCATGACCATCCGCGGCCAGCGCCGCTTCACCCGGTGCAGCTCGGGAAGGAGGTAGCGACGGGCGAGCCGCTTGACCGCGCGCAGCGGCAGCGCCAGCCGCTTCGCCTCGGCCTCCGGCTTGAGCGTGAGCCACACCGCCCAGTAAAGGATCCCGTACAGCCGTTCCGCCGGCCGCAGCGCGAGGAGCTTGCGGGCCGCGCTCAGTGCCGATTCGACCTGCGTCGCGTGCCTGTCGTCGCCGGTCACCTGCCGATAGCGATCGAGCGTGACGATGGCGTCGAGATGCGAGTTCAGAATCATCTTGGTCGTCGGAGCCTTCCCCAGCTCTCGGCTCGGCACCCAGCGAATGCCGCTTCTTTCGGTCATCTCCACGCTTTCTTCCAGCGAGTCGTGAAAGAACCACACGCCGATGTCGGTCCGGTCGATCGCCCGCGCGAGCGCATCCGCCGCGCGGCGCAGCGCTTGCGCGACGGCGGGATCGGGCCTCTCCTCGAGCGCGGCTTCCAGCAACAGCATCGCCCCGTTGTGCAGCCGGTAGTGCGTCTCCATGAAATCCGTCCACTCGCCGTGGCGCCACCTGCCGTCCTCACCCTGGCGAGCGAGCACCGAGCGCACGAGCTGCTGCTTGAGCAGCCCATAGAGCCTCTTGCCCGTGGCCGCCTCGAGGCCGTGCATCGCGACGTAGAGCGAGTAGGCCTCGAGTTCCGATGCGATCTTGCGCTTGCGCACCGGGTCGAAGCGATTCTCGTAAACGGCGCCGTGTATGAGGCAGCGATAGACATCGCTCGGGCCGCGCAGGTTAAAGTGCGAGCTCAGCATGAACAGAGGCTGCCGCTCGAGCACCCGGGTGCTCTGCAGTTCCTCGACGAGCTCGACGGCCGCTGGCGGCAGGCACCAGATCGCGCACTCGAGATCGAGTCCGCCACGTTCCGCAAGCACGATGGTCGTGCTCAGCGCACCGGGCAGGAAAGCACCGACCGGCGCGGTCTCTTCGGACAGGATCCGCCCGTTCGCATCGCGCGCGCGCAGCACCGGCGCGAGCGGGATCCAGTAGCTCGGACGCTGCGCATCGCTCGGTCGCAGCAGCCACCCTCCGGAAGGGCAGGACTGCGTTCCGTAGCCACCATCGAGAACGACGTCGACGTTCCGGCGCGCAGTCGCCGTCAGGCGCAGGAAGCAGCACGACGCACCACCGGCGTCGGGAAACCGGTCAAGCACGAGCTCCGGACTCTCCGCGTCATGTGCGTGCCGTTCGATGCGCCCGGCATCGGTCGATGACCTTGAAGCTGCTCCTTCGGCGGGCGCGAAGACGTCGCGAAGCAATACGGGAACCGAAGACATCGAAACGGGCGCTGTCGGCTGTGCCCTGCAACGGGCAGGGAGGTCGCCGTGATGGTAATCTCTCCCGACATCGTACAGGAGATGCGGCTGCGCATCGTCAATTGGTAGTCGACAGCTGCACAGCGGATCGGACACGCGATGCATGGCACGCGCAAATCCCAGCGCATCGGTCTCGTGGCGCCTTATTTTCCGCCGCACATCGGCGGCGCGAACATCTATTGTCACGAGCTCGCCAAGGCGCTCGCCGAAAAGGGACGCGAAGTGCACGTCTTCGCCCATCAGGACGCGCAAGGCGATGGCGGCTACACGCTGCACCCGATCCTGAAGCTCGAACTCGACGAGGATCTGGCGCAGCTCGCCACGTTCGACATGGACGTGTGGCACTCGCTGTTCTTCTTCTACGCTCCGCTGGCGCTGTCGCGGCGCAACGTATTCATCACCGGGCATGGCGACGATTTCTACAGCTTCCGGATTCGGCGCACACTCCCTGCCCGGGCTTTCCTGCGGCAGCATCTGCTCTGGCGACTGCCGCGCGTTGCGCAGCGCCCCATCGAAGACGGACTGCAGAGAGCGGAGCTGCGCATGAACCGGCAGCTCTGCAGGCAGGCACTGGAGCGCGCGCGCCACCTGATCGCCGTCAGCACCTTCTCGAAGGCGCGCCTGTGCCAGATTTTTCCTGAGGCTACCGGAAAAACGACTGTGATCCCGCCCGGTGTCGCGACTCGCTTCTTCGACGGCGACAGGGTTCCCAAGGAGAAGCACCTGCTCCTGACCGTGACACGGCTCGACGAAACCGACCGCATCAAGAACGTGCACGGCGTCATCGAGGCGCTCGCAGAGCTGAAGGACGCGTACGATTTCCGCTACCGCGTGATCGCGGGGGCCGTCACCGGAGGCTACCGGCGCGAGCTCGAGCAGATGGTCGTGGACATGGGACTCTCGCAGAAAGTCTCGATCGAGGGGCGCAAGACCGAGGACGAACTTGCCGACTGCTACGCGCGCGCTGACCTCTTCATTCTCGCTTCGTATGCGGAGAGCCAGAATTTCGAGGGCTTCGGGATCGTGTTCCTCGAAGCCAATGCCGCCGGCACCCCCGTGCTCACCACGCGCGAAGGCGGCATGGTCGACTACGTGCGCGAGGGCGTGAACGGGTACTTTTCCGAGAACCCCTCGGCTGCGGGACTGAAAGCCGCGATCAAGCGCTATCTCGACGGCGAGATTCGCTTCGATCCTGAAGCGGTGAGGCGCGCACCGGAGCCTTATCGCTGGACCCACATCGCCGACCGCGTCCTCGGCGTCTACGCCGCCTACGGGACCTAGCGCGATGTGCGGGATCAACGGCATCTTCGTCCTCGGCGCTGCGGCTTCGGCGGTCGATCTCGACGAGCTTCGCGCTACACAAGCGCAGATGGCAGCTCGGGGCCCCGACGGCGCCGGCGAATGGCGCTCCGATGACGGCCGCGTGGCAATTGCCCACCGGCGGCTCGCGATCATCGACCCGCGCCCCGGGAGCGCGCAGCCCATGGCCACTCAAGACGGCCGGTTGCACATCACGTTCAACGGCGAGATCTACAACTACGAGGCGTTGCGCGACGAGCTGATCGCTGCTGGCGTGGCGTTCCGCACGCATAGCGATACCGAGGTTCTGCTCGTCCTCTATGCGCGCGAGGGTGCCGGCATGGTGAAGCGGCTGCGCGGCATGTTCGCTTTCGCGATCCACGACGGCCGGGACGATTCGCTCTTCCTGGCGCGCGATCCCTACGGCATCAAACCGCTTTACTACACCGCGAGCAGCGGCGTGTTTCGCTTTGCGTCGCAGGTAAAGGCCCTGCTCGCAGGGGGCGCCGTCGCGCGCGCGCTCGAGCCGGCCGGGGTGACCGGCTTCCTTCTCTGGGGCAGCGTTCCCGAGCCCTACACCCTCTACCGCGACATCCGCTCGCTGCCAAGCGGCTGCACGATGCGCGTGACCCGCTCCGGTGCGGAGGCGCCGCGCCGCTACTGGAGCTTGAGCGAGGTCGTAGCGCGCTCGATCGCGGCTGCCGCAGCGATCCCCGCCGGCAGCGAGGTCGAATACCTGCGCGAAGCACTGCTCGATTCGGTGCGCGCACACCTCGTTGCCGACGTCCCGGTGGGGGCGTTCCTCTCCGCCGGGGTCGATTCGAGCACGATCGTCGGGCTCGCCCGCGAGCTGCGCTCGGCGCCGATCGAGACGATCACGCTCACGACCGACGAGTTTCGCGGCACGCGCAACGACGAGGCACCCGCGGCAGCCGAGATCGCACGACACCTCGACGTGCGCCATCACGTGCGCAGCATGAGCCTGCGCGAATTCGAAGCGGACCTGCCCGCGTTCCTCGC
>DATJZM010000104.1:0-39099 GCA_035499135.1 Casimicrobiaceae bacterium | reverse complement strand
GTCTCCGGTCATCTTGACGATCACCCCGCGGTGCTCCTCGACAACCTTGCGCGACAAGGCGTCGTGCTCCGCGAGCGCACGCGACATCCGCTCCCCTTCCTGCTCCCACAGGCGGGTGCTGCCCTCAATGTCGGTGAACAGCAGGGTCGCGTTGGCGGATTGTGGCTGCACGCAGGAGCGCCCGATTGGCTACTGTGGCGCCCACTCTAACGCCGTGCGCGGCCGCTGCCAACCGGAAAGGGCGTGGCGCCCGATCCTGAAGATTCACGCGCCGAGGATGACCTCCAGCGGCATATCGCGAGGCGGCCTACGGCGTCTCGCCTGCGATGGGCTCTTCGACGGACCTCGCGCCGAGCGCCGCCGGCGATCTCGGCGGAAGCGATGCACTCGACGAGGCATCGGCGGCCTGAACGACTCCGGCCCCAGCGCTCGTGACATATTGGCGCAGGAGCTCGGCCGTTTCGTGCGCCGGCAAAGGTCGCCCAAGCAAGAACCCCTGGACCATGGTGCAGCCGAGAGACATGAGCAGGTCGATCTGCGCCTGCGTCTCCACCCCCTCGGCAACGACCGTGAGGTTCAGGCTCTGCGCCATGGAGATGATCGCGCGAGTGATCGCCACGTCGCCCTCGTTCTGCTCTGCGTCGCGGGTAAAAGACTGGTCGAGCTTGAGCTTGTCCAGCGGGAGGCGGCGCAGGTAGGACAGCGACGAATAGCCGGTGCCGAAGTCATCGATCGCGACCTTGACACCCATTGCGCGCAGCTCGGTCAAAGTCTTCAGCGCGGCATCGAAATCCTGCAGCAGCATGGATTCCGTGACCTCCAGCTCGAGATGGTCGAGCGGCACGCCGAGGACGCGCGCGATCTCGCCTACCCGGGCGGCGAGCGTCGGATCGCTGAACTGCACGCTCGACAAGTTCACACCTATCGTGACCGCGGGGAGCCCTTGCGCCAGCCATTCGTTGTGCTGGATCAGCGCGGCAACCAGCACCCATTCCCAGATTGCCATGATCAGGCCGGCCTCTTCGGCCACGCCGATGAAGTGCGTCGGCGTAAGCAAACCAAGCTCGGGATGATTCCAGCGGATCAACGCCTCGATGCCGATGATCCTTCCGGTCGGGACCTCGATCTGCGGCTGATAGTGCAGCTCGAACTGCTCTTCCTCCAGGGCCTTGCGCAGATCGCGCTCGAGAGACAGGCGCCGCGCGGACGCTGCGCGCATCGAATCCTGGTAGAAGAAGAACCGGTTACGCCCCTGCGCCTTCGCGTGATACATCGCGACGTCGGCGTTTCGCAGCAGCGTGTCCAGGTCCTGGCCGTCGCGCGGATAGAGCACGATGCCGATCGACGCGGACACGAAGAAATCCTGTGTGCCAAGCGTGATCGGCTGGGCCAAGGTGGCAAGCAGTCTGTTCGCAGCGCGCGCGGCGTCGGGCTCGTTGGCCACGCCGTTCAGGAGGACGATGAATTCGTCGCCGCCCTGCCGGCACACGTCGCGCTCCAACCCGCCCGCCGGCGTCGAGCCGGCGATGTCCTCCGGGCGCAGGCTGCGGGTAAGCCGCTGCGCAATGATCCGCAACAGGTCGTCGCCGACCGAGTGACCGTGCGTGTCATTGATCCGCTTGAACTGATCGAGGTCGAGAAACATGATGGCGAACGCTCCGCCGCTCCGGCGCGCGAGATCGAGCGTCTCCGCCAGCTTCTCGTGAAAGCGCGAGCGGTTGGGCAGTTCCGTAAGCACATCGAAATAGGCTAGACGGTGAATGCGCTGGACAGCGCGGGTGCGCTCGGTCGAGTCCTGGATCGTGCCGGCGACGCCGGCGATCTCTCCCGCGACATCGCGCAGCGGCTCGCCGAGGACGTGAACGTGGCGCAGCTCCGTTCCGACCGCGAGGATGCGAACATCGATTCCCTCCGGCGCCGCGCCGTGAATCACCTTGATTATCCACTGGCGAAAGGCGGTCCGATCGTCGGCGTGCACGAGTCTCAGGAACGCTTTCAGGCGCGGGCTGGAAATTGCCGCGTCGATGCCGAGAATCCGATATGCCTCGTCGGAGCAGACTACCGTATCCCTGGAGCGCTCCCATTCCCAGCTGCCGAGGCGCGCAATCCGCTGCGCCCGCGCGAGTTGTTCCGCGAGGTCGCGACTGGCTTTACTCGCATGCTCCGCCTCGTCACGCGCCGCCGTCAGAGCCAGCTCGCGCAGAGCGACGCGCTGGCGCACACCTTCGACGCTGCGGCGCAAGGCATCCAGGTCGCTCGCTGGCTCGACAGGCAGCACGGCAGCGGAGTCTTCCCCCGGTACTGCGAGGCGCGTTAGCGCGGAGCTCAGCTCGGCGACGCCGCGCGTCACGCGCAAGGCGAGAAGGAGCAGACCGGCAAGCGACAGGCCGAGCGCGCTGAGAACGTAGCCGGTGCCGCCCAGCCAGGCCATGCGAAACAGCGGAAAGAGCAGGACGTAGGGCAGGGCAATCGTGAGCACCGCATGCGCCGGGAAGCTGCGCAGCACGCCCGTGCCAAAGCCTCTCCTTTGACCTGTCGAGGTCTGTGAGGGCTCCTTGCGCGCAGTCTTTCCTGTCATAAAGGCGGCCGGGATGCGGGCTGGGCCACGCCACGGCGGCACGTGTGAACGAGGCAAGCATAGGATCAAGCAAGGTTTGTACCAATCGCAAAGCCGCTATGCAGCCTGTCCCAACTCGCGCGGCGCGGCCAGATGTGCCACTGCTCGCCAATGCCGCCGGGGTGAATTGCCGATCCTACGCGCCAGGATGCCGGGCGATCACGTCGGCTACACACGCGGTCAGCTTCTTCGCGTAGGGAACATGCAGAAATTCGTTGGGACCGTGCGCGTTGGAATGCGGACCCAAGACGCCGGTGATCAGGAATTGCGCCGTCGGGAAATGCCGGCCGAGCATGGCCATGAAGGGAATGGTGCCCCCTTCCCCCATCGACGCCGCGGGCTGTTCGTAGAAGCGCAGCGACGCCTCGTCGATCGCGCGCGTGAGCCAGGCCGCGGTCGGCGGCGCGTTCCAGCCTGTGGCCGCTTCAGCGATTTCGAAGCGCACGTTGGCGCCCGCAGGCGGATCGGCTTCGAGCACTTGCTTCATCGCCTGGGCGGCCCGCGCGGCGTCGACCGTCGGAGGCAGACGCAGCGACAGTTCGAGCGAAGTCCTCGGGCGAAGCACGTTACCCGCGTCGGTGATCGCCGGCATTCCGTCAGCACCGATGATCGACAGAGCCGGCCGCCAGGTCCGATTGAGCAGCGCCTCGGTGCGATCGGTGATCATCGGTTGAGTCGCTCCGGCGAAGGGATACTTGCTGATCACCAGTTCGCCGAGAATATCCGCGGCGCGTCGTGCCTGCTCGACACGCTCGCCCGGAATGGACGCGTGGAACTCGCCGGGCAGAAGACGCCCGGTCGCCGAATCCTCGATCCGGTCTAGGAGCCTGCGCATCAGGCGAAACGAGGAAGGCACCACGCCGCTCGCGTCGCCGGAGTGCACGCCCTCGGTCAGCACCTCGACCGTCAGCGTCCCGCCGGCGAGGCCGCGCAGCGAGGTCGTGGCCCACATGCGCTCATAATCGCCGCAACCCGAATCGAGGCCGACGACGAAGTCGACCTGGCCGAGGCGAGGCGCGAGCGCTTCGAGATAGGCGGGCAGGTCGTAGCTGCCGCTCTCCTCGCAGGTTTCGATCAAGCCAACGCAGCGCGAATGCGCAATGCCCTGTGCCTGCAGCGCGCCGATAGCCGATAGCGCGGCGAACACCGCGTACCCGTCGTCCGCTCCGCCGCGGCCGAAGAGCTTGCCGTTCTCGAGGAGGGGATCCCAGGGTCCGTAACCGGCGCGCCAGCCGCTCATCTCGGGCTGCTTGTCGAGATGGCCGTAGAGCAGTACGGTGCGTTCGCTCCGGTTCGTGCGCGGAACGTCGAAATAGAGCAGTGGCGTGCGTCCGCTCAGGCGGATGATCTCGACCGTGAGACCCCGCACCGGCTGCTTCTTCGCCCACGCTTCGGCGATGCGCGTGACGCGCTCGATATGGCCGTTGGCCTCCCACCGCCGGTCGAAGTGCGGCGACTTCGCGGGAACGCGGATGTACTCGGTGAGCTGAGGAACGATCTCGTCGTCCCAATGCCGCGAGACATGGGCGAGGAAAGTTGTCGCGTTCATGGCTGTCTTTTCTCCGTAGCTGTGGGAAGGCGGAACACGCGCAGGTCGTCCACGTCGGGCACCGGCTCGGGACCTGTCTCCAGGTAGCGCAGCAGGTCGATGCCTCGCGTGTGTCTGAAGAAATCCAGCGTCGCCTGGTCGATCGCTTCCCTCGGGAAGTCGAAGGAGCGATCGAAGTACTCGGGGCCGAAGCTGTTCGCTCCGGAGACGCCGATGTGCTCGATGGCGCTTGGCGTGCACACTTTTATGGGCACCTGCCTGCTCGACGCGTAGTCGCGCAGGGCCCAGTCGTCGAAGGGCTTGTTGCCGTGCTGCTGCAACAGTTCCTCGATTACGCCGCGGGCGATGAGGGCACCGGCCCAGCCAATGTCCCTTTTCGTGCAGTAGCCGTCGTGACTGCTCTCGATCGCATGCAGGCGCGAGTTGTACAGCGAGGCGATCGGCGCGTCGTCGAAGGCTTCGACGCAGGCGAGACAGCGCGCGTGCACGACGAGGTCGCTGTCGAGGATCAGGATCTTCTCGCAGGCCATCCCTGCGAAGTGCTTGAGCAGCACCCACATGTGCGCGGCGGCGCCCGCGTTGCGGCTGGTGCGCACGAAGCTTGCGTTGGGCAGCGTCGCATAGGCATCGCGTAGAAACCCCAGCCCGTACTCGGTCGAGCAATCGTCCGAGATCAGGAACGAGAAGCTGCCCGGATCGAACGGGATGCGCCTGAGATAAGCCGAAGTGAGTGCGACGAGCTCTCCGCGGTTGAACGTCGGAATGACGGCGAGGATCTTCGGAGCCATCAGCCGTTCCATCCCAGGTGGCTCAGGAAGTCGCGCGTACGCTCGGTTTCCGGCGCCTCGAAGATCTGCCGCGGCGGCCCCTGCTCGACGATGCGACCGACGTCGAACACTGCCACCCAGTCGCCTACGCGCCGCGCGAAAGTCATCTCGTGCGTGACCACGACCATGGTCATGCCCTCCTCGGCGAGCGTCTTCATCACGTTGAGCACCTCGCCGATCGTCTCCGGATCGAGCGCGGAGGTGGGTTCGTCGAAGAGCATCACATCGGGTTCCATCGCGAGGGCACGCGCGATCGCCACGCGCTGCTGCTGTCCGCCAGAGAGCTCAGAGGGATGGTTCGGCGCCTTGTCGGCCAGGCCGACCTTGGCGAGCATCGCCGCGGCGCGGCTCTCTGCCCCCGGTCGATCCATGCCGAGAACCGTGCGCGGTCCCTCGGCAACGTTCTCGAGCGCGGACAGATGCGGGAATAGCTCGAAGCTCTGAAACACCATCCCCATGCGCCGGCGCACCGCGCGCAAGGCGCGCTCGTCCCGCGGCAGCAGCGCGCCCTCGAACTCGATCGCACCGCCGTCGGTCGGCTCGAGGCCGTTGGTGCAGCGAAGGAGCGTGGACTTCCCCGAGCCCGACGGACCGATCAGGCATACGACCTCGCCCGCGTGCACGTCCAGGTCCACCCCGGAGAGCGCCTGGAACGCGCCGTAGCGCTTGATCACGCCCTGGTAGCGGATGATCATCGGTCGCGCGCTCTTGGCACGGCCTGTGGCGAGGCTGTTCATTCCGTGACCGCGAAGCGGCGCTGGATCCAGTCGACGAGCTTCGCCTGCGGGTAGCCGAGCAGCCAGTAGATGACGGCCATCGCGGTCAGCATCTCGAGCACGCGGAAGGTCTGCGCGCGGATCTGCATCGCGACGTAGGCGAGCTCCGCCACGGCGATGACCGAGACGAGCGACGTGTCCTTGAACAGCGACACCCAGGTGCTGGCAAGTACCGGCAGGATGCGTCGCATGGCCTGTGGCAGCACCACTCGCCGCAGCGCCTGCGCGCGGCCCATGCCGAGCGCCATGGCTGCATCGAGCTGGCCGCGGCGGATCGAGTTTATCCCGGCGCGGAAAGTCTCCGCGTTGTAGGCCGTGACGTTGAGCGCGAGCGCGCTGAGTCCGGTGGCCAGTGGCGACAGCCCCACCCCCGTCAGGATCGGCAGCACGTAGAAGGCCCAGTACACCACCAGGATCAGCGGCAGGTTGCGAAAGAACTCGACGTAGGCCGTCGCGAGCGCGGCGACTGGCTTCCATGCGTAGAGGCGCAGGATGGCGACGACCATCCCGCAGGGCACCGCGATCGCCATCGTGGCCACCGTGAGCACGATCGTAGTGGCGGTGCCCGCGAGGAGAGCGTCGCGATGCTGCCAGACCACGCTCCAGTCGAGGTTCATGAGCGGCCGAGGTAAGCCACGCGGCGGTAGACGAAGTCCACCCCGCGCGTGACCGGGAACAGAATCACGAAATACACGAGCATGGCGAAGCTGAAGACCTCGATCGGCTGGAAGCTCTGCCCGGCGAGCGTCTCCGACTGGCGCATGAGCTCGGTGACGGCGATCACCGAGGCAATCGCCGTGTCCTTGATCGTGATCGACAGGAACGAGCCGAATGCGGGCAGCATGCGCACCAGCGCCTGGGGCATCAGGATGCGACGCACGGCCTGGCCGCGGCTCATGCCAAGCGCCACCGCGGCGCGCATCTGCCCGGGGCGCACCGACTCGATGCCGGCGCGCACGATTTCAGCGGCGTAGGCCGCGAGATGCATCGTGAGTCCGAGCAACGCTGCCGCGAACGGCGGCATGGTGAGGCCGGTCACGATGGGCAGTGCGAAGAACGTCCACACCAGCACCACCAGCACGGGGATCGCTCGCATCGAGTCGATGTAGAGCACGACGACGGGCCTGAGCCAGCGCGGGCCATAGAGACGCGCGAGGGCGACGACGAGCCCCGCCGCGAGGCTTGTCAGGCCGCTCGTCAGCGAGAGCGCCAGCGTCGTGACGATTCCCGAGCCGAGAAAGCGCGCGTGGCTCGTGATGACGGTGAAGTCGAAGTCCATCGGCAGGGATTCTAGATGGGCGGGATTCTATAATGTGAGTGCTCGACTGGAGGAGGCTCTCATGGCACGGTGCACAACGAGGAGACGTGTCAGGCGTGGATTCATCGCCGCGGCGTGGCTCTTTCTCGGCGCCGCGCAGGCGGCGCTCGCCGACGGTACGGCTTTCTTCAGCACGCAGCAGGTCGGCGAGGGCCGCTGGGAGTATTCGCAGAAGTGCTCCGTGTGTCACGGCGCGCAATTGCAGGGCGGCGGAGCGCCCGAGCTGAAGGGCCGCAGCTTCATCGCCCAGTGGAACGGGAAGACGCTGCAGGACTTCTACAACTACGTCCACGAGAACATGCCGCTGGGACAAGGGGGCGGGCTCAGCAGCCAGGAGTATGCCGACATCGTGGCCTTCGTTCTCGCGCAGAACGGGCTGCCCGCCGGCGACGAGAAGCTCACGCCGACCTCGCCGATGGGCCGGGTGCTGGACCTGGCGGGTGCGGCGACGGCTGCTGGCGCGGTAAGCGCGGCGCCCGCGGAGATCCAGATCGGCAAACTCTACGGATCGCTGAAGCAGCCGCGCACGAGCAGACCGACGCAGATCGAGCTCGACGCCGCCGACACCGATACGTCGAGCTGGCTCATGTACAACAAGGGCTACCGCGGCCAGCGCTACTCGCTGCTCAAGCAGATCAACGCAGCCAACGCCGGCAAGCTGCGACCGCTATGCATGTTCCAGCTCGGCGAGCTGGGCACCTTCTCCACCGGCCCGGTCGTCTACGACGGCGTGCTCTATGCCACAACGCACCTCGGTACTTACGCGATCGACGCGACGACCTGCAGGAAGCTCTGGTCGCACCAGCATGTCGCGCAGGGACCGGAGATGAACGCGACTAACAAGGGTGTGGCGATCGCCGGTGGTCGCTTGATACGCGGCACGCAGGACGGCTTTCTCTACGCGCTGGACGCCACGACGGGCGAGCCGCTGTGGGTGCGCCAGGTGGCCGACTGGAGCATTGGCGAAGGCATTGGCGCTGCGCCGATCGTCTGGAACGACATCGTCTACGTCGCGAAGGCCGGCGGAGACTGGGGCATCCGCGGGCGGATGATGGCCTTTCACGTCACCGACGGCTCGCTCGCGTGGGCATTCGATCTCATCCCCGGACAGGGCGAGACGGGTGGCAACACCTGGGAGAAGCCCGGATCGGCAGCGCACGGCGGCGGGGCGGCGTGGGTGACCTACGCGCTCGATCGCGACACCGGGACGCTCTTTGTTCCGGTGGGCAACCCGGGACCCGACTATCACAAGGACATGCGACCCGGCGCTAATCTGTTCACGATCGCGACCGTAGCGCTCGACGCGCGGACCGGCAAGCTCAAGTGGTGGTATCAGCTCCGACCCAACGACGACCACGATTGGGACGCGACGGTCGTGTCGCTGTTCGATGCGGGCGGCAGGAAGCTCGCCGCGACCGCAGGCAAGGAAGGAATCCTCCACGTGGTCAACCGCGACGACGGCAAGCTCGTATTCAAGCTGCCCATGACCACGCTGCTCAACCACGACGTCCCGCTCACAGCCGAGGGCGTGCGCGTGTGCCCGGTCGCCGGCGTGCAATGGAACGGCCCGGCGTACAGTCCTGCAACCGGACTGCTCTACGTCAATGCGATCGACTGGTGCACCGTGTTCAAGCTCGGGCCCGATCCGAAATGGGTCGCCACTGTGCCGTACACGGGTCTCGCCAACGGCTGGGGCACCAACGATCCCACGTCAAAGTGGTCGGGCTGGATCAACGCGGTCGATCCGAAGAGCGGCACGATGGCCTGGCGCATCCACACGCCAACGCCGATGTACGCCGCGCTGACGCCCACCGCGGGCAACGTGCTCTTTACCGGTGACCTCGACGGCAATTTCCTTGCGCTCGATGCGCGGACCGGCACGACGCTCTACCGCTTCGATACCGGCGGCCCGATCGCCGGAGGCATCGTCACCTACGAACGCAACGGGCGCCAGTATGTCGCCGTGGCTAGCGGCCACAGCGGCGGATCGATTCCGCTCAGCGGCAGCGCGACGATCGTGATCTTCGGCCTCTAAGCCGCAGGCGGCTCACTTCATCGTATCGACGACCTGAGCTTCCGATGCCTTGAGCTTCGGCTCGAGCTCCTTCTCTACCGCGCGCGTCCACTGCAGGAAGACCGCCTGGTTCTTGTCGATCGCCATGCCGACAGGTGCGCTCTTCTCGGTGCTGTTCTGGCAGTTGTCATCCTTCGGCAGCACGGCAAGCTGCTTCAGCTTGCGGCCCATCGCGACCCATGGCACGCGGTTGATCGGAGCCGCATCGGCGCGCTTCGCGAGGACTTCCTCGACCGGCGCAGTACCGGAGCCGGCCACGCCGCGCAACTGCGCCTTCGGGAAACGCTCCTTAACCCAGCCTTCCTCGCCACCGCCAGTGTAGTAGGCGATCGTCATGTCGGGGCGGTTGAGATCGTCGACGGATTTGGCCTGCGCGAACTTCGGATTCGCGGCGAGCCCGAACATGCACACGCTCGTGCTGGAGTAGATGATGAAGTCCACCACCTTCAAGCGCTCAGGCGTCTCCGCGAGCGGCGTCACCGAGATATCGACCTGGTTGGAGGCCAGCACCGGCACCTTGGTCTCGTGGCTCACGGGCACCGCCTCGAGCTTCGCGCCCAGGCGCCTCGCGTACTCCTGCGCGAGGAGCCATGCGGGGCCGCTCCAGGCCTCACCTGTGCCAGTGGTGTTCTCAACCAGCCACGGCGCATTGGCGAGCACGCCTACGCGCAGCACGCCGGATTTCTTTATCGCGTCCACGCGCGGGCTGCTCCCCGGCGCCGGGATCGGGACGTCTGCAAACGCCGCAGCTGCAGCCAACAGCAGCGCCGCGGCGATGCCGCAGCGAGCGAACGATTCCATGGAAGCTCCTCCTGAAAGAATGCCTTTTCAAGTGCCGGCCAGGCGCGGCGCGGTCCCGATGCCGGAATGGGACAGTGTAAATGAAATGCCGGTGAAAGCCGATCTCACCGGGAACCCGCCGCGCAGGATCCGGATCGAACCCGGGTCGGGGCACGCGGTTCTTGACCTGGCAGGCGCAGGGTGGCAGGCTCACCGCGGCCAACGCATGGAGCTCGCATGAAAACGATACTGATCTACGCTTTCGGACTCGCCACGGTGCTGCTCGCACAGCACGCGGTTGCGCAAGTCGTCTTCTACGAACACGAGGGATTGCGCGGTCACTACTTCACCGCCAACGGAACGGTGAAGAACCTCGAGAAGACCGGTTTCAACGACAGGGCAGCCTCGGCAGTGGTCGAGCGCGGCGAATGGGAAGTTTGCGAGGACGCCTACTTTCACGGTCGCTGCGTGACGCTGCGTCCCGGGCAATATCCTTCGCTGGGCGCCTTCAACCTGAACAACAGAATCTCGTCCGTGCGGCCGGTCAAAGGCAAGCCGCATTACGCCTACGCGCCGCCCCCGCCGCCTGCACCGCCTGCGCCGCCGCCGTATCCCTACTACCCGCACGTCGGCGAAACGCTGTACACGGCCAACGTGACTGCGGTGCGCGCGGTCCTCGGTCCCGCCGAACAGCGCTGCTGGGTGGAGCAGCAGCAAGTCGTCAAGCAGAACCAGCCGAACATCGCCGGCGCAGTCGTCGGCGGCGTGCTCGGAGGCGTGCTGGGGCATCAGATCGGCAGCGGTCGCGGCAACGACGTGGCCACCGCGCTCGGCGCGGTCGGCGGCGCCTACGTCGGCTCGAACGTCAACCGCGGCACACAGGCGCAGACGCAGGACGTGCGCCGCTGCGAGGAGATTCCCGGCTCGGCGAAACCGCAGTATTGGGACGTGACCTATGTCTTCCGCGGAGTCGAGCATCGTGCCCAGCTCGCCGCGGCGCCCGGCGCGACGATCACGGTCAACGACCAGGGCGAGCCGCGAATGTAGTTGGAGGTTCTCGCACAGCCAGCGCGCGATTTGCCGCGGTTGCGAGACCGGACAGCGTGATCTTCGGGCAGCTCTACCGGTCCGCCCGGCCGCGCGCCGACCGGCTAGAATTCGCACACCATGCGTGCGCTTCGCTATCATCGCTACGGCTCACCGGAGGTCATCCAGCTCGACGATCTCCCCGAGCCGACGCCCGGTGCCGGGTTCGCCAAGGTGCGAATCCGCGCCGTCGGCTTGAATCCCCTCGACTGGAAGATCCTTGCCGGCCACGTGCGCTTCCTGCCGATGTTCCGCTCGCCGCCGCGCGGCATCGGGTTCGATTTCGCCGGCGAGATCGTCGGCATCGGCGGCGGTGTCACGGAGCGGCACGTGGGCGAGCGCGTCTTCGGTTCGCTCGTGCCATTCGGGCGGGAAGGCGCGTGCTCTGACTACATCATTGCGCCGTACGATCGCATGCTTCCTCTGCCCGCCGAGGTGGATGATCTCCAGGCAGCCGCGCTGCCTATCGCCGGCGGAACGGCCCTGCAGGCGCTCATCGACGAAGGGCACCTGCTGCGCGACCAGCGTGTGCTGATCACCGGCGCGGGGGGCGGGGTGGGTCACTTCGCGGTGCAGATCGCCAAGGATATCGGCGCGCAGGTGGTCGCGGTATGCGGCGCGCGCAACGCCGAGTTCGTGCGCAGCCTCGGCGCCGACGAGATCGTCGACTACGAGAAAGACGAGTTCGCGCTACGCGAGGACCATTTCGACGTCGTCTTCGATGCCGCCTGCGCGTCCTCCTTTGCCGCTGCGCGTCGCGTGTTGACCGAGGACGGCTGCTACATCAACACCAGCGGCAGCGCGGAGTCGCTGCTCACGACGATCGGAAGCGCGATCTTCGCCCGTTTCACCTCGAGCCAGCGCGCGGTGCCCCTCGCGCTGAGTAACGCGGCGCCGATGTGGCAGCGGTTGCTCGATCTCGTGCGCAGGCAGAAGCTCCGCGCCCACGTCGCGCGAACCGTGACGATGGACGAGGTCGCCGACGCGCTTCGGGCCATGTCGAGTGGCCACGGCCGCGGCAAGATCGTCGTGAAACTGCCGTAAGAAACCTGGCCGGCCAGCGAAACAAAAGAAACATAAACGGCTCCGCGGCGAAATTCTCCTGCAGCGGCCGCTCCGTAAACTCCTCTCACAGCCCAGCTGAGGCTGCGCCTGAGATAAAGGGAGGGTTCATGGGAGCGTTGTTCTCGTTCGTGTACGGCCTGGCCGCGTACGCGTTCTTCTTCGGTACCTTCGCCTATGCGATCGGCTTTATCGGCAATGTGTTCGTGCCGAAGTCGATCGACACGGGCACGCCGGCGCCGCTGGCCGAGGCGCTGATCGTCAATGTCGCGCTGCTCGGACTCTTCGCAGTCCAGCACAGCGGCATGGCGCGCCGCTCGTTCAAGCGCTGGTGGACGAGAGCGGTGCCTCCTGCCGTCGAGCGCAGCACATTCGTGCTCGCCAGCAGCTTCGTGCTCGCGTTGCTGCTCTGGCAATGGCGGCCGATCCCGCAGCCGGTCATCTGGAGCGTCGAAAACGCCGCCACGCGGGAGGCCGTGATGGCGGTCTTCTGGCTCGGCTGGGCCGTGCTGTTGACCAGCTCCTTTCTCATCAACCATTTCGAGCTCTTCGGCGTGAGCCAGGTGGCCGCGCGCCTGACCGGCAGCGAGCTTCCCAAGCCCGAGTTCAGGACGCCCTTCTTCTACCGGTACGTCCGGCACCCGCTCTATCTCGGCTTCCTGCTCGGGTTCTGGGCGGCGCCGGTCATGACCGCCGGCCACCTGCTGTTCGCGGTGGGCTGCACGGGTTACATCCTCATCGGCATCTGGTTCGAAGAGCGCGACCTCATCGCGCAGTTCGGAGAGAAGTACCGCCGGTATCGCGACCAGGTCGGCATGCTCGTACCCTGGCGCAGCGCTGAGCGAGCGCGATGAATACGATGGGCTCCGTCGACGAGATCCTGCCGCTGGCGGACGGATCGCTCGCCGTCCTGCGAGCCGTGAGGCCCGACGACGGCCCGAGGTTGCAGGCCTTCGTCGGCGGGCTCTCGGCGCGCTCGCGCTATCTTCGCTTCTTCGCGGCCATCGCCGCGCTGTCGGCAGCGCAGCTCGAGCGCTTCCTCCACGTCGACTCGCGACTGGGAATGGCGCTCGTGGCGCTGAGCGGTGCGCAGGAGGACGCCAGGATCATCGCCGAGGCGCGCTGCATGGTGGACGATGAGGCTCGCGGCGCGGAATTCGCGATCGCAGTGGCCGACGAGTTTCAGCGCAAAGGTCTGGGAACGAAGCTCGTTCGCAAGCTGCTCGCCTTCGCTGCGGCAAAAGGCGTACGCCGGCTCTTCGGCGAGGTGCTGGTCGACAACCACGCCATGATTGCGCTTGTACGACGACTCGGCTTTCGCATCCGGATCAATATCTCGGACCCGCGGACTCTGGTCGCTGCGATCCTGCTCTCGGATTGATGAAAATCGCTCGGCGCCCGAATGGCGGACGCCCGGTGCTTGCGCAGTCACCGTCGAGCTTGACGAGTTCCAAGCGTTCGCGCCCGAACCGCGCTTTCACGCGGGGCGGGCGACGCTGGCGCGCAGCGGCTGCGGGAAGGGAACCCTTGCGTCCTTGGCGCGAAGCTGCGAGGCTACACCATGGCCGGCTTCGACAATCCGCGCGAGACCTGGATCAAGCGCTTCGCGCGGGAGGATTTCCTGTTCGGCGAGGAGCCGAATGCGTTCTTGCGCGCGCAGGCGCACCGTCTCAAGGCCAGCGGCTCGGTGCTGTGCGTCGCGGACGGCGAAGGCCGCAACAGCGTCTGGCTTGCCGAGCAGGGCTTCATGGTCACTGCTTTCGACTTCGCGCCCAACGCCGTCGCCAAGGCGAAGCGTCTGGCCGCGCGCCAGGGCGTGCGCGTGAGCCATGGGATCGGCGACATGTACGAGTGGCCGTGGGCTGCTGCGCGCTACGATGCCCTCGTCGCGATCTTCATTCAATTCCTGCCGCCGGAAGAGCGCGACGACGTCTTCGCAGGCATGCAATCCGCGGTGATGCCGGGGGGCCTATTTCTGCTCGAAGGCTATCGACCCGAGCAGGTGGACTACGCCACCGGCGGACCACCGCGCCGCGACCACATGTATACACGCGAGTGGCTGCAGCGCCTCTTCTCGAGCTGGGAGATTCTCGCGCTCGACGCCTACGATGCGGTCATCGCCGAGGGCCAGGCCCACCGGGGAATGTCGGCCCTCATCGATCTGGTCGCGCGGAAGCCCGCCTGACGGGGCAGACGCGCGTCGACGCAGCACCTACGCATGTCGTCGCACCCGCCGACAGCCACGCCCGGGACGGATCGTTACCATTGTTCGCATGGGAGTGAACTCTCTGGAGGTCGAACCATGCGAAGCGGACTGTTGGCATTGTTTGGTGCGGCGGGCATCGCGATCGCGAGCATCGCGTGCAGCTTGCGGGTCCTCCGGGCCCGACGATCGCCGTGAACGGTAACGGTGAACCGCGCGTCTAGCGCGTAACGGTCAGTTGCCGACCGATCGCGAGGCGGCCCTGCGGGGCCGCTTTGCGTTGGCGCTGGCGCCGGTACGCTAGAATCCGACGCCTATGGACAAGCGCAAGCTCGGCAGCACCGGATTCGAAGTCGCGCCGCTCGCGCTGGGCGGCAACGTGTTCGGCTGGACGGCGGACGAGGCGATGTCGTTCAGGCTGCTCGATGCGTTCGTCGGTGCGGGATTCAACCTGATCGACACGGCGGATTCCTACTCGCGCTGGGCAGCGGGCCACGAGGGCGGTGAATCCGAGATCGTGATCGGCCGCTGGATCGCGCGCCGAGGCAGGCATGGCGACGTCGTCATCGCCACGAAGGTGGGCTCCGATATGGGGCAGGGACACAAGGTGCTGCGCAAGGACTACATCCTGCAGGCGGCCGATGCCTCGCTGCGCCGGCTGCGCGTGGACTGCATCGACCTCTACCAGTCGCACTGGGATGACGAGAATACGCCGTTCGAGGAGACGCTCGGCGCTTACGAGCAGCTCATCCGCCAGGGCAAGGTAAAGGCGATAGGCGCGTCGAACCTTACCGCGCCGCGGCTCGCGCAGGCGCTCCAGACGAGCAAGGCCGGGAAGCTGCCGCGCTACGCGACACTGCAGCCCCACTACAATCTGTACGAGCGCGCGAGCTTCGAGGGCGAGCTGCAGTCCCTTTGCGTGCACGAGAACATCGGCGTCATCACCTATTTTTCGCTCGCGGCGGGATTTCTCACGGGCAAGTACCGGTCGGCAGCGGACTTCGGCAAAAGCGCGCGCGGCGCCGGGATGAAGAAGTTCCTGAACCCGCGTGGAATGAAGATTCTGGATGCCCTGGATGCAGTCGCGAAGCGGATGCATGCGACGCCGGCCCAAGTCGCTCTCGCCTGGCTCATGGCGCGGCCCGGGGTGAGCGCACCCATCGCCAGCGCAACGAACGTCGACCAGCTCGACGAGATACTGCGCGCCGTCAATCTTCGCCTCGATGCCGAGGCGACCGCAGCCCTCGATGCGGCGAGCGCCTAGGGCAACGGCACTCCCGCATCTTTCCGATTGCTGTAGCGTACGTCGCAGTCGGTTGCAGGCATGAAGCTTGCATCTGTGGGGTTCATGCGAGAATACGCGCCCCGTCCGCAACCTACCGACTTGTCTTTCGGCGACCCGACGTCACCTGGAGACGGCCCTACTGCGCCGGCAGAGCAGTCCCGAGGCTCGGGACCCGGCGCGGGTTCTCAGCCGGGACAGGACCCGTATCTCCTGCGGGCCATTAGGGAGCATGCCTCGGGCAGCACGGATCCGGCCCTCTGGGCGCACGCGATGGCTCAGGCGCGCGACGACAAGGCACTGGCGACGCGTCTTTACCTGCAGAGCCGCGCGACCGCACTACGTGTCGCAAGGCGTGACGATCAGGCTGCACGACGGGCCGGAGTCGTAGAGGCGCTCAGCAGGGAGCGCGATCTCGACCCCCCCGGCGCGGAACCCCTTGGGGCCGCTGAGGGCAGCTCGACAGCCACTCGAGCGTCGCGCTTCGGCGCGGCGCGGAAGCACCTGGTTCTAATCGCCTGCGCAGTCGGCGCCGCAGTTGTTACGGTTGGAGCATTCTTCGCGCTCCGCTCGCCGAGTGCACCGCCGCAGGTCAACCCCATAAAGCCGGCCGCCACGGCTCCGTCTGGCACGCCGTCAGTGGCGGGACCCGCGACCAAGCCGATCTCGCCCGCGGGCCAGGGCGTGACGGTTGAAGAACTCACTGGCCGCGTGCGCACGCTCAAAGAGGCAGGGAATTGGAACCTGCTCGTCATCAACGCCACCGAGTGGACGCGCAAGCAGCCAACCAGTCGGGACGCGTGGAAAGAACTCAGCTTGGGCTATGTCGAGCTACGTCAGTGGCGCGATGCGTTGGACGCGAGCAAGAAAGCGGTCGAGCTCGCGCCGGACGATCTCCTGCTCTGGCAGACCCTGGGACGAATCAACGTGGCGCTGAGGCGCCCGTTGGATGCACTCGATTCGTTTCAACATGCGACGGCCCTCAACGAGCGCGACGTCGGCAGCTGGGTGCAGCAGGGAGTCCTGAACATGCAGATCCGGCGCCTGCCCGACGCCAAGGTTGCGTTCGAGCGAGCACTGGCAGTAAGTCCCGGAGATACCGAGGCGCTGTGCGGCGCCGCTTCGCTCGCTCAAAAGGAAGAACGGGAAAAGGATGCGGTTGCGTTTAACCGCCAGGTGGCTGCAGCCGGTGCCCGCTGTCCCGAGCCTTCGCCCGTTGAGGACAGGATGGTAACGAGCGTTCAGGCGCCGGCCAAGCCTGCCTATAAGCCGCGCTGAATCACTGTGTGACGGGACCCCGGCCGCGACTCACGTTGTCCCCATCCTCCGGGCGCAGCGTCCGGAAGGCAAGCGCAGAAACCATGGTCACGACGCCGACCGTCAGGAACGTCCGATGCAGCGCGTTCGTCACGGCGATGGCATCGGTCTGCGGCACGTCTCCCAGGTACCATGCAGCCACCAGCGAAGCCGACGCGAGCCCGAAGCTCAGCGAAAGCTGCTGCATCGTGCTCGCGATCGAGGTGGCCATGCTCGAATCTGCAGGCGCGATGTCCGCGTAACCCATGCTGTTGACACTCGAGAACTGCAGTGAATTAAAGAAGCCCTGCGCCAACGCGAGGAGCACGATTACCGCCAGCGGCGTGGCCGGCGTGACGAGCGAAAACAGGCAGATCGTCGTTCCGACGAAAATGGTGTTCGCGATAAGCACCGTGCGAAAACCGTAACGACGCAGCAGTCGAGAGCTAAGGAATTTCATCCCCATCGCCGCCGCGGCAGTCGGCATCGTCAGCAACCCCGACTGCCAGGCCGGCAGACCGAGTCCGAGTTGGTAGAGCAGCGGCAACAGGAAAGGCATGCCACCCACGCCGAGGCGCGTGATCAGGCCGCCGCCGACCGAGACGCGGAACGTGCGGATCGAAAACAGCGACAGCCGGATCAGGGGATGCGCGGTCTGCCGCGCGTGCCATACATACGCGGCGAGCAGGGCGAGCGCGAGCAGGAGGAGCACGCCGCCTTCGAGAACGGAGATGTTGTGCTCGCCGAAGATCTCCAGCAGCCAGGAGAGGATCGCCATGCCTGAGCTGAATAGAACGAGTCCGACGAAGTCGAGCGGGCGGGGACCGTCGCCGCGATAGTCCGGCATGTAGCGATGGATAATGGCGAGCGCGGCGATGCCCATCGGCACGTTGACAAAGAAGATCTCGCGCCACGACACCCAATGCACGATGAGCCCGCCGACTGTTGGCCCGAGGAGCGGCCCGATCAGCGCGGGGATGATCACGAAGTTCATCGCCACGAGGAGCTCTGACTTCGCGAAAGTGCGGATGATGGCAAGCCTCCCGACCGGAGTCATCATCGCGGCACCGAACCCCTGCACGATGCGGGAGGCGACGAGCATCGGTACGTTGACCGACAAGCCGCAGGCGACCGAAGCGACCGTGAAGAGCGCCACCGCCGTGCTGAACACGCGCCGCGTACCGAAGCGATCGGCGATCCAACCGCTGATGGGGATGCCCACCGCGAGACTCACGATGTAGCTCGCGACGACGGCCTTGAGGCTCAGTGGCGCCACGCCGAGGCTCGCCGCCATCGCCGGCACCGCGGTGTTAACGATCGTGGAGTCGAGTTGCTCCATGAAGAGCGCGGTCGCGACGACCCACGGAAGGTAGCGCTTGACCGCTGCGGCGTCGGAGGTTGAACCGGTACGGTCGAATGGCGGAGGCATCGATCTTCAGGAATCGGGGGCGAGGCTCGCGTAGGATACTACCCACGAAAACGCGGCCCTTCGCTTTGCGCGATGACGGACACTAGAGGCGCACTCGAGCTGGCGCCGGGTCTGCCCGTCACTACAGCGAAGCGAATCGCGGCTCGCTGACCGTACCGACTGGTTTGCCGGCGGCCGCCTCGAATCGGGGCACGGCATGCGCGCGCAGGCGACCGTCGCGCTCGAACAAGCTTGACTGGTAGTCGCGCAGCGCACGACGCTCCTCTTCGCTGAGCCAACCCTTGGCGAGGTACGGGAGCAGATGCGCCCACTGGTAGTCGGTGTGGTCGTGACCGACGAGGAGGTGCAGCCCGGGGAGCACCTTCCGCAGGGTCGCAATTGTGCCAATCGAGTCGACCTTGAACGGGCTTCGCTTTTTTGTTCGCTGCTCCGGGCCGCTGCTCGCGCCGGGCTCGGGCATACTATGCGTAAATAGGAGCGGCTCGTGACCTCATCCACTCGCAAGGTTGGAATTATCGGCGTAGGCTTCGGCGCCCAGGTGCATGTGCCGGGGTTTCGCTCCGAAGGCTGGGAGGTTGCCGCCATCTGCAGCCGCGCTCGTGACAAGGCGCAGAAAGCGGCCTCCGAGTCGGGCATCGAGGGCGTCTACACCGATCCGCTGGAGCTGATCGCCCGCGACGATCTCGCGGCTGTCTCGATCATCACGCCGCCGGGCGCGCATCACGCGCTCACGATCGCGGCGCTCAGGGCCGGCAAGCACGTGCTGTGCGAGAAGCCGTTCGCGCTCGACGCCGGACAGGGACGAGAAATGCTCGCCGCCGCCGAGAAGGCGCGGCGCACGGCGATGGTCGCGCACGAGTTCCGCCACACGCCGCAGCGCGCCTACATCAAGCAGCTCCTCGACGAAGGCCATATCGGCAAGTTCCGGATATGCACCATCGAGCTGTTTCTGGACCGTTACGTGACGCGCGAGCCGCGGCCCTTCACGTGGCTCGCGCGCAAGGCGGACGGGGGCGGGCTCCTCGGTGCGCTCGGCTCCCATTACATCGACGCCTTGCGCCACTGGTTCGGAGAGCTCGCCACGGTGAGCGGCACGCTTTCCATCCTGCGTCCGGACCTGGTCGACTCGAAAGGGAAGCGGGTCCAGGCCGAAACCGACGACACGTTCACCTTGACGGTCACTTTCCGCAACGGCGGCATGGCGACCATGATCGCGTCTTTCGCGACGACACCGACCCGCGGTGCGAAGATCGTCGTGATGGGCGACAAAGGGACGCTCGTCGCCGAGCAGCCGGGGCCGAATCCCATGGAGGACGGCGTCGTCATCGCGAGCCGCGACGGCGAGCCTCTGCATGTTCTCAAGACCCCGCCGCAGTACACGCCGTTCACCGATGCGCGCGACCATCGACTGATGGCCTTCCGCCTGCTCGTGCGGGATTTCACCGAGGGAGTGGAGCAGGGCACCTCGCCCGCGCCCAGCTTCGTTGACGGTCTGCGCTGTCAGGAGGTCCTTGACGCGGTGCGCGAATCCGCCGAGTCTGGACGCACAATTGAACTGTAGTCTGGCTCCAGAGGGCTGCGCTCGTGGCAGCGACTCCGCTATCACGCACATGCGGATCTCGCTCGACCGGGAGACCGTCAAGGCCGCGCGCGTAACGCTGCAGGCGGTCAACGCTTCGAAGAGCCTGGTGCACGAGGTCCTGGTCGTGGCCTACACTGCGAAGCCACTGCCGATCGACGCCAAGAAGGGGCGCGTAAACGAGAAGCGCATCCACAGCCTTGGCGAGATCTCCGATCTGCAGCCGGGGAAGAGCGGGAAGCCCACGCTCAACCTCAGGGCCGGGTCCTACCTGCTCTTCTGCAACGAGGCCGGACACTTCCAGGACGGTATGCAGGCGAAGCTCTCGGTAGAGCCATAGCCCTCGGCTGAGCCGGCAAGGACGCCGACCAAGGGCGCGGCGATCACGCAAACGCCGCCTTGAGCGCGGCGATGTCGATCTTCACCATCTTCATCATCGCGTCCGACGCGCGTTTCGCCCGGGCCCGATCGGTCGAGCTCATCATCTCGCCAAGAACTCTCGGGACGATCTGCCACGACAGCCCGTAGCGATCCTTGAGCCAACCGCACTGCTCGGCCGTTCCGCCAACGAGCAGCGCGTTCCAGTAACGGTCGAGCTCGGCCTGGTCGTCGCAGTTCACGACGAAGGACACCGCGTGGTTGAAGGGGTCGAGCGGCCCCGCACTCATGGCGACAAAGGGCTGGCCGAAGAGCACGAACTCGACGACCTTCACCGAGCCGGGAGGGCCGCTGGGCGATTCGCTCGGGAACGCGGTAACGCGAACGACGCGTGAGTTCGGAAAGATGGAAACGTAGAACGCCGCGGCCTCCTCGGCTTCCTTGGAATACCAGAGAAAGGGCGTGATCTTCTGCATCGGCTTCTCCTCTGAAGATGTCGGGGTAGCGCACCGCGGCGCCCGGACCCTTGGCTTGAGCTCGCTCGTGCGCGCTTCCCGTCGGCTAGTCGAGCGGCGGGCCGCAGAATCGACATCAAAGGCGCTAAGCGGCCCAGCGGGCTTCGTGCCGCCCCAGAGGCCCGGCTGCCTCGCGCCAGCGCACGGCAAAGCCCTCGATTCGTCCGGGGCAGGGCGCCTGTCGCACGGGACCCCACGCCGTGTCGGCGGGTTCCAGCAACGCCGCCGCGTCGCCGAGCGACGGAGCACCGGGGTCGCCGTCCGTGCCGAGCTCGGCGAGCAGGCGCGCGGTGCGCGCGAGCGACAGTAGCGCGTTCGCGCTGCCATCGGTCAGGGCGCGGCAGGCTGCCGCCGCGACAAGATATCCGGTGCCGTGATCGAGTGCCTGCGCCGGCAACGGCGTCGGGCGTCCGTCGCCGCCGGGATGCGCAATGCCGGTGCTCATCTGCACGAGGCTGTCGAAGCCGCGGCGAGCCGCCCACGGTCCGGTCCAGCCGTACGCGTCGTAGCGCACGATAAGGATGCTAGGATTGAGCTCGCGCAATCGTGTCGGCGAATAGCCGAGCGCCTCCATTGCGCCCGGCCGGTAGCCGTGGACCAGCACGTGCGCTCCGGCCACGAGCTTCTCCCAGGTCGATCGATCGCTCGCAGCGCGCAGGTCGAGCGCGGTGCAGCGCTTTCCGCGCGTCGTTTCCGGCAGCAGCGCAGCGACTTCCTCGAAACGCGGCGGGTCGATCCGCAGCACGTCGGCACCGAAAGCCGCCAGATAACGCGTCCCGACCGGCCCGGCGATGACCCGCGTCAGGTCGAGCACGCGCACTCCGCTGAGCGGTGCAGAGGCATCGGCGGATAGCGCCGGCGGAGTCGATCGCGCAGTGCGATCACACAGGGACTCGCCGGCGAGCGCCGTGCCTTGCGGGTGCGCCGCCCACGCCTCCATCGTGCGCAGCGCCGCTGCGCAGCCGCCCGCTGCAACGACCGCGCTTTCGAGCTCGGTCGCGCTGGCCGATTTCACGGCGGAGGCAACGCGTCGCTTGTCCTCGGGAACGCCGAGCACTCGCATTACAGCATCCCTATGGTACGAATAGTTCGTGTGCAGGCGAATCCAGCCATCGGCAGTTTCGTAGTCGCCCGCAAGCGGATCCCATGGAGCCGGGAGGGTCCAGCCGATGGGCTTCTGCAGACGTTCGCACACGAACGCGGCCGAGGCGAGACTGCGTTCCACGGTGACCGCGCGCAACGGCCCGCGGGTCCGTGCGGCCCACAGCTCCGCCGCGGCGAGCGTGGCGACGCCGACCGTTGCCGCCGCGAGATCGCTCACGTGAAAGCGCGACGGCAAGCCGCCCGCGGCCCCGGAGAAGTGCAGGGCGGCGAGGGAAGTGTCCTCGCCGCCGAGCGAGCGCCAGAGCGCTCTCGCGAGCGTTTGGTCGGGCGATTGCATGAGTTGTGGAGCGCCGTGGCTTCGAGCGAACAGGCTCAATGCAGTCAAGTCTGCCGCGGGCGCAGCGATCCCGCAATACCGTAGAATCCTCGGGCAATCAGCAGCGCACGCTCGCATGATCGGATCGAGAACCCG
Source organism: Casimicrobiaceae bacterium (assembly GCA_035499135.1). Taxonomy (GTDB): domain Bacteria; phylum Pseudomonadota; class Gammaproteobacteria; order Burkholderiales; family Casimicrobiaceae; genus PALSA-1003. The sequence goes on along the minus strand of DATJZM010000104.1, from coordinate 16,752 downwards.
CACTCGCTTTCTTCGCTACCTCGGCGTAACGCTGGGCGTCGTGCTCGCCCTCCTCGTCGGGGCGGCGATCTGGATTTACGTCGAGATGAGAGGCAGCCTGCCTAAGCTCGACGGCGTCGCGGGGATGCCGGGCGCGAGCGGGGGAATCACCATCGAGCGCGACGCTCTGGGGATCCCGACGATCAGCGCGGGCTCGCGTGCGGATGTTGCTCGGGGACTCGGCTTTCTGCACGCACAGGACCGGTTCTTCCAGATGGACCTCGCGCGACGGCGCGCCGCGGGCGAGCTCTCGGAGTTGTTCGGGCCGGCCGCCTTGGCGCTCGACAAGCGCACCCGCGTGCTGCGCCTGCGCTCTCACGCGCAGCGCTCGCTCGAGCTTGCCTCGCCGGCGCAGCTCGACGTGCTGCGTGCCTACGTCGATGGCGTGAACGCGGGCCTGAAGGCGCTGGCGGTGAAGCCGCCCGAATATCTGCTGCTGGGGTTGGAGCCGCGGCCGTGGTCCGCCGAGGATTCGATGCTGGTCATAGCATCGATGTTCCTCACGCTCAACGACTCCACGGCGCAACGTGAATCGCGCCGTGCAGCCATCTACGAGGCGTTGCCGAAGCCGCTCGCTGATTTCATCACCGCATCGGCGAGCGACTGGGAAACGCCGCTCGTCGGCGGCATGCGTCCCGTCCCGCCGATTCCCGCCAACGACGTGTTCGACCTGCGCAGCGTGCCGCCTGTGGCACCCGCGCCATTGAAGTCGAGCGCCGTCGAGGACGATGTGCTGCTGGCCGCCCTTTCGCCTCCCGTGGACGACGGCGCCGTCGGAAGCAACAACTGGGCGGTCGCGGGACGCATCACGGGCGACGGCGGCGCGATCGCCGCCGACGACATGCACCTGAGCCTCGGAGTTCCGAACATCTGGTATCGCGCGTCGATGCTCTGGCGGGATTCCCGCCCGCGACGGATCACCGGCGTCACGCTGGCCGGCGTCCCGTCGCTCGTCGCCGGCAGCAACGGTGACGTTGCCTGGGGATTCACCAACTCCGACGGCGACTGGAGCGATCTCGTCGTCGTCGAGCGCGATCCGAGCGACGCGAGCCGCTATCGCACGCCGTCGGGCATGCAGCCGTTCATCGTCGTGCGGGACACGATCAGGGTCAAGGGTGAGAAGAGCGTGCCGCTGGAGATTCGCGAGACGATCTGGGGCCCTATCGTGGGCCGCGACGCGCACGGGAACGACTACGCCGACGCGTGGATCGCCCTGCGCGATGGAGGCATGAACGTCGAGCTGCTCGGCGCCGAGACGGCCGAAACGCTCGAACAACTCTGCGCTGTGGCTGCTCGCGCCGGAATCCCGCCGCAGAACATGACGGCGGCGCAGCGTGACGGCCGGATCGGCTGGACGATCGCCGGGCGCATTCCACGGCGCTTCGGCTACGATGGCTCGCTTCCGACCTCGTGGGCCGACGGCAAGCGCGGATGGGATGGATGGATCGCGGCCGCGGAGTATCCGCGCGTCATCGACCCGCCGTCGGGACGCATCGTCACCGCCAACAACCGGCTCGTCGACGGCGCCGCGCTGGCCCTCCTCGGCGACGGCGGCTACGATCCCGGCGCCCGGGCGAGGCAGATCAGCGACGACCTCAAGGCGCTCGAGCACGCGTCGGTGCGCGACATGATGCGCGTGCATCTCGATGACCGCGCGATCTTCCTCACTCGCTGGCGCGACCTCATGCTTCAGGCGCTGTCGTCGCCCATTGGCGAGAATTCGGACGCCCGCAACGATCTGCGACGCGTTGTGAGCACGACCTGGAGCGGCCATGCGTCGGCGGACTCGGCGGCCTATCGCGTCGTCCGCGACTTCCGCTTGCATGTTGCCGAGCTTGCCTACGCGCCGTTGATTGCGCGCATCCAGCAGGTCGATCCCGAGTTTTCCTTTGCCAGCATGCGCGTCAACGAGGGCCCGCTCTGGGCGCTCGTCTCGCAGCGGCCCTTGAACCTGCTCGATCCCAAGTTCAAGGCGTGGGACGATCTCTTCGCCGCGGCTGCCTATCGGACGGCAGAGCAGGCGCGGAAGGCCGGCAGCATCGCGGGCTACCTCTGGGGCAAGTTCAACACGGTTCGCATCCGGCATCCGTTCAGTGCCGTGGTGCCCGTGCTCGGTCCGCTGCTGGACATGCCGTCTGTCGAGCTCCCCGGGGATTCGAACATGCCGCGCGTGCAGGGTCCGGCGTTCGGAGCATCCGAGCGCTTCGCGGTGTCGCCCGGGCGCGAGCAGGACGGCTACTTTCACATGCCGACGGGGCAGAGCGGACACCTGCTCTCGCCGCATTACCGGGACTCGAATCCGGCGTGGGTCGACGGCGTGCCGACTCCATTCCTTCCAGGGCCGACCGTGCACACGCTCACGCTGCGGCGTTAGATGTCGCTTTGCGGGCGGCCCGTCTCGCATCGCGAGCACGTTCGGCGGTTGACCGGCTTCCGCGGTTTGGGTAGGGTCGCCTGAGAACCTGCGGAGGGGCGCGCATGCCAGTCATCTGGACCAACATCGATTCTTACCAGGTCAAGTACATCACCGACAGCGGCTTTGCAGGTAACGTCAACGCCTGCGAGATCGACTGCTTCAACGCCGGCACCTTCGTCGCCCGGATCTGCCTCATCAAGGCAGGACTCGCGCTGCCTACGAATGCCGTGCACGACGGCGCGCCGTACCTTTACTACCCGCTGAGCCAGTTCGGCGACATCATCGGCATTCTCCGCTATCAGAAGCCGTTGAGCCTCGACCTGGATTCCGACAGCCTCGTCGGAGGCCTGTACAGCGCGGCGGACCAGGTGGGGGCGCAGTACAAGAAATAGACGCCTTCAGATCACACCGCTGCGCGGCCTTGTCTCCTTCAGTCTCCGCGCAGCCTGTCGCCCGCGCGGAACCACCAGGTCATCAGCGGCCGGAACCACGCCTTGCCGTTGTAGAAGGGAATGACTGTGAAAGGTATGTCGTCGTAAGCCGTCTCTCCCTCCGGCTGGCCGAGTATCTTCAGCGCCACCTTGTGACCGAGATACGGCATCAGCGCCACACCGGAGCCGTTGCAGCCCAGCGCGTACCAGACGCCGTCGCGCCGCCCGATTCCGGGCAGGTCGCTCCGCGTCATCGCGACGTTGCCGGTCCAGACGTGGCTGACGCGCACGTCGGCGAGCGACGGGAAAAGGGTGCGCAATTCCTTCATCAGCCAATCCGCCGCCTGCTCCAGCGGAATGGGGTGCAGCGCCGCGCGCCCGCCCAACACGAGTCGCTTGCCGTCCGGAGAAGGGCGAAGAAAACGGTGTTTGGCGCTGGTCTCGACGATCATCCGGCCATTCGGAATCAGGCTGCGGACTCGACTCTCGCCCAGCGGCTCGGTGGCGATAAGGAAGCTCGGTAGCGGCACGAGACGGCGGGCGAGGGCGGGCGTGATCGGTCCCGTGTCGGCGTTGGTCGCCGCGATGACTTCGATGGCGCGAAGGTTGCCGCGCGGCGTGTCGACGGCGAATCCGTCGGAGTCACGTCTTACTGACGTCACCGGCGTATAGCCTGCCAGCAGCGCTCCAGCGGCGCGTGCTCGCTGCAGGAGCCCCCTGTGGAAGAGCGCGGGGTGAACGGCGCCGTGCGCCTGGAACAGCAATCCACCGTGATAGCCGTCCGCGGCGACGTCGTGGCGGACATCGGCTTTGCTCAGAACCTCGACCGGCATGCCAAGGTCACGGCGGAGCGCGTCGCCTTCACGCGCCATCGTCGCGTAGTCCGCTTCCGTCGAGGCACCGCGCATGCGCCCGCAGACTTGAAGAGCCGCGTCGATCTTCTCGCCGGTGATCAACGCTTTGAGGAATTCGAGCGATGCCATGCCCTCGCGGACCAGAGCCTTTGCCTTCTCGGCTCCAAAGCGTTCGATGAGCCTCAGGTAGGAGAGACGATGACCGTGGCCGATCATGCCCCCAGACCGGCTCGATGCGCCCTGGCCGGGCGCGCCGGCATCGAGCACGACCGCGGACCTGCCGGCGCGCGCGAGCGTCAGGGCTGCAGACAGTCCCGTGTAGCCAGCGCCAATGATCGCGACATCGCAATGCCTTGGGAGCGCGACCTCGACAGGCCCTTCGCGCGGCGCGGCATCCCACCAGTAAGGTTCGCGCGAAGCCGATTCCGCCCGCATCACCCTTTCTCCCGTCCCAACGCCGTCTCGCCATTGTAGGTCCTTGCATATCCTCCTGCCCACGGTAACAATGGCGCCGACAATCCGGAGGGGGACAACCAAGTGAGAAAGCTAGCTATCGCGATCGTGTCGGCCGCGCTCTTGTCCGCGGCGCCGGGCTTTGCGCAGAAAACGACTCTGGTGGTCGGCATGGGCTCCGCGGACGCCGGCAAGCTCGATCCGCACATCGCCTCGACCACGCCGGACAAGGGACTGCTGAGCTGGATGTTCAACGGTCTCGTGCGCATCCGTCCCGGCAAGATCAGTCCCGAGTTCATCGAACCTGATCTCGCCGAGAGCTGGACTTCGAATCCGGCCGGAACCGAGTGGACGTTCAAGATCCGCAGCGGCGTGCAGTGCCACTACGGCTACGGCGAGTTCACCGCCGACGACGCCGTCTATTCGATCAAGCGGGCGAGCAACAAGGCGACCTCGTCCTATTCGAACGACTTCTCCGCCGTGGACAAGGTCGAGGCGCTCGACAAGTACACGCTCAAGATCACCCTGAAGAATCCGGTCGCGGGATTCCTCGGTTACGTCGCCAACGTCAACGGCGGCAATCAGGTCTGCAAGAAGGCCGCCGAGGAGATGGGCGACAACTTCGCCAAGAGACCCATCGGCACCGGCCCCTTCATGTTCGCCGAGTATCAGCCGCAGCAGTTCGTGAAGCTCATCGCCAACAAGCAGTATTTCCGCGGCGCGCCTCAGATCCAGGAGATCATGTATCGCTACATCCCGGCGGATTCGAGCCGCGATCTCGCCTTCCAGTCGGGCGAGCTCGACATGATCTACGGCAAGCAGGACCAGACGTGGATGGATCGCACGGCGAAGCTTCCGGGCGTCAAGGTGATTGCGATGGAGCCGGGCGAGGAATCGGTGCTCTCGCTCAACATCACGGTGAAGCCGCTCGATGACATCCGGGTGCGTCAGGCCATCGCCTACGCGATCGATCGCAAGGCCATCGTCGCCTTCAAGGGCGCGGGTTCGTCGCGAGAGGCCGTCTCGGTCGTGCCGTCAGGCTACCTCGGCACCGACGAGAAGGCGCCGCTGTATCCCTACGATCCGGCCAAGGCCAAGGCGCTGCTCGCCGAGGCAGGTTACCCCAACGGCGTGACGATCAAGACCATTCACACGACGCTCACCGGCATGCAGACGCTGATCGAGGCCGTGCAGGCGCAGCTCAAGAAGGTCGGCATCAATCTCGACATCGAGTTGGTTGAGCACGCGACCTTCCACGCGCAGATCCGCAAGGACCTCTCGCCGATCGTCCACTACCAGGCGGCGCGTTTCCCGGTGGCGGACGTGTATCTCACCCAGTTCTTCGATTCGGCCTCGATCGTCGGCTCGCCGACCGCGGTGACGAATTTCAGCCATTGCAACGTCGCGGACAGCGAGATCCGCGCCGCGCGCGTCGAGACCGATCCCGTCAAGCAAAAGGCGCTCTGGAAGACGGCGCAGGAGAAGATCATCAAGGCGGTCTGCGGGGTTCCGATCTACGAGCAGCTCCAGCTCTGGGCGTGGACCGACAAGCTCGACCTCGGCTACGAGCTGCAGGGCTCGCTCAACCTCGCGCCGCCGATCACGGAGAAGACCCACTTCGTCAAGTGAGCGTTCGATCGGGCGGGTGATCGCGCGCGAGCGCTCGGGGCGCCGACTCCGCCAGGCTTATCGGACGACATGACCGCGTTCGTCGTCCGCCGCCTTGCCTTTGCCTGCGTCACGCTCTTCGCGGTCCTGACGCTGGTTTTCGTCCTGGTGCGGATCGTCCCCGGCGATCCGGCCCAGCTCATCCTCGGCGATCAGGCGAGCCGCGAGGCAATCGAGTCCCTCCGGCACCGTCTTGGTCTGGATCTGCCGATCGGCGAGCAGTACGGCATATTCCTCTCTGGCGCGCTGCGCGGCGACTGGGGCGTCTCGATGGTGACCGGCCAGCCGGTCATCAGAGAAGTGCTGCGCGTGCTTCCTTGGACCATCGAGCTCACCGTCGTTTCCTTGATGCTCGGCATCGCGCTCGGAGTTCCATCCGGCGTCTATGCGGCGATCCACCGGAACCGCCTCGTCGACTACTCGGTGCGGATTGCCTCGCTGCTTGGGCTTTCGTTCCCGCCTTTCGTCGCGGCGATCGTCCTGCTCCTCGCCTTCGCGATCGCCTTGCCGTGGTTCCCGGTCATCAGTGCGCAATCGGGCAGCCTCTCGGCGTGGTACCGGTCGATCACGCTGCCGGCAGTGAGTCTCGGCCTGATCACGGCCGCGTACATCACCCGCGTCACGCGCTCCGCGATGCTCGAGGTGCTCTCCGAAGACTACGTGCGCACGGCGCGCGCCAAGGGCGTCCCCTGGAACGCAGTGATCTGGCGCCATGCGCTGCGCAATGCACTGATCCCGATCATCACCGTGGTCGGACTCTATCTAGGCATCCTGATCGGCAACTCGGTGCTGACCGAGATCGTGTTCAGCCGTCCGGGCCTGGGCAAGCTCCTCATCGGCGCGCTCAACCAGCGCGACTATCCCATGCTGCAGGGCATGATGGTGATCTATACGCTGGTCGTGGTGCTGGTCAACCTGCTGACCGACCTGACCTACGGCTTCGTCGATCCGAGGGTCAAGCTCAAATGAGTGGAATGAGCGGAGCGAGCGCGAGGCCGGCGGCGAAGGCGCAGACGCCGCTCGCCTATTTCGCCGCGCAGACGCTCAAGGCGTTCAACACTAACAAGACCTCGTGGATCGGGTTGGCAGTTTTTCTCGTTATCGTCGCGCTGGCGATCTTCGCTCCGGCGCTTGCGCCGTTCGATCCGACCGACCAGAACATCCTCGAGAAGCTGCGGCCGCCTTCCGCCGAGCACTGGCTCGGCACCGACAGCTTCGGCCGCGACACGCTGTCGCGCGTGCTCTACGGCGCGCGCATCTCGCTGGTGATTGGCGTAGTGTCGACGCTCGCGGCGATGCTGATCGGCTCGGCGATCGGGATGCTGGCGGGCTGGCACGGCGGCCGCATCGATACGGTCACGATGCAGACCATGGACGTCCTGCTCGCCTTCCCGTCGCTGATTCTGGGGTTGATTCTCGTGGCGATGCTCGGCCCCTCGATGGTGAACATCATCATCGCCATCGCGCTCACCTCGATCCCGCCCTTCGCGCGCATCGCCCGGGCACCCACGATCGCGATCAAGGAGCGCGAGTTCGTGCTGGCCGGCCGCGCGCTCGGCTTCTCCGATGCTCGTATCGTCGCCGGTCACATCCTGCCGAACATCTTCCCCGAGATTCTCGTCATGGGCTCGCTCTGGCTCGCCAACGCAATCCGCACCGAAGCATCGCTCGCCTTCGTGGGGCTGGGCGTCAAGCCGCCGACGCCGACCTGGGGCGGAATGATCCGCGAAGGCTTCGAGAACATCCTCGACAGCTACACGCTCGCGCTGGTGCCCAGCGTTTCGATCCTGGTCGTGATCTTCGCGCTGAACCTGCTCGGCGACGGCTTACGCGACGCGGTCGACCCCAAGCTGAAGGGCGAGACGTGACAACTCCCGTTCTTGCCGTGCGAAATCTGACGACTTCGTTCCGGGTCGACGATGTCTGGAGCTCCGTCGTGAAGGAGGTTTCTTTCGAGATTGGGCCGCGTGAGACGGTGGCGATCGTCGGCGAATCCGGTTCGGGCAAGAGCGTGACGGCGCTCTCGATCATGGGGCTGCTGCCGGCGGCCAACAGCCGCGTCGCGGGTGAGATCCTGCTCGAGGGGCGCGATCTGCTCAAGCTGTCCGAAGCAGAGATGCGCAAGGTACGCGGCAACCTGATCTCGATGATCTTTCAGGAGCCGATGACGAGCCTCAATCCGGTGCTGACCCTCGGGTTCCAGATCGCCGAGGTGCTGATCTACCATCGCGACCTTGATCGGGCGCAGGCGGAAGCCGAAACGCTGCGCATCCTCGAGCGCGTCCGCATTCCTTCCGCGGCATCTCGATTGCACGAGTACCCGCACCGGCTCTCCGGCGGCATGCGCCAGCGCGTGATGATCGCGATGGCGCTCGCGTGCAAGCCGAAGCTGCTCATCGCCGACGAGCCGACCACTGCGCTCGATGTCACCATCCAGGCCGAGATTCTCGAGCTGATCAAGCTGCTGCAGGACGAGGAGGGCATGTCGGTGATGTTCATCACGCACGACATGGGCGTGGTGGCCGAGATCGCTGACCGTACGGTCGTCATGCTGAGCGGCAACGCGGTCGAGCAGGCGCCGACCGCACGGCTTTTCACGTCGGCGCGCGAACCCTACACGCGCGCACTGCTCGCGGCGGTTCCGCGCCTGGGCTCGATGAAAGGCCGGCCGCACCCGCAACGGTTCCCGCTGGTGAATGCCGTTACCGGCGAGCGTGAGATCGTCCCCGAAACGGAGTCGACCGCGGCGGTGAGCGAGCGCCCGGTGCTCGAGGTCGCCCATCTCGCGACGCGCTTCGACATTCGCGCCGGACTGCTGGGCCGCGTCCGCGCCCGCGTGCACGCTGTCGAGGATGTCTCGTTCTCGCTCTCCGCCGGCGAAACGCTTGCGCTGGTCGGCGAAAGCGGTTGCGGCAAGTCCACCACCGGACGGTCGATCCTGCGTCTGGTCGAGCCCGATGTCGGCAGCGTGCTGTTCGAAGGCCGCGACGTGCGCGCCCTCGGCCGCCGGGACTTGCGCGCTGCGCGCCGCCGCATGCAGATGATCTTTCAGGATCCGTTCGGAAGCCTCAATCCGCGCAAGACGGTGGGCCGAGCGATTGCCGAACCGATGATGGTACACGGACTCATCGATCGCTCCGACGCACGCGACCGGGTGAGCGAGCTGCTGCGCAAGGTCGGACTTCCGCCCGACATGGCGAGCCGCTTTCCGCACGAGTTCTCCGGGGGCCAGCGCCAGCGCCTCTGCATTGCACGCGCGCTCGCGCTCGAGCCGAAGGTGTTGGTGGCCGACGAAGCGGTGTCGGCGCTCGACGTCTCCATCAAGGCCCAAATCATCAATCTGATGATGGATCTGCAGGCGGAGATGAAGCTCGCCTATCTGTTCATCTCGCACGATATCGCGGTGGTCGAGCGTATCAGTCATCGCATCGCGGTGATGTATCTCGGCGAAATCGTCGAGATCGGCCCGCGGGCCGCGGTAATGGAGAATCCCCAGCATCCGTACACGAAGCGGCTGATGGCGGCGGTGCCGGTACCGGAAGCGGGCCGCCGCGCGCTGCGGCGAGGCCTCTCGACGACCGAGGTGCCGAGCTCGGTGCGTGATCCGGAGTACGTGCCAGCACCGCGGCTCTACCGCGAGGTCGGGCCGGGGCACGTCGTGCAGGCGTTTGACTGAGGGGGATGCCGTGAGTGATGACTATGTGCATGGCTACCATCGCCGCGAGAGCAACCGGCTGCGGGACCAGGCCGGGGCGTTGGTGCATCTGCTGCACTCCGATAGCTCCTACCCACCTGGCGGCAAGGTTCTCGAAGCGGGTTGCGGAGTCGGCGTCCAGACGATCCCGCTCGCACGCAGCAGCCCGGGCGCGAGCGTTGTTTCGATCGACATCTCGGCCGACTCCATCGCGCAGGCCAAGGCCAGAGTGCGCGCTCTCAATCGTACGGCCGAAGCGGAGGGTGTCTTCTGCTACACGTTCTTCAAGGCGCTGGGAACGAAGGCTCCGCGTGCCTGACGACAGCGTCGTCGGTTAGAAGTAGGACCTATCCCCCCCACCAACCGAAAAGGTGCCGCAGTGCCTCAGGAACCCGGAGTAATTCCTCCCGGGATATCCGGACCGGTCGCTGCTTGCGGTAGTTCCGGCTGTCCCTGAACCAGGGGCGGCAGTACATGTTATAGAGGATCGGTCGAGGGTTTGCCGAGAGATTGGCGTTGCCAGCGTGCAAAGTGCGGTAATCCACCAAGAGGCAGTCACCTATATCCGCAGTCGGATCGACATTGGGCAGCTCTGCTGCCTTGCTCCTGGGCACCAGGTGGCTCCCGAGCCAGAGGTGCGTGGTTCCATTGGTGGGATTCAGCGGCACGAGCGGGACGATGCAGTTAAGCGCGTAGGGAGGGAGCACGATATCCACCCAGGCCTCCGTGGCTTCAGCCTCCGACAACTCGTAGATGTTCGGGTGGTCGCGATGCATGTGCTGATTGGGCGCTCCGGGCAGCGACACGACGGCCCCGAAGCTGCCCAGAATGAAGCGCTCCCCGAGAACCAGCTTCAGCACGGGGAGAACGAAGTCGTTCGCATAGAGCTGGGGCGAATTGAACGGCCCTTGGACGGCTACCGTTACCTGGGTTCGTTTCTCGCCGACTTTCAACGCGTCCGGAAATTCGCGATCCTCGAAATACGGATGGTAGGTGTCGACGAACGCACGGTGCAGCTGTGCCATGTAGTCCTGGCCGAACACGCGCTTGAGCAGCACGCAGCCGTGCTCCCGGAACAGCTCGGTAGCCTCCTGCACGGCTTCGGGATGCTCGGAATTCTGTCGCGCGCCGAAATCTATGGTCGGGCAGGTCGACATTACTCGATCACACGATCCGCCTGGACGAGCACCCACTGAGGGATCGCGACGCCAAGCGCCTTGGCCGTCTTGAGGTTGATCACCAGGTCGAACTTGGCCGGCTGCTCGATGGGAAGATCGCTCGGTTTGGCGCCCTTGAGGATCCTGTCGACATAAGCCGCGGCGTGGCGGACCTGCTCGTCGACGTTCGGGCCATACGACATGAGCCCGCCTGCGTCGACGAACTGATCCTGCTCGTAGATCGCGGGCAGCCGCTCTTCAGCAGCGAACTCGACGATGCGCAACCGCTGGCTCATGGTCAGCGGATCGGCGAGGAGCACGATGGCATCCGGACGGTCGCGATCGAGCCCTGCGAGCGCCCGTTCCAGCTCGCGCGAGTCGCGTATCTCCACCGAGCGCACGTTCATTCCCATCGCCGGCGCCGCAGTCTGGAGTTGCTTGAATCGCGCCGCCATGCCGTAGTAGTCGGGGTTCCAGAGCACCGCTGCAGGACGAACTTGCTTCGGGAATACCTCTTTCAGCAGCTGCAGCCGTTTCGTGGACAGCTCAGGAGCCATCAGTGACATGCCCGTGATGTTCCCGCCCGGGCGGGCGAGGCTGGCGACGAGGCCGTCGCCGACAGGGTCCGAGCTGAGCGGCATCACGATCGGAATGGTCGTCGTCGCGTTCTTGGCAGCCCATACCGCCGGCGACGACACGGCGAAGATCAAATCGACCTTCATGCGAACGAGTTCGGCCGCCAGCGCCGGCATGCGATCGAGCCTGCCCTCGCCCCAGCGAATCTCGAGCTGAATATTCTTTCCTTCCACATACCCGAGCTCGCGCAGGCCCTTCCGAAAATCCTCCAGAAACGGCGACGAGCCGTTCTGCGGCGCGACCGCCTGCAGGTACCCTATGCGGGGGATCTTCGCGGACTGCGAATGAGACGCGAACGGAGCCGCGAGCGCGAGCGCACCGAGGGAGATCGCAAACTCACGGCGAGACACCATGGCAACTTCGGCACGGGACCTTTTCGGACGGGCTGACTCTAGGCGTCCGCGAGGGCGGGGTCAAGGCAGGGCAGCGCGTCCGGCGGTGTCAGGTCGCCTGCTTGATCACTGTCACTGAATCACTTCGTCCGCGCGCAACAGGCGGCCTTTTGGAACAGGAATCGAGTCGAGACCAGGGTTTCGAATTTTCCCTGCGCCAGCGCGTGCATCTTGTCCAACAGAGCCTGCCGATCAAGGGGAACTGCTGCTTGAGTCCCGCGCCTTAAGCGCAATGCTCGCTACGGCTCGTTGCGCGCTTGCATCGCTCCCGATTTCAGGACGCGAACGCCCGGCTTCGCGTCGAGAATGGCGGCGAGCATCGCCGACGCCACGGCGCGGGCAGGGATCGGCCGCAAGCTCTTTGGGATGATCCAACCGAGCGGCTCAGCGAGCCTCGCCGCCCATATCTCGCCGCTGCGCGGCGGTTGTCCCAGGGCGGCCCGGTCACCCAGCAGCAGCGATGGCTGCGCGATCACCACCGACTCGTAGCCGATCTGGAGGACCGCGGTCTCCATCTCGCCCTTCACGCGGTTGTAGAAGATGCGCGACGTCGGGTCGGCGCCCAACGCGGACACGACGGCCAACCGCTTCGCCCCTGCGGCCAAAGCGGCCCGCGCGATATTCACCACGAAGTCGAAATCCACCTGGCGAAAGGCTGCTTCCGATCCGGCGCTCTTGATCGTGGTGCCGAGCGCGATGAACACATCGTCCGCCGCAGGCAAGGTTTCTGGCAGCCGCGCGAAGTCGATCTGGCGAATCTCTAGCTTTGCACTGGCCTCGATGCCTGGCCGCGTACGGCGCAGCAGGACGTGCACGCTGCGGTAATACTCGCTCGCCAGGAGCAAGGACAGGAGCGCGTCACCGACGAGGCCGGTGGCGCCGGCGAGAAGGGCGGTGCGCGGTGTTGCAGCCACGTCGTCCACGACGATCAGGAAACCCGGCTCACGCGATTGCACGAACCGTCTCCGACCCTACGCGTCACTTCGGCGGCGGCGCGATCATCAGGCTCTGATGCGGGGTCTTGGCAACCGGAGGAAATTTTTCCGGCCGCGGATCGGGAATGAAACCGTCGCGATTCGGCATCTTGACCGCGGCCAGCGACACCGCATCCAGCGTCGTGTCCGCCGGAACGATCTTCGCCTCCGACAGGATGTACGCGGTTACAGCGTAGACCTGGTCGTTGGTGAGACTGTCGGGCGCGTTGAAGGGCATCGTGCGCTTGACGTAGTCGAAGATCGTCGTCGCGTAGGGCCAGTAGCTTTCGATGGTCTTGATCGGCGCTTTGGTCGGATCGTCGTTGACCAGCGTGCCGCGGCCGCCGATCAACCGATCGCCGATGCCGCCCTGCAGGTTCGCGCCGTGACACGCGGCGCATTGCTCCGTGTAGACAACTTTGCCCTGCTCTACCGAGCCCGATCCGGGCGGGAGCCCGCGGCCGTCGGGCATTACCGCGAAGAACCGGTCGAGCTCCGGCTGCGACGGCGTCGATCCGAAGCCGTAGCGGGTACCCTGCGCGCAGACCGCCGCACTCGCAGCGCACAGAAGTGCCGCCGCCACGACGCGCAGAGCGCGCTCAGTATTGGTGGACATTGGAGACCTTTCCGTCGGTCGCGACCTGCCAGCTCTGGATCGCGTTGAGGTGGTAAATGGATCCGAGAGGCCCATCGAGCCCGCGAAGCGCGATGACTTGTCCGAGCGTGGGTTGAACGTAACCGGTGTCGTCCACGCAGCGGCTCTGCAGGATCGCTGTTTTGCCGTCCCATTTCCAGGGAAACCGGAACCGCGTGTGACAGATCGGCAGCACGGGTCCCTGCAGCGCGGCCTGGCGCCAGGTCTTGCCGCCGTCGGTGGAGACGTCGACCCGCTTGATTTTGCCGCGCCCCGACCATGCGAGGCCGGTGATCTCGTAGAAGCCGGGGCCGTCGAGCACCATTTCGCCGGAGGGGAAGGTGATGACCGATTTCGCTTCCATCTCGAACGAGAACTGCACTGCCTTGCCGCTCGGCCGCAGATCGGTGTACTTCGACGTCTCCTCACGCGTCATGAACGGCGCGTCGGAAACTTCCAGCCGGCGCAGCCATTTGATGTTCATGTTGCCTTCGAAGCCGGGAATGATCAGCCGCAGCGGATAGCCCTGTTCCGGCCGGATCGCCTCGCCGTTCTGGCCATAGGCGAGAAAGCAATCCTTCATCGCTTTCGGCATCGGGATGCTGCGCGTCATCGCCGCGCCGTCGCCACCTTCCGCAAGCAGCCACTTGGCGTTGCCGCGCACGCCCGCTTCGTTGAGGATCGTGGACAGCGGCACGCCCGTCCACTCCGACGTAGAGGTGAGGCCATGGGTGCCCTGCACGGTGCGCAGCGTCGGCTTCGACCATTCGGTAAGGCCGTTGCCCGAGCACTCGATGAACATGATCCGGGACATCGACGGAAAGCGCCGGATGTCTCGCATCGAGAACTTCTTCGGCTCGCGGACCAGCCCGTTCACGTAGAGAAAATGCTTGCTCGGGTCGATGACCGCGGTTCCGGCATGACTGCGCTCGAAGTGAAGCCCCGACGGCGTGACGATGCCGACGCCGTTCTGGAGCGGCGTGAAGGTCCACGACGACTGCTGTGTCGCGGTTTTGAATCGCGTGCGCACCTCGGTCTCGAACTGCGAGCGCGAGCCGTAGCTCGAATCGTCGAGCGGGTAGCCCTGGGCCTTGCTCGCGTCGGGCGGCACCTCGTGCTCGACCGCGCCGAGCGGCGCGGCCGCGCGGGCCGAGCGTGGCACGACGCCGGCAGCGCCGGCGGCTGCAAGCGATCCGATCAGGAATCTCCGGCGATCGACGCGCGCTTTCGGGTCGCCCGTGAAATACGGCGATGCGGGATCGTTGCGCTCGTGCGCGAGCTGACGTGCCTCGGCTTCGAGCAGCGTGTCGCGCGACGACGGCTGTACGGGTGCCCCCGTCGTCAAGGCTTTATCTGGGGACCTGTCCATGGCTCCTCCTCGGAGGTTCGGCGCGAGCGCCGAATGCGGACGCAAGCGGATTTTGATATTCTGCGCCGCTTTCCTCGCGCCGGCATGGGAAGTATACGCGCGTGCCCTCGTGCCTCGCCTATAATTTGATCCTCGGTCATGAAAGATGAACTCGCCGCACTCGAAGCCTTGGGCTTCACGCTGCCGAGCACGGCCTATCTGATCGGTGTCGTCGTCTTCGGGATCGTGGGGTTTGTCGTCTATCGCTACGGCAAGAAGATGTCCCTTGCCCCGACCAAGTGGATCGGGGTTGCTTTAATGCTGTACCCGTATGCCATCTCCGCAACCTGGCTCTTGTACGTCGTGGGAGCGGGATTGTGCGTCGGGGCCTACTTGTCAGCGCGATCGTGAGCCGGCGTGGCGGCCGTTCGAACGGCCTTGCCCTTGGCGCTGACCCCGCCCGTGCGCCTGACCTTGTCCGCGGCCGCGTTGCGCGAAGATCTTCTGCGGGATTTCGTTCGGGTCGGGCTCGAAGCCGGGGACGACTTCGCGCCGAATCGTGCGCTTGATGAGCCGCTCGATATCGCGCAGGAAGCCATGCTCGTCGACGCACATCAGTGAGATCGCCTCGCCGTTCGCGCCCGCGCGTCCGGTGCGGCCGATGCGATGCACGTAGTCGTGCGGAACGTTGGGCAGGTCGTAGTTCACGACGTGCGGCAGCTCGATGATGTCGATCCCGCGCGCCGCGATGTCGGTGGCCACCATCACCTCGACCGCACCGCGCTTGAAGTCGGCGAGCGCCTTGGTGCGTTGACCCTGGCTCTTGTTGCCGTGCAGGGCCACCGCGCCGATCCCATCGCCCTGGAGCGAGCGCACGACCTTGTCGGCACCGTGCTTGGTGCGCGTGAAAACGAGCACCTGGCGCCAGTCGTGATGACCAATCAGCCACGCCAACAACCGGCTCTTCTGATCGCGGCTCACCGGATGCACCCGTTGCTCGATCGCGTCGACCGTCGCGTTGCGCGGAGCGACTTCGATCGTCTGCGGCCGATTGAGCAGCTTGTCCGCGAGCGCCCTGATCTCGTCGGAGAACGTCGCGGAGAACAGCAGGTTCTGGCGCTCCCGCGGCAGCAGCGCGAGGATGCGCCTGACGTCCGGCAGGAAGCCCATGTCGAGCATCCGGTCCGCTTCGTCGAGCACGAGGATCTCGACCCGCGAGAGGTCGACGTTGCGCTGCTGCAGGTGATCGAGCAGGCGGCCGGGCGTGGCGACGAGAATGTCGACGCCACGCCGGAGTTGCGAGGCTTGCGGCCCCAACCCGACGCCGCCGAAGACCGCGGTCGAGGTGAGCTTGAGATGCTTGCCGTAGGTACGGACCGACGTTTCGACCTGCGCGGCGAGCTCGCGCGTGGGTGTGACGATGAGCACGCGTACTGGCCTGCGTGCCCCGGTCGCGTAGGGCGACGGTTTGCTCGACAGCTTCTGGAGTATGGGCAGGACGAATCCGGCGGTCTTGCCGGTGCCCGTCTGCGCGCCGGCCAGCAAATCGCCGCCGGCGAGCACGGCGGGGATCGCCTGCGCCTGAATCGGAGTGGGGACGGTATAGCCCTGATCGGCGACCGCGCGCAGCAGCGCGCCGGACAGCCCTAGGTTGGTAAATGGCATGAAAAACCTTCGTGTGGGTGTCCAGCCATACGCCCCCCAAGGGGACGGCCAGTCACAGCCAAACGGGATTAACTTACGAGGTCGAAAGGAAACTGCGTCGACTGCGGCAAGGGGACTGGAACAGTGAGCCGCAGGGTGCATTATACATGATTGTGGACAGCCTGTGACCGCGATCAAGCCGACGGAAATCGAATGGACCGCCATCCGCGCGCAAGGCGCAGGCGGGCAGAATGTCAACAAAGTCTCGAGCGCGGTGCATCTGCGCTTCGACATCCGCGCATCGTCACTCCCCGAGCCGATCAAGGAGCGGCTTTGCGCCCGCAGGGATCAGCGGATTACCGCCGACGGTGTCGTGATCATCAAGGCGCAGGGATATCGAACGCAGGAGCGC
>DATJZM010000103.1:0-5913 GCA_035499135.1 Casimicrobiaceae bacterium | reverse complement strand
CTGATGATGCTCTTCATCGCCAGGCTCGTCGGCACATCGACCGACACGACACGAGACCACGAATACACGGACTGGCGGGAGGTCGAGGCCTTCGCCGCCGAGCTCGCCGAGTCGGTGAACGGGGCTGCTAGATCACCAGCTTTCGCAGCGTCTCCGGGTTCTTGATCACCGTCTTCTGCCGCTCCGGCGGCGCGCCGTACAGCGACGCGGGCGGATTCGTCTCGAGCTTGTTCAGCACCGACGCGTCGGCGCACCGCGCATCGAACGCCACCGATACCCGTGTGCCGTCAACGGCACCCAGCGCGAAGCACGGCTGGCCCAGCTTCGCATTGAGCGGCTTGAGCACCCTGTTCGCGACGAGATCACCCGGCGCGCCGTTCCCCGCGAGCTGAAGGTCGTAGGCGCGAGGCTTCGCCGCGGGCCGCGGCGTAGCGGCGATCACTCCCGGCAGGCCCACGAGCTCGCGGGCGAGCAGATCTTCGGAGGCGGCGCTGGGCATCCCGGAGACAAGCAGCGCGATCGCCTGGCTTGCGACGCTCGCGTGCTGCAAGAAGAACTCGCGCGAGAACTGGTCGGCGATCGTGGTACCGATCGCCTTCAGCGCTTCCTCCTCGGTGGCCCAGCTTCCAACACCCTTCGGCAGCGTCGTGTTGTAGTAGATCTCCTCGCCGGTCTCGAGGTCGACGCACTTCACCGTCCACGACGTGAGCGTGTATTTGGTCACGACCAGACCCGAGGCTTCGAGGCGGGCGGAGAGCTTCTTGAGCTTCGCCTCGCCCATCACGCCGAAGTCCGCGCCCTTGCTGCCGTCGGCGCCCGTGCCCGGCGCCCAGGTGCGAAAGCCGAACGATTTGATGCGCTCCTTGAGGATGTTCTCGGCGACGGGCGAAGGCTGCGGCGGCGCATCCGGCAGGTCCGCATCGCGCGCGGAGATCTGCACCGAGATCTTGGGATCTCCGTTCGCACGAATGAGATCGATGCGCTCCTCGCGCGACATTTCGTTGAGCGATTTCTGCACCGCCCTGACGTTGACCACGGCCTCGGTCGTCATCGAAACGAGACCGTCCTTGCCGGTCCGCGGCTCGCTCTCGCGCACGACCGTCTTGATGTAGCTCGCGCTGTTCGGCAGGAGCCGGCTCTTGAGCAGAGCGTAGTTCTTGTCGAATGAGCCCGTGTCGAGGAGAAAGCCGGCTGCCTTCTCGACGAGCTGGTTCCTCGAATCCGCGCGCAGGTCGCTCTGCAACAACGCCTTGTCGTTCAGGTACCGGGGATTGCTCGGATCGACCAGACCGACTGCGGAGACGACCAGCGTGCCCGGTTCGGCCTTCGGTGTGCTGGCCGGCGGGACCGGGGCAGTCGCAACCGCGGCCGTCGTGACTGCCGGCGCCGGCGCGCCCTTCACGCCCTCCGACGCCTGACGCTGATACACGAACCACGCGCCCGCCCCCAACGCCGCCACGGCGGCCGCGACACCGATCGCCACCGCGGGGCTGCGCGACGCAGGCGAGGCTGCGCCCGGTGCGGCGGCGGACTGCGGCGCCTTGCGAACGGCGGGTGCCGGAGTGTTTGCCACGGTCGCCTCGCTGTCGGCGATGAGCGTGGGCTCCGTGTGGGTGCCCGGCGCCTTCGCGGAAGCGGTGCCCGTCGCCGCCGGTGCCGCGGCATCGAGCGCGTCGGCGAACTCCTGCGCGCTCTGGAAGCGATCCTCCATACGTTTGGCGAGCGCCTTGCGCACGACAGCGTCGAGCGCTGGCGGGAGCTGCACGTTGAGCGTGGACGGTGCGAGCGGGTCCTCCTTCAGCACCTTCTGCATCGTCGTGGTAGCCGTCGACCCGGCGAACGGCCGCTCGCCGGTTAGGAACTGGTAGAGGATCACCCCCGCCGAGAACAGGTCCGAGCGCCCGTCCACCGGCAGCCCCATGATCTGCTCGGGCGACATGTAGCTCGGCGTGCCGATCACCGTACCGACCTGCGTGAGGTTCGACGATTCGAGATGCGCGATGCCGAAATCCGCCACCTTCACCGCTGCGTCGGGCAGCAGGAAGATGTTCGCCGGCTTGACATCGCGGTGCACGACGCCCTGCCGATGCGAGTAGCCGAGTGCGCCGAGGATCTGTCCCATGATGCGCACGATGTCGGCGAGCCTGAAGCGCTCGTTCGACTCGAAGCACTCCTTGAGCTCGCGTCCCTTGATGAGCTCCATGGCGATGTACGAGATGGCGCCGTCTTCGCCGAAGTCGTAGATCGAGACGATGTTCGGGTGGTTGAGGCGGCCGGCAGCCTGCGCCTCGCGACGGAAGCGCGCGATCATGGCCTCCGCGTTCTCGCCCGCGAGCTGATCGGCGCGGATCGTCTTGAGCGCAACCAGGCGCTTTATCGCCGGATCGTAGCCTTCGTAGACCACGCCCATCGCGCCGCGGCCGAGCTCGCGCCGGATCTCGTATTTGCCGATGTGGTCGATCTCAGCCATGGCTCGCTCCCGCGCCCGAAAACGGCGACGCCGGCGCTTGAGCCGGCGTCGCGGATTGCAGCCCTCGCCCGGTCACTTGTACTTGCTGTCGATGTCCCAGACCGACTTCTGCACCAGTCGCTGCACCATGGTGTCGAGCGACACACCACCCTGCTGCGACTGGTTCACGCCGAGGAAACCGGAGGAGGTCGCCCCGATCTCCATCTTCTCCTCGGTGTATCCGGTGGCGACCTGCTCCGTCGTCTCCGCGTTGATGATCTTGTAGCGCATGCCGATGACCCAGACGCTGGTCGCCTCCTCGGAATGCGCGGAGCCGACCGCCGTGCCGCCGACCGCGCCCGCGGCTGCGCCGCCGCGCGAGCCGCTGAAGGCGCCCAGCAGGCCCGCCATCTGCCCGAGCGTTTGCCCGTTGAAGCCCTGCTGCGCGGCAGCGACCTGCTCGGTCTTGAGGATGTCGAACTTCACGATGTACTTCGTGCTCTTGAGCTTGCCCATCTTGAGGAACTTGCGCGCCTGGTCCGGATCGCCCAGGTTGTAGGCGAGCTCGAACTCCCGCAGCATCGGGCCGAGATTGGAGCGCTCGAGCACCGTGAAGTTGGCGCTCGTCATTTCGATCTCGCCGAAGTCGGCGATGTTGTTCGCTGTGAATTTCTGCAGGAACGTCGCGTTGTTGCTCTTGATCTCGCCCGGGATGATGATCACCATCGGGCCCTTCTTGCCGGCGTTCGTGTAGGTGACCGGCTGGTAGATCGTCTGGTCGGCGGCCGCGTTCGCCTTCTGTGAGGTTTCCTTCCCCGCCGTCGGCGAGGGGTTACCCCAGGTCGGCTGCCCGGAGGCGAGCGATGCGGCGGCGAAGAGTGCCGCTCCTACCAGGTACTTCGTAGCTTCAATACAAGCGCGATGTTCCATGGCGAGTCCTCTCCTTTCGAGGTCGAATTCGCGGCCTGGCCCGCAAGTCTACTGCGGCGCCGGCTTCCTCGCAGCAGCCGGCGCTGCATTGCGGCAATAGTCGGCGTAGAGCGCAGGTACGACCTCGTCGGCCTTCTCGTTGACGAGCGTCAGCGCCATGTGCTCTACATCTGCGCCCGCGTACGAGCTTTCGCTCGCCTCGGTGGCGGAGATGAGCCGGCCATTGCTGCCATACAGCGTGAATTGCATGTTCACCGAAACCTGATTCACGGCCATGATCGGATTGCGCGTTGCCTGGGAGGAGATCAAGCCGCGCAAGACGAAGCTCGCGCCGAGGCGCTTCGAGGCGCTCAGGGCTGCATCCGGATCGTTCCTGAAGTAGGCATCGATCTCCGCCTGCGCGATCTGTCTGCGGATTTCCTCCGGCGTGTAGGTGCGCAGGCCGAGCGCGCGCAGGCGGGCATTGATCGCTTGAAAGTGCGGCCCGTAGTTCTGCTGCTGCGCGTAGATGATGCCGTCGGAGCGCCGCTCGCCGATCACCACCATGATCTTCTTGTCCTTGAGCTCCGCGCGGCACGGCGTCGAGAGCTGCTCCGCGATGCGGGCCTGGCGAGCCTCCTGCTCCTGGCGGTCGGCTTCGTCGGGCTGGGAGAACTTGAAGCCCTGCGCGAGTGCCTGCTCGCAAGCGAGCACGGCGAGCACGGCGAGCATCACAGAGGGAGGGTCCGATCGCATCCTCGCGAGGATAGCGCCGGTGGGCGCCGATGAGAAGGAAGAGCGAAGGCCCGTCCTAACTCGTTGATTGGAATCGACGGAAATCGCAAGGGCGCTCAAGCGGCGCAGGGGCATGCAGTATACTGACGCGACAAGCCGCGGGTCCCGCCACCTGAGCGGTGTCCGCCCGCAACACTGCACGCCCATCCGGGGGAGCCCGATCCGGTGACCGACCTCAAGCAATGACTCGAGGCACAGGGCCTTGCGCAATACGCGAAGGTGTTCGCCGACTGTCGCGGAGCTCGCCGAAGCGAGGCAATTGCTGAGTGCCGGGCGCTAGAGTGTTCATGACTCCCGAAGGCAGGCCACAGCAGAGCGACGCCGGCCTGCACAACCAGAGAATCGCAGTCCTCATCCCGTGCCGGAACGAGGCGCTGACGATCGCCAACGTCATCGCCGAGTTTCGCAGGTCGCTCGACCGCGCTTCGATCTGGGTGTGCGACAACGCATCGACCGACGCCACGGCTCAGCGCGCGGTCGAAGCAGGCGCAGACGTGGTCTTCGAACCGCGGCCCGGCAAGGGCCACGCGGTGCGGAGGCTCTTCGCCGCCGTCGACGCCGATCTCTACGTGCTCGTTGACGGCGACGCAACCTATGCGCCCGACAGCGCGCCGGCGATGCTGCGCAAGATGCTCGCCGAAAAGCTCGACATGGTGGTCGCTCGCCGAGTCACGCCGGACGATTCGCTCTCCGCCGCGTACAGAGCTGGCCACGTCTCCGCCAACCGGGGATTCGCGCGGCTCATCTCGCTGCTCTTCGGCTACCGCCTCGAGGACATATTCTCGGGCTACCGCGTCTTTTCGCGCCGCTTCGTGCGCTCTTTCCCCGCCCTCTCGGGCGGATTCGAAATCGAGACCGAGCTCACCATCCACGCGCTCGATCTCGATCTTCCGATCGCCGAGGTACCGTCGCCCTACGGCGTCCGGCCCGAAGGTTCTTCGAGCAAGCTGCACACGTATCGCGACGGCCTGCGTATCACACGAACGCTGCTGCACCTGTACGCGCAGGTGCGCCCGAGCCGCTTCTACGGATCGCTTGCCGCGCTGGCCGCGCTGAGCTCGCTGGCTCTGGGGCTGCCCGTAGTCTTCCAATTCCTGGAGACTGGGCTCGTGCCGAGATTGCCAACGGCGGTCCTCGCCTCAGCGCTGATGGTGCTCGCCGCTCTCGCCTTCGGCAGCGGCATCGTGCTCGACAGCGTAGGCCGGGGCCGCAAGGAAGCGAAACGCCTCGCGTATCTCGCGGCGGACCGGCGGTGACGGCCAACCGGAGTGGCGCCGGACGCCTCGCACTCGTCGGTTGGTCGCTCGCAGCGCTGCTCGCGCTGCTGCACGCCTGGCTGCTCAACAGATACGCAGTCAACTTTCCGTTCCAGGACGACTACACCCAGATCCTGGTCGTGCCCGGCTACTTCGATCGGCAAGTGGGCTGGCTCGACAGGATCTCTTACGTCTTTTCGTTGTCGGTCGAGCACCGGATCGCGACGTTCCGTCTGCTGGCGCTCATCCAGGCGAAGCTGCTCGGCCAACTGGACTTCCGCGCGCTGATCTTCTTCGGCAACGCGCTGTGCGTCGCCGCCGGGCTACTCGTCCTTTCGCGCGCCGATGCCGCGCAGCGTCCGTGGCTCGCACCGATCTTCGCCGCGCTGCTGCTCTCCCCCACCAACATGATCGCGCAGTACTGGCCCACGGGCGCGCTGCAGCACCTCGGCGGCACGGCTTACGCGTTCGGTGCGCTCTTCTGCGCCATGCGCCGCGGACCGG
>DATJZM010000102.1:0-107783 GCA_035499135.1 Casimicrobiaceae bacterium | reverse complement strand
GCGCTCGGGATGCGCTACGCGCCATGCTCGGCGATGTGCAACTGATCGAGGAGAACGGCGCGGTGTACGCCGAATGCGACAACGCCGCCGAGAGGCTGTTGCTTGCCGTCGGCGGCGTGTCGATGGGTCGGGTTGCGGGGGAAGGATTTGAACCTTCGACCTTCGGGTTATGAGCCCGACGAGCTGCCAGACTGCTCCACCCCGCGATAGAGTCCATTATTATATTCCGCGGACCGGCCGCGGGTCAAACCACGCGGCCCCCTCTTCGACCTTGGATGCTTCAAGGGCGCGCTAGAAGGCGACGTTGTTCCGGCCCTTGAGGGCGAGCATGGCGCGGGCCTCGTCCGCGGTCGCGATCTCGAGCGAGAGCTCGTTGAGAATGCTGCGGATCTTCGCGACCTGCGCCGCATTGCTCTTGGCCAATTCTCCCTTGCGCAGGTAGATGCTGTCCTCGAGGCCCACGCGGCAATGGCCGCCCATGATCGCCCCCATGGTGATGAGGCCCATCTGATGCCGCCCGGCACCGAGGATTGACCAATGAAAACTGTCGCCGAACAAGTGGTCGGCGATGCGCCGCATGTGCATCAGGTTCTCGGCCTCCGGCCCGATGCCGCCAAGAATGCCGAAGATGGTCTGAATCAGCATCGGTGGCTTCACCAGTCCCCGATCGACGAAGTGGGCGAGGTTGTAGAGATGGCCGACGTCGTAGCATTCGAATTCGAACTTGGTGCCGCATTCCACGCCGAGGTGCTTGAGCGAGAACTCGATATCCTTGTAGGTGTTCCGGAAAATGAAATCGCGCGTGTTCTCCAGGTATTGCGGCTCCCAATCGTGCTTCCACTGCTTGTACTTCGGAACCAGGTGGAACAACCCGAAGTTCATCGACCCCATGTTGAGCGAGCACATCTCCGGCTTCGCGGCGAGGGGCGCCTCCAGGCGCTGCTGCACGGTCATGTTGTGACCGCCGCCGGTGGTGATGTTGATCACCGCATCGGTCTCCGCCTTGATCCGCGGCAGGAACTGCATGAACACCTTGGGGTCCGGCGTCGGCCGCCCATCCTTCGGGTCCCGCGCATGCAGGTGGATGATCGCGGCGCCGGCCTTCCATGCGCCGATCGCGCCTTCAGCGATCTCCTCCGGAGTAATCGGCAGGTACGGTGTCATCGTCGGCGTATGGATCGCGCCCGTGACCGCACAGGTGATGATGACCTTGTCTCGACGCGCTGCCATGCTTGCTCCTCTTTCTGGTTCAAACAATCGATTCGACGTTACCGCACACGGAGAGAGCCTGCCCCGAGATGTTCGCGCCGGCCTCGGTGGCCAGGAACAATGCCATGTTCGCGATGTCCTGCTCGCTCACCATCCGCCGCAGTGACACGCGCGACACGAGCTCGGCTTCGAACTCCTTTTCCGTCACGTTCAGCGCCTTGGCCTTCGCGCGGATCACGTTGCGCAGTCGTGCGCCGTCGACCAGCCCGGGCTGGATGGTATTGACCCGGATGTTGGACGGGCCCAGCTCGTTGGCGAGGCTCTTGGTGAAACCGACGACCGCCCACTTCGCCGACGAATAGGGCGTTCGCATCGCGTACCCGAGCCGCCCGGCGACCGACGAAAGGTTGATGATCGAGCCGCCCCCCGCCTTCTTCAACAGCGGCACCGCGAGGCGCGTGCAATAGAACATCCCGTTGAGGTCGACGGCGATCGTGCGGTTCCACTCGTCGATGCTGATGTCCTCCACCCGGGCAGTCGGCCCGGCGATGCCCGCGTTATTGATGAGCACATCGAGCCCGCCAAGGTATTGGACTGCTGCCGCGACGAGTGCGTCGACCTGCGCAGGGACGGAAACATCGGCGACGATGCCTCCGACCTGGGGCAATTCCAGTCTCATCGCGTCGAGCGCCTTGGCATCGATATCGCAAACGAACACCTTCGCTCCCGCACCGGCGAACGTCCGGGTGAACGCGAGGCCGATACCGGCTGCTCCGGCGGTAACGATGACGCGCAATCCTTCGGCTGTCGCTGACATGGCAAGCCTCCTAGACTAAAGGGCCTCCGTCTCCGCCGCCTTCGGGCGCCAGACGAGAAGTCGTTTTTCGACCTGCGTGACGATGATGTCCAGAATCAACGCAAAGATCGTCAGCACGAGGATGCCGGCGAACACGGTATCGATGTCGAACACGCCCTCGGCCTGGTGAATGAGGTAGCCCACGCCGCGCGCCGAACCGAGATACTCGCCGACCACCGCCCCGACGAAGGCGAGCCCGATCGAGGTGTGCAGGCTCGAGAACACCCAGCTCGTTGCCGAGGGGAGGTAGACGTAACGCAGGAGCTGCCGACCGGTGGCGCCGAGCATGCGCGCGTTGGCGAGCACGACGGGGCTCACTTCCTTCACGCCCTCGTACACATTGAAGAAGACGACGAAGAAGACGAGCGTGATGCCGAACACCACCTTCGACATGATCCCGAGGCCGAACCAAACGGCGAAGATCGGCGCGAGGATGATCCGCGGCATGGCGTTCATCGCCTTGATGTAGGGATCGGCGAGCGCCGATGCCGTGGGGGAAAGTGCGAGCCACAGCCCGAGCACGAGTCCGAGCGCCGTGCCGATCACAAACGCGAGCAGCGTCTCGAGCAGCGTCACGGCCAGATGCAGGTAGATCGTGCCGCCGGAAAACCAGATCCATATCCGCTCCAGCACCTTGGCCGGCTGGCCGAAGAAGAATTTGGCTCTGCTCGGATCGTCGAAGTAGAACGGCGGGATGAGCCCGGGCTCGGTCATCGCATACCAGAACAAAAGAATGCCGCCGAGCAGCAGGAGCTGATAGAACGCCAGCCTGCCGCGCGAAGGTCCGGCGTCGTGCCTTGCCCCCGGCTTCTTACTGTCGTCGACTCCGGGCATGGCTTTTCAGCACCTCGTCCTTCATCTTGTGCCAGATCTCGGTGTGCAGCTCGACGAAATGCGGCGTGAGCCGTATCTCGTTCACGTCGCGCGGCCGCGGCAAGTCGATTGCGTAATCACCGATGCCGTGCGTCGCGGGGCCAGCCGACAAAACGATCACGCGATCGGACAAGGCGATCGCTTCCTCGAGATCGTGGGTGATGAACAGCACCGACTTGCGGTCCGCCGACCACAGATCCAGGAGCTCGTTCTCCATCAACTGCCGCGTCTGCATGTCGAGCGCCGAGAACGGCTCGTCCATCAGCAGCAGCCGCGGGTCGAGGATCAGGATCTGCGCCAGCGCCACGCGCTTGCGCATGCCGCCGGAGAGCTCGTGCGGGTAGCGTCGCTCGAAACCCGCGAGACCGATCCGGGCGAGCCACTCTCGCGCTCGGCCGCTCGCTTCGGTGCGCCCGACGCCCGCGAACTCCAGTCCCGCCGTCACGTTGTCGAGCGCGCTGCGCCACGGCATCAGCGATTCGGCCTGAAACATGTAGCCCGCGTGGCGATTGATTCCCGTGAGAGGCTCGCCCAGGACGCGCACGGCTCCCGACGAGGGCTGCAGCAGCCCTGCGGCAACGTTGAGCAGCGTCGACTTCCCGCAGCCCGTCGGGCCGACGACGGAGACGAACTCTCCTGCGCCGACGCAGAGCGTCGTATCCTTGACCGCGGTGTAGGCCTCGCCTTGCCGCTCGCGCGAGGCGAACGTGCAGGTGATGCCTTCGAGCGACAGCGCGGGCGTGCTCAAGCTCGGGGCGAGCGCTATTTCCTGTACTTCGCCAGCGCCTTCTCCACGTAGCTGTTGTCGTACGTCTGCCCGAGGTTGATCTCGGCCGGCTTGATCGCGGGATTGAACGCCATGAGGAACTTCAGCGTGTCGTCCGCGCCTTCCTTGGTGAACAGGCCGTCGGGCGAGATTGCAGGCTTGAACTTGGCGAAGGCGGCAACGTAGAGCGCCCGGTCCCCGAGCAGATAGTCCGGTGGCACCGTGTCGGCGACCTGATCCGGCGTCGCGGCCTGCAGCCACAGCAGCGCGCGCACGATCGCGTTGGTCAGCGCCTGCACCGTGTTGGGGTTCTTCTTGACGAAGTCGATCGGCGCGTAGAGCGCGGCAGCCGGGATGTCGGAGAAGCCGAAGAGCTTCCGTGTGCCCTCCTCCGTGCGCGTATCGGCGACGACGACGATATCGCCGGCCCTCTCCATCATCGTGATGACCGGGTCGATGTTCGAGACCGCGTCGATCTCGCCGCTCTTCACGGCTGCGATGACCCCGGAGGAAGTGCCGACGCCGATGAAGGACGCCTCGTCCGGCTTGAGCCCGCCTTCGGCCATCAGCCATTGCACAACGCGGTTCGTGCTCGAGCCGGGCGCGGTCACGCCGACCTTCATTCCCTTCAGGTCCTTGGGCGACTTGTACCCTGCCGCCCTGGCCTTGACAACGCCGACCGTGATCGCCGGATAGCGGCCCATCTTGACGAAGCCCTGCATGTTGAGGCCCTTGGGCTGCTGGTCGATCGTGTTCTCCCAGGCGCCCGATACGACATCGGAGCTGCCGCCGACGACCGCTTGCAGCGCCTTGGATCCGCCGGCGAAGTCGCTGATCTCGACATCGAGCCCTTCGTCCTTGAAGTAGCCACGCCGCTCCGCGATGGTGAGGGCGATGTAGTAGAACGCAGCCTTGCCGCCGACGGCGATGCTGACTTTCGGTTTCTCGAGCTTGCCCTGTGCCTGCGCCGCGAGAGGCAGCGCGAGCAGCATCGACGCGAATGCGAAGGCCAGCAGACGGAACGGGTTCATCACTTCTCCTCCAAGGTGAATTTCGCGGCGTCTCCCTCGCACGGCTCGCAGTCCGCGCCGTCCGCTTTCGAGCGGCGATGCTCACACAGGGGCCCTCGCGCTGTCAACGAAGGGGCGCCTCGCCGCGCCCTGCCCTCAGATCGCACCGGCAGTGCGCAGCCGTGCGATCTCCTCGCCGCTGTAGCCCGCGGCCCGGAGCACTTCTTCGGTGTGCGCTCCGAGTTCCGGCCCGATCCATTCCATCTCGCCGGGAGTTGCCGAGAGCTTCGGCACGATGCCGGGAAGCTTGAGCGGCGTGCCGTCCGGCAGCTTCGTCTGGCGGATCATCTCTCGCGCCAGGTATTGCGGATCGGTCACGATGTCCGCCGCCGTATAGATCTTCCCGTGCGGCACGTCCGCGCTCTTGAGCGCCTCCAGGATGTCATTCAGATCGTGCGCCGCCGCCCAGGCTCCGATCGCGCCGTCGATCTCGGCCGTGCGCTTGACACGCCCGGCATTGTTCGCGAGCGCGGGGTCGCTGCCCAGATCGTCGCGACCGATGGCGTGCATGAGCCGCCTGTAGATGTTGTCCGCGTTGCCGCCGATCACGACGCTCTTCCCGTCCCGGGTGGCATAGGTGTTCGACGGCACGATGTTGGTCAGCCCCGTGCCGATCCTCCCGCGGATTTCGCCGCAGAGGTCGTAGTCGGGCACCAGGCTTTCCATCATGTTGAAGACGGCCTCGTACAACGCGACGTCGATGACCTGGCCCCGACCTCCGGGCCGGTCGCGGTGGTGCAGCGCCATCAGCGCACCGATGACGCCGTGGAGAGCGGCCAGCGCATCGCCGATGCTGATGTTCATGCGCACCGGCGGCTGGTCGGGAAATCCGGTGACGTGCCGCATCCCGCCCATCGATTCCCCGATCGCGCCGAAGCCGGGCTGGTCGCGATACGGGCCGGTCTGGCCAAAGCCCGACAGGCGCACCATGATCAGTCCCGGATTCGAGGCGGCGAGCGCCTCGTAGGAAAGCCCCCATTTCTCCAGCGTCCCGGGGCGGAAATTCTCGATCACGATATCGGCATCGCGGGACAGACGGCGCACGATCTCCTGGCCTTCGGCGGAGCGCAGGTTCACAGTCACCGACTTCTTGTTGCGCGCCTGCACGTACCACCACAGCGAGGTACCGTTGTGCAGGAGGCGCCACTGGCGCAACGGATCCCCGCCGGGGCTCCCGCCCTCGCCGGGCGGCTCGATCTTGATCACCTCGGCGCCGAACTCGGCGAGCATCTTGCCCGCGAAGGGGCCCGCGATGAGCTGCCCCAGCTCGAGGACCTTGAGCCCCACGAGCGGGCCCTGCGATGCCATCAGATGAGCATCCCCGCGCGGCGCGCGCGGAGTTCCTCTTCGAGCTTCGGCAGCTTCGCGGCCATCTCCGTGCCGATGAAGATCTGGGGCTCCGATGCCTTGCGGTGCTCGGCCTTCTCGCGGGCCGCAATGCGCTCGCGCGCGTTCTCGAACGCCTTCACGAACGAATCCTCGAAGCGCAGCGCGTGCCCGAAGAGCGCGTCGCCGAAATAGGTCGACGCGCTGCCGTTGCCGCAGCCGAAGGACGTCCGATTCGCGGCAGATGCAGTGATGATGAGCGTGTACTCGTCCTTGAGCGCGTCGATGAACCCGCCCGAGTAGCAGGCCGACACCACGATGATCCGCCACTTGATGCCGGCATCGTCGAGCATCTGCTTCAACGCGTCCGGGGTGAGCGAGTCGAGCTGCAACGGCGGGAACGCGACCGACAGGCGATGATCTCGCGTGCCGTGGCTCGTGAGGTAGACCATCACGACGTCCTGGTCGCGGTCGATGAGATCGCCGATCATCGACAGCGTCGCGCGCAGGTTGCTTACCGTGGCGAGCGGCTCGTCGAGGATCGTGCGCGGATTGTTGATCAGCAGAATCGAGCGGCCGTCCGTGTCGAAGCGGCTGTCGAACAGGTCGCGCGCGGTCTCGACGTCCTTGCGAAACACATCCTCCGCGGCGAACGAGGCGAAGCCCACGAAGTAGAGGCCCGGCTCTCCCGGCTCGCTATCGTCCAGATTGTTCAGGGCGTCGTAGAGCAGCTCCGGTTGCTTGATGAGCGCTTCCTCGGCGACCGGACTCGGATAGCCGGGGTTGCCGGCGATCACCGCCTCGGGCGTCTCGAACCACTGCCCGCCGGGCAGGAGGAAGGAGCCGAACCAAAGGGGGGTGGCCAGCAGCGCCGCGGCGAGCGTGGAGCGCAGCCAGAAATACGGCCGCCCAGGTGAGAGGCTGACCGCTGCGGAGCGCCAGAGCCAGAAGAGCGTCCACGCGAGCAGCACCTGATCGGCGCGAAGCTCGTATCCCGAGAGCGATGCGTTCTCGCCCAGCGCGAAATCGACGACCATGCGCACGACCTGCAGCGGCCATTCGCCGGAGAGCAGGATGACGGGCAGCGCAAGCGTGTAGCCCGGCTGCCGGAACGCGAGCGCGAGCGCGGCGGCGAACAGAAGGATGACGGAGGCGTAGAAGCCCTCCGAGACGAGACCGGAGAGCGTGAAGATCGCCCCGGGCTCCTGGCGCACGGCATCGACTCCGATGTCGAGCAGGGCGGAGACGACGAAGAGCGCGAGCAACTGCGGCAGGCTGATCCGGAAGGCGAGCCGCGTCACGCGCTGGCCGAAAACCATCAGCCCGCCCGAAGCGAGATTGCGCCCGAGATCGCGCAGGAAGGAGAGCGGCATCGATGCTCGCATCACCGAAGTCCTAGCCACCAGCGCGCGCGGCGATGTACGCCTTGACTGCGGCAACGTCCGGAGGAAGCACGTCGCAGCGCTGCGGCAGCCGCTCCAGATGCTCGTAGCCCGCTGGGCGCTCCGGCCCCCGGCCGAGCGCCTCCAGGATCGTGGCGGCGAACTTCGCCGGCAGGGCCGTCTCGACGCAGATCAGCGGCACGTCGCGCTCGCGATGCTCGAGACCGACCTTGACGCCATCGGCCGTGTGCGGATCGACGATGAGCTCGTAGCGGCCGAACATGCCCCGGATCGTCCGGATGCGATCCGCATGCGTGCTCTTGCCCGAGACGAAGCCCGAGGCAAGTACCCGCTCCCAGTACGGCGTCCCCCGCAAGTCGAACCCGCCGTCGTGCTCGAGGCGCTGCCACAGCTCGCGCACAACCGCCGGGTCGCGGCCGGCGACGTCGAAGATGTAGCGCTCGAAGTTCGACGCCTTGGAGATGTCCATCGACGGGCTCGAAGTGCTGCGCGTCTCGGTCGCCGCGCGGATCCGGTAGCGTCCGGTGCGAAAGAACTCGTCGAGGACGTCGTTCTCGTTGGTGGCGAGGATCAGCTTGCGGATCGGCAGCCCCATCTCGCGCGCCACATGGCCGGCGAGAATGTTGCCGAAATTTCCCGAAGGGACCGTATAGGCCACTTCCTCGCCGTCTACCCGTGTGGCTGCGAAGTAGCCCTTGAAGTAATAGACGAGCTGCGCGGCGATGCGCGCCCAGTTGATCGAGTTCACGGCCCCGAGGCGGTAGCGCGCCTTGAACTCGCCGTCTCCCGCGGTTGCCTTCACGATGTCCTGGCAGTCGTCGAATACGCCTTCGATCGCGAGGTTGAAGATGTTGCCGTCGGTGAGCGAATACATCTGCGCGGTCTGGAACGGGCTCATGCGTCCCCTCGGCGAGAGCATGAAGACCCGCACGCCGCGCTTGCCGCGCAGGGCGTGCTCGGCGGAGGAGCCGGTGTCGCCCGAGGTGGCGCCGAGCACGTTGAGCCGTTCCTGTCCCTGCGCCAGCACGTGCTCGAACAGGTTGCCGATGAGCTGCAGCGCGACGTCCTTGAAGGCGAGCGTCGGGCCGTTGGCCGCGTGCAGCACGAAGAAGCCCGGCTCGAGCATCTGCACCGGCGTGATCTCGTCGCTGCCGAAAATCTCCCTCGTGTAGGTCCGGTCGACGATCGCCTTGAGCTCCTCGGGCGCGGTGTCGTCGGCGTAGCGGGAGAGGATCGCGAACGCGAGCTCGGGATACGACAGCGGGCGCAGGCGCGCGAGATCCGCGGCCGAGAAGCGCGGGTAGGATTCCGGGACGATGAGCCCGCCGTCGGGGGCGAGGCCCTCGAGCAGGATCGCCGAAAACGGCTTCGGTTGCATGCCACCCCGGGTGCTCACGTAGCGCATCGGCATGTCTGCTGGCGAATCTAGTTGAGCTCTTCCATGCGGATCCGCACCACCTTCTTCTTCACCGTGGGCAGCGCCTCGATGCCCGCAATGGCGTCCACCACCTGATGCTCGATCGAGCGGTGCGTGAGCAGGATGATGTCGGTCTGGTCCTCGCCCTCCGGAGGCTCTTTCTGGATCATGGCGTCGATCGAGATGTCGCGGTCGGCGAGAATCCGCGCGATGTCGGCGAGCACGCCCGGGCGGTCGAGCACGCGCATGCGCAGGTAGTAGCTGGTGACGACTTCGCCGATCGGAAGGAACGGCATGTCGGACAGATGCTCGGGCTGGAATGCGAGATGCGGAACGCGGTGCTCGGGGTCCGCGGTATGCATGCGCGTCACGTCGACGAGGTCGGCGATGACCGCACTGGCAGTGGGCTCGGCGCCTGCTCCGGCGCCATAGTACATCGTCGCGCCAACCGCGTCCCCCTTGACCAGCACGGCGTTCATCACGCCCTCGACATTGGCGATGAGGCGCTTCTCCGGGATGAGCGTGGGGTGCACGCGCAGCTCGATCCCGGCGGCCGTGCGCTGCGTGATGCCCAGCAGCTTGATGCGGTAGCCGAGCTCCTCCGCGTAGCTGATGTCCTCGCGCGTGAGCGCCGAGATGCCTTCGGTGTACGCCTTGTCGAACTGCATCGGCACGCCGAAGGCAATCGCCGACATGATGGTGAGCTTGTGCGCGGCGTCGACGCCCTCGATGTCGAAGGTGGGATCCGCCTCGGCGTAGCCGCGCGCCTGCGCCTCCTTGAGCACGGCGTCGAACGGCGCGTTCTTTGCGCGCATCTCCGACAGGATGAAGTTCGAAGTGCCGTTGATGATTCCCGCGATCCACTGGATGCGGTTGGCGGTGAGCCCCTCGCGCAGCGCCTTGATGATCGGGATGCCACCCGCCACGGCGCCCTCGAAAGCGACCATCACGCCCTTTGCGTGCGCGGCGGCGAAGATCTCGTTGCCGTGACGCGCGAGCAGCGCCTTGTTCGCTGTGACCACGTGTTTGCCGTTCGCGATCGCCTGCAGGATCAAGGTTCGCGCCGGCTCGAGGCCCCCGATCAGCTCGACGACGATGTCGATGTCCGGATTGGCGAGCACCGCCGACGCGTCGGCGGTGAGGTTGACTTGCGCCCCGCGCGTCACTTCCCGCGCACGCTCGAGCGCCTTGTCGGCGATCCAGGTGATGCGGATCGGCCGTCCCGCGCGGCGCGTGATCTCCTCCTCGTTCCGGCGCAGCACGGTCCAGGTCCCCAGGCCGACGGTCCCGATACCCAGAAGGCCCACCTGCAGCGGTTTCATCGTCGCATTAGCCATCACCAACGCGCGCCAGATCGGTTGCATCTCTGGCCAGATCGGTTGCGTCTCTGGCCAGATCGGTTGCGTCTCTGGTCGCCCCGGCGAAGGCCGGGCCCAAGGTGCGCTGAGCTTGGATCCCGGCCTGCGCCGGGATGACGATCCTACGCATCGTCGCTGCTTCATCATTTGTGCTGTCAAAGCAGCCGGTCCTCGCGGAACATCTGCTTGATTCCGCGGATCGCCTGGCGCGTTCTCGGCTCGTTCTCGATCATCGCGAAGCGCACGTGGCTGTCGCCGAATTCGCCGAAGCCGATCCCCGGCGACACCGACACCTTCGCCTGCGCGAGCAGTCTCTTGGTGAATTCGAGCGAACCCGCCTCGCGATAGGCTTCGGGGATCTTCGCCCAGACGTACATCGACGCTTTCGGCGCGTCGACCATCCAGCCGGCCTCGTGCAGTCCCTTCACCAGCACGTCGCGGCGCTTCTGATACGTCATCGCAATTTCGGAAACGCATTCCTGCGGCCCCTCGAGCGCCGCGATGGACGCGACCTGGATCGGAGTGAAAGTTCCATAGTCGTGATAGCCCTTGATGCGCGAGAGCGCGTACACCAGGTCCTTGTTGCCGACCATGAAGCCGATACGCCAGCCTGCCATGTTGTAGCTCTTCGACAGGGTGAAGAATTCGACCGCCACATCGCGCGCGCCCGGTACCTGCATGATCGACGGCGCCTTCCAGCCATCGAAGCAGATGTCGGCATAAGCGAGGTCGTGCACGACGTAGATGCCGTGCTCGCGCGCGAGCGCGATGATCTTCTCGAAGAACGGCAGCTCGACGCACTGTGCGGTCGGGTTCGCCGGGAAATTGATGATCAGCATCTTCGGCTTGGGGAAACTCAACTTGATCGTGTGCTCGAGCTCGGCGAAGAAATCGACGTCCGGCGTGAGCTGCACCTGGCGGATGTCGGCGCCGGCGATGACCGGCCCGTAGATGTGGATCGGGTAGCTCGGATTGGGCACGAGCACCGTATCGCCACGGCCCAGAGTGGCGAGCGCCAAGTGCGCGATGCCCTCCTTCGACCCGATGGTGACGATCGCCTCGGTCTCCGGATCGAACTCGATGTTCCAGCGCCGGCGATACCACTGGCAGACCGCGCGTCGCAGTCGCGGGATGCCGCGCGACACCGAATAGCCGTGCGTGTCGGGACGCTGCACGGTCTCGATGAGCTTGTCGACGATATGCTTGGGCGTCGGCCCGTCCGGGTTGCCCATGCCGAAGTCGATGATGTCCTCGCCGCGGCGGCGGGCGGCCATCTTGAGCTCGGCGGTGATGTTGAAAACGTACGGCGGGAGGCGCTGAAGGCGCGCGAACTGCGTCTGCAATGCGGAAGCCATGCCGATCCTTCTGCGCGCGTGAGCGCCCGGAACCGTCCGAGCGACGCCGCAGGAGTTGAAGCTATAATCCTAGCGGAGTTAATGACTTGCCGCAATGCACCATGCGCCGCGACCCAGTCCCGCAGGCATGAAGTTCCATCTGAGCGCCGGGGAGGGAAACGCCTTCACCGGCTACGGCGCCGGCTACGTCCGGCTCGGAGTGGTCGAATACCGCGAGAACCTGCTCGTCACGCCCGAGCGCATCGTGACCGGCTGGGCGGTGGGAGGCTTCGATCGGCTCTCCGAAATCGACTTCGAAGGGCTTGCCGCGCTCGCGCCCGAGGTCGCGCTGCTCGGCACCGGCGCGAGTCTTCGCTTCCCGCACCCTCGCCTCACCCGCGCGCTGGTCGAGGCCGGGATCGGTCTCGAAGTCATGGATACGCCGGCCGCATGCCGCACTTTCAACATCCTCGCCGCGGAGGGACGCAAGGTCGCCGCTGCGATATTCGTCGAGCCCAGTTAGCTGCCTCCTTGGACCCACTCTGGAAGTGCTACCGAGCGCGTCGGCAGCAGCCACGATTCGCCTCGCGCGATCCCCACGCTGCGCGCGGGGCCCCTCGCTGCGGGCTCACGTGGCTAGCCGAGAATCTCGCCGATGCGCGTCTTGCGCTCGAGGTCCGACTCGAACTCCTCGAGCTCGGGGCCGAGCGCATCGCGCGCCGAGACCATGCCGATCGGGCGCCCGTCCTCGACCACCGGCACGTGCCTGAACCCGCCCTCGTACATGAGGTGCAGGGCGTGACCGAACGGGCGATCGGCCGAGATCGTCTGCGGCTTGCGCGTCATGACCGAGCCCACCGGCGTGGTGGCGGGATCGCGACCTTCGGCGATGACGCGAAACAGCGCGTCGCGCTCGGTGAAGATGCCGATCAGCTTCTCCTTGGCGACGACCATCGCGGCGCCGACTTTCAGGTCGCGCATGCGCTGCGCCGCCTCGCGTACCGTCGTCTCCTTCGGCACGGTGAGGATCCGCTGTCCGGGAATCAGGCTGCTGATCGGTCGCCAGGGCATATTTCCTAGCATACGTCCGCCAGGGCGGGGTCGGCAACGAGGCGCGCCACGGAGTACAGTCTACTCATTGGATCCCGGCCTGCGCCGGGATGACGCAACGGCGATGGGTAGGATTGTTAGCCATCAGAACGCGCGCCAGATCGATTGCATCTCTGGTCGCCTCGGCGAAGGCCGGGGCCCAAGCTTTTGCGCCGGGATGACGACTCCATGGAGCCGCGGGAGCGAACGACGCAAAAGCAGTCGCCCCGGCGAAGCCCGGGGCCCAAGCTTCCACGACTGAGCCGAGGTGATTGGCATGCGGGTCTACGGAATGTCGACGTCGGGCAACTGCCACAAGGTGCGCATGACGCTCGAGGCGCTCGGGCTGCCGTACGAATGGACGGAAACCGATACCGTGCGCGGCGACACGCGAAGCGCACAGTTCCTCACCATGAACCCCAACGGCAAGGCGCCGGTGCTCGAGATCGAGCTGGGCAACTACCTTCCCGAGTCGAATGCGATCCTCTGCTATCTGGCGGAAGGCACGCCGCTGCTGCCGGCCGAGCGCTTGCCGCGGGCGCGAGTCATGCAGTGGCTTTTCTTCGAGCAGTACAGCCACGAGCCGTACATCGCCGTCGCGCGCTTCCTGCGCCGGTCTCATCCGGATCCCGCATCGCAGAAGACGCTCGCCGACAGCAAGATGGCCGGCGGTTATCGCGCGCTCGAAGTGATGGACCAGCACCTCACGGGAAAGACGTTCTTCGTCGGCGAGCGGTACAGCATCGCCGACATCGCGCTCTTCGCCTACACTCACGTCGCGAACGAAGGGGGCTTCGACCTCGGGCGGTTTCCCGCGGTGCAAGCCTGGCTCACCCGCGTGCAGGCGCAACCCGGTTACGTGGGAATGCCCGCGTGATTGATCACAGGGCAATGTTGAGACTCGTTCGCGCGCTTCTGATCTGCGGAGTCGTGGTTGCATCCACCACAGCGCTGGCGGTGCACACGAACCCGCGCGGGCTTGGGCAGGTTCTTCTGTTCCCCTATTACACAGTGCGCTCGACAGATGCGGGCACGGCATACAACACACTTTTTCTGATAACAAATACCGCCTCGGACACGAAGATCGTCCGAGTTCGTTTTCGGGAAAGCGCGAACGGCCGCGAGGTCGCCGCCATCAACGCCTTTCTTACCCCATTTGATACGTGGGCTGCCGCGGTTGTCCCCGCCAACCCCGGCGCAGGAATCGTTACGTTCGACAAGTCATGCATCGACGCCAATCCTGCAATCGGGCCCGCCGGCATCACCCTCACCAACGCCAGCTATTCCGGGACCAACACCGACGGCGGGGATCCGACCTTGGACCGCACCATGGAGGGGTTTTTCGAGGCAATCGAAATGGGCGTCGTGCAGGATCAGACTGCTTTGGCTGCGCTGCATCCGGATCGCGCCAACGATTTCGCGGTTCTGCCGGATTGTCCCGCTGCTCTGGCCGTCCAACTCGACAACATCACGAAGGTGGCGCCGCCGACCGGCGGCTTGATGGGGAGCGCGTTCATCATCAACGTGCTTGATGGGACACTTTACCCGTACGAAGCCACTGCGCTCGACGACTTTAGCAGCGTTGCGATGTGGGCACCGCTCACCGTTTCGGGCCCGACGCTACAGGACGTCAACCCGAAGGCAAGCGACGTTCTCAATGGGTCTGGGACCGTGCACTCGATCTGGGATACAGGCAAAGGGGCCCACCCTGCCGACCCGGTGACGGCCGTCCTCATGCAAGAGCAGGTTTTGAATTATTTCATCCTCGACAAAAGCACCGCGTCGGAGACGGATTGGGTGGTCACGATGCCGACCAAGCCCTTCTATACGGACTCGGCACTCACCGGCTCCGCTAACGCGATCCCGCCATTCGAGACGCCATTCACGGCTGCCGGTGCACCGGACTACTTTGGCATATCCCCCACGACGCTCATCTATCCGAACCAGGGAGATACCGAGCTGTACGACCGCGAGGGGCGGTACCCGATTGGAAGCGTCGATCTCGGTCCCAATCCCCTGCCCCCGACGGTGTATCTCAAGTGGACAGCCAACGTGCTGACCTTCTATCCCGGCGATCTCCTCGCGTCACCCGGCAGGGCCTTCATTTTTGCTTCGCTCGTAGGTTTCGAGAACGGCTGGGCTCGCCTCGTACCGTTTCGGTACCCGGACTCATTCGTGCATCAGCTCGTCTCCACGGACGTGCCGCCGCGGACCTATTTCGGCCTGCCGATGATCGGTTTCATGGCCAATAGCTACGTGAACGGGACGCTGTCCGGTCCGACGGGTCCCGTGCTTTCGAATTACGGGGCGACTTCGCCCCACAAGGGGCTGCTTCGGATTCAATAGGCAAGGAAGGATCGTGGTTGTCACCGCGTTAAGCGGCGCGGCAGCGCCGAGTTCAACGCGGCGAGTGTCGCTTTAGACGCCCACGCCCCCTGCAGGAGAGCGGTCTCCCCCTTGACTCAACGATCGCTTGAGGGGAGAGTCCCCCGGATCCGGCGGCGTCGCCCACCGCGCCCCGGTTCGGGCCGGGGGCGCGGCTCGGTTCCACCGTCCGATTTCCCCCTTGGCTTCGCCTGCGAACTCGGCGGGCAACAAAATGAACACATCTCTGTGGGGGGAACACCATGAACTACACGCGCTATCTTCTGGCGCTAGGGCTGCTCGCGTTTGCAGCGCAAGCAAGAGCAGATTGGGCTGGAAGCGATATCACTGACATCATCAACAATGTGAAGACGATCCTCGCCGAGGTCATGGGCGACGTCAAGGACACCGCAGCGGATCTCAAGCGGCAGCTCACGTCGTTTAATCAAAGAGGAGACACAGCGAAGGAGACCGTTGAAGACGCAATGGACTTCCTCCAGGCCCGCCGGCAGCCTTTCCTCGACTTCGTCAATGGCAGTCCGCCTGCCAATACCGGGCGGTGCGGTCAGAATACGCCGTGTGAGAATTTCCGCTTGGACCTGGAGAATTTCGTGCTCGACATTGCGGCTCTGAAGAGCAGGTTCCCGCAAATCGAGCAGCACGGGCTCGGCGACGGTGAGCACCTTGCCGACGTCATCGACCACTTGCCGCCGCTCGTTCTATTCGGGTTCTACGAAGCGTTCCAGCGCATCCCTAACTGGCAGGATACGCCGCAGAATCTCGCGGATGTCTACGACGAGGTCGGCGACCCTGATGCGTTCTCGGCAGAGCCCCTGGGAGCGAGCGCGGCGACCGCAGCGACTGTCGCGAGCGCTAAGAATCAGGCCGGCGGCAGCGTCATCGCCGTCCCCCCAAAGCAATCAAGCTTTGGCAGCCCCGAAAACGGTATCAGGATGTTTTGCAGTAAAGGAAAGGAGCTGAACGCCACCGGGAGCAACGTGCGCTACAACAGAGTCAAGATGGCCCTCACCTGGGTCAGCAATATGCTCGATGGGACGTCGGAGTTTCTCGATGCAGACTATGTCGTTGAGCTGATCGGCGAAGGCGCCTCGGTGCCCGTATTTATCAAGGGAGGCATGAAGACCATAGGCAAGGTCATCGAATCAATTTTCGTCTCTCTGGATACATACCGCGCCAATCTCGACATATGCAGGCAAATCGAGACGGACGTGGCGCAGGGCACCATTTTGGCTACCTACCGGACTCGGGACGGGGTCAAGACGGCTTACTGGGTCGTCAAGGGTGTGATGACCCGTGCCTCGCTGTCTGACGTCGATCAGACAGACGCAAACAAAAAGCTGGATGAGGCCGGAAACCGTTACGCCGGCGTTAGCAGCAACGGCGTCGTCGGGAATCCGGATTATATCGGTGCGTACGCCGATATCGTCGGCGCGTACCGAGCGCTCTTCTGCTCGGGTGCCTCGAGGCAAGGCACGGGCAGCGCGTTGGGCTGCCCCGCATCTAGCTGAGTCTCACCAGCGGCGGCGTGATTTGCCTGCAGCAGGTCGGTGACGGTCGTCGACTCAACCCGACGTCCGCAGCGAGCTTGCGCGCTCGTCGAGACCCTGCTCGGCGCGTTCGTGCACGCTACAGACCACCGTCGATTTCCTCATTCCACATCAACACTGAATCGTCTGCCGACAATACTCCTTCATCTCCCGCACGATGGTCGTCGCTCCGACCGGCAGCTTGGCCTTGCCGGGCCCGTAGTCGAGCACGAGCCTGAACTCGTACTTGTGGAAGAACGCCTCGAACTGCTCCGCGCCGATGGTGCCCAGGGCGGCGAGCTCATCGCGCGCGGCGTCGTACTCGAGCAGGATCGCCGCCAGCGGCTGCGGCGCCGGGCCGCTCAGCACGCGCCCGCCCGCGGCCGGATCGTACACGCTATGATCGGCGCAGCAGTGAATCACGTTGCCATCCGAGGTGGGAGAGCGGATTGCCTGGAAGCGGATGAAGCTGATCTCGCGCGTTGGATAGGCAAGCTTGTGCGCGCAGATCGCGGAGAAGGCCACGATCGAGCGCTTCGCCCCCACGCCGCCGCTCCACGCGTACGTCGCCCCGTCGGCGCGCAGCAGCGACGGCTCGGCGGCGACGGGCCGGCCGAGATCGAGCAGGAAGCACGGCGTTGACGCGAACGGATACTGGAAAACGTAGTTCGTGTTGACGACGAGACTGCTCGCCTTGAGCGGATCGCCGTGGATGTCGAGAAGTCGCGCGCGCTCATAGAGGCGCGGTGGCGCCGAGGCTATCGCATCGGCCCACGCGCCGATGCCGAGGGCTCCCATCGCAGCCCCGCAGCCGGTGAGAAAGTCGCGTCTGTGCACGGAAGGGGCCTACCAGCCTCCGAGGGCGCGCAGGTGCTCCGTCACGCTGCGCCCGAGCGCGGAGAGCGCGTAGCCGCCTTCGAGCGAGGAAACGATGCGCCCGTTCGCGTGGCGGGTCGCGAGCGCCACGAGCTCGGCGGTCACCCACGCATAGTCGGCCTCGGTGAATTGCAGGTTGGCGAGCGGGTCCTCGCGGTGAGCGTCGAAGCCGGCGGAGATGAAGATGATCTCCGGGCGGTGCGCTTCGAGCGCGGGAAGACACACTTCCATCATCGCCGCGCGGAACTGCTCCCCGCCGCTTCCCGCGCGCAAGGGAACGTTGTGCATGTTCGGGCCGGCGGGGTCGACGCCGGAATACGGATACAGCGGATACTCGAACGTGCCGACCATCACTACGCGCTCGTCGCCGGCGAAGATCTGCTCGGTACCGTTGCCGTGATGCACGTCGAAGTCGACGACGGCCGCGCGCTCCAACCCGTGCGCGAGCGCGTGCGCGACGCCGACTGCGACGTTGTTGAAAAGGCAGAAGCCCATGGCGCGCGCACGTTCGGCATGATGCCCGGGCGGGCGCACGGCACAGAACGCGCTGCTGCATTCGCCGCGCAGCACGAGGTCCGTGCCGAGCACGACCGCGCCTGCCGCATGCCGTGCGGCGGAGAGCGAATGCGGGTTCATCGCGGTGTCCGGATCGAGGTAGGAGATGCCGACCCTGGGGCTCGCGGCCTCGATCGTTGCGATGTACTCGGTGTCGTGCACACGCTCGAGTTGCTTGTGCGTAGCCGCCGGTGCATCGTGATGCTGGAGGTACGCGTCGAGCCCGCTCGCGATCAGCCGATCGCCGATCGCGTCGAGTCGGTCGGGACACTCCGGATGGTGAGGGCCCATGTCGTGCAGGCGGCACGACCGATGCGTGATGAGGGCGATGGTCACGCGAGCGTTTCGATTGATCGGTGGATGGCGGTCGCCTGTCGCCACCTCGCCTGCGCCCGCGGCACCCCCGCTGCCAAGGGCCGGTTGCGCCGCGGGTGAGCGGTCGAACGGAGTGTAACGCGCCGTCAGCGGTCGTGACTAGACGCCCTGCCCGCTCTATAGTGGATCTTTTTGACCCGATGGATGCCGTAGCGTCATGACCTTACGCCCGGCTCAGAGCCACGCGATACCCGTGCCGGCGCGCCTCGCGACCGCGCTGGAGGAGCTTGGCCGCATCGTCGTAGGCAAGGACACCCCGCTCAAGCTTGCGCTCGCCTGCCTGCTCGCCCGCGGGCATCTGCTCATCGAAGACATTCCCGGCGTGGGCAAGTCCACGCTTGCGCAGGCGCTCGCCGGCGTGCTCGGGCTGCACTACGTTCGCATCCAGTTCACGAGCGACCTGCTGCCGGCCGACGTGCTCGGCGTGTCGATCTTCGATCCCGCTTCGCAGTCGTTTCGCTTCCATTCGGGACCGATCTTCCACTCGGTCGTGCTCGCCGACGAGATCAATCGCGCGCCTCCGAAGACCCAGAGCGCGCTGCTCGAGGCGATGGAGGAGCGTCAGGTCTCCGCCGACGGCGAGACGCGGCCGCTGCCGGATCCGTTCTTCGTGATCGCGACGCAGAACCCCACCGAGCAGATCGGAGCGTATCCGCTCCCCGAGTCGCAGCTCGACCGGTTCCTGATGGCGATCGAGCTCGGCTACCCCAACTCGACGGCGGAGCGCGAGCTGCTCATCTCCGGCGATCGCAGGCAGCGCATTCCCGCGCTCACGCCTTGCGCCGACCCGGCGACACTCATCGCGTGGCAGCGCGAGACCGCCGCCATCCACGTGGCACCGGCGTTGCTGGATTACGTGCAGGCGCTGCTCGCGGCCTCGCGCGGCGCGGGCGCTCGCCTGGCGACCGAAGGCGGCGCGGCCGCGCACGCAGTTCAGCGCGGACTTTCGCCGCGCGCGGGACTGCTGCTCGTCGCCGCGGCACGAGCCTGGGCCATGCTCGCCGGCCGCCCCATGGTGCTGCCCGAAGACGTGCAGGCGGTGTTCCCCGCGGTCGCGGGGCATCGGCTCGCCGGGAGCACGCGCGCCGGAAGCCCGCAGGCCCAGGCACTTTTGCGCAGCGTGCCTCTGCCCTAGCGCGTCTCGCGCTTTTCGGCGATGTCCGTTGCTGCGAAGGTCGCTTCCTGGCCAGCCCGCTGGCAGCAGCGGATCTGGAGACGCTCCGCTGCCGACAGCGGCAGCGTGGTGCTGCGCCATCGCCGGATCTACATCCTGCCCACGCGCCGTGGCCTCGCGCTGATCGCTACGCTCGCGAC
The DNA here is from genome assembly GCA_035499135.1 of Casimicrobiaceae bacterium. Lineage (GTDB taxonomy): Bacteria > Pseudomonadota > Gammaproteobacteria > Burkholderiales > Casimicrobiaceae > PALSA-1003. The sequence continues at coordinate 88,051 of DATJZM010000102.1, read as the reverse complement.
GATGCTCATCGCGTCGATGAACTACGGGCTGGCACTGGGCTTCGCGCTCACGTTCCTCGTCGCCGGACTCGTCGCGTCGGCGCTGCTGCAGACTTATCGCAGTCTCGCCGGCCTCGCGATCTCCCCGCTCGCGGCGAGTGAAGCCTTCGCTGGCGGCGAGCTTGGATTCAGTCTCTCCCTCGCCAACCCGGGCGGCCCCGCGCGCAGCATCGTCGTAGCTACTGCACAGGGCCGCTCGGTACGCCTCGATCTCGAGGCCGGCGCGACGCAGATCGTGCAGCTCAGCGCGGAGGCAACTCGCCGCGGGCGCCAGGCGCTCGGCCGCGTGACGCTGTGGAGCGATTTCCCGCTCGGCCTGTGGCGCGCGTGGGCCTACGTGCACTTCCCGCTTGCCGGGATCGTCTTCCCGTCACCGGAAGCGCCAGCGCCACCGCTGCCCGCCGGGCACGAAGGGTCGGATGCGCGACGCAGCGCGCGCGCCGCGGAGGCGGAGCTCGCGGGGCTGCGCGATTACCAGCGCGGCGATGCGCTCAACCGCATCGCCTGGCGAGCAGTGGCGCGCGGCGCAGGCTGGTACAGCAAGCAGTTCGAGGGCGCGGGCGGGCGCGGCCCGCTCGATCTCGAGTGGGCAGCGCTGCCGCCGTCGCTCGCAGCGGAAGCGAGGCTGTCTCGCCTGACGGCGTGGATCCTGGCGGCAGAACGCGAGGCGCGCGCCTTCGGGCTGGAGGTCCCCGGACTTTCGCTCGCGCCGGGCCAGGGCGCCGCCCACCGCAGGGCAGCGCTCACGGCGCTCGCGCTTTTCCCAGCGGAGCGCAGGCCGTGATCCTCGCCACGGCTTCGGCGGCTCCGCTCGCGCGCGCGCAGCTCGCTTGGCTTGTCGCGCTGGTGTTTCTGTCGCAACTGCCTCTGCTGCCGCATGTGCCGCTATGGGTTGCCGCCGCAGGCATGGCTCTTCCGGCGGCGCGGCTGCTGCTCCCGGCCGACTGGTGGCCCTCGCCGCGCATGCGCCGATGGCTCTTGCCGCTGCTCGCGCTCGCGCTCGCGGTAGCGATCCGCATGCGCTTCGGCTATCTGCTCTCGCGCGATCCCTGCGTTGCGTTTCTCTATGTGCTGGTTGGAATCAAGTTCGCCGAGACGCGCAGCGCCCGCGACGGCGGCCTGCTCGCCTGCCTCGCGCTCTTCCTGCTGCTCACGCAGTTCTTCTACACGCAGACGATCGGCGCCGCGCTGATCACGCTGCCGGCGCTGCTCGTGCTGGGCGGCGCGCTCGCGGCGCTGCGCGACGCGCCTCCACCCGGCGCCGACTGGAGGGCGCCGCTCGTGCGCACCGGCCGAATGATCTTGCAAGGCATCCCTGTCGCCGCGTTTCTGTTCATCCTCTTTCCGCGCCTCGCCGGTCCGCTATGGGGCATGCCGGCCGACGCCGGCGCGCGCACCGGTCTGTCGGATCGTATGGCGCCCGGCTCGATAAGCTCGCTCACGCTCTCCGACGAAGTCGCATTCCGGGTCGACTTCCAGGGGCCCCCGCCGCCACCAGCACAGCGCTACTGGCGCGGGCCGGTGCTCTCGCGCTTCGACGGCGAGGCCTGGACGCCGCTGCCCTGGCTGCGTCGAGGCGAGCTTGCACCGCGGAGCGCCGGGCAGCGGATCGTCGAATACGACGTGACGCTCGAGCCACAGGGCAGGCAGTGGCTGTTCGCGCTCGAGCACCCTGCGAGCATGCCGCAGCGCGCCGCCGACGGTCCGCCGCAGTCGAGCGGCATCGATCGCGTGATACTTACCGCTGAGCAGCAGTTGCTTTCCAGGACGCCGCCGCTGCAGACGGTACGCTATTCGCAGCGCTCGGCGCTTGGCAACGGATTCCCGGCGTCTGGCACGCTCGAGGCACGCGAGAACCTCCAGCTCCCGCCGGACCGCAGCCCGCGCACTGTCAGCTTCGCCCACGAACTTCGCGATCGCTCCGGCTCGGATCGCGGCTTCATCGCCGCCGTGCTCCAGCGCTTCCGCACCGAGCCCTTCGTCTACACCTTGTCCCCGCCGCTGCTCGGCAGCGAGCCCGTCGACGACTTTCTGTTCGACGGCAAGCGCGGGTTCTGCGAGCACTACGCGGGTGCCTTCGTCGTGCTGTTGCGCGCCGCGGGCATTCCGGCGCGCGTGGTCACAGGTTATCAGGGCGGAGAGATCAACCCCGATGGTGGCTACATGATCGTGCGCCAATCCGACGCGCACGCGTGGGCCGAGGCGCTGCTCGATGGCGTGTGGCAGCGCTTCGATCCCACTGCGGCGGTTGCGCCCTCGCGCGTCGAGCGGGGCCTCGGCGCAGCGCTGCCACAGGGCGAGCCCGTGCCGTACCTCGCCCGCGTGGACATGACCTGGCTCAAGCGCCTGCGCCTGCATTGGGACGCGATCAACTACCAGTGGCAGCGCGGCGTGGTGGGGTTCAACATCGAGCGGCAGCGCGGGCTGTTGCGCGAGCTTGGTCTCGACCTTGGGCGTCCATGGGAGGTCGTCATCGTAGCGGCGACGGCGATCACGCTGTGGGTGGCGTTCGTGCTCGGCTCGGCGCGGCTCCGGGCACGGCGGGCCGATCCCGCAGCCGAGCTATGGGCGCGCGCCAATCGGCGGCTCGCGCGAGCCGGGCTCGCGCGCGCACGCGAGGAAGGGCCGGTTGCGTATGCCGGGAGAGCAGCAGCACGCTGGCCGCGATGGCGGCCGCTCTTCGTTTCACTCGGCGAGAACTACGCGCTGCTGCGCTACGGTCCGGAGTCCGTCCGGCGCGATGAGCTTCTCGCCGCGCTGCGCGCCAACGTAGCGGCGCTGCCGAACGTTCGCGCACTGCGAGCGGCTAGCTGAGGCGCCCGCGCGATCAGAGCAGCGCGTCGCGCGAGAACCCGTGCACGCGCAGCCTGGCACGCAGGCGATCGAGGGCTTCGGCCTGGATCTGCCGCACGCGCTCGCGTGTGACTTCGAGCTCGCGCGCGAGCTGCTCGAGCGTGGCTACGTCGCGCCCGTTCAATCCGTAGCGCCGCTCGATGACGCGCCGCTGCCGGTCGGAGAGCTCGGTGAGCCACTGCCTGATCCAGTTCTCGATTTCCGAGTTGTGGAGGATCAGCTCGGGTGTCGGCGCCTCCTCGTCCGCGACCTGGTCGCCCACGGAAAGCCCCGGATCGGCATCGAGCGACGCATCGAGCGAGGTCACCGTCTCGTTGTAGCCGAGAACCTTGCGCACCTGCGCCACCGGCTTGCCCAGCAGGTGCGCGACGTCTTCGAGCGTCGGCTCGCGCCCCTCTCCGATGATGCCGTGCGTTTCGAGGTGGCGCAGCGCGCGCAGCACCACGTTGAGCTCCTTCACCACGTGCGCGGGCAGCCGGATCGTTCGCGACTGGTTCATGATCGCCCGCTCGACCGCCTGCCTGATCCACCAGGTCGCGTAGGTCGTGAAGCGGAAGCCGCGCTCGGGGTCGAACTTCTCCAGCGCGTGAATCAACCCGAGGTTGCCCTCCTCGATCAGGTCGGCGAGTGCGAGACCGCGATTCAGGTAGTGCTTGGCGATGCTCACCACCAGGCGCAAGTTGCGCTCGATCATCTTCTGCCGCGCGTCGAAATCGCCCGCCCGTGTCGCGCGCGCGCAGGCGAGCTCCTCCGTCGCCGAGAGCAGGGGGCTCTGGCCGATTTCGTTCAGGTAGATCTGGGTGACGTCGTTGAGGAAATCCGCGCCCACGCCCTCCGCCGGGACGGCGAGCGGCAACTCCTGCGTGCGCGTGTCGGGCTCGCGCACGGCGTGCGCGTCGGCATCATCGTCGGCGCCCGGCGAATGATGCCTCATGCGGGCGGGAGGAACTTGATCGGATCGACCGGCTTGCCCAGGCGACGAATCTCGAAGTGCAGCATGACCTGGTCGGCGTCGGTGTCGCCCATCTCGGCGATCTTCTGGCCCCGTGTGACCTGCTGCCCCTCTTTGACGGCGATCTCCTTGTTGTGGGCGTACGCCGACAGAAATGTGCCGTTGTGCTTGACGATGACAAGCTTGCCGTAGCCGCGCAGTCCCGTCCCCGCGTACACGACCTTGCCCGCGGCGCTGGCGACCACGGGCTCGCCCGACTTGCCTGCGATATCGATGCCCTTGAGGTTGGCCGTCTCGGAAAAGCCGCTGATGACCTTGCCCGTCGCCGGCCACATCCAGTCGAGCTTCTCGTCGTCGATCTCCGGAACGCGACCGGCCTCTGCCCGCGGCGGTTGCGCCGGCGCGACCGCGGGCGGCGATGCGGCGGGCGGCGTCGCTCGTGTTTCCTGCATCTGCGTCACCGGAGCGGGCGGGACGGGAGAGGCCTGCTGCAGCTGAGCGAGAGCCTGCTCGGAATAGGGCAGCTTGATGGCGCGCGGCTCGGTCTTGAACGTGGGCGTGTTGGCGCGCCCGGACGGCGGTGCCATAGCGGGCGGTCGCGTCTCGCTTCCGCTGGGCGTCACCGGCGGCGCGGTGACCAGCGGCGCCGTCGTAGCACCGCCCGGCGACCCGGGCTGCCCGGGCGCGGACATGACGAGCACCTGGCCGACACTGATGCGGTTGACGTTCTCGATGTTGTTCCACATCGCGAGCTCGCGGTAGTCGAGCCCGTGATCGAGCGCGATCTGGTAGAGCGTGTCGCCGCGCTTGACGGTATAGGTCTTCGGTCTCCAGTCGGGTTCGCGCGCGGCGGGGAGCGGTGCGGAAGGCGTTGGCGGCTTCGCCGCCGGGAGGGGCGAGCGCTCCGCGACGGGCGCCGGGGCCGTAGACTTGCAGCCGGCGAGCAGCGCTGCAAGGGCCAGCGCGGCGACGAATACAGCACGAAGCGTGAGCGCGCGGCCGATCATGCGAGTCCGGGAAGCAGCGGCACGAATCTTACCGCATCGTATGTCTGCTCGCGGATACCGGTCGGCTCCTTGTCGATGACGGTCAGCAGTTGCACGCCGCGCAGCTCGTCGTCGTGGCGCGCGAGCGGCAGCACCATGCGACCGCCGACCTTGAGATGGCGCAGCAGCGCGCTCGGCACCTCCCGCGCTGCTGCGGTGACAATGATGCCGTCGAACTCGATGTCTTCGCCCAGGTTGGCCGAGCCGTCGCCGTGCTTGATGCGCACGTTGCCCACTTTGAGCAGCCGCAGATTGCGCCGCGCCTTGGCCACCAGCGAACCGATGCGCTCGACCGTGTACACCTCGTCGGCGAGCTGCGCCAGAATTGCCGTTTGGTAGCCGCAGCCGGTGCCGATCTCCAGCACCTTGCCGAGCCTGCGTCCCGCGCGAAGCAGCTCGGTCATGCGCGCCACCACGTACGGCTGCGAGATCGTCTGCCCGGCGCCGATTGGCAGCGGGCTATCCTCGTAGGCCCGAATCGCGAGCGCCTCTTCGACGAAGATGTGCCGCGGCACGGCGGCCAGCGCGGTGAGCACCGTCTCGTCCTTCACGCCAAGCTCGCGCACGCGCTCCACCATCCGGGTGCGCGTGCGCGCCGAAGTCATGCCGATGCCGTTGAACTTGTCTCCCACTGCGCTCATCGGGCCCGCCGCGACGCTATCGCTCGAGCCATTGCGCCACGAGCGGCAGCTCGGCATGGTGGGTGAGGTCGATCTGCAGGGGCGTGACCGACACGTAACCCTGCTCGATGGCGTGAAAATCGGTTCCCTCGCCCGCGTCCGCCGCGGGGCCGGCGGCGCCCACCCAGTAGCAGGTTTCGCCGCGCGGCGTTTCGGTCTTGATCACCGACTCCGCCTTGTGGCGACGCCCCAGTCGCGTCATGCGATAGCCCTTCAGTTCCCGCAGCGGCACGTCGGGGACGTTGACGTTGAGCAACCAGCGACCGAGTGACTGCCGGCGATGGCGGCGCAACAGCTCGATGGCGACCGCCGCCGCGGTATCGAAATGCCGGCCGATCTTGCTCGTCAACGACACCGCCAGCGCGGGGATGCCGAGAAGGTGCCCCTCGGTGGCGGCGGCGACCGTGCCGGAATAGATCGTGTCGTCGCCCATGTTGGCGCCAAGATTGATGCCGGAGATGACCATGTCGGGAAGCTCGTCGAGCAAGCCCGTCACCGCGAGATGCACGCAATCGGTCGGCGTGCCGTTGACGAACAGAAAGCCATTGGGCGCGCGGCGCACCGTCAGCGGCCGGTCGAGCGTTAGCGAGTTCGAGGCGCCCGAGCGGTCGCGCTCGGGTGCAACCACGGTCACCTCGGCGTGCGGCGCGAGCTCCGCGGCGAGGAGCTCGAGACCAGGGGCAAAGTAGCCGTCGTCATTGCTAAGGAGGATGCGCATCGCGTCGAATGGACTGCGCGGTGCCGGCAGGCTCGCCCGCGAGTGAGCCACATTATAAACGCCGCCGATAACCGCGGGGCGTCACGTCTTCGGCCAGTGCTGCGTGAATACCGCCGCTACTCTCGGATGCGACTCGATGCGCAACAGCGTCGAGTAGAAGGCGGGACGATGCTCCTCCAGATGCTTGCGCGTCCCGGCCCACTTCGACACGACAGCGGCAAGAACGTCGAGCGCGCCGATGCTCTCGCCGCCGAGAAAGGGTTGGCCGGAAAACAGATCGGCGAACATCTCCCAGTGCTTGTGCAGTCGCGCCCGCGTCCCGGCACGAATGCGCTCCTTCACCGCTTCGTCGTCGTCCGCGTCCGCGCACCAGCGCTCCGGGAAGTCGATGATGCTGATCGCGGAGTAGCAGTTGGCCGCGATGAAGACGAGCCCGCGCACGGCCTGCGCGCGCGCTGCCGATCCCGCCGGCAGGAGCCCGCTGCGCGGATGTGCTTCGCCGAGATGAATGAGGATGGCGGCGCTCTCCGACAAGGCGCCTCCCTCGGGCAGCACGAGCGTGGGGATCTGGCCCAGAGGGTTCACCTTGAGCAATCCCTGGAACGCCTCGTTCGGCTCCCAGGACGCCGTCTCCACGATCGTGTAAGGCACGCCCACGATATCGAGAGCGATCTGCGCGCTCGCGGAGCCCGAGCCCTTCTTGCCGTACAGCGTGTACATCGCATTTCCTCCTCGGTGAGAGCCTGCCCTGGCGGTAGTCGCCGAAAACCCGGTCGAAGAACCTCGTCAACCGCCTGCCACACCCGCGCGTTGACACTGGATGCTCCGCGCCAGGCAACGATCTCGTCTCTCGCTCGAGCGTAACACCCCTGCCAGCAATTTCGGCAACCTGGCAGCAGGCGCGATGATAGCGCTGTGGCTCGCAGCGCTCACGGCTCACGCGCAGGAGCCGCCGCCGTTCCGCAAGGGCATGTGGGAATTCGCGCGCACCGGCGGCCCGCAGAGGCTGCACACCACGCAATGCACGGATCCGAGCGCCGACATGAAGCGCCAGAACGACATGATGGCCAAAGCCGGGCAATGCAAATTCTCGACTCCCCAGCGCTCGGGCAACACCTACACGTTTTCCGCCGACTGCGAGATGCAGTCGCCGCAGGGCGCCAAGATAAGCTTCCGCTCGACTTCCGTCATGACTGTCGAGAGCGACAGCGCCTATCGGGTCGAGGTGACGACCACGGGCGGTCCCGGCCCCACCCTCAAGGAACTGCTGACCGCGCGGCGGATCGGCGATTGTGCTCCGTAGCGGGGGGCGGCGATTACGCGCGACTGCGCGCTACATCGATCCAGCCGCCGCTCGCCTGCGAGGCCATGCAGGCCTCGATGAATGCCATCGTGTGCGCGCCGTCCTCGATTCGAGGGTAGGGAAAAGCCGGCGCGGATTCACCGAGCGCGATCGCCATGCGCTCCTGCGCGAGCTCCGCATAGATGTTGGCGAATGCCTCGCGCAGTCCCTCCGGGTGCCCACGCGGCGAGCGGCCCGCCGCAAGGACGTCGGCGGGAAGGCCGGGATCGCCGCGCCCGAAGGTGCGCACCGGCTCTGCGTGCAGCGCGAGCTTGAGGTAGCTCGCCTCGCGATGATTCCAGTCGAGCATACCCTTCTCGCCGTATACGCGCAGGCGAATGTCGTTCTCGGCGCCGGCCGCTGCCTGGGTTACCGTGAGCGTGCCGCGCACGCCGCCTTCGAACTCGCACAACGCCGAGGTGTAGTCGACCAGCGTGCGGCGCGGCATCAGCGCTCCCACGTCTGCGCACACGCGCCTGACGTCGAGGCCGGAGGCGGAGGACGCGAGCTGCTGCGCATGGCAGCCGATCGCGCTCATCACGAGCGACAAGCCGCTGCGTCGCGCGTCGAGGACCCAGCGCAGGCGGTTGTTCCGGGGACCGTCCTCGATGCGGGTGGCAAGCCCGCTCTGGATGTATTCGACCTGCACCAGGCGCAGCGCACCGAGCGCGCCGTCGCGAACCAGCGTCCGGGCAAGCCGTGTCATCGGGTAGGAGGAGTACCCGTGCGCAATGGCGAACACCCGCCGGTTACGCCGCACTCGCTGCACGAGGTCGAGCGCCTGCGCAAGATCGTGCGTTACGGGCTTGTCGCAGATCACGTCGAGCCCGGCGTCGAGCGCCGCGGCGGCATACGCGTAGTGGGTATCGTTGGGTGTCATGATCGCCACCGCCTCAATGCCGTCCTTGCGCGCGCGCTCTGCCTCGATCAGCGCCTCGAGCGTGCCGTAGCAGCGCGCGCCATCGAAGCCGAGCGCGAGTCCCGAGTCGCGCGATCGCGCCGGGTCGGCCGAGAACACGCCACCGAGCACGCGCCAGTAGCCGTCGAGCTCGGCGGCAGTCTGATGCGTGCGGCCGATCCACGAAGCGGGGCCGCCGCCGATCATCGCCAGCCGGAGCGGGCGTCCGAAGCGGCCGCGGATTTCGCTCATGCGAGCCCGGCGGCCGATGGCATCAAGGCAGCACCTTCACCTGGCGCACAATCTCGAGCGTATACGCCTTGCGATAATCGGTGTCGGGGTTGATCAGTCCCGCCTGAGCCATGAACTGGAAAGTATCCTTCCAACGCGCATCGCTCATCGTGAGGATGCCCTGCGTCGCCGCGTCGCCACCGGTGACCAATCCGAATTCCTTCATCTTGGCCACGCTGAAGGCGAGCAGATCGTCCTCGATCTGGGGATTGACCTTCTTGATGAGCGCATTCCCGGGTTTCGGATTGGCGAGATAGCTCTTCCATCCGAGCGCGGTGGCCTCGACGAAGCGGCGCAGCACGTCGGGCTTTTCCTGGAGGGTCTTCGAGGTGGCAACGATTGTCTCCGCGTACGGCGGATAGCCGTAGTCCGCAAGAAGGAACACCTTCGGCGTGACCCCGCCCTTCTCGATCGAGTACGGCTCGGAGGTTGCGTAGCCCTGCTGTGCCACGTTCGGATCGGCCAGGAACTGCTGCACGCTGAACGAGTACGGCCGCTTCTGCGCATCCGAGAAGCCGTACTTTGCCTTGAGCCACGGCCAGAACGTGGTCTCGCTCGCCTGGCCGATCAGGAGCGTGCGCGTCCTCAACTCCACGATGTCGGCCACCCCCGGATGCGCGATCAGGACTGCCGGATCGCGCTGGAAGGTGGCCGCGATCGTCACCAGCGGCAGCCCCCTCTCGATCGCATTCAGCGTCGCGATGTCGTAACCCATGGCGAGGTCCGCCTGCCCTGCGAGCAGGAGCTGGTAGACGTTGAGCTGCGGTCCGCCCATCCTGATCGCCACGTCGAGGCCGTGCTTGGCGTATATGCCCTCGGCAAGCGCCTGATAGAAGCCGCCGTGCTCGGCTTCGGCGTACCAGTTGGTCGCGAAGACGAGCTTGTCGGCCCCGGTCGCTTCGGTCGCTAACGGGAGGAGGAGCGCCACTGCGGCGACGGCGCTGCAATACTTGCGCGCGAGCGCGACGAAGCGACCGCCGGCGCTCGCCGGCCCAGAAGAAGCGTGCGTGGCTGTCATTTGGTGAGTGGCTCCGACTTGCAGGGACCGCGCGGCACGCAAGGAGTTCATTCCTCGCCCGCGACTTCGCTTTCGTGCCAGTGTCGGAGCGCGAGCTTCGCGGCCCAGGCGGTCAGCGTGGACAGCACTATACCGGCGAGTGCGATCAGAAACAAAGCTGCAAAGAGTCGCGGCACGTTCAGCTGCAGCCCGGAGAGCAGGATTTGATACGCGAGCCCCGATGCCGTGCCACCCGTGCCCGCGACGAACTCGGCCACGACCGCGCCGATGAGCGCGAGCCCCGCCGAGACGCGCAGCCCCGCGAAGAAGTACGGCAGGGCGCTCGGGATGCGCAGCCGCAGGAGCGTCTGCCAGCGGCTCGCCCGATGCAGGCGGAAAAGATCGAGCAGCCCGGGGTCGACGCTGCGCAATCCCAGCGTGGTGTTCGAGATGATCGGAAAGATCGCCACGATAGTCGCGCACAGAACCAGCGCCACCCGGGTATCAGCGACCCAGATGATGATGAGCGGGGCGATGGCGACGATCGGCGTGACCTGAAGCAGCACGGCGTAAGGAAAGAGGCTCTCCTCGATGAGGCGGCTTTGGACGAACACGAATGCAAGCGCGACGCCGAGCGCGACGGCACCGCCCAGCGCGAGCAGCGTGATCTCCAGCGTGAATGCGAGGGAGCGCGACAGCAGCGACCAGTCGGCGATCAGCGTGCGGCCGATGAGCGCGGGCGAGGGCACGAGATACGAGGGCACGTTGTAGGCCGTGACCAGCGCCTGCCATAGCGCGAGCACGACGAACCCGACGACGAGCGGAGCGCCGTAGCGCAGAACGACCCGGCTCATACGACCCGGCTCATTTCACGCTTTCCGAGTCGGCAGCGGCGGACAGCAGGTCGCTCAACCGGGCGCAGTAGCCCGCGTAGCGCTCCGACCCGCGGAAGGCTTCGTCGCGCGGCTGCGGCGCGTCGATCGCGACCTTGGCGAAGATTCGCCCGGGACGCGAGGACATCACGAGCACCCGCGTCGACAGAAATGCCGCTTCGTAGATGCTGTGCGTCACGAACAGGATCGTAAGCGCTTCCCTCGCCCACAGGTCGGCGAGCTCACGGTCGAGCCGCGCCCGCGTTATCTCGTCGAGCGCGCCGAACGGCTCGTCCATGAGCAGCAGCGAAGGCTCGGTGACGAGCGCCCGGGCAATGGAGACGCGCATCTGCATGCCGCCGGAGAGCTGCCGGGGATGAGCCGCGCGAAATTCCTCCAGTCCGACCAGCGACAGCGCCCGATCGACACGCCCCGCGCGATCGGCAACGCCGCCCTCCAGGTCTAGCGGCAGGCGCACGTTCGCCTCGACGTCGGCCCAGGCCATCAGCGTCGGGCTCTGAAATACGAAGGCGACGCGTCCGGACCCTCGCGCCGCGGCGCCTTCCGGCCACAGGCGCACACTTCCGGCCGTCGGCGCGGCGAGGCCCGCCACGAGCTTGAGCAGCGTGCTCTTGCCGCAGCCCGAGGGGCCGATGATGGTGGCGAACTCGCGCTCGCGGACAGTCAGCGAGATGGGCGCGAGCGCGCGCAGTCCGTTTTCGAAAACCTTCTCGGCGCCGTCGATCTCGACGACGAGCGGGCGGTCCGTCACATCCCCACGGCGCGCGGCAGCCATAGCGAGACTGCCGGAATGTACGTCACCAGCATGAGCACGACGAACAGTACTGCGTAGAAGGGCCAGATCTTGCGCATGACCTGCTCCATCGTCACCTTGCCGACCGCGCAGCCGACGAAGAGAGTCGCCCCTACCGGTGGCGTGAGCAGCCCGATGCCGAGGTTGAGCAGCATGATCATACCGAAGTGGACGGGGTCGACACCGAGGGTCGTCACCGCCGGCAGCATGATCGGCGTGCAGATGAGTATGAGCGGTGCCATGTCCATCAGACAACCCAGAATCAGCAGCAGCACGTTGATGAGCATCAGAATCACGTGCGGATCGTGGGAGAGCGTCAGGAAGAATGCCGTGATCTTGGCCGGAATCTGCATCAGCGCCATGACGTAGCCGAAGCTCGACGCGCAGGCGATCAGTGTCATCACCATCGCCACGGTCTTCAGCGTCCGATGCACCAACCCCGGCCAATCGCGCCACTTGAGGTCGCGATAGACGAACATGGTCACGAAGAATGCCCAGAGACAGGCGACCGCGCCGGCCTCGATGGCGGTGAAGACGCCGGCGAGGATGCCGCCGATGATGATGCCGATCGTGACGAGCCCCCACAGAGCATCGACGGTGATCTTCACCGCCTCACGCAACGGGACGGCCTCGCCTCTCGGGTGCCCGTCGCGGTAGGCGATGAACAGACACAGGATGATGAGCGCGAGGCCCAGGAGAAGGCCGGGCACGACTCCAGCCATGAACAGGCTGGTGATCGAGATCACGCCGCCCGTGGCGAGCGAATAGATCACCGCGTTGTGCGAGGGCGGCACGAGGATCGCCTGCACCGACGCGCTGATCGTTACATTGGTCGCGAAGACGCGCGGGAAGCCCACCTTCTCCATCTGTGGAATCATCACCGAGCCGATGGCGGAGGTGTCCGCGACCGACGAGCCGGAGATGCCCGAGAGAAACGTCGTGGCAATGATGTTCACCGCGGAGAGACCGCCGCGGACGCGGACCACGCCGACGAGCACGTTCGCGAAGGCGACCAGGCGTCGCGCCATCCCGCCCTCGGACATGATCGCGCCCGCCAATACGAAGAAGGGGATCGTCAGCATCGCGACCTTGGACACGCCGTCCGAGATCTTGAGCATCACCGCTTCGAGCGGCACTCCGATCCAGAGCGCGCCCGCCACGGCGGCGAGCGCCAGCGAATAGGCGATCGGCACCCCGAGCGCGAAGCAGGCGAACAGGCAGCCGAGCAGAACGGCGATGTCCATGGGGTGCCGTCGAGGAAGAGTCCTAGCCGGCTATTCGAACGCCGCCGGGGCGTGGGCGTCGCCGCCCGCGGCCTTCGGCCGTCCGAGCGTGAGGTGTTCGACCACGAAGAGGAACAGGATCGCGCCCCCGATCGGGATCGGCAGATAGGTCACGCCGGTCGACAGGAACGGAAAGTCGGCGATGGTGTTGCCCCATGTCGCCTCGACCAGCCGTGCGCCCCATACGACCATGAACACAGCGATCAGCGCCATCAGCAGCTCGACGAGCACCTCGCTCGCGCGTCGCGCCGGCGCGGGAAGCGCGCCGACGACGAGCGACACGTTCATGTGCAGCCCGAGCCGGTAGCAGGCAGCCGCGCCGAAGAACGTGAGCACGATGGTGAGAAGCACCGCCGTGGGCTCGGGCCAGGACGCCGCGCTGTTCAGCACGTAGCGCGTGAACACCGCCCACGGGATCACCGCCGAGATCAGCACCAGGGCCACGCCCGCCACGAACACGCAGGCGAGGTAGAGCGCATCCATCGCCCGGCGATAGGCAGCCGCCATCACCCCTCCCAAGGGACTGGAGTAAGGATTCCTTCCGGCGCGGCGGCTACTGCACCGCCTGGACGCGCTTGATCATGTCGGCGTACTTGGGACCGTACTTGTCCCACACCGGCTTGACCGCGTCCTGGAACGGCTTCTTGTCGGCGATCGGGATGATCGTGATGCCCGCGGCCTTCGCCTTGTCCATCGCGTCCTTCTCGTATTTCTGCCAGAGCACGCGCTCTTCCTGCTGCGCCTCGCGCGAGAACTTCACGATCAGCGCCTGGTCTTCCTTCGACAGCGTGTCCCAGATCTTCTTCGAGAAGACGACGATTTCCGGCACGATCAGGTGCTCGTCGAGCGTGTAGAACTTGGCCACCGTGTAGTGGTTGTCGAAGACGAAGCTCGGTGGATTGTTCTCGGCCCCGTCGACCACGCCGGTCTGCAGCGCATTGAAGACCTGGTCGTATCCCATCGCCACGCCGTTGCCGCCGAGGGAACTCATCATGTCGACGAACATCGGGTTGCCCATGACACGGAACTTCATGCCCTTGAGGTCCTCGATCTTGTAGACGCCTTTCTTGGTCGCATAAAGGTTGCGCGCCCCGGCGTCCATCCACAACAGGCCGACAAGGCCCGCCTTCGGGTTCTTCGTCACGTCGTCGAGCAGCTCCTGGCCGATCGGGCCGTCGATGACTTTCTCCATCTGCGCCGTGCTGCGGAACAGGTACGGCATATTGAAGACGTTGAGCTCGTCGACCACCGGTCCGAGGGCGCCGACACTCACGCGCGCAATCGCGAGCGCGCCGACCTGCGCTTGCTCGATCGCCTCCTTCTCGCCGCCGAGCTGCATCGAAGGGTACATCTGGATGCTCAGCCGGCCGTTGGTCGCGGCGGAGAGCTTCTTGCCCATGCTCTCGATCGCAGCCACCGTCGGATATCCCTCCGGGTGGACGTCGGAAGCCTTGAGCACGATCTTCTGCTGCGCCATGGCCGGCGCGACCGGCAAGCCGCAGGCGATAAGGGCGCATGACGCGGCGGCGCACAGCCGCGCAACGAAATGTCTGTCGAGCATGGGGTCCTCCTTTTTGGCTTGTCTCGTGTAACGCACGGGTCTGAGAAGAGGTCAGACCACCCGACCACCGTATGACCTGACCAAAGTAACACTCGAGCGCCAAGTTGACAAGCACCCTGCGACTGGGGTCGCGACGCGCCGACGACGCGTTTGCGCATCGGCTGCCCGATCCATTATGCTCGCTGGGCGGCGTCGCCGGCACGTAGCAGCGCCCGGTGGCAGGATGACGCGCGCCGCTCCAATCATGATCGAACCCGCTCTCGATTCCGCGTGGCAGCGGCTGCTCGACCACCGGCGAGGCGTCGCCGAGCGCACCCTGCGCTCGCTCTTCGACGCGGACGCGCAGCGCTTCACGCGGCTGTCGCTCGTCTGGGACGACTGTCTCGCCGACTGGTCGAAGCAGCGCGTAGTCCCCGAGACGATGGCGCTGCTGCTCGCCTACGCTGAGGCACGCAATCTGCAGGATTGGATCGGGGCGCTCTTCAGCGGCGAGAAGGTCAATCTTTCGGAGCAGAGACCGGCCTTGCACACCGTGCTGCGTCAGCAGGACGACTCGCCCGTGCGCGTCGACGGCGAGGATGTCGTGCCTGCAGTCCGGGCCGTCCAGAACCGGATGCGCACGCTCGCCACCCAGCTGCGCGGCGGGCTGCGGCTGGGGGCCAGCGGTCGCCCGATCCGTGATGTCGTCAACATCGGCATCGGCGGCTCGGACCTCGGCCCGGCGCTCGTCTGCGATGCGCTCGCCGGTCCACGCGCCTCGCGCAGCGATGGAGTCGACGTCGCGTTCGTGGCGAACGTCGATCCGGAGCACCTGACGCGGGCGCTGGCCGGACTCGATCCCGCCACGACGCTGTTCATCATCACCTCGAAGACTTTCACCACGACCGAGACGCTGAGAAACGCGCAGTCGGCGCGGGACTGGCTCGCGGCGAGGCTCGGCGGCGGCTCCGCGCTCGCCCGGCACTTCGTCGCCGTGACGGCCAACGCGGATGGAGCGCGCGCTTTCGGGGTGGCCGGAGCCGACGTGCTGCCGATGTGGGACTGGGTGGGCGGCCGCTTTTCGCTCTGGTCTGCGGCGGGCTTCTCGATCGCGGTGCGCTGCGGATGGGAGACGTTCGCCGCCCTGCTCGCCGGCGCGGCCAGCATGGACGAGCATTTCCGCTCGGCGCCGTTCGAGCGCAACCTTGCGGTGCTGCTGGCGCTGGTCGACTTCTGGAACGCGCAGCTGCTCGGGCATCCGCAGCGGGTCGTCGTTCCCTACGCGCAGCCGCTCGCCCGATTGCCCGCGTACCTGCAGCAGCTCTTTCTGGAGAGCAACGGCAAATCGGTGACGCGCGACGGCGCCCCGCTCGAGCTGGCGGGCACGCCCGCGGTGTGGGGCGAGCCGGGCAGCAACGCGCAGCATGCGTTCTTCCAGTGGCTGCACCAGGGCACGCGCCCGATTCCAGTCGAATTCGTCGTGCCCGTGCGCGCGGCACACCCGCTAGCCGACCAGCAGACGCTGCTCGTCGCCAACGCGCTCGCCCAGGCGCAGGCATTGATGAGCGGCAAGCCGCTCGCCGCGGTGCGCACCGAGCTCGCGGCCCGCGGCTTCTCGCCCGAAGCGATCGACGCGCAGGCCGCGCACCGCGTGTGTCCAGGCGACAGGCCCTCCACCATGCTGCTCCTGCCAGAGCTCGATGCACGCCGCCTCGGCCAGCTGCTCGCCCTGTACGAGCACCGCACGTTCGTCGAGGGCGTGCTGTGCGGCGTCAACTCTTTCGATCAGTGGGGTGTCGAGCTGGGCAAGGCGCTCGCCGGACCGCTCGTGACCGCCCTGCGTCAGGGTACCGGAGCGGACGAGGCCGACGCATCGACGCGCGGCCTTATCGCGCATCTGCGCACGCTGCCGCGGCGCTAGGCGAGAAGCTTGAAGGCGTGACGCCAGTCGTTGCGCAGGAATCCGGGAATGCACCAGAGCATGCACAGCGGCTCGATCGCGCGGGCTGCCTCGACCCCGCCCATATCCGCGACTTCCCAGCCGAACTGATCGAGGATCGCGGCGACCGTGCGCTTGGCGGCCTGGTCGTTGCCGCAGATGAACATCGTCGGCTTTCCACCCTTGAACTCGGGATTGACCATGCACGCCGCGCCGACCGAGTTGAAGGCCTTCACGAGCCGCAGTTCCGGCTGCTCGCGCTGCAGCAACTCCATCAGCGATTCGTCGAGCCGGGTGAAAAACGTGAGCACGCCGTTTACCGGCGAATCGTCGGCGATCGGATTGGTCGCGTCGATCACGGGCTTGCCCGCAAGAGAAGAGCCGACAAGGCGCAACACGTCGGAAGCGGCGGTGCCCTTCACGGCGAGCACGGCAACCTCGGCAAATGCTGCCGCCTCGCTCGGCGCGCCGACCTTCGCCTGCGGATTGTGCACCAGCCACTCGACGAGTTGCGTGCGGTCGCGCGTTCCCACCATGACGCTGTGGCCATGCTTGAGGAATCCGGCAGCGAGTACCTGCGCTACGCCACCGGACCCGAGAATCCCGATCTTCATCTCGTTACCTTTCCAGCGATGTTCCAACCTGGCCCGGCAGCAGCGTGTACTCGTGCAGCGGATCCGGGCCGATCACTTTCGCCTTGCCGCATGCCGCGAGTGCCGCGAGCCCGGCGAGCGCGGCGATGCTGCCCAGCGCCGGGACGACGACGAGCCAGAACACGGTGAACCAGAGCGCGTCGGCAAGCACGGGAACCTGCCGCGCGAGGACGAAGCCCGCCCCGGAGACGAACGCGCACTGCAGCACCCAGCCCGCCCAGTAAGCCGCCCGGCGCAACATATAGCGGCTGCGCGGCTCCCCGCGGCAAGGCAGAGGGCCGTGCTCGGAAAAGAGCAGGCGCGCGGGCAGCGAATGCGGATACAGGCGCAACAGCGAGATCGCGGCGATCACGATCACCCAGAAGATCACGACGCGAGCGAGAAAGGGCATAACGTGTCGCCGACGCGAGGCTGCCGGATATCAGGCGCCGTTGGGCCGATGCTTGCGTCCGTGCATACGCCCGTGGCAGACGAAGACGGCGGTGAGCGCGAAGGCGATGACGAGCGGCGCGACGAGGAACGCAGCGAGCCAGTTCCAGGTGCCGTCCGGATCGCGGAATTGCAGGAAGAAGTACACAACCAGTGCCGCGGCGAAGCCCGCGGCGAGCGAGGCGTGCCGGGTGTCGCGCCAGACCAGCGCGGCGACGACTCCAAAGAGGACGGGCAGCAGGAAGAGGGCGAGAAACGGTTGCATCGCTGCGGCGCGGCGCTGGATTCGGCCTCCGACAGGGTCAGCCGTCAGTGTAACTCCGCGGCCGTCGACCGCGAAACGGATCCTTCTAGTCGCCCGCGTCCTCCCGCCGCTCGCCGTACCAGAGCTCGAGTCCGCGCCGGGAGCGCAGCGAGCCCGTCCCGCGCAGCGCCAGGCAGGCGAGAATTCCCAGCAGCTCCCCGGCTGCGTAGGTGCGCAGCTTCCGCCCGGAGGTGGTCACGGTCTCGCGCAGGACCACGAGCCGTCCCTGCCGCTTCAGCGCCTGGCTGAGCGCGATCTCTTCCGCGCCGTAGAGCGTCTCGTCGAAACCGCCGGCCGCTTCAAACGCGGCTCGCGTGCAGAACAGAAAACAGCCCGTCGCGATCCCGGTGGCGCGAAACACCCAGACGAGGACCGGCAGCAGCAACGCGGCCCAGCGGGGGACGCGGCCGTCGAAGCGCACGCCTGCGCCACCGCCGACGGCTCCAGCGCGCAAGGCATGCAGCGCCGCCCCGACCACCGCCGCGTCGACCAGCGTGTCCGCATCGACGAAGAACAACCGGTCTCCGCGCGCCGTTCTGGCTCCGGCGTTGCGGGTCGCGGCGATCTGGCGGCAGGCGACGCAAACCACGCGCGCGCCGGCGGCCCATGCGACCGCCGCGGTACGGTCGGCGGACGCGTCGTCGACGACGATCAGCTCGTAGGGCTCGCCCGTCGCGCCGGCAGCGGCGTGCAGCGCGGCGAGCGTAGCGCCAAGCAGACGTTCCTCGTTGTACGCGGGGACGATGAACGAGATCACGTGCTAGCGCGCGGCGGCGTCCTTGAGCTCTTGCGCAAGCGCGACGACGGCGGACGCATAGAGCCGGCTCCGGTTGTAGCTCGTCAGAACGTACCAGTTGTCGAAGACCACCCAATAGGAGGGACCGCCCTCCTCCTCCAGCATCAGCAGCCCGGCGGAGTCCGTCGTGAAGTCCGCAGGTTTCTGGTACGCCGTGACGCCGTCGCTCTCCCAGGCCGCGAGCGCACGGCGCTCGGCGATGCCGTTGTCGAGGCGCGCCAGCACGGCGTCGCGCGACTCGTCCTCGATCAGCGCCGCAGTCATCGTCGGCTGCCCGCGCTGCCAGCCATGGCGCGCGAGATAGTGCGCCACGCTGCCGATCGCATCCTCGGCGTCCGCCGCAAGGTCGACGCTGCCGTCCGCATCGTAATCGATGGCATAGGCCCGAAAGCTGCTCGGCATGAACTGCGGCAGCCCCATCGCGCCCGCATACGAGCCGCGCGGATCGAGCGGAGGAATGCGCTCTTCGCGGGCAAGCAGGAGGAACTGTTTCAGCTCGCCGCGAAAGAATTCGGCGCGGCGCGGGTAATCGAAGGCGAGAGTGGTGAGGGCGTCGATCACGCGATAGTTGCCGACGTAACGCCCGTAATAGGTCTCCACGCCGATGATCGCGACGATGATCTCGGGGGGAACGCCGAACTCGTCCTGCGCGCGTCGAAGCGCGCGCTCGTACATCTGCCAGAACGCGAGTCCGGCCTCGATGCGCGCCGGCGCAAGGAAGCGAGGCGAGAACTCGAACCACTTCGGCGGGGCAAGCACCGGGCGCGAGATCGCTTCGATGACCTTTGGCTCATAGCGCACCTGGGTGAAAAGTCGCCGTAGCTCGCCGGCACTGAAGCCGCGCTCGTTGACCAGCTCGTCGATGAAGTCCCGGACCTCCGGTCGCCGCGCGTAGTTGGCGAGCTCCACGCCGGCGTTCGGCGCCGCCAGCCCCGACTCGCCGCCCGATAGCGCGATCGTCGCGAGTGCCGCGACGCGCAGGCAGCGCATGGCACGTTTCTTCATCGGCTGTTTCGGCTTCCGGCCGCGGTGAATGGTATCATCCGCGCGCGCTCACCCGGCCTCATCCACTGGCGGTGCGAAGCGCACCGCGCATGCTCTACCCCTGGCTTCGCCCGCTGCTCTTCGCGCTCGATCCCGAAGCCGCGCATGATCTTGTTCTCGCGCTTCTGGACGCGGCCACGGCGGCGGGCGTCGCACAGCGCTTCGCAACGCCGGTCAAGCCTTCGCCCGTCGAGGCGATGGGTTTGCGCTTTCCGAACCGCGTGGGACTCGCCGCCGGTCTCGACAAGAACGCCGCGCACATCGACGGCCTTGCCGCCCTGGGATTCGGGTTCATCGAGTGCGGCACGGTGACGCCGCGGCCGCAGTTGGGCAACCCGAAGCCGCGCCTGTTCCGCTTGCCGGAAGCCGACGCGCTGATCAACCGACTCGGCTTTAACAACGACGGCATCGACACTTTCCTCGCCAATGTCGCCCGGGCGAAGTTCGGACCTGCGCAGGGCCGGATTCTCGGCCTGAACGTCGGCAAGAACTTCGACACGCCGAACGAGCGCGCCATCGAGGATTACCTCACCTGCTTTCGTGCCGTGCACGCTCACGCGAGCTACGTTACGGTCAACATCTCCTCGCCGAACACGCAGGGCCTGCGCGAGCTGCAGGAGGAACGGGCACTGGGCGGTCTGCTCGCACCGCTGAAGCGGGAGCAGGCCGAACTCGCCGAGCGGCACGGAAAGTACACACCGCTCGCAGTCAAGATCGCGCCGGATCTCGCGGTGGAGGACATTCGCCGTATCGCGCGCACGCTCATCGCGCATCGCGTCGATGGCGTGATCGCCACCAATACCACCACCGATCACTCCGCAGTGGCCGGGTTGCGCCACGCGGCGGAGAGCGGCGGCCTCTCGGGCCGCCCGCTGAAGGACAAGGCGCTCGGCGCGGTGCGAACGCTCGCGGCCGAATTGGGCGGCGCGCTGCCGATCATCGCCGTCGGCGGCATCATGTCGGGTGCCGACGCGAGAGAGCGCATCGCCGCGGGCGCGACGCTCGTGCAAATCTACACCGGACTCATCTACCGGGGGACGGCGCTGGTCGCGGAGATCGCCGCGGCGCTCGCGGGCTGAGCGCGCGAGGCTCACCCCGGTGCGCGCCGCGCGCCGGGGTGCGGCGCGGCTTCCCAGCGAAAGCCGAGCGCGATGACGCCATCGCGCAGGTGCGCGAGCGCCGCGGGCAGCTGCGCGGGATCCCCGCGCACGCCGAGCTCCAGCCGGCGGGCGCCGTCGGGCAGGAACGCCGGCAGGCTGAACAGCGTCAGGTCCGGAAAGCGCATCACGTTCTCCTGCATCAGCGGCAGAAGCATGCTCTCGCCCGCGTCATAGACGATGATGGCCGCCTCGTCCTCCGGCGGCGCGGCAAGCGCGGCGTAGCGCTGCGCGAGCACCCAGTCGAGCATCGGCCAGGCCATTTGCGGGAACCCCGGAAAGAAATGGTGATCGCCCACTGAAAATCCCGGAACGCGGTTGACGGGGTTCGGGATGATCGCGGCTCCCTCCGGAAATTCGCCCATCAGGACGCGATGAGGACGCGCCGCGGCGCCGAACTGCGCCTCGATCTCGCGCACTGCCTCCGGGTGGGCGCAAAGCGGGCGGCGCAGGGCCGCCGCGGCGGCTTGCCGCGTGTGATCGTCCGGTGTGGCGCCGATGCCGCCGAACGAGAACACGATGTCGCGGCCGGCGAAGGTTTCCGCGAGTGTCGCGGTGAGGCGATCGCGCTCGTCGCCCAGATAGCGCGCCCAGGCGAGCTTCAAGCCGCGGCCGCCGAGCGTAGCGATGACGTGCGCGAGATGCCTGTCCACGCGCTTTCCGGAAAGGATCTCGTCGCCGATGATCAGCGCACCGATCGCCATCGTGGACTTCTTCTTGTGAGCTAGGCGGCGTGCGCGCCGAGCTTCTCTTCGAACGTCGCCATCATGCTCACGAAGGCGCGGTCGACGAGTGGCTCGGCCTCGACCAGTCGCGCCCGGTCGCTGCGGAAGCGATCGGCGAGCTCGTCCGCGGTCAGAGAGACTGCCTTCTGTCCCTGGCGGTTGGTGAACAGATAAGTACCGCGCAGCGGGCTGACCCAGGCAAGCTTGGCGAACGCGAGCTGACCGTCGTCGCTCTCGAACTCGATCCACATGCCGCGCTCGAGCGTCGCGGCAAGCTCCGCGTAGTGGTCCTGCACGACTTCGACTGCGGGCTCGGGCGGCGGGGGCGGCGGCGCCGGCGCCATCGCCTCGGCGAGCGCGCGCGCCTTTGCAGCCATCTCCGCGTCGCCTTGAGCGGTCGCCTGCTCGGCCGCGGCTGCGGCCGCCTCCGCGACTGCAGTCGTCGGCATGGGTACCGCGGCGAGGCTCGGCTTCACTGCGGCGGCGTGCGCCTCGACCAGGTTGGCCATGAACTGGTCGCGGGTGCCCGGTTCCCAGCTCACGCCGTGCAACCCGCCGTGCAGACGCTTGAGCAGATTCGGCAGCATGGCAACGAGCTTCTTGCGCTCCTCGGTCGTGCGCTTCGGCTGCACGCTCCACACCAGGTCGTCGAGCGTCGTGAGCCCGGCGCCCCACGCTTCGCCCTCCTCGCCACCATGATCGTGCTGTTGCGCCAGCGTCTCGACCCACTTCTCCCTCAGGAAGCTGCCGAGGAAATTCGGGACCGTGTGGGTTCCCAAGCGGCGCTCGACCTCCGAGCGGGCGACGACGCGCGCAATCTCGTAACGGTCGCGCTGATTGATCTCGTCCGCCGAGGACTGGATGTTCACCTCGGCCTTCTTCTCCTCTTCGGCGAGGAACGTCTCGAGGTCCTTGCGCAGCTCATCGAAGAGGTAGATGTCGTCGCTGAACTCGTCGAGCACGCGGTGCACCAGCGCCTCGATCTTCTTGTACAGCGGATCGTCGGTACCCATCGTCGGCGACCAGCCGATCCCGGCGCGCGCCAGCGCATTGACAAAGAGTCGCGAGGGATGCGTCTTCTTGGAGAAGAACGCGCCGTCGAGCATCGCCCCCTTCAGGACTGGGATCTGCAGGCGGCCGATCAGCGCCTTCATGCTGTCGGGCAGGTCCTTGGTCTCGAAGATGAAGTCGAACAGCATCGCCACCAGCTCGATGGTCATCGCCTCGAGCTGATTGGCCTTGGCGCCGAGCGGGGATTCCTGGAGGTCGCGCAGGACGTTGTGCATTCCGACCGGTACGCCGGTGAACTGGATCGGAACGCCTGCTACATCGAACCCTGTCTCGCCCTGCTGAAGCCGGGATAGGGCTTCGCCGAGCTCCTGCGTCACGAGAATCCGCGGACCGCCGAAGGGACCGACCCCCATGGCGCCCGGCGTGTCGATCGTGGGCAGCGGGCTGTCTCCTGCATGACCAGCGCCGACCGGCATCGTGGGGGGGCTTGCTCTGGCCGCGAGGCTGGACAGCGCGCCGGTAAGCAAGCTCGTTGCAGCTGTAAGCCCAGCAGGCGGAACCGCGATGCCGCCAGTGGGCGGACCCCTCGGCGGCGCGACGCGCGTGACGCCCAGCCCCGCGCTGGCGAGGCGCTGCAACAGCGCCATCAGATCAATCTCGGGCTCGGGGGCCGCCGCGGCAGGCTCGGCACCATCGGCGTCGTGAGCAGTCTTCGAGCCGGGCCTGCCCCGCTCGCCAGCCATCGGGCGCCGGACGACTGGGCCGCGGGTCGGCGGGACGACATGCAGGTTGGTCAGATGCTTGTTCAGATCGGCATAGATCGCCCCGAGGTCGCCGAGCGAGGTCTGGTTGAGCTCCTTCAGAATCGCGACCTTTTCGCGGGGTTCGCCGTTGATCGCGTGCAGCGCTTCGGTAAATGCCCGGACGATGGTCGTCGGCGCCAGCGGATTCGCTGCGGTTTCGAGCTCGGGACGGCCCAGCAGGTAACCCACCGCGCGGTTGAACTCGTGCAGCTCCTCATGGCAGAGGTTCTCCACCACGCGCACGATGTTACCCAAGACCACCGACTCGTCCATCGCCAGCGTGTCGACGAGGGTGAGCTTGCGTGCATCGACAGCGGCGAAGTCCGCTTTCTCCTGCTCCTCGCCCTTGATGCGCCGATCGATCAGCTCCCGCAGGTGGCGCTCGAAGGCGCTCATGAGATTGGAGCGCTCCTTGTGCAGCAGAGCACGGGTATCGAGGAACAGCGCCTGTTCGTCCCTGATGTCGGAGCGCTCGGCCCGGGTCATCAGCATGTCGCTGACACGGTCGAGCATCGTGTTGAAAGAAGCAAGAAGCCGATGGATCGCCAGATCCCGGCAATCATTCAGGATCTTGAGCGTGTCCCGCGCCAGCGGACGCGCCGCGGGAGCCTGCGTGGAAGTCGTCGTCGCGCTCAAGCGTTGAGTCCCCTCTGACGGTGTGGTCGGGCAGGCCTCCGCAGTTACCCCGCCTTTGCTTGCGCGCTTTGGCTTTGAACGACCTTACCGCCAAGTTACTGTATCACGCGCGGTTTCCCGGTGCCAATGCGAGAAATGCCCTCTTAGCGGTCAGGAAGCGCCTTCCAGGCTTTTTCGAGACGTTTGTATGACACTGGGAAGGGGGTTCGCAGCTCCTGGGCGAAGAGTGAAATCCGTAGCTCCTCGATGAGCCAGCGATAGCTCTCGAGGGCAGGCTCGGCGCGGCCGCGGCCCCGCTCGCTTTCGAGTCGCGTGCGGTAGCGTTCCCACAACTCTCCGATCGCGGCCGCGTGCTTCGCGTCGCGCTCGGGGTTTTCCGAATACTTGCTCAAGCGCCGGTCGAGTCCCTTGAGGTATCGCGGAAGCTGGCCGAGTTGCGCCCACGGGGTAGCGGTCAGGAAGCCCGGGTACACCAGGCGGTCGCGCTGGGCGGCAATCTCCGCGCTCAGTCGCGCCAGGCTGCGCGGGAGCGCCGAAATGTGCGCGGACAGGAGGCGATACTCGGCGGCGATCGCAGCCAGCGTGCGGAACACGCCTTCTGCGACCGCCGGCAAGCGCGTGCGCGCGCGTCTGACCTGATCCGCGAAGGCCCGTTGCGTCCGCGGTAGCGGGTCTTCGCCGAGGAACGCCCGCGCGCGAACCGCGGCAAGGGCGTCGCGGAGCAGACCTTCCGATGAAAGCCCGGGTTTGAGCTGCAGGGCGATCTGGGCAAATCCCGGCGGGCCCTTCTCCCACGGACGCAGGGCGTCCTTGAGCTGCCCGCCGATGAGCTCGATCAGTGCGGCTCGCGTCGCGCTCTCCGCCGCAGCGCGTGTGTCGAGAAGCTGCATCGCGATGCCGTCATCGCGCACGACCAGCGCCGGATAGCCGGTGAGCTCGCGTCCGTCGCGCCGGATGGACAGCGCTTCGGGAAGGTCGCCGAAGTCCCAGCTCCGCAGTCCCGTGCGCTCCCACTGCGGCGCCGCCGCGGCGAAGCTGAGCTGCGCCGCTTCGCCGAGCCGCGAGCGCAGCGCGCCGACGTCGCGCCCCATGCCGAGCTCCTTGGCCGCATCGTCGACCACTACGAGGTTGATGCGCAGATGTGGCTGCAGCCCACCTTCGTCGAACAGGCTGGGGGAAACCGGCGAGCCGAACCGGTCGCTGAGGAAGCGCGCAAGCGTCTGCTCGAGGCTGCCCTCGCCCGCGCGTGTCGCCTCGAGGAATTGGGTCACGACCTCGGGGATTGCAGACAGTCGATTGCGCAGCGTCTTGGGAAGCCCCTTGATGTACGCGGTGAGCTTTTCGCGAATCATCCCCGGCACGAGCCAGGACAGCCGTGCTTCGTCGACCTGGTTGAGGAGCCGGAGCGGCACCGTCAACGTAAGCCCGTCCATCGGATGTCCGGGCGCGAAGCGATATTTGAGCGCAAGCCGCGCGCCGGCCATCTCCACGAACTGCGGATATTGCTCTTCCGTCACCTGTGCCGCGGCGTGGCGCATGAGCGTCTCGCGCGTCATCAAGAGCAGGCGCGGATCGCTCGCTTCGGCCTGCTCGCGCCAGCGCTCGAAGCCTGCGCGAGTCGCGATCCCGGCCGGGATCCGCTCGGCGTAGAAGGCGAAGAGCGCCTCGTCGTCCACCAGCACGTCCTGGCGCCGGGCTCTGTGCTCGAGCTCGGCGACCTCCGCGATGAGGGCCCGGTTGTGATCGAGAAACGCCGCGCGTCCCGCGTACTCCCCGGCAACCAGGGCTTCGCGGATAAAGACCTCGCGCGCACGTTCGGGGTCGATCGCCGCGTAGGACACGCGCCGCCGCGGTTCCAACGTCAGTCCGTAGAGCGTTACCCGCTCGCTGGCGACGACTTCACCGCGCACCGCGTCCCAGCGCGGCTCGAAGTGCACGCGATCGACGAGATTGCCTGCGACCGCCTCGATCCATTCCGGCTCGATTCTCGCCGCGCAGCGGGCGTACAGACGCGTAGTCTCGGTGAGCTCCGCCGCGAGCACCCATTTCGCACCCTTCCTGGCGACGCCCGATCCCGGATGAAGAAAGAACTTGAGGCCCCGGGCCCCGAGGTAGTGCTCTTCTCCCTCGGCGCGAGTGCCGATGTTGGAGAGCAATCCGGCGAGCAGCGCGCGATGGATCGCTGCGTAGCGCGCGGGATCGACTTTCTCGGACAGCGCGTCGTTCCAGCGCCAGCCGAGCTCCGTGAGCTGCTCGGAGAGTTGCCGGTGCAGATCCCGCCACTCGTTCAAACGCAGGAAGGAGACGAACTGCGAGCGGCATTGGGTCAGGAGATCCCGATGCGAGCGCTTGGCCGCCACGGCGTCGGTGAAGAATTGCCACAGCGCGATCAGGCTCAGGAAATCGGAGCGCTCGTCGCGGAAGCGCAGGTGCGCCTGGTCCGCCGCCTGCTGCTTGTCGAGCGGCCGGTCGCGGGGATCGGGCACGGCCAGCGCGGAAGCGACGACGAGCACCTCGGCGAGACAGCCCGCCTCCTTCGCCGCGATGATCATCCGTCCGAGTCGCGGATCCACGGGCAGCCTGGCGATCTCCCGACCCAACGGCGTGATGCGCTGGCCCGAATCGACCGCGCCGAGCTCCCGCAGAAGCTGGTAGCCGTCGGCGATCGCCCGCGGCGTGGGAGGATCGAGGAACGGGAAGGCGTCCACCGCGCCGAGCTCGAGGGCGGCCATGCGCAGGATCACCGCGGCGAGGGAGGAGCGCAGGATCTCCGGATCGCCGAAGCGCGGTCTCGCCGCGAAGTCCTCTTCGGCGTAGAGGCGCACGCAAACGCCCGCAGCGGTGCGGCCGCAGCGTCCGGCGCGCTGCTCGGCCGAGGCGCGGGCGATCTTTTCGATCTGCAGCAGTCCCACCTTGTTGCGCAGCGAGTACCGCCGAACGCGGGCGAGCCCCGGATCGATCACGTAGTGAATTCCGGGAACAGTTAGCGAGGTCTCAGCCACGTTGGTCGCGAGCACGATGCGGCGGCCGCTGCTGCCGGAGAACACTCGCTGCTGCTGCTCGACGGACAGGCGGGCATACAGCGGAAGGATCTCCATCGAGGCCGCGTAGGGGCGCCGCGCGAGCCCGCGGGGGAGCAATTCCTGCGTCTCACGGATCTCCCGCTCCCCCGGGAGAAACACCAGGATGTCGCCTGGCGCCTCGCGCCAGAGCTCCTCGACGGCGTCGACGATCGCCTGCTCGAGCGGCTCCTCGTCGTCGCCCTCGTCGTCTGGAAGCGGTCGGTAGCGGATCTCGACCGGATACGTGCGGCCCGAGACCTCGATCACCGGCGCCGGCCGATCCGGCGTGCCGAAGTGCTTGGCAAAACGCTCGGCATCGAGCGTGGCCGAGGTGATCACGACTCGCAGATCGGGTCGCCGCGGCAGCAGCTGCTTGAGGTAGCCCAAGAGAAAGTCGATGTTGAGGCTGCGCTCGTGCGCCTCGTCGACGATGATCGTGTCGTAGGCGGCAAGCAGCCGGTCGGTCTGCGTCTCGGCGAGCAGAATGCCGTCTGTCATGACCTTCACGTAGGCGTCCGGTTGCGTGCGGTCGGTGAAGCGCACCTTGTAGCCGACCTGCTCGCCCAGGGGCGTGCCGAGCTCCTGCGCGATCCGCGTGGCGACGCTGCGCGCCGCGATGCGCCGGGGCTGTGTATGGCCGATGAAGCCCCGCGTGCCGCGTTTCAGCTCGAGGCAGATCTTGGGCAGCTGGGTGGTCTTGCCCGACCCGGTCTCTCCGCACACGATGAGCACGGGATGCTCGCGAATCGCAGCCGCGATCTCGGCCCGCCGCTCGGAGACGGGCAACTCGGCAGGATAGGCGATCGACGGCACTGCTGCGGTGCGACGCAGCGCGCGCTCGCGCGAAGCTGCCACCGCGCCCTCGAGCCGCTCGATCTCCGCACGAGGAAGCTCGCCTCGGCGCAGGCGGGCGATTCGGCGCCCGAGGCGCACGCGATCCGCGATCATGCCGGTGGCGAGGTCGGCCTCCAGCCGGTCGGCTAGGGAGTGCGATGAGGTGGCACGCACGGCGCGGGATTCTATCCCGCCGCAAGAAGCCCGGCGTTATGATGGAAAGATCTCATGGGGGAGTTGTGTCATGTTCCGACTGATTATCCTGGTATGTACCGCCGCCGTGCTGAGCGCCGGTGGCGTCGGTGCCGCGACGCTGCGCTGGGCCAATCGCGGCGATCCGCAGACCACCGACCCGCATTCGCAGAACGAGGGCCTCACGAACAACGTCAACCAGCTGGTCTACGAATTCCTCGTCGGCCGCGACAAGAAGCTCGAGCTCGAGCCGCAGCTGGCGGTATCCTGGCAGCAACTGGACGCTACGACCTGGCGCGTCAAGCTGCGGCCGGGGGTCAAGTTTCATGATGGAACGCCGTTCACTGCCGACGACGTGGTGTTCTCGTTTCAAAGGGCGGCAGAGCCAACCTCGCAGCTTCGCGTCTACTCCAACGCTGCGGGCGTGGCGAAGAAGATCGACGAGCTGACGGTGGAGTTCAAGACACCCGGGCCGAACCCGATCTTTCTCGAGCACCTGGCGACGATCAACATCATGAGCAAGGCCTGGTGCGAGAAGAACCGCGCGACCAAGCCCCAGGACTACACCCACAAGGAGGACATGATCACGGCGCACCAGGCCAACGGCACCGGTGCCTATATGCTCAAGTCCCGGGAGCCCGACATCAAGACCGTGCTGGTCAAGAACCCCAACTGGTGGGGCATCAAGGAAGGCAAGTTCGAGGGCAACATCGACGAGGTGGTCTTCCAGCCGATCGCGTCCGATGCGACGCGGCTCGCCGCGCTCATGTCCGGCGAGGTCGACCTCATCAACGATCCTCCCGTGCAGGACATCCCGCGCCTGAAGCAGAACCCGGGCGTCAAGATCCTGGAGGGGACCGAGAACCGGGTCATCTTCATCGGCATGGATCAGCAGCGCGACGAGTTGCTGTACTCGAGCGTCAAGGGCAAGAACCCGTTCAAGGACAAGCGCGTGCGCCAGGCGCTATACGAGGCCATCGATGTCGAGGCGATCAAGACGACGACCATGCGCGGCCTGTCCAAGCCCACCGGTGCCATGCTGCCGGCGCCGCTACCCTGGATTGCGGAGCCCGAAGTACGGTTCCCGTTCGATCGGGCAAGGGCGAAGAAGCTGCTCGCCGAGGCGGGCTACCCCAACGGTTTCGAGGTTACGCTCGACTGCCCCAACAACCGCTACGTGAACGACGAGAAGATCTGCCAGGCCCTCGCGGCAATGTGGACCCAGATCGGCGTCGTGACCAACGTCACGGCGATGCCGCGTGCCAATTACTTCCCGAAGCTCGAGAAGCTCGACACGAGCCTGTACATGCTGGGCTGGGGCGGTGCGGCAACCGATCCGATCTTCATCCTGCAGCCGGTGCTCCACACGGCGAACGCGAAGGGCGACGGCGACTACAACTACGGGCGCTATGCGAACGCGAAACTCGACGCCCTGATCGACCAGATCAAGATCGAGCTTGACGTCGACAAGCGGCGCAAGCTCATCAACGAGGCGTTGATGGTCCAGCACGATGAGCTGCTGCACCTGCCGCTGCATCGGCAGGTGATTCCCTGGGCAATGCGCAGCAATGTCACGGCAGTGCACCTCGCCAACAACAACGTGATCCCCAACTGGGTGACGATGCAGACCGCCCCGTAGGAATCAACCGGGCGCGGCGGTCGGCTCCGGGCCGGCCGCAGACGCGGAATCGGCGGGGATCGGCCCGCGCGCGACCAGGTAGTTCGTCACCACCCAGGAGATGGCGATGGCCATCAGCACCGCGATCGCGGACAACAGCCACGCTTGGGGCGAAGCTTTCTCGAGAGCATCGACCACGGCACCGGTCGCAGCATAGACGCCGATCAGCGCCGGTATCTGGCGCAGGTCGAAACGCAGAACGAAGGCGAACAGCGCGGCCGAGACCAGGCCTCCGATCAGGCCGGTCATCACGATGTCGAGCCATTGATCGGCGCGCATCGCGCTGATCGCGCCCTCGCCCAGTACGAGCAGCACGACGCAGAGAACGCGATGCCGGGTCCAGCCCGAGGTCAGGCGGTCGAGCCAGCTCAACACCACGATCGTGCCGGCGATCGGCAGCAGGACGTTGAACGACGTGGCAACGCGGCTGAGCCACGGCCACGCGGCGTTCTCGGCACCGAACTTCGGCCACAGCGGCGCGAGCTGCGGGGTGAAAAGCTCGATGACCGCGTCGACTCCAATCACGAACAATCCAACGGCGGCGCCGCGCAGCCACAGCGTCGACGGTGCCACGTCCGGGGCCACGTGCACGCGCGCCGCGTAGCTGGCGACGCCGGATAGCATGCCGGCAAGCAGCGCCCCGACAACGGCGCCGATGATGATGCGGCCGGACGCTAGAGCGACCTGTCGCATCACGGGCTCGGTCGTCTGCAAGCCCATGGCGAGGCTTGGCCACTGGTCGACGGCGTTGATCAGGGCTGCGCCCAAAGACAGCAGAGCCACCACCCAGAAGGCTCGACGATCGAAGTGATCGCGGGTCCACGCAACGCTCGCCCAGATGATCGCTCCCAAACCGACCAGCGCCAGCACCAGCACCACGGCGAGCTTGGCGAGCTCCAGCCGGCTCGCGCGCTCGCGTTCGGCCCTCTGCCAATCCTCGGGAACGAAGACGTAGCGCCCATAGGCGCCGACCTCGTCGCCGGCAATGTAGACTCCGGCCCGCGCCTCGCCGCCTTTGCCGGCATTCACGCGCGGATCGCCAAGCGTGAACTGCCAGTCGGTTCGCGCCGGCTGCGGATCCTCCTTGACCTCCACCTCGCGCAGCGTCGAAGGATCGAGGTCGAATGCCGTGTGCAACTCGCGGTTGGCTATCGCCGCTGCTTCGTCGCGCGAGAGCCTGGACCCGGCGCGCTGCTCGGGCAGGCGATGACGCACGGAGCGCACCTTGCCCGTGCCCTCGACGGTGACGCGCCACTCCTCGGCGCGTTCGGCAACGTCGCCGCCGTCGAAGCGTGCGTAACGCACCTCCCACGAGGGCGGTGCCAGCCAGTTTCCGACGAGCTTGCGATAAGCGTCGTGCCCGGCCTCGCGCCAGACGAAGTTGTGGGCTTGCCACTGCTCCGCGTCGCCTGAAGCCACGCGGATCGTGGCATAGCGCTTCCACTCCGGCGACAGCTTGACCCCGCGCTCGGCGAGCGCGGCGTCCGCAGCAGCCTCCGCTTCGGCGCGCCCGATGCTCAGAGGCGGCGCATCGCTGCGGAAGTTTCCCGTCAGCGCGATGAAGAGAACGCCGGCGAGCGCGAGCACGGGCAGCGCCCGCTGGAAGCGAATCGCCCAGGTGCCCGCAGCCGCACGCGGACCGACGCTTGCGGCGCGAGCCCGAGGCGGCGCAGGACTCCACGCGCCGTTGCTGCGCGAAGGCGGGAACGGCAGCCAGGCGCCGGTACGAGTCCTTCGCACGAGCACCACGAACAGCGGCACGAGCGCAGCCGCAACCACGATCGCCTGGTTGAGCTCCGCGGCGCGGCCCGCGACGAGCAGCAGCGGAATCGACATGAGCACGAGGTCGAACAGCGCGTGCAGGATGATTGTCGGCAGCAGGCCGAAGCGAAGAAAGATCAGCCCCCAGATGAGCGCCGGGCCGAAGAGCTCGACCAGGCGGGAATAGGCAGGAAATCCCGGATAGTTCGCGTGGGCGGCGGCGAAGATGAGCGCCTGCGCTACGAGGGCAACGCCGATCAGGGTGCGCCGGGCACCGAAATGCGCGCCGATCAGCGCGGCGAGCGACAGCGGCACGGCGCGGAAGAGGCATTCCTCGAGGAATCCGGCCTGCAGCGCCATCCCCACCGGACTGAGGCCGGGCAGCGCGCTGCCCAGGATATTGGGGTCGGTAAGCATCTCCGACGGCTGCCACCAGCCGAAATATCGGTTCGTGACGACATAGAACGCGGCGATCAATCCGAGCTCGATCGGGACGAAGAGGTAGCCGCCCAGCGTGCGGCCGAGCACCGCGCGCGTCGGCGCCGCATCGCGCGACCACAGGCGCCAGAGTTGCGGATGGTCGGGAAAAGCGCGTCGAGAGAGACTCTCGGCGGCCATGAAGACCAGCGCCAGGGCGAGCCCGCCGCCGATCGCGACAACCGCGGCGATCCCGAACTGCTTCGCCCAGAAAACCGTCGTGGACTGCGCGGTGTCGTAGCTGAACCAGGCCTGCGGCGAATTGGCGAGCAGGGCGAGCGCGTTGATGCCCGCGACGACC
Organism: Casimicrobiaceae bacterium; assembly: GCA_035499135.1. Taxonomy (GTDB): domain Bacteria; phylum Pseudomonadota; class Gammaproteobacteria; order Burkholderiales; family Casimicrobiaceae; genus PALSA-1003. The sequence continues at coordinate 55,924 of DATJZM010000102.1, read as the reverse complement.
GCTCCGGCGGCGAGCGCGGGCTTCCAGAGCAGCCAGCGCTTCCGCAGGAGCCACAGCACGCCGAGAATGCAGCCTCCGAGGCCGTAGAGCACGCCCGCGGAGAGTGTGGCCACGTTGGCGATCGTGTTGTTCGCCGAGCGCATTTCCTGGAAGCGACGGCCGAACGCCTCGGGCACGAACACGAAATGCTGCAGCCCGCTCAGCGCATCGCCCGCGACGACGAGGCGCAGGCGCACCCGACCGTCGCCGAGCGTCTGGTCCTGGCGCTCGTAAGTAAACAGGTGATCGACGCGATGGCTCGGCTGCTCGGTATGCGACTGCTCGATGAGCTTGTAAGGCGCGAAATCGATTCCCCAGTCTTCGCGCGCCGATTTCTCCCCGATGGCGCGGGCGGCTTCGGCGTCGAGCGCGGGACCCGGCGCCGTCTCCGGGAGCTTGCGCACGAAACCGTACGGCGTGCCGTCGGGCTTGAAGCCGATGCGCGCCTCCGCGGTCTCGCCAGGATGGAACAGCCGTACCTCCCAGCGATACGGAGCGTAGAGATCGCCCGCGAGCAGACGGGCGAAGGCGGGCTTGCCTCCCGCATCGAGCTCCACGAAGTTCTGGGTGCTGCCGTCGTGAGTGAAAAGCGCCGCTGCGCGCGCGTTTGGCGCGGCGAGATGCAGCCGGTCCGCAATGGCTGCCGCCTGCGCGAGAGCATCCTCGCGCGACATCCTGACCTCGAGATTGATGAGCGGGATTGCTTGTGGAAAGTAGCGCCACGCGAGCGCTCCCGAAAACGCGGAGACGAGCGCGAACGCGATCCAGAATGCGGGCCTGCGGGTGATGCCACTCATCGGCGAGCTGTCGTTCGGTTGCGCGTGAGATGCCGCCTGACGCTCAGCGGCGGCGCTGAGTATACGCGAGCTGACTATTCCGACGCGTCGGCTATCGCTCGCACCGACGCCGCGGTCTCAATCGACCGCCTTGACCAGGTCCTCGACGACCTTCTTGGCGTCGCCGAACACCATCATCGTCTTGTCCATGTAGAACAGCGGGTTGTCGAGCCCGGCATAGCCCGAAGCCATCGAGCGTTTGTTCACCAGCACGCTGCGCGCCTTGTACGCCTCGATGATCGGCATGCCGTAGATCGGGCTCCCCTTCTGCTCGGCGAGCGGATTGACGACGTCGTTGGCGCCGAGAATCAGCGCCACATCGGCCTGCGGAAACTCGCTGTTGATGTCCTCCATCTCGAAGACCTGGTCGTACGGCACCTCCGCTTCGGCGAGGAGCACGTTCATGTGCCCCGGCATGCGCCCCGCCACCGGGTGGATCGCGTACTTCACGGTCACGCCCTTCTCGGTGAGCTTGGTCGCGAGCTCCTTCACCGCGTGCTGCGCACGCGCCACCGCGAGTCCGTAGCCGGGGACGATGATGACCGTGTCGGCATTGGAAAGCAGGAACGCGGCGTCGTCGGGACTGCCGCTTTTGACCGTCTTCTGCTGCGTGTCCGCAGCGGCCGAGGTCTCGCCGCCGAAACCGCCGAGGATCACGCTGATGAACGAGCGGTTCATCGCCTTGCACATGATGTAGGAGAGGATCGCGCCCGAGGAGCCGACCAGCGAGCCGGCGACGATCAGCATCGGGTTGTCGAGCGAGAAGCCGATGCCCGCCGCCGCCCAGCCCGAGTAGCTGTTGAGCATGGAGATCACCACCGGCATGTCGGCGCCGCCGATCGGGATGATGAGCAGGAAACCGAGCAGGAACGCAAGCGCCGTCATCACGATGAACGGCAGCCATTCGAGCTCGGGCGGGGCCATGAAGAAGCCGATGCCGAAGCCGATCATGACGAGGCCGAGCGCGAGGTTGACCCAGTGCTGGCCGGGAAACACCACCGGCGCCGACGAAAAGAGGCGGAAGTGCTTGCCCAGTCCGGCGAGCTTCCCGAAGGCGATGACCGAGCCGGAGAACGTGATCGCGCCGATGAAGGTGCCGATGAAGAGCTCGAGCTTGTGCAGGCCGGTGATCGGCGAATGCAACCCCATCGCCTCCGGATTGTTGATCGCCGCGATCGCGATGAAGACGGCTGCCAGGCCGACCAGCGAGTGCATCGCCGCGACCAGCTCCGGCATCTGCGTCATCTGCACGCGTCTGGCGACGACGGCCCCTATCACTCCGCCGACGACCATTCCGCCCAGAATCGGCAGCACGTTCTTGGTGTGGGAGTAGATGACCGCCAGCGTGACCGCCACGGCGATCGCCATGCCGATGATGCCGTAGAGATTGCCGCGCCGCGCGGTCTTCGGCGAGGACAGTCCCTTGAGCGCGAGAATGAAGCTCACCGCCGCGACGAGGTACCAGAGGGCGAGTTGGTTTGCGCTCATGGCGCTTGGTCTCCTAGAACGGCCGCGGCTCGACGAGAGTCAGGTGCTCGCCGGGCGCACGCTCGTTACTGCTTGCTCTCCTGCTTCGGCTCTTTCTTCTTGAACATCTCCAGCATTCGCTGCGTCACGAGAAAACCGCCGAAGGTATTGATCGACACGAGAGCCACCGCGAGCACGCCCAGCCAGCCGCCCCAGTCGAGGTGCTCCGACCCCGCCGCCAGCATCGCACCGACCAGGATGATGCTCGAGATGGCATTGGTGAGGCTCATCAGCGGCGTGTGCAGCGCGGGCGTCACGTTCCAGATCACGTGATAGCCGACGAACACCGCCAGCACGAAGATGGTCAGGTAGAAGACGATCGGTTCGACGCCTGCGGTCATCGCGCGACTCCTTTGTCCGACATTCCCGTCATTGTCTGGGGACCACGGCGCCGTTTTCGCACACCAGCGTCCCCTTGATGATCTCGTCATCGCGCGGCACGGCGAATTCGCCGGTCTTGGCGTTGAGCGACAGCGCGAGGAAATTGAGCACGTTGCGCGCGTACAGCGCGGAGGCGTCGGCGGCCACGCGCGCCGGCAGATTGGCAAAGCCGACGATCTTGACGCCGTTCTTCATCACGATCTTGTCGAGCTCCGAGCCCTCGACGTTGCCGCCCTGCTCCACCGCGAGGTCGACGACGACGGCGCCCGGCTTCATCGCCGAGACGGTGTCGGCCTTGATGAGCTTCGGCGCGGGCCTGCCAGGGATGAGCGCGGTCGTGATTACGATGTCGACCACCTTGCAGCGCTCGTGAATGATGCCGGCCTGGCGCGCCATCCACTCGGGCGGCATCGGGCGGGCATAGCCGCCCACGCCCTCCGCGATCTTGCGCTCCTCGTCGTTCGCATAGGGAACGTCGACCCACTTGCCTCCGAGCGATTCGACCTGGTCCTTGACCGAAGGGCGCACGTCGGAAGCCTCGATCACCGCGCCGAGGCGCTTGGCGGTGGCGATCGCCTGCAATCCCGCGACGCCCACGCCGAGGATCAGCACGCGCGCGGCCTTGACGGTTCCCGCCGCGGTCATGAGCATCGGCATGAACCGACCGTACGTGTTCGCCGCGATCATCACAGCCTTGTAGCCGGCGATGTTCGCCTGTGACGAAAGCACGTCCATCGACTGCGCGCGCGTGATGCGCGGCAGCCATTCGAGCGCATAGCCCGATACGCCCGTCGCCGCGTACGACTGCAACGCCGCCGCGTCGAATGGATTGAGCAGCCCCACGAGCATCGCTCCGCGCTTGAGCCTCGGCAGCTCCTCCGTCGTGGGCCCGCGCACCTTGAGTACGACGTCGGCGCCCAGCGCCTCGTCGGCGCTGCCGGTCCTCGCTCCGGCCGCCTGGAACTCTGCATCCGGGACGCTCGACATCGCGCCTGCACCGGCCTCGACCACGAGCTGGTGCTTTCCGCTCGCCGCCATCTTCTTCACCGTCTCCGGCGTCGCGGCGACGCGCGTCTCTCCCGCACGGACTTCGCGTGGAATGCCGATGATCATGTTGAGCGTCCCCGGGTCAGGCGAGCGTTATCGTTATCGCCGTCATCTTGCCACAAAAACGAGCGTGCCCGAACGCGTCGCGAAGCCGCGCGCGCTACGCGACGGCCTGCGCGATGGCGGCTCCGACGTCGGTAGTCTTCGCGCGACCGCCGAGATCCGGCGTGTGTGGTCCTTCGGCGAGCACCCGCTCGATCGCGCGCATCATGGCCGCCGCCGCTTCGGGATGTCCGAGATGCTCGAGCATCATCGCGCCCGACCAGATCTGCCCGATCGGATTGGCGACGCCCTTGCCCGCGATGTCCGGCGCCGAGCCGTGCACGGGCTCGAACAGCGAGGGATATTCCCGCTCCGGATTGATGTTCGCAGACGGCGCGATGCCGATCGTGCCGCAGACCGCCGGCCCGAGGTCGGAGAGGATGTCGCCGAAGAGGTTCGAGCCGACGACCACATCGAAGATCTGCGGGCGCTGCACGAAGTGCGCCGACAGGATGTCGATGTGGTATTGATCGGTGCGGATGTCGGGATGCTGCGCCGCCATCGCGCGGAAGCGCTCGTCCCAGTAAGGCATGGTGATCGAGATGCCGTTCGACTTGGTTGCCGACGTGACGTGCTTCGCCGGCCGCTTCGCCGCGAGCTCGAACGCGAACTTCAGTATGCGGTCCACGCCCTTGCGCGTGAACACGCTCTCCTGAAAAACCACTTCGCGCTCCGTGCCCTCGAACATGCGGCCGCCGACCGACGAGTACTCGCCCTCGGTGTTCTCGCGCACGACCACGAAGTCGACGTCTCCGGGCTTGCGGTTTGCGAGCGGGCTCGCGACTCCGGGCATGAGCCGGCAGGGGCGCAGATTCACGTACTGGTCGAAGCCGCGGCGCCACTGGATGAGCGATCCCCAGAGTGAGACATGATCGGGCACGGTCGCCGGCCACCCGACGGCGCCAAAGTAGATCGCGTCGTGATGCCGGATCTGCTCGAACCAGTCCTCGGGCATCATGCGCCCGTGCTTGGCATAGTAGTCGCAGCTCCAGGGCAGCTCGTCCCACTCGAATGCGACGCCATGCGCGCGACCCGCTGCCTCGAGCACGCGCAGCCCCTCGGGCATGACTTCCTTGCCGATTCCGTCGCCGGGGATGACCGCGATGCGATGAGGCTTGTCCATGGTGGGAGAAGACGCGAGACCGTCGGGGCTCCATGGTAATGTAAGCCGCGACCCGCTCCAACCTTCCCGCCCCCATGAGCTCTCCGCCGATTCGTTGGCAATGGAAGCGCTTTGCCGAGCTCCAGCCGGACGAGCTCTACACGCTGCTCGCCGCGCGCGCCGAGGTGTTCGTCCTCGAGCAGGCCTGCGCGTTCGTCGACCTGGATGGGCTCGACCGCTTCGCCTGGCATCTGCTCGGCTGGGTTGAGCGCGAAGGGGTGCGCTCGCTCGCGGCGTATCTGCGCTTGATCGAGCCGGGACGCAAGTACGCGGAGCCTTCGATCGGCCGGGTTCTGACCATCGCCGCTTTTCGACACACCGGTCTCGGACGAGCGGCGATGCACGAGGGTCTGACGCGCTCAGCCGCGCTCTACCCGGGCCGCGCGGTGCGCATAGGCGCGCAGCAGCGGCTGGAAAAATTCTACGAACAGATCGGCTTTCGCACCGTCTCGGCACCGTACGAGGAGGACGGCATCGCGCACGTCGAAATGCTGCGACGCTCTGATTCCGGCTGACGCCCCGGCGTCGAACGGCGCGCGTCCCCGAGGCGTTTGCGCTATGATCCGGCGTCCCCGGTCAGCAGTCGCCGACGATGAAGCAGACATTCCTCGACTTCGAGCAGCCGATCGCCGATCTCCAGGCCAAGATCGATGAGCTGCGCTACGTGCACGAGGATTCAGCGGTCGACATCTCCGACGAGATCAGCCGCCTGCAGAAGAAGAGCCAACAGCTCACCAAGGACATCTACGGCAAGCTGACCGCGTGGCAGATCGCTCAGGTCGCGCGGCATCCGCAGCGACCGTACACGCTCGACGTCATCGCGGGGGTATTCTCGGATTTCCACGAGCTGCACGGCGACCGCAGCTTCGCCGACGATCCCGCGATCGTGGGCGGCCTCGCGCGCTTCAACGGCGGCCCCTGCATGGTCCTCGGGCACCAGAAGGGGCGCGACACGAAAGAGAAGATCTTCCGCAACTTCGGCATGCCGCGCCCCGAGGGCTACCGCAAGGCGCTGCGGCTCATGAAGCTCGCCGAGAAGTTCGAACTGCCGCTATTCACCTTCATCGATACGCCGGGTGCGTTTCCTGGCATCGGCGCAGAGGAGCGCGGGCAATCCGAGGCGATCGGGCGCAATCTCTACGAGATGACGGGGCTGCGCACGCCGATCATCGTCACCATCATCGGCGAGGGCGGCTCCGGCGGAGCGTTGGCGATCGCGATCGGCGACATCACGCTGATGCTGCAATACGCGACCTATTCCGTCATCTCGCCCGAGGGTTGCGCTTCGATCCTCTGGAAGTCTGCCCAGCACGCCGAGGAAGCCGCCGAGACACTCGGCATCACGGCGCCGCGGCTCAAAGCGCTCGGCCTGATCGACAAGGTCGTCCCCGAGCCGCTTGGGGGCGCGCACCGCGACCACGCGGCGATGATCGCCACCCTGAGAAAAGCACTGACCGAAGCGCTGCGCCATGTGCAGGAACAGCCGCTCGATGCGATCCTCGACGCGCGCGAGGACAAGCTGCTCGGTTATGGCAAGTTCAAGGAAATCACCGCCGGCTAGCGCCGGAATGAGCGCGGATCCACTCGCGATCCTCGAGAACGCGCTGCGCGACGCGCTCGCCGCGCATGCCGCGCCCGGGTCACGCGTCGCGGTCGCGCTTTCCGGAGGCATCGATTCCATGGTTCTGCTCGACGTCGCGGCGGCGCTCGCGGCGAGCGAGGAGGTAGCCGTGTCTGCGCTGCACGTGAACCACGGCTTTTCGTCGAACGCCCGGCGCTGGGCCGAATTCTGCGCTGCGCAGTGTGCGGCGCGCGGCGTGCAACTCGCCGTGCATGAGCTTCGGGTCGAGCGCCGGCGCGGCCGAAGTCTCGAGGCGGAAGCGCGCACGGCGCGCTATGCCTGTCTGCTCTCCGCCGACGTCGATGTCGTCCTGCTCGCTCATCACGCCGACGACCAGGCAGAGACGGTTCTGCTGCAGCTCGTGCGCGGCGCCGGCCCGCGTGGGCTGGCGGCGATGCCGCCGTCCAGACCGGGACGCCCCGCGCTGCTGCGGCCGTTCCTCGAGCAGCCGCGCACGATGCTCGCCGCCTATGCGGCGGCGCGCGGTCTCTCCTGGATCGATGACGAAAGCAACGCCGACCGTACGCTCGCACGCAACGCCTTGCGCCACGAAGTCGCGCCTTTGCTCGCCGCGCGCTTTCCCGGCTACCCGCAGACGCTCGTGCGCGCGGCGCGGCTCCAGGCGCAGGCCTCCTCGCTCCTCGACGAGCTCGCGAGGATCGACGCGTCGGGCGCGATCGACGCGAGCGGCCTCGCGCAAGCGCGTCTCGCCGTTCTGTCTCCGGCGCGAGCGCGCAACCTGCTGCGCTGGTTCCTCTGCGAGCAGGGCCTGCGCCCGCCGAGCGAAGCGCAAGTGACGGAGATGCTGCGCCAGCTTCTCGATGCAGGAGCCGACGGGCGGGTGCGCATTGGCGTCGATGGAATGGAGCTCGGCCGGCATCGCGGCCGCGTCGTCGTGCATGCGCCCGATCCGCAGCCGTTCGAGCTCCCGTGGCAAGGCGAAGCAGAGCTCCGGTTGCCCGGGGGCGTGCTCGCGTTCACGCCCGCCCGGGGCGCAGGTCTCGGCACCGCGAAACTGGCGCGGGGTCGTGTCGTGCTGCGCTCGCGTGCAGGCGGTGAACGAATGCGCCTCGCTGAAAATCGCCCGACGCGAACACTCAAACAACTGTTGCAGGAGGCGCGCGTGCCGCCATGGATGCGACAGTCGCTGCCGCTCGTCTGGTGCGGCGACGAGCTGGCTGCGGTCGCGGGGATCGGGGTTGCCCTCAAGTTCCAGGCCGCTCCGGGCGAGCCCGGCTGGATGCTCGACTGGCGTCCTTCGCCGGCTGGCGCGCTGCGAGAAGGCGCGCAGATTGACAAGCCTCAACGACCGGGCGCTAAATGCCCCCCATAATTCGCGGCACCCGTCTCTCAGGCGGTTATCACTTTTCGGAGGAATCAAATGAAGTCACGCTTGCTTGTCGCGCTGCTCGCCGGCGCAGCCGTGGCGCTCGCGGGTCCGGCCGCGGCGCAGCAACCGATCGTCATCAAATTCAGCCACGTCGTCGCCGTCGACACGCCGAAGGGCAAGGGCGCCGAGTATTTCAAGAAGCTCGCCGAGGAGCGCACCAATGGGCGCGTCAAGGTCGAGGTCTATCCGAACAGCTCGCTGTTCAAGGACGGCGAGGAGATGGAAGCGCTCCAGCTCGGATCGGTGCAGATCCTGGCGCCCTCTGTGGCCAAGTTCGGGCCGCTCGGAGTGCGGGAATTCGAAGTGTTCGACTTGCCGTACATCTTCGACAGCTTCGCCGAGCTGCACAAGGTGACGGAGGGACCCGTCGGCAAGCTCCTGTTCCAGAAGCTGGAGAGCAAGGGCATCACGGGCCTCGCCTACTGGGACAACGGCTTCAAGGATTTCAGTGCCAACCGCTCGATCAAGGTCCCCGCGGATTACAAGGGCCTAAAGATGCGCATCCAGTCATCAAAGGTTCTCGGCGACGAGATCAAGGCGCTCGGCGGGATTCCACAGGTCATGGCTTTCTCCGAGGTCTATCAGGCGCTGCAGACCGGCGTCGTGGACGGGACCGAGAATCCGCCGTCGAATTTCTACACGCAGAAGATGAATGAGGTGCAGAAGTATTTCGCACTGACCGAGCACGGCGTGATCGAGTATGCGGTCATCGTGAACAAGAAGTTCTGGGACGGGCTGCCTGCCGATATCCGCACGACGCTCGATGGCGCGATGAAGGACGCCACGAAGTACGCCAACGACATCGCGAAGAAGGAGAACGACGATGCGCTCGAAGCGGTGCGCAAGAGCGGCAAGACGGAGATCATCACGCTCACCGCCGCTGAGAAGGCGCAGATGAAGAAGGCGCTGGTCCCGGTGCACAAGGAAAACGAGTCGCGCATCGGCAAGGACATCATAGCCGAGGTGTACAAAGCGACTGATTTCAAGCCGTGATGTAGTTCCGACGGCCGCCGGCCCCGCGGCGTTCGGTGGGCGCTGGCGGCCGGGGCGATCCGTACGCTGGAGCGCAGGCGCACGCGGACCCAGACGGAGCGGGAAGCCGGTCGGTTGCCGCAGCGGCGCCGCTCGCGGGGGAGATAGAGGCGTATGAAGATCCTTGATCACCTGGAGGAATGGCTGATCGCGTTTCTGATGGGCGCGGCGACGCTGCTCATCTTCGTTGCGGTCGTGCACCGCTACGCCGCCGGCACCCCGATACCGGTGGTGCAGGACTGGTTGCTGAAGATCGACCTGTCCTGGGCCCAGGAACTGTGCATCTACATGTTCGTCTGGATGGCCAAGTTCGGTGCGGCGTACGGGGTACGCACCGGCATTCACGTCGGCGTCGACGTCATGATCAACCGGCTACCGCCAGCCTCGCGGAAAGCTTACGTTCTGTTCGGCCTCATGGCGGGGGCGCTGTTCACCGGCATCGTGGGCACGCTCGGGGCGGCGTTCGTGTGGGATATCGCACACACCAACTCGACTTCGCCGGATCTCGAGTTGCCGAAGTGGATCGTGTACCTGTGCATTCCGCTCGGCTCGTATCTGATGTGCTTTCGTTTCCTGCAGGTTGCATGGTCGTTCTGGCGCACCGGCGAGCTGCCGCACCACGACGTCGCTCATGTGGAGGGCGTCGAGCAGGCGCAGGACATCAATCCGTACGCGCTTCCGGATAACCTCCATCCCGCCGACGTGCGCGAAGGGGGGCGGTCATGACTGCCACATTGCCGCTGGACGGCACGGTCAAGACCTATCGCTGGCCCGCGATCCTTCCGATCGCGATCATCGGCATTCCGGTTGCGCTCAAGCTGCTCGGCGTACCCGTCGCCAACGCGTGGATCATCTTCGCCTTGCTGATCGGTCTGATGCTGACCGGCATGCCGATCTCCATTTCCCTCGGTCTCACGGTGCTGACGTACCTCTTCGCCATGACCACCGTGCCGATCGAATCGGTGGCGCTGAAGCTGTTCACCGGGATCGAGAAGTTCGAGATCATGGCGATCCCGTTCTTCATCCTCGCCGGCAGCTTCCTGACCCACGGGGGCGTCGCGCGACGAATGATCGACTTCGCCTCGGCGTGCGTCGGCCACTGGCACGGCGGCCTGGCGCTCGCCGGAGTGATGGCTTGCGCGCTGTTCGCCGCGGTCTCGGGGAGCTCGCCCGCGACCGTGGTCGCGATTGGCTCCATCATCCTGCCGGCGATGGTCAAGCAAGGATTCCCCAAGCGTTTCGGCGCCGGCGTCATCACGACCTCCGGTGCGCTGGGCATTCTGATCCCGCCCTCGATCGTCATGGTCATGTACGCGGTGGCGACCAACACCTCGGTGGGCGCGCTGTTCATCGCCGGGATCGTGCCGGGACTCGTGCTCGCGACGATGTTGGGTCTCACGACCTGGTGGCGGGCGCGCAAGAACAACTACCCGCGCCAGCCGGCGGCGTCGTGGAGCGAACGCTGGCGCACCTTCCGCGAGAGCATCTGGGGACTGTTCCTGATCATCGTGGTGATCGGCGGCATCTATACCGGGATCTTCACGCCGACCGAAGCGGCCGCGATGAGCGCGGTGTACGCATTCGTCGTCGCGGTGTTCGTCTACAAGGACATGCCGCTCTCCAAGGTGCCCAAGGTGCTGCTCGACTCCGCCAACATGAGCGCGATGCTGCTCTACATCATCACCAACGCGGTCATGTTCAGCTATCTGATGACCTCGGAGAACATTCCCCAGGCGCTCGCCGCCTGGATGCTGAGCAAGGGGCTTGGCGTGGTCGCGTTCCTCCTGTTCGTCAACGTCATCCTGCTGCTGGCGGGGAACGTCATGGAGCCCTCCTCGATCGTGCTGATCATGGCTCCGATCCTCTTTCCCGTCGCGATAAAGCTCGGGATCAACCCGGTGCATTTCGGCATCATGATGACCGTCAACATGGAAGTCGGGATGTGCCATCCCCCGGTTGGCTTGAACCTGTACGTCGCTTCGGGTATCACGAAGATGGGTATCACCGAACTCACGGTGGCCGTCTGGCCGTGGCTGCTGACGATGCTTGCGTTCCTCGTCCTCGTGACGTATTGGCCGGCGCTGTCGATCGCGTTGCCGAGGGCGCTCGGCATGATGAGCTAGACACACTTGCGCTCGCTCCAAGCGAGCGCAGCTTGGTTCACGGGCGTAGCGGCGTCGCGATCTGCTCGTTCGTCCTGCCGCAGGCCGAAGCGGCATCCTGCGCGCGTCCGGGCCCCTCCCCGCATCGTGATATAATTTTGATTTTGCTCGGATTTGTCCGTCCGGAGCTGCTGCATGGCCGTGGAACGCACCCTCTCGATCATCAAGCCGGACGCGGTCGCCAAGAACGTCATCGGCGAGATCTACTCGCGCTTCGAGCGCGCCGGCCTCAAGATCGTCGCCGCCAAGATGACGTGGCTCGCGCATCCCGACGCGGAAGGCTTCTACGCCATCCATCGCGGGCGGCCGTTCTTCAGCGATCTGGTCGAATTCATGACCTCGGGCCCGGTGATGATCCAGGTTCTCGAAGGCCCCGATGCGATCGCCCGCAACCGGGAGCTGATGGGGGCGACCGATCCCAGGAAGGCAGCCGCGGGGACGATCCGCGCGGATTTTGCGCAGAGCATCGACGCCAACGCCGTGCATGGCTCGGATGGACCCGAGACCGCCAAGACGGAAATCGAGTTCTTCTTCGCTACGCACGAGATCCACAGTCGCTGATTCCGGGCGAGCAGTCCGTCATGTTCAATCTTCTCGACTTCGATCCGGCGGCGATGCGCCAGTTCTTCGCCGAGCGCGGAGAGAAACCGTTCCGCGCCCGGCAGACGCTGCGCTGGCTCCATCACGGCCTCGTCGACCGCATCGAGGCGATGACCGATCTCGCCAAGACGACGCGCGCCGCGCTCGCCCGCGACACCGAGATCCGTGCGCCGCGCGTCGTGCGCGACAGCACAGCCTCCGACGGCACGCGCAAATGGCTGCTCGACGTGGGCGGCGCCAACGCGATCGAGGCGGTCTACATTCCCGAGGACGATCGGGGTACGTTGTGCATCTCCTCGCAGGCAGGCTGCGCCCTCGATTGCGCCTTCTGCTCCACGGGCAAGCAGGGCTTCAATCGCAACCTCTCGACGGGTGAGATCGTCGGCCAGCTCTGGTACGCCAACCGCGCGCTGCTCGCCGACGGCATCCGCGCGCCTTGGGTGGAGCAGGGGCGGCATCCGATCACCAACGTGGTGATGATGGGCATGGGCGAGCCGCTGGCGAATTTCGACAACGTCGTCGGCGCGATGCGCCTGATGCTCGACGACGACGGCTACGGCCTGTCGCGCCGTCGCGTCACTCTCTCCACCTCGGGCCTGGTCCCGTGGATCGACCGCCTGCGCGACGAATGCCCGGTGGCTCTGGCCGTGTCGCTGCACGCGCCGAACGACGCGTTGCGCGACGCGCTGGTGCCGATCAACCGCAAGCACCCGCTCGCGGAGCTGCTCGACGCGTGTCTGCGCTACATCGAAAAGGCGCCGCGCGACTTCGTCACCTTCGAGTACGTGATGCTCGACGGCGTGAACGATGCCGCCGCGCAGGCGCGCGAGCTCGTCGCGCTCGTCCGTGACGTGCCGTGCAAGCTCAACCTGATCCCGTTCAACCCGTTCCCGAACACCGAGTTCAGGACGAGCCCACGCAGCCGCATCCTCGCCTTCCAGCGCGTGCTGCAGGACGCGGGGCTGGTGGCCACGATCCGCAAGACGCGCGGGCATGACATAGACGCTGCCTGCGGTCAGCTTGCCGGACAGGTGCAGGACCGGACGAAGCGGCGCCTGCAGCGCATCCACGTCACCGCGACGACCTAGCGGTCGATATCAACAGCAGAGCCCTCATGTCGATCGCCGTTCGCTCCAGCTTCGCGGCGCGCGTCGCGGCCCTTTCGGTCCTCACCCTGCTCGGCGCCTGCTCGAGCAAGCCGACCGAGCCGGAGCCTCCGCCAAGGGCGGTGGCCCCGCCGCAGCAGCCAGCGAGCCCGCAGGTGCGTGCGCAGCTGCACACCGAGCTCGCGAGCGGCTACTACGAGCGCGGGCAGATGGAAATCGCACTCGATGAGCTCGGCCGTGCCATCACGTTCGAGCCGGGATACGCCCAGGCATACAACATCTACGGGCTCGTCTACGCCACTCTCGGCGAGGACGCCAAGGCCGAGCAGAGTTTCCAGCACGCGCTGCAACTCGCACCCGGCGATTCCGAGATCCACCAGAATTGGGGCTGGTTCCTCTGCACGCATAACCGCGAGCGCCAGTCGCTCGCCGAATTCGAGGCGGCGGTGCGCAACCCGCTGTATCGCACGCCGGAGATCGCCCTGGTCAACGCGGGGCGCTGCGCTATGGCGGCCGGCGACCCCCGCGCCGCCGACGCTTATTTCAAGCGGGCGTTGGTCGCCCAGCCCGGCAACCCGCTCGCGAGCTACGGGCTCGCACAGATCGCATACAAGGAAGGCCGTTACGACGAGGCCCGCGCCTGGATGAAGGGCGTCATGCTAGCCGCCAACCCGCCACCCGAAGGGCTGCTCCTCGGCATGTGCGTGGAACGCAAGCTTGGCGACCGCCAGGCCGAGCTTTCCTACGTCTCCCAGCTCAGGAACCGCTATCCGAACGCGGCGGAGACGAAGGGTCTCGCAACGGAGAAGTGCGAGTGATGGTGAGCGAAGCGCGCGGCGAGCCGCAAGCCGTCGGCTTCGGGCCGGGCGCTCGGCTCAGGGCGGCGCGCGAGGCCGCAGGGCTCACGCTCGATCAGGCGGCGCAGCAGCTCAAGCTCGCGCCGCGCCAGGTGAAGGCGCTCGAGGAAGAGGATTTCGAGCATCTCCCGGGGAGAACCTTCACGCGCGGCTTCGTGCGCAATTACGCACGCCTCGTCAACCTCGACGCCCAGGACTTGCTCGCGCTGATGCCGGGCGCGAGCGACGCCCCGGCGCTGGGAGCTCCGGCGCTGCATTCGACCGGGGCGACGATCGCCGAGCTTCCCGTGGCGGAAGTGCGTGGACCGGGGCTTGCACGCTGGCTGATCCCCGTGCTGCTCGTGGCCTGCGTCGTCGGGGCGGCGAGCTACGAGTGGTATCGCGGCGGCGTCGCGACGCAGAGCGCGGGCACGCGAGCGCTCGCGCCCAAGACGGCGACGCCCGTCGAAAACACCGCGCCCGCCGTGTCGAGCACCGCGCTGCCGAACCCCGTCGCCGAGACGACCGCGTCGACGCAGCCGGGCAGCGCCGGGGCGCCGGTCGCCACGGCGCAAAACAGCGGGGCGGCACCCGCGGAGTCAGCGGCGCGGCCTGCGCAAGCAGCGGCGGCGCCCGTGCCATCAGCGACTGCGCCAGCGCAAGCAGCGCCGACAGAGCCAGCGACGGCGCGCGCGCAAGTCGCGACGACGCCGGCAGAAACACCTCCGAGCGCCTCGCCGGCGCCCCTGCAGTTGACCTATCGGGGTGCTTCATGGACGCAAGTTCGAGATCGCGACGGTCAGCTGCTCGTCTCGCGCATCGTGCCGAGCGGTTCGCAGGAGGAGATCCGGGGCGCTGCGCCGTTTGACATCGTGATCGGCAACGCAAGCGCCGTGACGCTCGTCTATCGCGGCAAGCCGGTCGACCTCACGCCCTACACGCGGCAGAACATCGCGCGTCTTCAACTGAACTGACCCGGCGATGAAGAGCGACGAGCGCTTCGCGATCTCCCGGCACCGCACTCGCCTCGTGTATGTCGGACCGATCGCGATCGGCGGCGGCGCGCCGATCGTCGTGCAGTCGATGACGAACACGGACACGGCGGACGTCGCGGCAACCGTAGCGCAGGTAAAGGCCCTCGCCGACGCGGGATCGGAGCTCGTGCGTGTGACGGTCAACACGAGCGACGCCGCCGCTGCGGTTCCGTTCATCCGCGAAAGGCTGGACGCGCTGGGCTGCACCGTGCCGCTGATCGGCGACTTCCACTACAACGGCCACAAGCTGCTCGCCGAGCATCCGGCCTGTGCGCAAGCGCTGGCGAAATACCGCATCAACCCCGGCAACGTCGGCAGAGGCTCCAAGCGGGACGCACAATTCGCGATGCTCGTCGAGCAGGCTCTGCGCTGGGGCAAGCCGGTGCGCATAGGCGTCAACTGGGGAAGCCTCGATCCGGAGCTGCTCGCCCGCTTGATGGACGAGAACGCCAAGGCCGCCGAGCCGCGGGATGCGGCGCACGTCACGCGCGAGGCGCTGGTCGCCTCCGCCCTGGAGAGCGCGCGCCGCGCCGAGGAGCTCGGGCTCGCGGGCGAGCGCATCGTGCTCTCGTGCAAGGTCTCCGCCGTGCAGGATCTGGTTGCGGTCTACTCCGAGCTTGCGCGCCGCTGCGATTACCCGCTGCACCTCGGGCTCACCGAGGCAGGCATGGGGTCGAAGGGCATCGTCGCATCGACGGCGGCGATCGCCGTGCTGTTGCAGCGGGGGATCGGCGACACGATCCGCGTCTCGCTCACGCCCGAGCCCAACGGCGATCGCACGCGCGAGGTGGTCGTCGCGCAGGAGATCCTGCAGACGATGGGTCTGCGCTCGTTCTCGCCGCTGGTCACGGCCTGCCCGGGCTGCGGGCGGACGACGAGCAGCTTCTTCCAGGAGCTCGCCGACAAAGTGCAGGCCTACCTCCGCGCGCAGATGCCTGCCTGGCGCGAGCGCTACCCCGGCGTGGAGAGCATGAGCGTCGCCGTCATGGGCTGCGTGGTCAACGGGCCCGGCGAATCGAAGATGGCCAACGTCGGCATCAGTCTGCCGGGGACGGGCGAGGTGCCGGTCGCGCCTGTCTACGTGGACGGCCAGAAGACGGTGACGCTCAAGGGCGAGCGCATCGCTGAGGAGTTCCAGCAGATCGTCGCCGACTACGTGCGCGCGACCTACGGCGGCGAGGCCCCCGCGGCGCATCTCAAGCCGGAGAAGAAATCGATTCCCCTCAAGGCGGCGGTGTAGCTCGATGGCCGGCAAGCCGAAGCTCCAGGCCGTGCGCGGCATGAACGACGTGCTGCCCGACGAAGCACCGCTGTGGGAGCTCGCCGAGGACGCGGCGCGCGAGATCTTCACGCTCTACGGCTATCGGAACCTGCGCGTGCCGATCGTCGAGACGACGCCGCTGTTCGTCCGAGGCATCGGCGATGCGACGGACATCGTCGAAAGGGAGATGTACAGCTTCGATGACCATGGTGAGAGCCTGACGCTGCGTCCCGAGGCAACCGCGGGAATCGTGCGGGCGGCGATCGAGCACAACCTCACCTACGAGCGGCCGCAGCGCGTGTGGACGGTGGGGCCGATGTTCCGGCACGAGCGCCCGCAAAAAGGGCGCTATCGCCAGTTTCACCAGCTCGACGTCGAAGCGCTCGGCTACGCCGGCCCCGACGTCGACGCCGAGCAGATCGTCATGCTGTCGCGGCTGTGGCAGCGGCTCGGCCTCGCCGGCATCTCGCTGCAGATCAACTCGATCGGCGATGCGCAGGAGCGGCTCGTCCACCGCAACGCGCTGGTGGATCATTTCCGCGCCCACTGGGACGATCTGGACGAGGACTCGCGGCGAAGGCTCGGCAGCAACCCGCTGCGCATCCTCGACAGCAAGAATCCCCGCATGCAGGCGCTCATCGCGGCCGCGCCGAAGCTCCTCGATCAGCTCGCGCCCGGTTCCGCGTCGCGCGAGCATTTCGAAGGCTTGCAGCGACTGCTGCGCGAGGCCGGGATCGCGTTCGAGATCAACACCCGACTCGTGCGCGGTCTCGACTATTACAATCGCACCGTTTTCGAATGGGTTTCGGGCGCGCTGGGAGCGCAGGGCACCGTCGCGGGCGGCGGGCGCTACGACGGCCTGTTCTCGGCGCTGGGCGGAGAAGACACCAGCGCGTGCGGCTTCGCCATCGGCATCGAGCGCGTCGTGCTCCTGCTCCTCGCCGCGAAGAAGCAGCCGGATGCCAATGTGCTCGCGTACGTCGTGCACGCGGGCGAAGCGGCGGGCGCCCTCGCGCGCCGCGTGGCGGAGACGCTGCGCGACGCCGGAATCCCGATCGTGCTGAACGCGGGCGGCGGCAGCTTCAAGGCCCAAATGAAACGCGCCGACGCGAGCGGGGCGAGCTATGCGCTGATCGTGGGCGACGAGGAGGCTGCCGCCAATCGCGTTGCGGTGAAGCCGCTGCGCATGCCCGGCGAGCAGACGGCGCTGCCGCCCGAGCAGCTCGCGTCGCGACTCACTGCGGGCCGTTAGGAGAACTGCAATGGCTGTCTACGATCTCGAAGAACAGGAGCAAATCGAGGACCTCAAGGCGTGGTGGGCCCAGTACGGCAAGTACGTCACGGCGGCCATCACGCTCGCTGCTCTCATCGTCGTTGCGGTGCAGGGCTGGCGCTGGTATCAGACGAACCAGGCGGAAAAGGCGAGCGTGCTCTATCAGGCGCTAAGCGGCGCTGCACGGACGAACGACGCGGCCGCCGCGAAGGATCCTGCGACGCAGCTCATGAGCCAGTTCGGGGGCACGGGCTACGCGCCGCGCGGTGCGCTACTCTACGCGAAGCTCCTATACGATGCCGGCGACAAGGCCGGCGCGAAGGCGCAGCTGCAGTGGGTGATCGATCATTCCACCGAGGACAGTCTGAAGTCTGTAGCGCGTTATCGCCTGGCGCAGGTGCTGCTCGACGAGAAGGCGTACGACGACGCTCTGCGCGCGCTCGACGTAAAGACGGACGAAGCCTACGCGGCGGTGTTCTCCGACCTGAAGGGCGACATCCTGGCCGCAGCAGGGAAGAGCGCAGACGCGAGGAACGCCTACCAGGTGGCGCTCACCAAGCTCGACCAGAAGTCGGCCTATCGCCCGTACCTGCAGGCGAAGCTCGATGCACTGGGCGGACCAACGGAGGCTGTGCCGGCGCCCGCCAGCACGCCGCCGCCCGCGGCGCCGACACCGACACCGGCAAAATGACGCCGAAATGAAGACGCCCCCGGTCTCTTCGCAGAACGTCCGCAGAGTCGCGCTTGCGTCGTGCGGCGCGGCGCTGATGCTGCTCGGGGGCTGCGCGAGCCTGTCGACCTGGCTTCCCTCGTGGGTAACTTCGCCGTCGTGGCCCTGGAGCCGCGATACGCCGAAGCTCGGGCCGCTGCCGACGTTCGAGG
The DNA here is from genome assembly GCA_035499135.1 of Casimicrobiaceae bacterium. GTDB lineage: Bacteria > Pseudomonadota > Gammaproteobacteria > Burkholderiales > Casimicrobiaceae > PALSA-1003. The sequence goes on along the minus strand of DATJZM010000102.1, from coordinate 37,633 downwards.
CCAAGACCACGGCGCGCATGAATTGGCAGGTTCCGCTCGGCAACAAGGCGAGCGCGGGCTTCGCACCGGCCGTCACGGCCGACGCGATCTACGCCGCAAGTCTCGACGGAGAGCTGGTGAGCGTCGACAGCGCGACCGGCCGGCAGACGCTGCGCGGCGCGGCCGGCAAGCGGCTCTCCGGCGGCATCGGCGCCGACGCCGGCGTGCTCGTCGTCGGAACGGACAAGGCGGAAGTCCTCGCCTTCGATGCGAGCGGCAAGCCGCTGTGGGAAGCCAAGGTTTCGAGCGAAGTCGCCGGGCCGCCGCGAATCGCCGAGGGGACCGCGGTCGTGTGGTCGCTCGACGGAAGGATCTTCGGCTTTTCGACCGCCGACGGCAGTCGGAAGTGGGTCGTCCAGCGCACCAGCCCGCCGCTCATCGTGCGTCGCTTTCCCGGCGGCATCATCACCCGCGGCGGGCTTTTCGCCGGAACCGCGGGAGGAAAGCTGCTCGCGATCGACCTCTCGAACGGCGCGGTCGGCTGGGAGGCGAACGTGAGCTCGCCGAAGGGCTCGACCGAGCTCGAGCGCCTCGTCGATATCACGAGTCTGCCCGTGGTCGACTCACGCGAGGTCTGCGCTGCTTCGTATCTCGGCCGGGTGGCTTGCTTCGATATCACCCGTGGCTCGATCATCTGGTCGCGCGACTTCGGCAGCCTCGGCGGAATCGCACTCGACAATCGCTACCTCTACATCACCGACGACAAGGGCTCGATACAGGCGCTCGACAAAACCACGGGCGCGTCGGTCTGGAAACAGGACAAGCTGATGCAGCGCTTCCCGAGCGGCCCCGTGGTAATGGGCGACTATCTCGGTGTCGTCGACGCCGAGGGCTATCTCCACGTGCTCGATCGCAGCGATGGCCAACTCGTCGGCCGCGCGGCCACAGATGGCAAACTGCCCTTGTCGCAGCCGGTCGCGGTCGGCGACGCCGCGGTGTGGCAGAGTGCAAGCAACCTGATCAGCGTTTCGGCGAACTAACTGCTGCCGGCGGCGCAGATGTTGCCTACGCTCGCTCTCGTCGGCCGTCCCAACGTCGGCAAGTCGACGCTCTTCAATCGCCTCACTGCCTCGCGCTCGGCGCTGGTGGCCGACTTCCCCGGGCTCACGCGCGACCGTCAATACGGACGCGGACGCGGCGGCGATCGACCCTATCTCGTCGTGGACACCGGCGGCTTCGAGCCCAAGGCGAAGAGCGGAATCATGCAGGCCATGGCCAGCCAGACCCGCGTCGCGATCGACGAAGCGGATGTCGTGATCTTCCTCGTCGACGGGCGCGAGGGCCTGACCGCGCAGGATCGAACGATCGCTGACCTGCTGCGCCGCTCCGGGCGGCCGCTGCTCGTGACAGTCAACAAATCCGAAGGGCGCTCCGCGGAGCAGGTCACCTCCGAATTCCACGAGTTGGGACTCGGGATGCCGCTCGCGATCTCCTCCGCGCACGGAGAGAACGTCGCCGCGCTCGTCGATCGCGCGCTCGCCCTCTGCCCGTCGCCGGACACGCCGGGAGCAGCGGAGGAGGCCGATCCGTCCGGACGGATCAAGGTGGCCATCGTCGGCCGCCCGAACGTCGGCAAGTCGACCCTGGTCAACACGCTGCTCGGCGAAGAGCGGGTCCTCGCGTTCGCTGAGCCGGGGACCACCCGCGATGCGCTGTACATCGACTTCGAGCGCGGTGGTCGCGCCTACACGCTCATCGACACCGCCGGCGTGCGCCGGCGCGGCAAGGTGACCGAGACGATCGAGAAATTCTCGGTCATCAAGACCCTCCAGGCTATCGCCGATGCCCACGTGGTCATCCTTCTCCTGGACGCCGTCGAGGGAATTTCGGAGCAGGACGCGCACATTGCGGCCCATATCCTGGAAGCCGGCCGTGCGGTCGTCGTAGCGATCAACAAGTGGGAAGCGCTGGGGAGCAGCGCCCGCACCAAGCTCAAGAGCGAACTGGAGCGCAAGCTCGGCTTCCTCGACTTCGCCGAGCTGCACACGATTTCCGCGCTGGAAGGTCGGGGCATCGCCGGGCTCATGCAGGCGATCGAGCGCGCCTACGCGTCAGCCACGGCACGCCTCAGCACGCCGCGGCTGACGCGCACGCTCCAGGCGGCAGTCGCGGCCCAGTCGCCTCCACGAAGCGGGTTGGTCCGGCCCAAGCTGCGCTACGCGCACCAAGGGGGATCGAACCCGCCGCTGGTCGTGATCCACGGCAGTGCGCTTGCCGGCATCCCGCGTGGCTACCGCCGCTACCTGGAACATTTCCTGTGCAGGGCGTTCCAACTGCAGGGAACGCCGCTTAGGATACAATTCAAGAGCGGCGCCAACCCCTATGCGGGCACTGCCACGCACCGGCGGAAGCGCCGCTAGCCGGGGTACCCCAGGGACACCGGGGGCGCCGGCAAAAGCAAAAGCGGTGCGGCCAGCAGGCCGTCCCAGGCAACCGCGATGGCGGACCGCCGAGAGACGGCCCAATAACAAGCGGAGCACACGATGAGCAACAAAGGGCAAATGCTACAAGACCCGTTCCTGAACACCCTGCGCAAGGAGCACGTTCAGGTTTCGATCTACCTCGTCAACGGCATCAAGCTGCAGGGACAGATCGAATCGTTCGACCAGTATGTCGTTCTGCTCAAGAACACCGTAACGCAGATGGTGTACAAGCACGCCATCTCGACCGTGGTGCCGGCCCGCGCTATCACGATGCCGCACGAAAACGAGCGAGAAGCCTGAGTCGCGCCGCAATCCGGGGGGGTGCTCGCCGACTCGCGCGCTCCGGCGCGAGCGCGGCGGCTGCACGCCTTGAGTTCAGCCAGCGTGCCTGAACAGCCGGGCGACCGCGCTCTCTTGGTGGAGGTCGATCTCGGCGAGGGCGAGCGCGCCGAGCGGCTCGCCGAGCTCAAGGCGCTGGCTCGCTCGGCGGGAGCGCAGGTCGTCGACGTCGTGACCGCGCGACGAGCCGCCCCCGATGCGGCGCTGTTCGCCGGTCGCGGCAAGGTTGCCGAGATTGCCGCGCGCAAGCATGCGGCCGGCGCCGATCTGGTCATTTTCGATCACGCCCTGTCCGGCGTGCAGCAGCGCAACCTGGAGCGCGAGCTCGACGGCCGCGTGGTCGATCGCGTGAGCCTCATTCTGGATATCTTCGCCCAGCGCGCGCAGAGCGCCGAAGGCAAGCTCCAGGTCGAGCTCGCCCAGCTCAGGCATCTATCGACGCGTCTCGTGCGCGGATGGACGCACCTCGAGCGGCAGAAGGGCGGCATCGGCCTGCGCGGCCCCGGCGAAACGCAGCTCGAGTCGGACCGGCGACTCATCGGGCGGCGCGTGAAGCTGCTCAAGGATCGGCTCGACGACGTCGGTCGACAGCGCGAGACGCAGCGCCGGGCGCGGCGGCGCGCCGCGGTATGCAATGTCGCGCTCGTCGGCTATACGAATGCCGGCAAATCGACGCTCTTCACGCGGCTCACCGGAGCGCGCGCCTATGCCGCCGATCAGCTCTTCGCCACGCTCGACACGACGCTGCGTCGCGCGTCGATCCCCCATGCCGCGCCGATCGTTCTGTCCGACACCGTCGGGTTCATCCGCGACCTGCCCCACGATCTCGTCGCCGCGTTCCGGGCGACGCTCAAGGAAGCGGTCGATGCGGACCTGCTCCTCCACGTCGTCGACGCGAGTCGTCCCGATCGCGACAGCCAGATCGCCGCCGTCGATGCGGTGCTCGTCGAGATCGGCGCGGAAAACGTGCCGCGCATCCTGGTGCTCAACAAGTGCGATGAAACGCAGGTCGTGCCGGGAGTCGAGCGGGACGAATATGGTAAAATTCGCGCTGTCCGCTTGAGTGCGCTGACCGGAGCCGGCGTAAAGGGCTTGCAGGGTGCGCTGGCCGAACGATTCCCGCGACGCGAAGCCCGCGCGGCGATTGCGTGATGCCGACGCGGTACAAATCAACGGCACATGCCAGGCAGATTTCGAGGCCGTCCCAGAGCGCCCGCCATGTCTCTCAATGATCCGCAATGGGGTAAGCGCGGCCGCGGCGGGCCGCCCGATCTCGACGAGATCTGGCGCAACCTCAATCGGCGCCTGAGCGAGCTGTTCGGGCGGCGCGAGCCCGGCGAGCCCACCGATGTCGGCCAGGTCCCGCGTCCCCGGCTTCCTCTCGGCGGCGCGGGTCTTCTCGTCGTATTGATTCTTCTCGTCTGGCTCGCCAGCGGCTTCTACATCGTCGACGAGGGGCGCCGGGGCGTCGTCACCCGCTTCGGCAAGTACACCGAGACCACCTCGCCCGGCCCACGCTGGCACCTGCCGTACCCGATCGAGACAGTCGACGTGGTCGACTTCTCGAAGATCAAGACGGTCGAGATCCACAGCACGAACCCGAGCAGCCGCTCCGCGCGCGGTTTGCTGCTGGTAACGGACGACGAGAACATCGTCGATGCGCTCTTCGCCGTGCAGTACCGGTTGAAAGACGCCAAGGATTACGTGTTCAACACCAAGAATCCCGACGAGGTTCTCGTCCAGGTCGCATCGACGGCGATCAGCGAGGTCGTCGGCCACAGCCAGATGGACTTCGTGCTCTACGAAGGTCGCGGCGAGATTGCGAAGAACGTCGAGACGCTGATGCAGGAAATGCTCGATCGCTACGGCACGGGGATCCAGATCCAGAGCGTCTCGTTGCAGGACGCCCAGCCGCCCGAGCAGGTGCGCCCGGCATTCGACGACGCAGTGAAGGCGAGCCAGGACCGCGAGCGCCAGAAGAACGAGGGCCAGGCCTACGCAAATGACGTCGTGCCCCGCGCCCGCGGCATGGCCGCGCGCCTCCTTCAGGAGGCCGACGGCTACAACGCGCGCGTGGTGCAGTCGGCCGAAGGCGACGCGAGCCGCTTCCGGCAGATTCTCGTCGAATACACGAAGGCGCCGGGAGTTACGCGCGAGCGCCTCTATCAGGACATGATGCAGTCGGTGCTCGGCAGCTCGAGCAAGGTGCTTGTCGAGCAGAAAGCGGGCAACAGCCTGCTCTATCTGCCGCTCGATCAGCTGCTCAAGCAGGCGCAGGCGAGCGGCCCGCCCCCGTCCTCGGGTTCCGAGGCGACGCGACAGACAGTGCAGCCCGAGGCGGCTCCCCTCGATGCGGGTCGGGGCCGCGAGCTCACGCGCAGCCGCGACAGCCGATGAAGGCCTTCCTGCCCATCGCTGCCTTGATCCTCGCGGGGGTCCTCGTGCTCTCGCAGGCGATCTACACCGTCGACCAGCGCCAGTACGCCATCAAGTTCCAGCTCGGCGAGTTCATCGATGCGCAGACGCAGGCGGGCCTGTACTTCAAGATCCCGCTCGTGCAGAACATCAAGTACTACGATCGGCGCATCCTGACGCTCGACGCACCCAAGCCGGATCGCATCACGACCTCCGAAAAGAAGCCACTGAACGTGGACTTCATCGCCTACTGGCGCATCGTCGACGTGCGCAAGTACTATCAGAGCGTCACGGGCGACGAGGAGCTCGCCAAGCAGCGCCTCGCGCAGACTATCCGCGCCATACTCGGCCAGGAGATCAACAAGCGCACGATCCACGAAGCGATCTCGACGGAGCGCGACAAGATCATGAACACCACGCGCCAGCGCGCAGATGCCGACGCGAAGCAGATTGGCGTCGAGATCGTCGACGTGCGCCTGCGGCGCGTGGAATTGCCGGAGGAAGTGCTGGCCCAGGTCTATCAGCGCATGGAGTCCGAGCGCAAGCGGGTGGCCAACGAGCTGCGCTCGCAGGGCGCCGCGGAGTCGGAGAAGATCCGCGCCGATGCCGATCGGCAGAAGGAAGTAATCCTCGCAGACGCGTACAGACAGGCGCAGAAGGTGAAGGGAGACGGCGATGCGAAGGCTTCAGCCATCTACGCCGGCGCCTATGGTCAGAACCCGGAGTTCTACGCCTTCTACCGCAGCCTGGACACCTATAAGTCGTCATTCAAGAACAAGACCGACATGCTGGTGCTCGATCCGAACTCCGAGTTCTTCCGGTATCTCAAGCAGCCGGGCGGCGCCAAGGGCGAGCTGCGGCCCAGCCCGAAGTAGCGGCTCCTCGACGAAGGAGGAGAGCGGTGCCGGAATCGTTCCTGGCCGCGTGCGGGCTGGTGCTCGTGCTCGAGGGGCTGCTGCCGCTGCTTGCGCCGGGCGTATGGCGTGACGCTTTTAGGAAGCTGACCGAGCTCACCGACGGGCAGCTTCGTTTCGTGGGCCTGCTGTCGATCGCCATCGGACTCATCGTGCTGGTCGCCATCTATGCGTAAGTGGGTGATGCCGGAGTACATCGACGACATCCTCCCCGCCGAGGCCGAGCGGATCGAGGCGCTGCGACGCACGCTGCTCGATCACTTCCGCGAGCGCGGCTACCGTCTCGTGCAGCCGCCGCTGATCGAGCATCTTGATTCGCTGCTTACCGGCACCGGGCACGATCTCGAGCTGCAGACCTTCAAGGTGGTCGATCCGCTTTCGGGACGCCTGCTCGGCTTTCGCGCCGACATCACGCCACAGGTCGCACGCATCGACGCGCACCTGCTCAACGAGCCGGGGGTCACGCGACTGTGCTACGCGGGGAGCGTTCTGCGCACGGCGACCACGGGCCTCGCGCAATCGCGGGAGGTGCTGCAGATCGGCGCCGAACTCTACGGCGAGGCCGGCATCGCAGCCGACAAGGAGGTCCTCGGGCTGCTGCTCTCATCGCTCCAGGCGGTATCGCTGCGCGGCCTGCACCTCGATCTCGGTCACGTCGGTGTCTATCGGGCGCTCGCCAACGGCGCGCACATCGCCGGCGACGGCGCCGACAGCGAGCTCTTCGCCGCGCTGCGCAGCAAGGACCTGCCGGCGGTGATCGAGCTGACCGCGAAACTTCCTGCCGCGTGGCGCGATGCCTTCGCCGCCCTGCCCTCGCTCTACGGACCGGCGGAGGAAGTGCTCGCCAGCGCGCGCGCGCGGCTGCCCGATACGCCCTCGATCGCGGGTGCGCTTGCTACGCTCGATACGCTCGCGCAGACCGCGCGCCCGCAGGTCCACGCACTGCACATCGACCTTGCCGACCTGCGCGGCTACCACTACCAGACCGGCGCAAGCTTCTCCGTCTTCACGCCGGGGGAGACCAATGCGATCGGACGCGGCGAACGCTACGACGGCATCGGCAAGGCCTTCGGGCGGGCGCGCCCGGCGACCGGCTTCACGCTCGACCTGCGCCAGCTCGCTGGTCTGCTCGCGCGCAGCACATGAGATCCAAACGTCCAGAACCGAGGGGAACAGGCGCTTGAGCAGCGGCAAGAACGTGGTGGTCATCGGCACCCAGTGGGGCGACGAGGGCAAGGGCAAAGTCGTCGACTGGTTGACCGAGCATGCGGACGGTGTGGTTCGCTTCCAGGGCGGACACAACGCCGGCCACACGCTCGTGATCGGCGAGAAGCGAACGGTGCTGCGCCTGATCCCCTCCGGGATTCTGCGGCCGAGCGTGCGTGTCTACATCGGCAATGGCGTGGTCGTATCGCCCTCCGCGCTGCTGCAGGAGATCGCCGAGCTGGAAGCCGCAGGTGTCGAGGTGCGCTCGCGTCTCGCGATCTCGCCCGCGTGCCCGCTGGTGATGGCCTACCACGTGGCGATCGATCAGGCGCGCGAGGCCGCGCTCGGCGAGACGCGGATCGGCACGACGGGCCGCGGCATCGGTCCCGCCTATGAGGACAAGATCGCGCGCCGCGCTCTGCGCGTGCAGGACCTGTTCTATCCCGACCGCTTCGCCGCAAAACTCGGACCACTGCTCGAGTACCACAATTTCGTACTCACGCAATACTACAAGCGTCGCGCGGTCGACTATGCCGAGACCCTCGATGCGACGCTCGCGCTGGCGCCGGCCATGCAGCCGATGGTCGGCGACGTCGCCGCCCTGCTCCAGGCTGCGCGGCGCGCAGGAGAGTCGCTGCTCTTCGAAGGGGCGCAGGGCGCGCTTCTCGACATCGATCACGGTACGTATCCCTACGTGACCTCCTCGAACTGTCTTGCCGGCGCGGCCGCGCCGGGCAGCGGCATCGGGCCGCAGATGCTCGACTACGTCCTGGGGATCGTGAAGGCCTACACCACGCGCGTAGGCACGGGTCCGTTTCCTACCGAGCTCACGGACGCGATCGGCGCGCGCCTCGCAGAGCGCGGCAACGAGTTCGGTTCGGTCACCGGACGCCCGCGGCGCTGCGGCTGGCTCGACATTCCCGCGCTCACCCGCTCGCTGCAGCTCAACGGTGTCGACGGGCTTTGCATCACAAAGCTCGACGTGCTCGACGGCCTGCCCTCGATCAAGATCTGCACCTCATACCACGTCGGCGACCAGCCGCTGACGCTGCTGCCCTCGGGCGCCGAGGCGGTCGCCGAATGCAAACCCGTATACGAGGAGCTGCCGGGCTGGACCGAGAGCACGTTCGGCGTGAAGAGCTTCGACGGCCTCCCACCCGCCGCGCGCTCCTACCTGCGGCGCATCGAGACGCTCACGGGCGTTCCCATCGCCATGGTCTCGACGGGCCCTGAGCGCGACGAGACGATCCTGGTGCACCATCCCTTCCAGTGAGCAAGTCCTCGAGGCAAGAGACGCAACCGACCATGACCCTTAAAGTGAGCTGGGAGCAATACAACACGCTTGTCGAGCGTCTCGCGCTGCAGGTGCACGAGTCCGGGTGGGCGTTCAATCAGGTCATCTGCATCGCTCGTGGGGGCTTGCGCGTGGGCGACGTCATCTCGCGCATCTTCGAGTTGCCGCTCGCCATCCTCTCGACGCATTCGTACACGGCCGAAGGAGGAACGCTGCGCGGCGAGCTGGTGATCGCCGAGCACATGACCATGACATCTCCGCGCCTCGGCGACCGCGTGCTCCTGGTCGACGACATGGTGGACTCCGGACACACGCTCGAGGCCGTCCACAAGACGCTGCCCCGGCGCTTCCCGCACATCACGGGCGTGCGCACGGCGGTGCTCTGGTACAAGGCGCACTCAGTGTTCAAACCCGACTATTACGTCGAGTATCTTCCGGACAACCCCTGGATCTATCAGCCATTCGAGGTTTACGACACGCTGCGCCCGGAGGGCCTCAAGTCGCGGCTCTCATGACGCGCGAGAGCCAAGCGCCGCGCTCGCGGCGTTCGGCCGCCACACACGAATGCCTCGCGGAAACGAAAGAGCCCGCGCATGCGCGGGCTCGCTCGCTGCATTGTTCCATGCCGCACCGGGATTGCCTGGCGCTGCGCGGAACGCTATCTTGGTGCCCAGAAGAGGACTCGAACCTCCACAGTGTTGCCACCGCTAGGACCTGAACCTAGTGCGTCTACCAATTCCGCCATCTGGGCAAAAAACCGACCGGTGATTCTACGAAAGAGCCTTTACGTTGTCAAAGAAAACGAGCACTAAAAAGAGCACGACTGCATCGCAGGCAGCGCTGCGACGCGTCGCGACGCGCACCGGCGAAGCGAAGATTCCGTCGCGCGATCACGTCCTGAACTTTCTCCGCGAAGCCGGCGCGCCGATGCGCCCCGAGGATCTGAGCGCGGCCCTCGGCGTGAGCTCCCGCGCTTCGGGCGAATCATTCTCGGCGCTCCTCGCTGCGATGCAGCGCGACGGGCAGCTGCTCATCGATCGCAGGGGGCGGCTGTGCGTCGTGGCCAAGCTCGATCTCGTGACGGGCACGGTGCAAGGCCATCCCGACGGTTACGGTTTCGTGGTGCCCGATGACGGCAGCGCGGATCTCTTCCTCTCTGCGAGCGAGATGCGCAAGACGCTGCACGGTGATCGCGTCACCGCGCGTCTCATCGGCGTCGACCGGCGCGGGCGACCCGAGGGCGCGATCGTCGACGTGCTGGTGCGCGCCAACCAGGAGGTCGTCGGACGCTTCTACGAGGAGCGCGGCGTCTGTTTCGTCGTCGCCGAGAACCGGCGCATCAACCAGGACATTCTCATCCCGCTCGAAGCGCGCGGGGAGGCAAGACCGGGGCAGGTCGTAGTCGTATCGCTGGTGGCGCAACCGACCGCGCGTGGCGAAGCCGTCGGTCGCGTCGTGCAGGTGCTCGGCGCTTACACCGATCCGGGCATGGAGATAGAGATCGCGCTGCGCAAGCACGCGCTGCCGCACGAGTTCTCTGCCGGCGCGAAACGCCACGCGGCGCGCCTTGCGCCTGAGCTGCGTGAAAGCGACAGAAAAGATCGGACCGATCTCACCGCGCTCCCGCTGGTGACGATCGACGGCGAGACCGCGAAGGACTTCGACGACGCCGTCTACTGCGAGCGGGCAGACAATGGCTTCCGTCTTGTCGTCGCGATCGCCGACGTGAGCCATTACGTGCGCGACGGCCAGGCGCTCGACCACGACGCGCGCGAGCGTGGCACGTCGGTGTACTTCCCGCGCCGGGTCATCCCGATGCTGCCCGAGGCGCTGTCGAACGAACTTTGCTCGCTCAAGCCGGCAGTGGACCGGCTGTGTATGGCTTGCGACATGTCGATCGACGCGCGCGGCAGGATCCGTCGCTACCGCTTCTATCCGGCCGTGATGCGCTCGCGCGCGCGGCTTACCTATACGGAGGTCTGGGACCGGTTGTCACGCCCGGCGAGCGTCGTCACGGCCGAAGCGAAGGCGCTCCTGCCGCGGCTGCAGGTGCTGCACGACCTGTATCGCACGCTCGCTGCCGCGCGCGCTCAGCGGGGCGCGATCGACTTCGACACTCCCGAGCTTGTGCTCCAGTTCGACGCCCAAGGCAAGATCAGCGCGGTGGTTCCGGAGCTGCGCAACGACGCGCACAAGCTAATCGAGGAGTGCATGCTGGCCGCGAACGTCTGCGCGGCCGCGTATCTCATGGAGAACCGCCATCCTGCGCTCTTTCGCGTCCACGAGGGGCCGACGCCCGAGAAGCTCGAGGCCTTGCGCGAGTTTCTCGGCGGCTGCGGGCTCGCCCTGACGGGGGGTGATCGACCCGGGCCGGCCGATTACGCGAAGCTGCTGCGCGCAGTGCGAGAGCGGCCGGATTTCAACCTGCTGCAGACGGTCCTGCTGCGCTCGCTGCAGCAGGCGGTCTACAGTCCCGCGAACCTCGGCCATTTCGGTCTGGGCTACGAGGCGTACACCCATTTCACCTCGCCGATTCGCCGCTATCCGGATCTGCTCATCCATCGCTGCATCAAGGCCTGCCTCGCGGCAAGCCAATATCGCCCGAACGGTTCGTCCTGGACCGAGCTGGGGGTGCATTGCTCGCTCACCGAGCGGCGCGCCGACGAAGCCACCCGCGACGTCGAGAACTGGCTCAAGTGCTACTTCATGCGGGACCGGGTGGGAGAGACCTTCACCGGCACGGTCAGCGGCGTGACGCACTTCGGGCTGTTCGTGACGCTCGACGGCCTCAACGTGGACGGGCTCCTTCACGTCACCGACCTGGGGGATGACTATTTCCACTTCGATGCGATTCACCACCGCCTCGCCGGCGAGCGAACGGGCAGGACTTTCCGCCTTGCCGACCGTCTCACGGTGCGGCTCGCGCGCGTCGATCTCGAACAAACGCGGATGGACTTCGCGCTGGCGGGCGAAAGCGAGCGGCACGGCGTCGCGCGTGCACGCTCGCCTCGCCGGAAAAAATAAACGCCGCGTTGCGTAAACACGGCGTTCCATTCGGCAAATATCCTGCGGCGGGTGCGTTCTTCTTGGGACTCGCCTGGCCGCACCGCGCGGCGCGGATCGGAAGACTCCGATCCGGTAACAGGGTTGCTCCAGCGGCTCAGGTGCGGCTGTGCAACGGCTCCTATGATACGACGCGCGGCGGCGCCTTGCCATACCTGCCCGCAACCCGGGACGACGGCGGGGCGGCCCCGGCGCCGCCGGCTGGAATCCACGATCCTCCAGCGGGCGAAGGCACTCAGCGATCCCGGGTCCGGCGACGGCGCCCGCCTTAGCGCCAGAGGCGGAAGGCGATCCGCGCAAAGGCCAGGATGTTCCAGCCGGCCAGGAGCGCGATCACGAGCCAGCTTCCCGCCGTGCCCCAGTAGCGGGCGCTGGAGCTCTTCGAGGTGCGCGACAGTCCCGCGGCGTGAGCGAGGCGGGAGAGGACGAAAACCACGCCGCAGACGTGAAGAAAGGTACGGTTCGCTCCGTCGAGCTCGGCAACCAGAAGGAGGACCAGCATAGGCAGGGTCCATTCCAACGCATTGCCGTGGACACGGATGGCCCGTGCGAGCTCCGGGTCGTTGCCGTGCCCGATGCCCACGCCGCGCTTGCTTCGCAGCAGCGAGACGCGTCCAGCGAGCGCGATAAGCAGCAGCGCGAGAAGGCCAGCATAAAGGCCGCTGATCGGCACGCTCATCGTGCGTTTCTCCCGCCACCCGCTCGGCAGATTCCCTGCGGGCGTCTAATCCTCATCGACACCCTCGTCGATCCACGCCATCTGGATCGCCTCGAGGATCTTCTCGCCGCAGTGCTTCGGGTCGTCGGCAAAGCCGGGCAGCTCGAGCACCCAGCGGCACAGGTCGGTGAACGCGACGCGCTTGGGATCGACATCCGGATGCGCGTCGGCGAGCGCGATCGCGATCTCGCGGCTGTCGGTCCACTTCATTTCAGCTCCTTCGCGTAGTTGATCGTGTACTTCGGGATCTCGATCACCAACTTCGATGCGCCGACCTTGGCCTGGCAAGAAAGACGCGACACGGGCGTGAGCCCCCAGGCGCGATCGAGCAGGTCGTCTTCGTCTTCCGAGGAGGCTGAGAGCGAATCGAAGCCTTCGCGCACGATAACGTGGCAGGTCGTGCAGGCGCAGGATTTCTCGCACGCATGCTCGATCTCGATGCCCTGCTCGAGCAGGTTGTCGCAGATCGACGTGTCTTGCTTGCCCTCGAACGTCTTACCCTCGGGACAGAGCTCTGCGTGCGGCAGAACGACGATTTCCGGCATCGCCTGGCTTCACTGGTCGGCGAGACTGTCCACGCTGCGGCCGGCGAGTGCCCGCTGGATGCTCCGGTTCATGCGCATCGCGGCGAAGTCTTCGGTCGACTTGTTCAGGGCAGCCGTCGCGGCGGTCAACGCATGCCGGTCCGGGCCGGCGGCGAACCGCTGGACAGCCGCCATCGCCGCCTCGATTGCCGCGCGCTCCCCGGCCGCAAGGAGGTCGCCGTCCGCCACGAGCGCGCTCCTGGTCGCGTCGAGGACGCGCTCCGCCTCGACCTGCGCCTCCGCCAGTGCGCGCGCGGCCATGTCATCGGCAGCGTGGCGCTGCGAGTCCTCGAGCATGCGCGCGATGTCGCCATCCGCGAGCCCGTACGAGGGCTTGACCGTAATCGCGGCTTGCGCGCCGGTCGTCTGCTCGCGCGCCGACACCGAAAGCAAGCCGTCGGCATCCACCTGAAAGGTGACGCCGATCCGCGCCGCGCCGGCCACGAGCGGCGGAATGCCGCGCAGCTCGAAGCGGGCGAGAGAACGGCAATCGTCCACCTTCTCGCGCTCGCCTTGCACGACGTGGATCGCCATCGCCGTCTGCCCGTCCTTGAAGGTCGTGAATTCCTGCGCGCGGGAGATCGGGATGGTCGCGTTGCGCGGGATGATCTTCTCGGTGAGACCGCCCATCGTCTCGAGCCCGAGCGAAAGCGGGATCACATCGAGCAGCAGCCAGTCCTCATCGCGTGCGCGATTGCCCGCCAGTACGTTCGCCTGGATAGCGGCGCCCAGCGCGACCACCTGATCCGGATCGAGGTTGTTGAGCGGCGGGGCGCCGAAGAACTCCGCCACCGCCTTCTGCACCTGGGGCATCCGCGTCGCGCCGCCGACCATCACCACACCCTTGATGTCGCGGGGTCCGAGCCGCGCGTCGCGCAGGGCCTTGCGCACCGGGCCCAGTGTCTTGGCTACGAGATTGGCGCTGATCGCTGAGAAGGTCGCCGCGCTGAGCGTCGCCTGAATCGTTTCGCCGGTAGAGAGCGTGGCCACGATCGGCGCCGCCGCGTGCGCGGTCAGGTTCTCCTTCGCCTCGCGCGCCTTGAGCATGAGCAGACGCGTGTCCGAAGGCGAGACGGGCCCCACCTGCGAGGTCTCGAGCATCCAGCAATAGATGCGGTGATCGAAGTCGTCCCCGCCGAGCGCGGTGTCGCCTGCGGTGGCGAGCACTTCGAAGACCCCGCGTGAGAGCTTCAGGATCGACAGATCGAAAGTCCCGCCGCCGAGATCGTAGACCGCGTAAGTACCCTCGGCGGCGTTGTCGAGGCCGTAGGCGATCGCGGCCGCAGTCGGCTCGTTGAGCAGGCGCAGCACGTTCAGCCCTGCGAGCCGCGCGGAGTCCTTGGTCGCCTGACGCTGGGCATCGTCGAAGTACGCGGGTACCGTCACCACCGCGCCGGCGAGCGCCCCGTCGAGCGCCGCCTCGGCGCGCAAGCGCAGTGTCCTCAGTATCTCGCCGGAGACTTCCACCGGCGTGCGTCGCCCCGTGCGGGTCTCGATCTGAACCATCCCGGGAACGTCGATGAAGCGATAGGGAAAGCGCCGTGCATCGCTGAGGTCAGCGAGCCCGCGGCCCATCAGGCGCTTGACCGAAACGATGGTGTTCTGCGGATCGGCCACGAGCGCCGCCTGCGCCGGGTAGCCAACATCGACGCCGTCATCCCGATAGCGAACGATCGACGGCAGCAGCGGCCGCCCCTCGGCGTCGGGAAGCACGACCGGGATTCCGTTGCGCACCGTCGCGACGAGAGAGTTTGTCGTGCCGAGATCGATGCCGACCGCGAGTCGATGCCCGTGCGGCGGCGCCGGCAGCTCCGGCTCGGCGATCTGCAGTAGAGCCATCAGTCGTCGATCTCGCCGAGCGCCGCCTCGATATCCGTGGCGACCTTGGTCACGAAGCGCAGCTCGCGCACCTTGTCGCGCGCCGCGGCGAGATCATTGTCCGTGTCGAGGCGCTCCGCCAGCTCGACGTCCAGCGCAGCGATGTCCTCGCGAGCGGCATCGAGAAGGGATCCGAGCTTGGCGGTGTCGCCTTCGACCTGCGCTTCGGCGATTTCCTCGCGTCGCGCCAACTGCTGCTGCAGAAACTCCGCCCGCAGCGCCGTATCGGTCTCGGCCAGGGCGTCAATGCCTCGCAGCGACAGCAGGTACTGAGCGCGGCTCACGGGATCCTTCAGCGCGCGATAGGCCTCGTTCACTCGTGCCGAGGATTGCAGCGCCAGACGGCGCTCGGTTTCGCCGGCGGCGGCGTAGCGGTCGGGATGGACTCCGCGCTGCAGCGTGCGATACGCGGCATCGAGTAGCGCTCCGTCGAAGCGATAGCGACGGGGAAGACCGAACAGGGCGAAGTAGTCTTGCGAAAAGTCGATCAAACGTTAAACGATTCGCCGCACCCGCACTCGTCCTTCACGTTCGGGTTGTTGAACCTGAATCCCTGGTTCAGACCTTCTTTCGCGAAGTCGAGCTCGGTGCCGTCGAGATACGGCAGACTCTTGGGGTCGACCACCACCGTCACGCCGTGACTATCGAAGCGATGGTCGTCTGGGCGGACCTCGTCGGCATACTCGAGCTTGTAGGCAAGTCCAGAGCACCCGCTCGTGCGCACGCCGAGACGCAGCCCGATCCCCTTGCCGCGCTTGCTGAGCGAGCCCGCGACGTGCCTGGCGGCACTCTCGGTGAGGCTTATCGCCATCGTCTCGTTACTCCGCGGCGGCGACTGCCGGCTGAACTGCGCCTCCGGACGCCCCCGGCGCATCGCCATGCTTCTTGCGATAGTCGGCCACGGCCGCCTTGATCGCATCCTCGGCGAGGATCGAGCAATGAATCTTCACCGGGGGCAGCGCCAGCTCCTCGGCGATTTGCGTATTGCGGATGGTCATCGCCTGATCGAGCGTCTTGCCCTTCACCCACTCGGTGACCAGGGACGAGGACGCAATCGCGGAGCCGCAGCCGTAAGTCTTGAACTTCGCGTCCTCGATGCGGCCGTCGGGACCGACCTTGATCTGCAGTTTCATCACGTCGCCGCAGGCCGGCGCGCCGACCATGCCCGTGCCCACGCCCGACTCGTCCTTGGCGAACGAGCCGACGTTGCGTGGATTTTCGTAGTGGTCCAGTACTTTGTCGCTGTATGCCATATCAATGCTCCGTTTCGCTTGCGACTCCGGCTATTGCGTCAGCCTGCCGCCGCAACAACACTCAATGTGCCGCCCATTGCACCGTGTTGAGATCGATTCCCTCCTGATGCATCTCCCAGAGGGGCGACAACTCCCGCAGCTTCGCAATCTTGCGCTTGAGCAAATCGATCGTATAGTCGATCTCCTCTTCGGTCGTGAAGCGTCCAACCGTAAAGCGAATCGAGCTGTGCGCCAGCTCGTCGTTGCGACCCAGCGCGCGCAGCACGTACGACGGCTCGAGCGACGCCGAAGTGCACGCCGACCCCGAGGAGACGGCCACGTCCTTGATCGCCATGATCAGGCTCTCGCCTTCGACGAAATTGAAGCTTATGTTCAGGTTATGCGGAACACGATGCTCCATGTCGCCGTTGATGTAGACCTCTTCGATCTCGGCCAGTCCCTTGCGCAGCCTGTCGCGCAGCGCGCGAATGCGCTCGTTGTCCTTGGCCATCTCGAGCCGCGCCAGGCGGAACGCCTCACCCATGCCGACGATCTGATGCGTCGGCAGCGTCCCCGAGCGCATCCCGCGCTCGTGCCCGCCGCCGTGCATCTGCGCCTCGATGCGCACGCGCGGCTTGCGCCGGACGAAGAGCGCGCCCACGCCCTTCGGCCCGTAGGTCTTGTGCGCGGAGAAGCTCATCAGGTCGACCTTGAGCGCCGCGAGGTCGATCGGCAGCTTGCCGGTCGCCTGCGCGCTGTCGACGTGGAAGATGATGCCCCGGCTGCGGCAGACCTCGCCGATCGCCGCGATGTCCTGCACAACGCCGATCTCGTTGTTCACGTACATGACCGAGACCAGGATCGTGTCGGGCCGCAGCGCTGCCTTGAACGCTTCGAGGTCGAGCAGGCCGTTGGGCAGGACATCGAGATAAGTCACCTGGAAGCCTTCGCGCTCCAGCTCGCGCATCGTGTCGAGCGTTGCCTTGTGCTCGGTCTTGACCGTGACGAGGTGCTTGCCCTTATCCTTGTAGAAGTGCGCGGCGCCTTTGAGCGCGAGGTTGATCGACTCTGTCGCGCCCGACGTCCAGACGAGCTCCTTCGAGTCGCAGTTGACCAGTCTGGCGACCTCCTCGCGCGCTTCCTCGACGGCTTTCTCGGTCTCCCACCCGAATGCGTGCGAGCGCGACGCCGGGTTGCCGAAGCTCTCCGTCAGGAACGGGATCATCTTCGCCGCCACGCGCGGGTCGACGGGCGTGGTCGCCGAGTAATCGAGATAGATGGGCTTCTTCATCGCGCGGTCGCCTTTCACGCCATCTCGACGGGCTCCGACTTTCTGTCGGCGGAGCGGTGATCCTTGAGGACCGCGACCTGCTGCTTGTCCTGCTGGCGAACGAGCTGCTCGAGCGTTACCGAGCGCAGGTACGAGAAGATGTGCGCATTGAGGTTTGCCCACAGCTCGTGGGTCATGCAGCGCTTGTCGTCCTGGCAGTTTTCCTTTCCGCCACACTGCGTCGCATCGATCGGCTCGTCCACGGCGACGATAATGTCCGCTACCGAGACGGCATCGGCTGCCCGGGCGAGGTTGTAGCCCCCTCCCGGCCCCCTGACGCTGTCCACCAGGCCGTGACGGCGAAGCTTGCCAAAGAGCTGCTCGAGGTAGGAAAGAGAGATCTTCTGGCGCTCCGACACGCCGGCGAGCGTCACCGGTCCGTTGCCGCTGTGCATGGCCACGTCGATCATCGCGGTTACCGCAAACCGGCCCTTCGTCGTCAGTCGCATCTGCTACCTCCTTCCGCCCGCCGCGGCGGGCTCATCTGCCAGCATCCTATAATTCCCGAGCATATTAGTCAACTAAAGGCCTGTTTGGTTCACTCAAGCATCTTGTTGATTCGATCGGGGTCGAAGCGCTGGGCGGTGGCTGCGGCGTCGCCGCACTCAACTCCGCGCTCGTTAAGCAGGTCGATGAGCTTCTTCAGCCGATCATCGGTGGCGGCAGCGTGGTCGAGCAGAGAGTGAACCGCCTGCACCATCGGGTCATTCATGTCGGCGCTGATGGCGTACGCGGAAAACCCGATCTTGGCCGCCGTTTCCTCGCGCCGCAGCGCGGTCTCGCCGGTCACGATTCGACCCGGGATGCCAACCGCGGTCGCACCAGCGGGGACGTCTCGTACGACAACGGCGTTGGAGCCGATCTTCGCGCCGTCACCGATCAGAATCGGCCCGAGGATCTTGGCCCCCGCTCCGACCACGACCTTGCGCCCAAGCGTCGGATGGCGCTTGACGCGGTCCCACTTCACTCCGCCGAGCGTCACCCCGTGGTAGAGCGTGCAATCGTCTCCGATCTCCGCAGTCTCGCCGATCACCACACCCATTCCGTGATCGATGAACACGCGCCTGCCGATCGCCGCACCCGGATGGATTTCGATTCCGGTTATCCAACGGCTCCAATGGGAGAGCCAGCGCGCGAGCCAGCGAAAGTTCGCTCGCCACAGCGGATGAGTCACCCAGCGGTGCCAGGTCAGGGCATGCAGACCCGGGTAGCAGGTGAGCACCTCCCAGCGGCTCCGCGCCGCGGGATCGCGCTCGAAGACAACGGCGATGTCTTCACGAAGACGGCTGAACATAGTGCCATTTTGGCATATCCGAGTCTTTCACTCAAGTATTGCTTTGGGATGCCGGACGCCTCTGCGCCCCCGCCAAGCGGGCCGTGGCGCGAGGCTTAACGCAGAAGAACGGCGGCGACCACCAGGCCGGCCGTTGCGAGGCCGACGAGCACCGAGTACCCGATGAAGAGGAAGAATGCGCGCAGCGCGGTGCCCACACGGGACCCGCCGTAGATCACGCGCATGGCACGAAAGAAATAGAAGACCATCCAGCCTTCCACGATCGCGCGCAGCCATCCCGAAGGAATGAGCAGCGCGGCCGTTGCCGCGACGAAGAAGAAGGCATGAATGTGCGCGCCGAACACCATGTGCTCGCCGAACAATCGAGGGCGCTGCGGGTAGCGCCGGTATCGCCCCACGTAGGCGAACTTCAGCAGCAGCGCGAAAGCCGGAAGCAGGGCGAACATCGCGTACGGTCCGTAGCGGAGCATGCCGTCGACGATCTGGTCGCCCTTCTCGCTGCGCGACAGGCCTTCGAAGCGCTGCCAGCGGTTCTTGAGCGCGGAGCCGCCGGGAAGCCCCTCCGGCACTTGCAGGTTGAGATCGTCGTCGATCAAGAACCCGTTTTCGGAAGCTGACGGCCGCTCCGTCTTGCCTGGAGGCTGCGCGCGCTTGTCGTTGTCTCGTGGCTGTGCACGCTCGATCTTCGCCTTGCGCTCGTCCCCGTCGGGGGAACCCTGTGCTTCACGGTCGAAGAGGTGGCCCGGGGTAAAGAAGCGCGATATCGCAAAGAACACGAGCGTCGCGAAGAGATACAGCCGCGCAGGCCGGATGTAGCGCCGCCGGTGCCCGGCGAAGTATTCGCGCGTGAGGCGCCCCGGCCGGAAAACGAGGGCGAGCATCGTGCGCCAGAAGCGTCCGTCGAACGCGACGTACCGCCCCGCCGCCTCGCGCAGGAACTCGCGCAGCGTCGGAAGCTTGAGGTCGGTTTCCTGGCCGCAATGCGCGCAGAAAGCCCCGCTGATTGCGGTCCCGCAGTTGCGACAGCGTGGACCCTCGGGCTGCTCTTCGCCCGTCGCCTCCGGCACGGGAGCCGGCTCGAGGCGCATCACGACGCGATCTTCTCCTCGCGGAGAACGCCCAGCGCTTCGTGCACGGGCCGGTCGGAGAAGCTGAACAGGACGCACTCCGCGTCGGCTTCGAGGGCGACGGCGGTCCATGAGGGCACGACGAACACATCGCGCTGCGAGAAGGCGAAGGCTTCCGCGCCGACTCGCGCGCAACCGCTGCCCTCGGCCACGCAGTAGACGGTGGCGTCGGTCGAGCGGTAGCGTCGTCCCGCAAACCCCGCCGGCAGGAGCTGAAGGAATGCGGCGATCGTGGGCATCGGGTAGCCGCCCGTGAGCGGATTCGCGTAGCGCATCTTCGTGCCGTGCCAGGGGTCCTGCTCGGTGTCGCGCGCGAGCTTGCCGAGCGCCTCGCGCGAGCGCGCGTAGGGATAGCAGAAGATCGGCGACGTGCGCCCGTGCGGAGAAGCAAAGTCGAGCGGCAGCAGGTTCGCCGCGTAGCGCGCCGCCGACGTGCCCTCCGTTTGAGTGACCGCCTGCTGCTCCTGCGGGTAATTCTCCGCGAAGCCCGCGTCAAGGAAGCGCAGCAGAGGAATGTCGAGGCCGTCGAGCCAGACGACCGGCTCGCCGTCCTCCGGGTTTCCGTGGTCGTGCCAGGTCCACGACGGAGTGATGATAAAGTCGCCCGGCTGCATGGTCGTGCGCTCGCCGTTCACCGCCGTGTAGGCGCCACTGCCTTCCACGACGAAACGCAGCGCAGACTGCGTGTGCCGATGCGACGGCGCAACCTCGCCGGGAAGCAGAAGCTGCCAGCCGGCGTACAGCGACGGCGTGATGCAGGACTGGCCGCGCAGCGCGGGGTTCTCGAGCACGAGCACGCGGCGCACGGCTTCCGCCGCGGAGATGATGCGGCCGGATTCGAGCAGGAACGGGCGCAGCTCGTCGTAGCGCCATCGCGCGGGGACGCAGTGCGCCTCCGGCAGCGGCGGCACCAGCGCGTGGAGCACCTCCCACAGCGGCGAGAGGTTGGCGCGGCCGATGCGCTCGTAGAACGCGGGCCGTTCGCTGGCCTGCTCCAGGGTAGCGCCCATCGCCATGATGTTACCGCATCGCCGAGTGAGCCACGGCGTGCGCTCTTCGCGCTCGCTCGCGCGAGCCCGCGCCAGGAGCTGGTCGATCCGCGCCAGGATGCCGCGCAATATGTTGACCTCCTCGCGCTCCAGGCGGGCGCGGGCGAACAGGCGCCGCAGCCGCGGCAGAAGGCGCCGCGGCATCTTCGGATCGAGAAATCTCATCGCGACGAGAGTCTGCTCGCCTTGCGCGAAGAGCTGCGCGATCTCGTCCTGCGTCGCGGGCACGAACGCGGGCGCAGTCCAGACTGCATCACCGTGCACGGCGACGAACAGCTCGTAGGCGGCGACCTGCACCGCGGCGGCGAGATTGAGCGACGAGCCCCCCGGTACACCGGGAATCGTGGCCACGATCTGACAGCGCGCGAGCTCTTCGTTGGACAGCCCCGACATCTCGTTGCCGAAGACCAGCGCTACGTCGCCGCGCGCGGCGCAGCGCACGGCTTCGAGCGCTGCGCTGCGCACCGGAAGCGCTTCGCCCGCGAATTCGCGCGGACGGGCGGAGAGTCCGATCGCGAGCGTGACTCCGGCAAGCGCCGCATCGAGCTCGTCGTGCACGCTCGCGCCACGGAGCAGCCCTGCCCCGCCCGCGGCCAGCGCGTCTGCATCCGGATGCGGAAACTGTCGCGGCGCGACAAGCGCCAGACGCGACAGGCCCATCGTGTACATCGCGCGTGCCGCGGCGCCGATATTGCCGGGATGCCTCGGTGCGCACAGGACGATGCGCACGCGCTCGAGGGCAAGGTGCGGGTCGGACAAGGCGAGTCGCGTAGAATGCGCCGTTGGAAAACACTCCATCGACCGCCGCGGCGCCGTCCCGGCCGTCCTAACGGATCATGCACCCGATGCTCACGATCGCGGTCAAGGCAGCGCGCCGCGCGGGCAACCTCATCAACCGCGGCGCGCGCGACCTCGATCTGCTGACAGTGAAGACGAAGGGGCCGAAGGACTTCGTCAGCGAGGTCGACCACGCGGCGGAAGCGGCAATCGTGCAGACGTTGCACTCCGCTTACCCGGACCACGCGATTCTAGCAGAGGAGGGGACGGCCAAAGACAGCAACGCGAACGCGGAGTACGTGTGGATCATCGATCCGCTCGACGGCACGACCAACTTCCTGCACGGCTTTCCGCAGTACTGCGTCTCGATCGCGCTGCAGCACCGCGGCCACATCACGCAGGGCGTCATCTACGACCCGGTGCGCAACGATCTGTTCACGGCGACGCGAGGCCGCGGTGCGTTTCTCAACGATCGCCGCATCCGCGTGTCGCGGCGCCAGCATCTGCGCGAGGCGCTGATTGGAACGGGCTTCCCATTTCGCCAGGGGAGCAATCTCGACCTGTACGTGCAGATGATGCGCGGCATGATGGTCGAGACGGCAGGCATCCGCCGCCCGGGCGCGGCCGCGCTCGACCTCGCTTACGTCGCGGCCGGCTACTACGACGGTTTCTGGGAGGTCGGACTCAATCCCTGGGACGTCGCGGCGGGGAGCCTGCTCATCGTCGAAGCCGGCGGACTGGTCGGCGATCTCGCGGGCGAGGACGGCTATCTTTACGGTGGACAGATCATTGGCGGCAATCCGCGCATTTTTGTGCAAATGGTCAAGTTGCTCTCCGCGTTCAAGCCCGCGCTCGAGGGCGCGCAGGGTCCGAAAAGCTGACTTTTTGACAGGGTTTGACCGTGGGGCTGCAATGGGATGCTGGGTGTGACTTTCCCCACCAAGAGGGCCGAGAATGCCCGTTCCGGCCGCCACATGGGCTGACAATTCCATTGTCATTGTGTAGGATGCCTCGCTGACCCGTGGTGCGGGCGAGGTGCCGCGGGCGAATCGAGAGGGAGCCACCATGCTGCAGCGCTTGCTGTCGTTCTTGTGCGTACCCTTGCTCGTCGCGGCTCTCGCACCTGCGGCGAGCGCACAGGGCATGTCGCAGATCCGCCTGATGCTGCACCCCAACGCTGCCAGTCCAGGCGACCTGCCGGCGGGCGAACTCGCGCGCCTGGAGGGGATCGCCGGAGTCCCGCTGACCCTGTCGGGGGCAACGCGCACCGGTGGCCTCGAATTCACGCTCACCCAGCCGGTTGGGACGACCGACGCGGCCGCGATTCTCGGTCGCCTGCGCGACGACCGCGGCGTTCTCTGGGCCGAGTCGATCGAGCCGAGCGTAGCGCCAAGGATCGGCACTGCGGGGGCTGCGTCGCAGACGCCGGGCAGCAGGCTGATGGTGCGCCTGGTCGGCGATCCGGCGCCGGACTGGAGCACTCTCCTCCCGCGCTGGGCCGGGATGACCGGTGTGCCTCTGACCGTGCAGCGTCAGATCGGAAATATCTGGGTGCTGTCGCTGCCCGCGGCGGTCCCCGAAGACTCGCTCGTGCAGCTCGCCGAGCAGCTGCAGGGCGATGCCCAGGTGCAATACGCGGACGCGGCTACGCGAGCGTATCCGCTGCTCGTTCCCAACGATCCGAACTATCCGCGCCAGTGGGCGTTGTTCGATCCCGTCGGCGGCGTCAACGCGCCAGCGGCATGGGACCTGCAGACCGGCAACCCCAGCGTCACCGTCGCCGTGATCGATACCGGCATGACGCAGCATCCCGATCTCGCCGGGCGATTTCTGCCGGGCTACGACTTCATCACCGACGCGGGTATGGCGAACGACGGCAACGGCCGCGATCCCGACCCGAGCGACCCGGGCGACGGGACCGTGGACAACGAATGCGGTCCGGGCATTCCCGGGGAACCGAGCTCCTTCCACGGGACCTTCGTGAGCGGGCTGATCGCAGCGAACACGAACAACGGCGTGGGCATCTCGGGGCTCGACTGGAGCGCCAAGATTCTGCCGGTGCGTGTGCTCGGCAAGTGCGGCGGCAGCTTCGACGACATCATCGACGGGATTCTGTGGGCCGCCGGCGTGGCGGTTCCCGGAGTGCCGCCGAATCCGAATCCGGCGCGCGTGATCAACATGAGCCTCGGCGGCACGATCACCTGCCCGCAGGCGCTGCAGGACGCGATCAACGCCGCAATGGCGCAGGGAGCGGTCATCGCCGTCGCGGCCGGAAACGAAAGCACCGATGCGCTGAACTCCGCGCCGGCGAACTGCAGCGGCGTGATAACGGTGGGGGCGAGCACGCGCCAAGGCGATCACGCGAGTTACTCCAACGTCGGCCAGCGCGTCGATCTGTCGGCGCCCGGCGGCGATGGCGCGGTCCAGGACTGGATCCTCTCGACCGGGAACGATCCGGCGGGTCCGGGCTTGCCTGTTTACGAATATGCGATCGGGACTAGCGCGGCTGCGCCGCATGTGGCGGCGGCCGCCTCGCTGCTGATCGCGCGCAACGCGAATCTCACGCCGGGCCGCATCAAGGACATCCTCATCAACACGACGCGGCCCTTCGCCCCCGGCACCGACTGCAGCTTCGGGACGATGTGCGGGTCGGGCATGCTCGACATCTCCCTCGCCATCCAGAGCACGCTGCCCGCGACCAGCGTCGCCCCGGCGGGAACGTCTCCGGTCGTGGAGTTCTACCGTGCCGACCTCGATCACTATTTCATGTCGGCGAACTCCAGCGAGATTACCTTCGTCGACACGGTGCTCGGTGCCACCTTCCAGCGCACCGGCGAGGTCTTCTACGCCTGGACCGATCCTGTACAGGCTCCCATAAACGCTCAGCCGGTATGCCGCTTCTACGCGGGCGGGTTGATCAGCTCGCACTACTTCACGGCGAGCGCAGCGGAGTGCCAGTTCATGATCGCGCAGTACGCCGGGGCCTGGGCCCTCGAGACGCCCGCGGCCTTCTACGTGCTCCTGCCGGACCTCGATGGCAATTGCACCGCGGACATGGTGCCGGTCTACCGCTTTTTCGACGGGCGCCAGGACGCGAATCAGCGCCACACGATCGACCTCTCGGTGCGGCGGGCGATGATCAACCGGGCCTGGGTGCCGCAGGGCTTCGGGCCCAACAACGTGATCTTCTGCACGCCCGCTCCGGTCTAGGCCGAGCGCCAGGCTACTGGCGCTCGATCCAGCCGTTGACGGTGAAGCGCGCGTCTCGGAACTGCTTCGACGGCATGCTGACCGGCATCACCTCGTGCATCACCGCGGCCTGGAAGAACACGATGCTGTTGTGCCGCGGCTCGACGAGCTGGAACGAATCGGTCGCCGCGAGTTTGCCGTTGCGAATCGTGTCGTCGTAGAGGCGCAGCTCGCCGCCCGCGAACCCCTTCGGCTCGCGATTGAAATAGTAGACGTAGGTGAACTGCCGCTTGTAGGTCTCGTTCGAGCCGGCGTCGGTGTGCGCCTTGAAGTAGCTGCCATCGATGCTCGCCGTGATCTGGCAGTCGATGTTGCCGATCGGAAAATTGCCCAGCCGGAGCTGCGGCATGACCTCGGGCATCGCGGCCTTTATCTTGCCGGTCATCAGTTGCCACACCTCGTGCGGGGCGCCGAGCATCAGCGAGTGCCGGTAGTCGTCCCGCGCATCCGAGACGCGCGAGCGCACGAAGCGACTCTCCGCCGCGAAGGTTAGCTGCATCAGCCAGGCGACCTCCGCATCGCTCAGAAAGCCGTCGATCTGCACGAAGGGGTGGCGCACACGATCCGCGTAGCCCTGCGCCGCGCTTGCGGCGGCGGCCGCAGCCACCACCGCGGAGGGAGCCGTTTCGGGAGCCTTGCTCGCCGGCTCCTTCTGCACGACCACTGCCGGGTCGGTGATCATGCCTACGAGCTGGTGAGCCGGAAAGACGAGCGACGCGCGCCCGCCCTCCATAGGAATCTGGAATACCGCGGCAGCGCCATTCGGCGCGTCGTCCGCGCCGGTCACCGCGGCCAGAAGCTGCGCCAGCAACGGATGATCCGGAGGCACGACGAGAGCGGCCGACTGACCGCCGGATAGCAGGAGCGTCACCTTGATCTGCGTTGCGCCCGGCTGCTGGACCGTGAATTTCATTTTTTGCCGCGAATGACCACCCTGCCCCGAGGCGGCATTGTCACACGCCAGGTGCTCCGGACTCCAGCCCCGGAGCCGTTACCCGACAGCGGGGCTCATGGCTCCGCGGCAGGTTGTCGCGGATGAAGTCCGGCGAGCGGCGCCCGGCGAAGAAACGCGGAGTCCTGCCCGAGAATGAGGCGAACGAGATCCTCGAGCGCTGCCTCCTCGATCGCGTTGCTGTGAAACTCAAGCCTGATTCGATCGAGGCGGTCGACGTTGTTCAGCGCGACGCTGACCAAGCCCGTCTGATAGTCGGCGTTGAACAGCACGGAGGCCGGGATCGCGGGCGGCACGGAAAGCGAGCATTTGTGGACCGTGCCCCCGTGGTCCTCCACGCGGCGGCTCGTGTACTGCAGGCCCGCATCGTCGAGCGCCTTTTCGGCCAGCGCGACGCTCCCGGGCGCGACCTCGAGCGCAAGAGCCTTGGCGGCGCCGATCTCGTAGTAGATGTTGATCTCGTCTAGCACCGGAAAGCCGACGATGCGACGCTCGTGCTGCCCGACCGATCCGCGAGAGAACTTCGGCGACTCGAAGACGAGGCCGTGGCCCAGGTCGTAGCGGTGGTCGATCGTGGGCTTCAGGCCATCCAGATACGTGATAGCTCTCTCCAGCCAGCGAAACGACTTTCGCATTCGGGCGTCAATCGCCTGGAAACCTTCGACGTCGGACTGCTGGTGTTGCGACTGACGCGCTGCTTCGTACCGAGTACGCAGCTGGTCGAGCAGCGAAGGCGGATTCGGCATGGCGATGCCCTCCCTTCCTGCTAGCCTACAGGAACGCGGCTCCGCGAATAACCCTGTGCACGCAACAGTCTTGGGTTCCGTGCCGCCTCAATGGGTTGGCATCGTGCGCCAGCGCGGCACAGTCGCGCTATTACGGTGCGACGGTGCAGGGGATTTTCCTTTTTTCAACGCGAACGCGCTTCGCTACGTCGCTCGCCAGCCGACACATTCGAGCGGCGAGAGATTACACTTGCGGTGCAAGCCCGCGCGAGCTACGTCGGCGAAGCTTGCGCGCCCGGCCGAGCACGAGCCCTCCCGCAGACCGCCCCGCAACGAATCGAGGAGACGCGCAATGATCCTTGGCATGTCGACGTCGGCGTTCACCACCCTTCATGTCATCCTGAGCTTGATCGGGATCGCGGCCGGATTCATCGTCGTCCTGGGCCTGTTCGCCTCGAAGAGCCTCGACGGCTGGACCGCGCTCTTTCTCGTCACGACCGTGTTGACGAGCGTGACCGGCTTTTTCTTTCCGAGCGACCAGATCCTGCCCTCGCATATCGTGGGTGCCATTTCCCTCGTCGTATTGGGCGTGGCCATTCTCGCCTTCTATGGCTATCGCCTCGCCGGCGCCTGGCGCTGGATCTACGTCGTGACCGCTCTGGTGGCGCTCTACTTGAATGTCTTCGTCCTGGTGGCGCAGGCGTTCCAGAAAATCCCGGCTCTGAACAAGCTCGCGCCTACGCAATCCGATCCGCCGTTCATCGTCGCGCAGCTTGTCGTCCTCATCGCCTTCATCGCGGTCGGAGTCGCGACGGTCAAGTCTTTCCATCCGGGAGCGCGTGCAGCGTGATCGCGAGCGCTCCCTGAAACTGCTAAAGGAGAATCACTGCCATGGACCAGAAAGTTGCCGCTCGGCGGACCGCCAAACTGGACACACCCAACAGCCTCGGAGCGAAGGCCGCCCGGGACATCTCGGGGGCGCTCAACGCGCTTCTCGCCGACTTCTTCGCGCTGTACCTGAAGACCAAGAACTTCCATTGGCACGTGTCGGGGCCGCATTTCCGCGACTATCACCTGCTGCTCGACGAGCAGGCAGATCAGCTCTACGCGACGACGGACCCGATCGCGGAGCGCGTGCGCAAGCTCGGCGGCACGACGCTGCGCTCGATCGCCCATATAGGGCGCCTGCAACGCGTCCTGGACAACGACGCCGAGTACGTGACGCCGCTCGACATGCTTGCCGAGCTGCGCGAGGACAACGGTCGGCTTGCCGATCGCATGCGCGAAGCGCACGGCGTGTGCGATGAGCACGGCGACGTGGCGACGGCGAGCCTGCTCGAGGTCTGGATCGATGAGGCCGAGCGGCGCACCTGGTTCCTCTTCGAAGCCAGCCGCACCGGGGAGACGCCCGGTCGCTGAACGAAATGCGATGCGGAGCCCGCCGTGCTCTTCCAGCGCGGTCTCCGGATTAGCGGGCGGGTCGCTCGTCTTCGCCGCGGCTGCGCTTGCGCCTTGCGGTGACGATCGGGCCTCGACTATCGTCGCTTTCTAGCACGCTTTCTCTGGAGCTCGACATGGTTCGGACACCGCACAGTCGCGCCGGTCTTCGGCCCGGATTCAAGACGCAGGCAGTGAAGGTCGATGGAGCTACCGTCAGCGTCACGGTGGGCGGCAGCGGACCGGCGGTGCTCCTGCTTCACGGCTACGCCGAGACGTCGCGGATGTGGAAACCCCTCGCGAAGTCTCTCGCGCCGCAATTTACGGTCATCGCACCGGACCTGCCCGGCATCGGCGCCTCGTCGATACCCGCGACGGGCATCGACATGAAGACCTCGGCCGAGCGCATTCGTGCGGCGGTGCGCTCGCTCGGCTACTCGAAGCTGCGGGTCGTCGGGCACGATATCGGACTGATGGTCGCTTATGCCTATGCGGCCATGTATCGCGATGAGACCGAAAAGCTCGCACTGATGGACGCTTTCCTGCCGGGCGTCGCCGGATGGGAAGCGATCTACAACCATCCGGGCATCTGGCATTTCCGTTTCTACGGCCCGACTCCGGAAGCGCTGGTCAAGGGGCGCGAACGAATCTTCTTCGAGCATTTCTGGAACGATTTCGCCGCAAACAAGAAACGTTCCATCCCCGAGGCGGATCGACGCGCCTACACGCTCGCCTATTCGCGGCCCGGCAGGATGGCTGCGGGCTTCGCCTATTTCGCCTCGTTTCCGAAGACCGCGAAAGACTTTGCGGAGCTCGCCAGGACCAAGCTCGCCGTCCCCGTGCTGTCGATCGGCGGCGCGAAGGCGAACGGCGTCGCTCTCGGCGCGCAGGCAAAGCTCGTGGCGAGCGACGTCACCGTGGTGGTCCTCAGGGACACGGGGCATTGGCTGATGGAGGAGAACCGCGAAGAGACGATGGCTGCTCTGACTCGCTTCCTCACGTAGGGATTCACCGCTCAAGACTCCGGAGATCACCTCATGACACTCTCCTGCAAGCACCTGAAATCCGTCGTCACGGCGCAAGCGAACTCGAGCGGCTGCGAGGAGTGCCTCGCCATGGGTGACACCTGGGTGCACCTGCGTCTGTGCCGAACCTGCGGGCACGTGGGGTGTTGCGACGACTCGAAGAACAAGCATGCATCGAAGCACTTCCGCGCGACGAAGCACCCGATCATGAGCTCGCTCGAACCGGGCGAGGATTGGAGCTGGTGCTACATCGACGAGGTCGTCCTGCAGCTCCGGTGACCGCCCCCTTGCGCGTCCTGTCATGAAGACTGCACGCCCTGCCGACGCGCATCGGCCGAGCGGGCCTGCCGCGTCGGATCCCTGGGCGCCCCTCCACTCGCCGCTCTTCCGCAGCTTGTGGATCGCGACGCTCGTCTCGAACGTCGGCAGCTGGATGCAGGACGTCGGGGCCGGCTGGCTGATGACGTCGCTTTCGTCCTCGCCCTCGCTGGTGGCGCTGGTCGAGGCGGCGGACAGCTTCCCGTTGATGCTGCTCGCGCTGCCGGCGGGCGCGCTCGCCGATATCGTCGATCGAAGGCGGCTTCTCATCGTCATCCAGGTCTACCTGCTGCTCGTTGCCGGCGCGCTCGGGCTGCTGGCACTGTTCGAGCTCACCACCGCGTGGTTGCTGCTCGGCTTCGTCTTCGCTCTCGGCGTCGGCTCCGCGATGATGCTGCCTGCCTGGGGGGCGATCGTGCCGGAGCTTGTCCCGGCCGAGCAGATGCCCGCCGCGATCGCGCTCAACAGCATGGCCATCAATGCCTCGCGCGCGATCGGCCCCGCGATCGCCGGCGTTCTGGTGGCTGCGGTAGGGGCGTGGCTCGTGTTCATTCTCAACGCGCTGTCGTACGTCGGCATCCTGGCGGCGCTGCTGCGCTGGCGGCGCGAGCACCACAAGAGCACGCTCCCTGCCGAGCGCTTTCTGAGCGCCATTCGCGTTGGCATGCGCTTCGTCATGCACACCGAGGCGCTGCAGGTCGTGCTGATCCGCGGCGGCGGATTCTTCGTGTTCGCTGCCGCCACCTGGGCGCTTTTCCCTCTGATCGTGCGCAAGGAGCTTGGGCGCGGCCCCGAGATCTACGGTCTGCTCCTGACCTGCATCGGCCTCGGCGCCGTGATTGGCGGCGTCCTGCTGCCCAAGGTCCGCGCGAAGGTCTCGCGCGATGCGCTCGTCGCCGGAGCGAGCGGGCTTTATGCGCTCGCCGCGCTCGCGCTCGCCCATGTGCAGAACATTCCGCTGCTCGCGGTGGCGATGGTGGCGACCGGCATGGCGTGGATCTCGATCCTCTCCGCGCTGCAGGTCTCCGCCCAGCTCACTCTGCCCGCCTGGGTTCGTGCCCGCGGGCTCGCCGCCTTCGTGGTGATCTTCATGGGCGGAATGGCGCTCGGCAGCGTTCTCTGGGGACAGGTCGCTGTGCGGATCGGCATTCCCGATTCGCTGACGCTCGCCGCGTTGGGAATGATCGTCGCTATCGCGCTGACGTGGCGATTCAAGCTCGGCGCTCACCAGGTGCTCGATTTCAGACCGTCGCTGGACTGGGCAGCGCCGGTTCTCGCCGAGACTCCGGAGCCGGACAGCGGCCCCGTGCTCGTCACCATCGAATACCGCGTCCGGTCAGACAAGCGCAAGGAATTTGTCAGCGCGATGCAAGCCGTGCGCGAGATGCGTCGGCGCAACGGCGCCTACTTCTGGGAGCTGTTTCACGATTCGGCCGAGCCGAGTCGCTACATAGAGTGCTTCATGGACGAGTCGTGGGTCGAGCATCTGCGCCAGCACGAGCGCGCCAGCATCGCCGATCGCGAGATTCGGGAGCGCGCCAAGCGGTTTCTCGTCGCAGGCACGACGACCAAGTCGCAACACTGGCTCGGCGACCGGGAGCCCTGAGCGGTCGCCGGCCCACGGGCGCCCCCGCGCCAAGCCTCTCGCGGCTCGGCTGGCCACCGTGAAACAAACGAAACAAATCCCCGGGGGCGGTGACACATTTCTGTGACACTCGCCCCCTAAACTGGGTCCACTTGGTTACGTCCCCTATCGGCCTCGATTCCTCCGAAGGCCGATCCCTAGAGCAGGCGTTCCCCCCTCCGAGCGCGCCTGCTCTTCTTTTTTCCGGGCCACTCTTACTCTCCCCGCGTCGCGGATTGCCACAGGCCCATCACGCGGCCCCTCATTTTCCGCGCCGCTGCTCGCTGGCGCGGATCATGTCGCCCAGGTCGGCGGCCGGCCGGATCTCAAAGGGACCCGCGCGCACGCCGGGATGCTTCGACATCAGCTGGATGGCGTGGTTGAGATCGTTGGCTTCGAGCACGAGGATCCCGCCGAGCTGCTCCTTGGTCTCGGCGAACGGACCGTCGGTCACCATGACCTTGCCGTTCTTTAAGCGCAGGGTCACAGCGTTGCCCGCGGGCTGTAGCGCCTCCCCGCCGGTGAAGTGGCCGTTCTCCCGGAGAACATCATCGTACTCGAAGCACGTGTCGAGGAAGGTATTGCGCTCTTTGTCGGACATCGACTCGAACTTGCCCGATTCGATGTACCCGAGGCAGACATATTTCATCGCTGTCTCCGCTAGTCGTACAGCGGACGCACTTCGACTGCGCCGCCGTGGGATATTGTCGGGATCCGCTTCGCGATCGAGATCGCCTCGTCGAGGTCCCGGCATTCGACGAGGTGGTAGCCGCCCACCTGCTCCTTCGTCTCGGCATACGGCCCGTCGGTGACGAACGGCTTGCCGTTCCTGCCGCGGATCGTGGTGGCGGTCGTGGTGGACCGTAGCCGTCCGCTCCCTACGTGCTGACCGCTCTGATCGAGGCTCTTCAAAAGCTCACCGTAGTCGCGCATGATCCCGTCGCGCTGCGCTTCCGGGATCGCATTCCACCGCTTCTCGTCGAAGCAGCACAGCAGCAGGTATCGCATTCGCTTCCTCCAGGTCGAGCTAGGCGTCGATGAGCACCTTGAAACCGCCCCAGAACATGCGCTTGCCATCGAACGGCAGCGTCTTGGGATTCATCATCGGCGCCAGCCGCTTGTCCTTCATCGCCTTGGCGTTCACGCGGTCGCGATGCGCGCGCGACTTGTACACGATGTAGGAGAGGACCACCGTCTCGCCCTTCTTCAACTTCACGCTCTGCGGGAAGGAGGTCCACTTGCCGGGCTTGACATCGTCGGCTACGGTTTCGATGTACTCGAGCGCGCCGTGCTCGCGCCAGACTTTACCCGCCGTGCGCCCCATCGCCCGGTAAGCGGAGAGACTCTTCTTCGGAACGGGAACGACAAAACCGTCAACGTAGCGCTTCATGCGAACCTCCTCTATTCCACCGCCGCCAGCGTGCGCTGCACCTGCGCCGGCAGCTCCATGATCGGCCGCAGCTCGATGCTCCCGAAGCGCGCTGTAGGAATCCTCACCGCAATCCCGATGGCCTCCTCGAGATTCTTGGCCTCGACCAGGTAGTATCCGCCGAGCTGCTCCTTGGTTTCGGCGAACGGACCGTCGGTGGTGAGCGTCTTGCCGTTGCGCACGCGTACGGTGGTCGCCGTGCGGGTGGGCTGCAACGGGTTGGCGCCAAGGTAGTTGCCGTTCCTCTGCACGCTTTTCGTGAACTCCACGTACTCGTCGAAGATCTTGTCCGATTCGGACTTCGACCTTTTCTCCCGCGACACTTCATCTGCGTAAATCAGACACAGGTATTTCATCGCTCTCTCCTTGCTTCGAAGCCGCTCAAGAACTCCCAACATCTTGCCCATCCGGGAACCGCGGGAACGCCGGGCAGCGCTGCCACCTCCGCGGCCACATTACGCGTCTCCACTGTTTACTAGTCGAACGGGCAGACCTCAATTCGACAATCGGCAATCGCCCGCGTGCCCGCCGATTCGCCGAGACCCGAGGATGCTTTAACCGTCCGGTACACGGGATGGGCCAGGCAGGCGGGGAGGCTTCGATCGATTGGCCTGAAGCTCGTTCGTTTGTAGAGTACATAGTGAATTGTAGGCGCGACTTCGCGAGCCGGGCCGGCCTGGTCGCCCCTACTCAGCGCAAAGCGTGAATAGTCCCGCCCCAGAGGCACGCAAAGCCGACGCCCGAGCTGGCGCTTTGTGTGGCCGAATGTCAGCTACAATTTCAGTCCCGCAGCGGGCGGATTCGGACGAGGTAGCTCGTGCCAGCTCCGACAGTTCAGCAGCCGATGGGGGGTGTTTCCCCCGGTGCCTCAGGCCCGGACAGCACGCTGATCCGGGCCGAGCATGCGCTGGGGCTGCGTCGCGACGTGCTGGAAGCTTCGTTGCTGCCCATCGTCGAGATCGACATGCAGCTGCGGCGCATCCGCTACGCGAATCCGGCCGCGATCCGTCTGCTGGGAGCCCCCGCGAATTACTCCGGCATCTCCATCGACGAGGTGTTCGTCGACGACCGGTCCAAGAAGGTCGTCGACTCCGAGATCGAGCGCCGGCGCGCCGGCTTCATCGGCAACTATCGCGTCATTGCGCGCCGGCTGTCCGACGGCCGCCAAATTCCTCTGCAGATCACCGGGCTTCCCATCACCGACGAGCATGGCAACGTGGTGACGGCGCTAGGGCTGTTTCGCAGCCTCGAGCAACAGGAGCTCACCGAGGCGATCCGCCAGCTCAATCGCCCTGACCAGACGCCCGACGAGCTGCTCGAGGGCCTCGCCGACATCCTGAAGCGCGTGATCCCGTTCGAGCGCATGTCCGTGTCGCGGATGAGCAGCGACGGGAATCACGTCCGGAGCTTCTTCTCGACCTCGCCGGACGGTCCGGCGCTCGGCTACAAGCGCTGGTTTGCGCTCACCGACGCCATGAAGCAGTGGTACGCGTCGGGCTCGAACATCGTTCCCGACCTCGAGAAATTCTTCGAGGACCCCACGTGGGCGCCCTACAAGAGCGATCGCGCGGTGCAGGAGCTCTTCCATGCCGGCATCAAGAGCGTGCTGCGAAGGGACGTGCATCGCGACGGGAAGACGGTCTGCTCGATCACGCTGATGAGCCGCGAACTCGACGGGTTCAGCAAGGAACAGGAGGAGCTCTTGCTGTCGGCCCCGGTCGCCAGCACTGTGCTCCAGGCCTACGGGCATTTCGAGAAGACGCTCCTTGCGCAACGTCTGGATCTGCTCAGGACGCTGAACCGGTGCACGATCGTAAGCGCAGCCTGCTCGACCCTGGCGACCCGGCTCGTAGAAATATTCGATTGGTCGCACGTGTCGATATTCCGCGTCGATCGGAGCGCGCAGACGGTGCGGCTCCTCGCGCAGCATTCCCGGGACAAGGATCCGATTCGCCTGCCGGAGCAATACGAGCAGCCGTTCGGGAAGGGAATTCTCGGGCGCGTCGTCGCCAGCGGCGAGACTCAGAGCGTCGGCAACGTGACCAAGGATCCCGACTACCACTACGGCGTCGAGTCCGGGAGCGTGCTGTCGGAGCTGTGCGTGCCCATCAGGCCGGAAGGTGAGAAGGATGTGCGCTGGATCATCAACGTGGAGGACACGCAGGAGAACGCCTTCTCCTCAGACGAGGTGGCGGCGCTGGAGGAAGTCGCTGCGGAGGTCGGCGGGCTGATGCAGCGGATCGCCGATCTCTTCTTCCTCACGCAGTGCTTCGAGCACGCCTCGGAGGCGATCTTCGTGACTGACGCGCATCTCGGGTTGCGCCGGGTCAATGCCGCTGCGGCGCATCTTCTCGGGTGCACGGATCCCGCGGAGGTAAAAGGCAACCTCTGCGACTATCTCGAAGAGCCTTCCGCTTGTGCGCGCCTCTCCGAGCCGGCGCCGGGAGACCTCGGCGAATTCTCCTTCAAGCAGTGCAATCCTTCCGGCGAGGAACCGAATCGTCCGCTTCGAACGGTCCCGGTGTTCGTGTCGCGCCGCGATTTTCCTGCCGGCCTGACCGGCTCGATCTTCGTCGTACGCGATACGAGCGCGATGCGCAGGACGGTCCAGGAAGGTGTGCTCGTGAAGGCGGCGTATTCGGTGGCCGTCGAAACCTGCACGCCGCTCTCGGCAGCAATCGCCGAGATCGACGAGCTCTCGCGCCGCTCGCCTGCGGACGAAGCGGCTCTGCGCCGCGTGGTGCGCCAGCTAGGTCGAGTACGCCAGGGTTACCTGCGCCTAGCGATGTTCAACCCGGACGCGCGGCCCGCGGGCTCGGCATTCGCGCCGCTCAACTTGCAGGCTGAGCTCGAGGCGCTTGCGCGCAACCTCGCCGATCGCGGCCGGATCGTCGTCGAGCCTCCGGCGCCCGGCCCGTTGCCCATCATCAAGGGAGATCACTTCCAGATCGGCTTCGCTCTCGAGACATTCCTCGCGGCGATGCTGCGCTATGCCCCGGAGAGCGAGCCGGTCCGCGCCTCGGTATCGGTTGCGGGGCGCGACGTAAAGGTGCAGCTGCGCGGCTACCTCGACGCCCGCATGCCCGAGCAGCAGCGCGATGCCCCATGGGTACCGAGCGACGCCGACATGGCGATAGCCAAGCCGCTGATCGACGAGTTCGTGCAAAACCATGCCGGGTCCTGGCGCGGAACGGTGAGTGCTGACCGGCGGACCGAGATCGAGCTGCAGTTTCCGTTGTCGAGCCAGGCATGAACAAGAAAGTCCTCCTGGTCACCAACGACGTGCCTCTCATGCGCGAGGTCGGAGCAGCGCTGCAGGCACAGAACGACATCAGCATTCTCGCCAAAGATGGGGAGCGAGGCCTCGACCTGCTGACCGAGCTGCACCCGGATTTCATCGTGGTATCCCTGGCGCTCGCCCCCGACGCGAGCAAGCCGACCGATGACGACGGGGGTCTTTCGTTCTGCGCGGCAGCGGCCGCCGTCGCCACGACGCCGATAGCCCTCATCACGCCATCGCCCGTTCCGGACGCCGTCATCAGCAGGCTTGGCTCGCTTGGACCCAACGTGTACTGCAACGCGATGAAGGAGGGTTATCTGGCGAGGGTCATGGAACAGATCCGCACGGCCAAGCCGCCGCCAAAGCGCCTCGACATCGTGATCGGAGCGGACGCGGGCAACCGCTGGACCTACACGTTGCACGGCGACAACTTCGCGCATCCGTTCGACCGCAGGGGAACGCTCAGCTTCGATCCCGGCGCGCAGGATCTGTGCAAGACGCTCGCCGGAATCGTCGGCAAGGGCCTGCCCGACTGGGAGGATACGTTCACACAGCTCGGCAAAGGCATCGTCCGCAGCCTCTTCGGCGTGGACAGCACGTTCGAGGCCGAGATCAAGCAGGGCGTCGAGGAAGCAGGCGGCCTGCAGAATACCCGCGTGATCTTCTCCGTCGGCAAGGAACAGTACGAAGTCGCGCTGGAGGCGGTGTTTCCACCCGTGCAGACAGCGCGCCATCCCTGGATGATCCACGCGCCGGTAGTGCGCAACGTGCGCGAGCAGACTGCCGCGAACACGCCTCTGTTCGACGGGACGCCGCGGCCAAAGCGGTGCCTCGTCGTGGGCGCCAACACCAGCGGCTATTGCGACGACATCGTCGTCGGTGGGAGCGCGCTAAAGCTGGGCGAGCTCTCGCACGTGAAATCCGAGTGCGAGGCAGTTCAGGCGATCTTCAAGGATGCGCGGCAAACCGTCGGATTCAGGGAACTCAAGGTCGTCGGCATCGACCCCGACAAGCCGCTAAGCCGGGATGATTTCCTCGAGCTGCTCACCGAGCCGTGGGACGTAATCCACTTCGCCGGCCACGCCTATCATTCCGAGTCGGCGTCGAACGGCGGGCCGGCCACGACCGAGCACGCGTGCCTGTTCGTCGGCGAGCCGGGGCACCCGCAGGCGGTGGAGATGAACACCATCGCGCCCTCCCTGCGCGAGACGACGAGCCTGCTGTATCTCTCCGGCTGCGGAACCGCCAATGCGGATTTCGCCGTCGCCGCTGCGCAGTACGGCGTGCCTGCCGTCCTTGGTTTTCGCTGGAAGGTCCTCGACAAGCCTGCCGAGCAGCACGCCCGCCTCTTCTACCATCAGCTCTTCAAGGAGAAGGCGATCGACAGGGCCTTCCGCAATACGCGGCGGGGCATGCGGCTGCTCGCCCGGAAGGACAACGCCTGGGCGTCCGGAATGCTGGTCATGGCGAGAGGCTAGAACGCGAGGAGATCGAGCTCGAGGCTCTCGCCGTTGCTTCTCGAGTACTGCGCGGTGCAGTCGGGTTGCGCCTCCGTCGATGCCCTGTCCCAGCCCGCGGTGCGTTCGGAGCGGTAGTTGAAGAAAAGCCGCGTGGGCTTCGCGTACTTCAGGACACACTGAATCGCCTCGTCGTCCGGATGGTGGAAGATGCTGCCGTCCGTCGATACGAGGTAGTTCCGGCAGTCGATCGCGCGCATGATCTCCGGTGTGATGTTGCCCTTCGATCCGTGGTGGGAAAGCTTGACGGCGTTGAGCCGCAACCGCTTCTCGCTGCGCATGGTCGCCATGCGCCGGAACGACCGCTCGATGAGCTCCGCGTGCGCGTCGCCGAGGAGCGCGCAGCGCCGGTCCGCGTATTCAGCGACGACCGCGATGCTCGAGCCGTTCGCCAC
>DATJZM010000101.1:0-11394 GCA_035499135.1 Casimicrobiaceae bacterium | reverse complement strand
TCTGGGCCGAGCCGCGCGTCGACGACGCGGCCGTTTGGATGCAGCGACTCGCGGAGAATGCACCTTTGCGCAATTCGATCGGAGAAGCAGCCGCGCGAGATATGAAACGGTATCGTGAAATCGCCAGCGAAGCTGCCTTTGTCGAAGAGATCCGCGCAATGTGGTCGCAGCGCGCCTACCTGGGGGCACGGGATCAACGTGGTCCCGTCCCCGTGACCTGCCTTTGGGAAGCGGCGGGCGCGCACCGCGCTTCGCTGCGGCAAAGGCTCAAGAACTCGCTCTCTCGCACCGCCGAAAGGCATTTGCTGTGGCGCTTGCGAGCGCGGTGATTTCGCCTGCCCTGGGCTAGATGCTCCCTTAGCGTTTTCGGAGCGCCGTTGCGGTCCGACCATGCGGGCCGCTGACACGTTGCGAGGGCCTTGTATCTCGGGATGCGAAAAGCTGCCAGCGCGTCGAGAAATCTTACAATGCGCCCAAGAAGCTACTTGAGCTATTTGGGCTAGCTCATTGTAACGAAGCGATTCTTGACTGGTTTATGCCAATGGCATAGATTTAGCTTAAGAAAGGTGTTTGGCGGATTGCATCCCCTGCGGGGCCGAGAGCGCGATCGCTCTCCAACGCGTGCCGAGCGGGTCCAAGTTGCGGAGGCAGAGGAACTTATGAAAGCTGATCGCTTCGGGAGATTGTTGCAAATCGGGCTGCTGCTCGTGTGGTTGGTCTCGCCGGTCGCCCTTGCGCAGGCCTGTCAGGGGCTGGTCAACTGCAGCTTCGAAACACCCTCTCTGACCCTCGGAGGCTACGTGTACAACCCGTCCGGAACGGGCGTCGCGTGGACCTTCGCCGGTAACAGCGGCATTGAGAGCAACGGCAGTGCTTGGGGTGCCGCTGCAGCACCCGACGGAAGACAGGCGGCCTTCGTGCAGGCCACTGGCAGCATCTCCCAGGTCGTGAACCTCAGCGCGGGCAGCTATACGTTGTCGTTCCAGGCGGCCCGGCGACAGTGCTGCACATTTCCTTACGTCCAGCCCGTACGGGTGACAGTCGACGGCGCGCAGATCGGCAGCCTGGTTCAACCTGCAAACACCACCTTCGCCGCGGTTAGCATCCCCTTCTCGGTCGCGGGCAGTGGCTCGCATACCATCGCGTTCACGGGTACCGATGCCACGGACAAGACCACCTTCATCGATGTGGTCTCGATCGTTGCCGGTGGCGGCGGAGGCGCAGGGCCGACGACTACTTCTCTGTCCAGCTCGCTCAATCCTTCCACAGTTGGGGCAAACGTTACGTTCACCGCGAGCGTGACCGGCAACGCGCCAACGGGGAGCGTAGCGTTCTCCGACGGCGCGAGCACGATCAGCGGATGTACTGCAGTCACCCTCGCCGGCAGTGGCAACACGCGCACCGCGCAATGCAGCACGAGCGGTCTTACGGCGGGCACACACAGCATTAGTGCGGCCTACAGCGGAGATGTTGCGAATGCGTCCTCCGCGAGCCCGGCGTTGTCGCAGGTCGTAAACAGCGGAACTCCTCCTGGAACAGTGTTCAACAGCGTCGAAATCGTCAGCGCACCGAATTCCTCGGTGCCCGTCGATGCCCTTATGAGCGGCAGCTCGGCCACGGATGCAGACATCGCGTTTATCACCAAGGGGGCTGGCGCCATCCTGGCGGACGTGCCGGACAACGGGGTAGCCGGCGGGAACAAGCGGGGCCAGTTCGCTACCGACTTTCAGCGCTCCCGCACCTATGCTTACAACGTCGCCTCCGGCACAGCAGCCACTATCTCGGGCGGAGCCGACAATGAGGCAAGCGGGCTGTACGCAACTGTCGTCGGGGGCTATGACAACGAAGCCTCTGGAACAATATCGATTGCCGGTGGGCAGAGCAGCATCGCCAGCGGTGTCGGCAGCGTTGCTCTGGGTTATGCACCTACCGCAAGCGGCGACACGAGCACCGCAATTGGTCACACCTCAGTCGCGTCGGGAACGGACAGCGTGGCTATCGGGCACGATAACCTTGCATCGCGGGATAACTCGATCGCGATAGGTTGGTCCAGCGTTTCGGACGCCACACAGGCAGTGGCCTTAGGAACCCAAGCGACGACCCGAGGCATACACGGAGCGTTGGCCTACGCTGGCGGTTGGATCGCGCAGACAGGCGATGCGCAAATCGGTACCTACATACTCAGGATACAGACTTCCAACAACGTAGCGACCACGCTTACCACGGATGGCGTTGTGCCATCGCTGTCTCGTCAAAACCTGCTCGCGCTGCCGGATGATGCGAGCTATGCCTTCTCGGGTCGAATCGTCGCGCGGGACTTGACGACGGGCGACAGCGCGGTCTGGAAGTTCGAGGGCATGGTCAAGCGCGGCAACGGGGCGGCCACTGTGACCCAGACCTCGACTGTTACTCTGGTAGCTCGAGACTCAGGCGCGGCAACGTGGTCGTTCACCCCGGTGGCCGACACCAGCAACGGAGCGCTTGGCTTCGTAGGCACGGGCCAGGCGGGCAAGACGATTCAGTGGGTCGCTGCCGTCGAGACCGTCGAGAACGTCGGGCCGTAGGATGCAGGTCTAACGAGCCGCGTGCCCGATCGGGCCGAAGACGGACGGCGCGGATAGCGGGCGCTTCGCGGCGCAGCTGCGGACGTGTGCGGGTCGGCGACAGGGCACGCGCTCGTCGCCGGTATCGCCTACACTCTCCACAATGGATGCACCACGTGGAACCAGGCCTCTCATCTGGATCGTCGTCCTCAACTGGAACGGTCTCAGCGACACGCTGACTTGCCTCGACTCGCTGCGGCGGCTGCGCTACGGCGAACGCCGCGTCGTCGTCGTTGACAACGGCTCACGCGACGAGTCGGTCGCCGCGCTTCGCCGTATTGCTTCGCCGGCGGACTTCGAATTGGTCGAGGTGCACAGAAATCTCGGCTATGCGGGCGGCAACAATCTCGGCATCCGCCACGCGCTCGAGCGCGGTGCCGATTTCGTCCTCGTGCTCAACAACGACACGACTGTCGATCCCGCGCTCCTCGATCAACTTCTTGCGGCCGCGGACCGGAACCCGGCCGCGGGGTGCTTTGCACCGTGGATCTTCTACATGCACGATCCCGAGCGGCTGTGGTTCACGCGAGCCGAGTGGGCACGCGAGGACGCGGCCTTCACCGCGCCAGGCAAGGGTCGGCTCGCCTCCGAGCTGCCCTCCGACCCGATGCCCACCGAGTACGCGTGCGGCGCGGCACTGTTCTTCCGTGCCGACGTTGCGCGGAAAGTCGGTATGCTCGACGAGCGTTTCTTTCTCGTCTATGAGGACTCGGACTGGTGCTTTCGCGCACGTCGGGCTGGCTTCGAGTGCATCAGCGTTCCCTCCGCACGCGTGTGGCACAAGGTCGGAACCTCGTTCGGCTCGGAGGCTTCTCCCCTGCGGACTTACTTCAGCAGCCGCAACAAGCTGCTCTGGGCGGAGAAGAACGTCTCGCGCGGAGAGTGGGGCGGGATCCTCGCCGCCAGCCTGCGTCGGCTTTACCCGGCGCCCCGCATCGACACGAGCGTAACTGATTCCGCGCTCAAGGCGCTACGCTGGAGTGCGCGAGGTTATCTTCGCGAATGGTCACGCAGGCTGCGCGACCCGCAGGAGATCGCGCATCGCCGCGGCGTGCTCGATTACCTGCTCCGGCGCTTCGGAGATTGTCCGCCGAGGATTCGCGCGCTCACGCGCGCCTGGACGACGAATCAGGAGAGCGCAGCCGCTCCCGGCGGGCTCGCGAGCTGAGCCGATCCCGCCGTGGAATCGTCGATGCCGAGGCCGCTGCGCAGGCGCCGCGCCACCGCGTCGTAGCACAGCTCGTCATCGAACATTTCATGCACTCGCCCGCGCATCCGGGCCAGTTGGCGCTCGTCGATGCCCGCAAGCGCGCGAATCGTTTCGGCCCACCGTTCGTCCGCCACGGCGACGCAGTTCTCGCCGTCTACGAGCTCGATGCCGTAGAGGTCGAGCTCGTGCTCGGCTAGCACCGGGATGCTTCCCCTGAGCATTGCCTCGAGAGGACGGTGCGTCACCAGCGAGTAGCCGCGAGGGCACAGGGTGAAATCGGAGCTCGTCAGGATCGAAAGGAATTCCCTCGGATCGAGCCCAACCGGGGAGGCGTTCGTGTACTCGTGCCAGAAAGCGGGTTTGCGCAGCTCGCCTGGGGCTGTGCCCTCCTTGCCGAGCAGAAGGGGCCGGATCCCGTCCAGCAACCGCGCGCGCACGTCCGGGTCCCGGCAACCGAGGAAGTTGACGAGGATAGGACGCTTCGCGGCCGGGTCCCAGTCCTGCGCATGGATCATGTGGAAGAGCTCCTCGCTGTGCAGGAACTGCGAGTGCACGTCGAACCCCAGGTTGCCGCGCGCCTTGAACGGCGCGTAGAGGTCACGCGGGTGAAATCCGTCCTTGTAGAGGATTCGATCGGTTCGCGCGAGGTGACGCCAGAGTCGACGCGCCTCGAGCCATTGCAGCTTGGCCGCATCGCGCCGCGACCGGTTGCGATCGCCGGCCGAGATGAGCGTGATCTTTCGTGCTCGGCCGGCGAGGCGCGCCGCATCGCGAGTGGACTCGTCCGGCCGCGGGTGGCTCTGTACGATGAGCCGGTCGATCGCTGAGGGTAGCCGTGCTTCGCCTCCGTCGACGACGCGAACCCGCGGCGTCTCTCGCACCGCCCGGTAGATGCCTTCGGAGAGGCCATAGTCCTGGTCCGTGGCAACGACCCACACGCTGACGTCGTGCCCGCCGTGGGAGAGCGCCTTTGCAACCGTGTAGGTGAGCGAATCGACCCGGAAGGCGACGTGCCAGACGTTCATGCCGCAGCGTCGAGCGAAGGCGCGGGATCGGCGGAAGGGGAAGGCTCAGCTGGCATCGACCGACGTCGCGATGCTCCGCAGCCATTGCGCAGCGGCGCGGCGAACGCGCCAGAATCGCAGCGCGGGCTTTGGCGCGGGAATGCGGCCGAGGCGCAGCGATTCCGCCTTTTCCGCGCGTGCCTCGTCGACAAGCTCGGAGACGCGATACGCGTATCCATAGCGACTGGCAAGCTCTCCCACCTGTCCTTCGAATTCCTCGACCTCGCGTTGCGACCACTCGTCGATCGAGCGCTTGCGCCAGAACGCGTGCGGGCGGCTCGCACTCAGTGCCTCGAACTCGCTCTGCGCCATTTTCGAATCCACGCCGAGGAAAGCGCACAGCTCGCGGTACTTCACGAAATCAACGTCCTCGATGCGCACCGCGCGGCAGCTCCCTGCCGGCAGCGCGTCCAGCAGCTCCAGCGTGCGCTCGTTGTAGGCTTTCCAGAACCACGCGACCTTGCCGACGGGCGTCATCGCGTTCCAGGTGTGGAAGAACTCGCCGCGCGGAGAGATGCGCGCGAAGAAAGTGAAGAAGCGCTCGGGCGTCTGATCCTGGTAGCCGGTGGCGAGCTCAAGGTTGCCGACCGCGTAGGGCTTGCTGTAGAAGCCCTTGTGCACGAACGAGCTCACGACCCGGTCCGGACGGCGGATGAGAAACACGAACTTCGCGCCGAAGCGCTCGTGCAGCTCACGCGTCGACAATGCGAGGTAGGGGCTTGCCTCGAACGAGTATCCGAAGCGCTCGAGGTCGGCGCGGATCTCGCGTTCCTTCGTGGCGAGAAACCCTTCGTCGTCGACCGCGAGCCGGTGCCACTTGCAGTAGCGCTGGAAGGCTTCGTTCTCCGGGTTGCGCTCGTGCGAACTGGCAACTCCCGGCTCCTTCGCCAGCGCCTCGTACAGAAACACGGTCCCGCACCGGCCGGTGCCGATCGCGAACCCGACGCGGTCCGCCAGCGCTGCGTCGCGCGCAGTCATGGCGCTCAAGCCGAGTGGCGCGCTGCGAGCG
This sequence comes from Casimicrobiaceae bacterium, assembly GCA_035499135.1. Taxonomy (GTDB): domain Bacteria; phylum Pseudomonadota; class Gammaproteobacteria; order Burkholderiales; family Casimicrobiaceae; genus PALSA-1003. Next base: position 5,508 of record DATJZM010000101.1, on the reverse strand, counting down.
CGATCAGATCGCCTGTCCAGAACATGTTGTAAGACGTCGCGCGGAATCCGTGCACCGCGGAGCGTCGATTCATTATTGCACAGAACCGAGTCGCGGCCGCGCTCACGTCGGGAGGCTGCGGTTGCGTTATGATCCCACACGACGCGACGCTTGGAGCCCCGCTGTGTGCGGAATCGCCGGATTCAACTGGACCGACGAGCCTCTGGTACGAACCATGACGGCCAGTCTTCGCCACCGCGGTCCGGACGACGAGGGCTTGTTCGTCGACGGGCAGGTGAGCCTCGGACATCGCCGGCTGTCGATCATCGACCTGAGCGCGCTGGGTCACCAGCCCATGGAATACGTGCGCGACGGCCGGCGCGCGATCCTCACCTACAACGGGGAGATCTTCAACTTCCGCGAGGTGCGGCGCGACCTGGAGAGCAGGGGCCATCGCTTCCGCAGCGAAAGTGACACCGAGGTGATCCTTGCCGCGTATCTCGAGTGGGGACCCGAGTGCGTGCACCGGCTCAACGGCATGTGGGCCTTCGCGCTCTACGACGAGACGAAGGCGACCCTGCTCCTTTCGCGCGACCGCTTCGGCGAGAAACCTCTGCATTATCGCGTCCGCGACGGCAAGCTCGTCTTCGCGAGCGAGATCAAGGCAATCCTGGCGCACCCGATTTCCCGGCGCGCCGATAGAACCGTCGTTTCGAACTACCTCTACCGCGGCGAAGCCCAGGGCGACCTCCAGTCGTTCTTCGAGGATGTGCAGATGCTCCCGCCGGCGCACAACGCTCTGTTCGATCTGCGCCAGCAACGACTGACCCTCACCCGCTATTACGAGCCGCGCGACGGCAGCAGGCGCGTCACTCCCGAGGAGTTTCGCGCCTCGCTCGCGAAGGCGGTGGAGCGACGAATGGTTTCCGACGTTCCAGTGAGCGTCTCGCTCAGCAGCGGAACCGACAGCACCTCGGTTGCGGCGCTCATGGCGCGACTGACCGGCAGCGGCATCATGGCCTTCACGACCGCATCCGGCCGCGACCTCGGCGACGAGAGCGCGCTCGTCGGGCATTTCCTGCAGCGCTACCCGCAGTTCGAGCTGAAGAAGTCGCGGCTGTCGGAGGAAAGCTTCTGCGATCATTACCGCGAGGCGATCTTCCACATGGACGAGCCGTTCGCCCGCCAGAGCGCCTACGTGCGCTGGGAAATCGCCAGCCTCACCCACGCGAATCGACGCAAGGTGCTGCTCAACGGAGAAGGCGCCGATGAGATCCTCGGCGGCTACGTCTCGTTCGCACCCCGGTTCGTCGTCAATCTGCTGAAGCAGCGGCATCCTCTGCGCTTCGCGCGAGAGCTCGGCGCGACGCTGCGCCACCCAGAGAGGAAGCGGATCCTGCGCGATCTGCGTAAGGTCCTATCTCCGGCAACGCCGGCCCGCGCGCTCGCCGACGCACGGGCGCTGCAGCGCAAGTACGACATAAGGCTCGAGCCTCTTGCGGCGCCGCCGGAAGCGTTCGACGGCATCAAGGGGTTCCTGCACGACCAGGTTCAGGGCTACAGCCTGCCGCGGCTTCTCGTGTGCAACGACAAGATGAGCATGGCCAACTCGGTGGAGGGCAGGGCGCCCTTCCTCGATCACGAGTTCGTCGATCTGGCCTTTTCGATGGACCCGACGCACCTCATGCACAACGGCTGGCGCAAGTTCCCGCTGCGCGAAGCGATGACCGGGCTGGTGCCCGACGAGATCCTGTTTCGCAAGAGCAAGGACGCGTTCAACGCACCGATCTTCGACTACCTGCGCAGCGACGCCATCGCGCGCCGGGTCAAGGAGGTCTTCCGCGAGCCGCGGACAGCCGCCGTCTTCAGCGCCCCTGCCTATCTCGCCGAATACGAGAAGCTTCGTGCGCGGCGCGGCGCCGATCGCCCGTTTCTGCTGCACGGGCTCTTCCTCGAAGAATGGGCGCGGCTGTTCGAGGTGGAATTTGCCTGAGTCGACGTCGATCGGCGTCACTCGCACTGCGCCAGGCGGCAGGGCGGGGCGATGAAGCGCATCCTGGCGGCGGGCGTGTTGTTTGCCCTGGTCGCGCTCGCAGCGCTCCTCCTTCTGCGGGAGCTGCGGTGGACCGACGCGTACTGGCTATGGCCTTCGCGTGGCTCGTTCGTCGCGAGACCCGCACCGATCGAGGCCAGGCACCTCATCATGGACGTCGGCGTGGCCGACATCAACGGCGACGGCGTCCTCGACATCTTCACGACCAATCACAACTACCGCGAGGATCTGCTGCTGGGGGACGGCAAGGGCGGATATCGCGACGTGCTCTCCGAATGGGGCCTCGACCAGAGCCTGGAGTTTCCCGGCCTCGAGATCGCGCTCAACGTACCTGAGGTGTCGGCGCCGGGTTTGTACATTTACTGGAAGGACCGACGGACGCTGGCGCTGCGCGCTTTCAGGATCGGCGAAGTCCGTCCCGTGCGCGGCCGCCTCAGGACGTTTACGAGGGTCAACAGTCACACCGGGGATGGCGTGATCGTCGAGACGCCCGTCGTGGCTCCTCCGATCGGGAACACGATGTCGGAATCGACGATGAGCTTCTCTGCAGCGAAGGACGGCGAGGTCGACCTCGAGATCGACACGCCGGGCGTTCCGATCACGATCGAGCTCGATCCTTCGTTTCCGTTAACCGCAGTCTACGTCGGCAAACGCAGGGTCTCGCCGCGCAGCGCGAGCTTCGAGCTCACGTTCCAGGACCGTCATGGGGTAGCCTGGTCGGACTACAACGGCGACGGGCTTCCTGACATCTACATCACCCGCGGCGCGCTCTCCGGCACTTTGCTCGCTCTTCCCGCGGAAATGGCGCACGGGATGCAAGACGAAATGCTCGTCACGGAAGGACCGGGCCGCTTTCGCAACGTCATCCGCGAGGTCGGCATCGAAAAGCGCGGCTGCTCGGGGCGGAAGGTGAACTGGGTGGATATCAACCGGGACGGTTTGCTCGACCTTTTCATCAACTGCCAGGATCGTGGCAACTGGAGGGCCGTCTATCCGAAACAGCTCTACGTTCAGGGCGCTGACCGGCAGTTCAGCGATGTGGCAGCGCTCGTGGGACTCGACCTGCCCGGGCACGAGATCATCGACTTCGTCTGGTTCGACGCGGACAACGACGGCTACATCGATCTCCTGACTTCCGAGGACACCGGGTTCTATCTGTACCGGAACAACGCCGGGAAGTCGTTCACTCGGGAGTTCATCGGCCGCGGCAAGTTTGCTCGCGCCGACAATCCGAAGCTGCGCGGAAATGCCGAGGAATACTGGTTCGTCGACGGCAAGCTGTCGGTCGCCGATTTCCGCGGAACGGGCAGCTTCGATGTGTTTTCGGCATCGAAGACCGGCAATGCGCTGCTTCTCAATGACGGGCACGGGCATTTCTCGCTGGTCGATCCGGCGACGGTGGGGCTTCCTTCGGACAGCGCGACGGCAGGCTGGGTCGACTACGACAACGATGGGCTCGTTGACCTCTACACCGTGCCGCAAGGGTTGTTGCGCCAGAGGCCCGATCACCACTTCGAAGCAACCGGATTGCTGGCGCTGCCGCCGCACAAATACATGGCGGCCATCGTGAGCTGGGCCGACTTCGAGAACAGTGGACGGCGCGACATGCTGCTCGCCGTGAACGAGAATTTCGCCTTGTGGCGCTGGTGGGAGAAGCCGGGCAAGAGCCCGGAGGACCGCTTCGACTGGAGGATCTTCGCCTATCGCAATGCGCTCGAAAACGGCAACCATTGGCTCGAGCTGCGACTGGTCGGCCCGCCAGGCAATCCCGAAGCGATCGGAGCGCGCGTTTCCGTGCGCACGCCCACGGGCGAGCAAACGCAGCAGGTCGGGCTGAACGACGGAGCCTATTTCTCGCAGGGACACTACCGCCTCTACTTCGGCCTTGGAAAGCAGCCGCGCGTCGACGCGATGACGATCCGCTGGCCCGACGGGCGCACGCAGGAGCTGGCGAACATCGAAGCCGATCGGCTGCAGGTGATCACGGAGGCGGCGGCCAGCGTGAGGACGTCGCCGTGATCATCTCCCACACGCATCGCTTCATTTTTATCAAGTCGGAGAAGACGGCCGGGACCAGCGTGGAGGCTGCCCTGTCCGGTCATTGCGGCGAGGCGGATATCGTCACGCCATTGGGGGATTACTGGTTCAATCGCGACGAGAAAGGCCAGTGGATACACAAGGCCATGAACGCCGACGGCTTCTCGCAGCACGATTCCGCGGCCGCGGTGAGAAGCAAGGTCGCCCGCGAGACATGGGACGGATATTTCAAATTCAGCATCACGAGAAACCCGTGGGATCGGGTGGTGTCGAATTTCTCCTGGGAGGCCCGCAACAAGCCGGCGCTGAGACCCGCCCGACGCTGGTACCACCGCGCGGGCGTTCCTTTCGACGAGTTTCGTGAGACGGCCAAGCTGTTCCGGCAGTTCGTCGCCGGCGAGTGGACGACGAACGACCGTTTCTACATCCTAGAGGGCGCCCTCTGCGTCGACTTCGTCATGCGCTATGAACACCTAGGCGACGACCTTGCCGAGGTTTGCCGGCGGATCGGCCTGCCGCCGCTCGGGCTTCCGCACCTCAAGGCAGGCCTCCGGAAAGCGGAGCGCGGCTACGCCGAGTATTATGACGAGGTAAGCAAGTCGATCGTCGCCGAGCGTCATAGCAACGACATACGCCTGTTCGGCTACACCTTCTAGCGCTACTCTGCCCGGCGCAAGACATCAGACGAACCGAGGAAAGACGAAACATGCTGAAGACCGTCCATGCCATCTTCGCAACGGCTACGTTCGTGCTTCTGCTCGCGACGATGCCAAGCGCGTGGAGTCAGACGAGTCAGCACCCCACCGCGATCGAGATTGCCGAGCTGCCGCGCTTCTGCTGGGGTCAGCTCGACGTGCCCAATATCAATGGAGACGAGTTCCACATCATCGGATGCGGCCCCGCCGCCAACCACTACTGCTCGGCACTGATCTACATGCTCCGGGCGAAGGGCCATGTGAGCAAGAATACCCGCATGGGGCTGCTGGGTATGGCCGACGCGGACATCCGTTACACCGAAAAGGCCATCGCTCCGTATCCGACGTGCAACATCCGCGATCACGTCGTCTCGAGCCGGGCCGAGCTGGAGAATCTGATGCATGTCTTCGGCTACAACCGCCCGAGGGCAAAGTGACCTCCCCTGTTCCCTGCTGCGGGGCGCGTTGCGGCCGGCGGTGCTTCGATTTGCTGCCATGAGATTTTCACTCGACACGCCACTGGAAACCGTCGTCGGCCGATGGTGGGCGCGCATCGACGATGCGAGCAAGAAGGCTTTCCTCGCAGCGCTCGCCGTGAGCGTGCTCGCCTTCGGCTTCGAGATGACGAATCTCAGCCTCATCCATGACGACGTCAATCAGTTCGACATACAGGACACGATCCTCGGCCACTATCTCGGCCGCTTCGGGGCCGGGCTTCTCTACTATTACACGCAGAACCATTAC
>DATJZM010000100.1:0-31973 GCA_035499135.1 Casimicrobiaceae bacterium | reverse complement strand
ACGTCGGAGGCGATTGCGCCCGGAGGTTTCGGCGAAGGGGCGATGGTTTTTCTGCTGCCGATGCAGGTGTTTCCCGTCCTGCTCATCGTCTCCGGCATCGTGCGCCTGGTGCGTGGCTATCGACCGCGGCAATGATCGACGCCTGCTCGCCAACCGCTGTCGTGTCTGGTAGGCACTGCCTCGAGGCGCGCTCCACCCGCGGTAATATGTCGGACACGCCGGCACTCGAGATGAACGCATCGCTCTCACGCGCGCGGCGGCGAGCGCTTCCCTCAGCCCGCTTGCGGCTTGCCGTGACATTGCTTTCGGTCGCCTCGGTGACCCTGAGCCCGGCACTGCACGCACAGTCCGCCTATGACGCGGCTTATGTTTCGGAAGTCGTGCCGCCGTTCATCGAAGTCGGGAAGACGGCGTCCATCTCGGTGACCATGCAGAACACGGGCACCGCGACCTGGTACGAGGCCGAGGGCGACGTCTTCCTGGCTACGCAGGAGCCGCAGGACAACTACTACTGGTGCATCCAGGACAATCCGCACGGGATGTACAGCGGCAATCGCGTCCTCCTTCCTTACGACGTGGCGCCGGGCCAGCAGGTCGCCTTCAACTTCGTCGTGAAGCCCGAAACCTGCCTGAAGTTCGCTGCTCCCTCCCCGCTGCGCTTTCGCATGCTGTCGCAGCTGCACGGGACCTTCGGCGAGGAGACCCCTGATCCCAACGTCGCCGTGTCGACGGCGGCGGAGTTCGAGTCCCAGCAGGTCCCCGCGATCGTTCCTGCCGGTGCGACGGTCCTGGTGAGGGAGACTTTCCGGAACACGACGCCGACGACGTGGCAGACGACCGATGGCTATGCGCTGCAATCCGCGGGACCGACGGGCAACACGATCTGGAGCGTCGATCCGGTCCCACTTCCGGAACCCGTTGCGCCGAACGCGACGGTCACGTTCACCTTCTACATCGTCGCTCCCGCCACAGCGGGCACGTACAACTTCCAGTGGCAGATGCAGGCGCCATCGGGAGATTCGTTCGGCGACGCATCGCCGCCGACCGCGGTGCAGGTGGTTGCCGCGGGACCCGCGAACTACGAGGGCCTGTGGTGGAACAGCCCGGCCGAGTCCGAATCGGGGTGGGGCCTCAACCTCGCCCACCAGGGCGACACCATCGTGGCCACCTGGTTCACCTACGATCTCACCGGCAAGGCATTGTGGCTGATCATGACCGCGCAGAAAGTCGTGACGCAAACGCAAACCGACACCTATGCGGGTACCCTGCTGCAGGAGACGGGGCCCCCTTTCAATTCGGTGCCGTTCAGTCCGAGCCTCGTGCGCGGCAGCGTATTCGGCACCGCCACGCTTAGCTTCACCGATCTCGACACGGGAACGTTCGCATACACGGTCAACGGAATCACGACGACCAAGACCATCACCCGACAGGTGTTCGGCCAGCTGCCGACGTGCACGTTCGCCCTGCAGAGCGACCTTACGCTCGCGTACAACTATCAGGACCTGTGGTGGGCAGCTCCGGCCGGCTCCGAGTCCGGATGGGGCGTGAATCTGACGCACCAGGGCGACACGATCTTCGCCACATGGTTTACGTACGATCTCGACCGCACGCCGCTCTGGCTCTCGGTCACTGCGCCGAGGAACGCCGACGGGACTTACAGCGGCACGCTGTATCGCACGATCGGCCCGCCCTTCAACGCTGTCCCGTTTCTACCCGCAAACGTGCAGTTCACGGACGTCGGGACGGCGACATTCAGCTTCACCGATGGCAACACGGGGACCTTCGGGTACACCGTCAACGGAGTGACACAGACGAAGGCGATCACGCGGGAAATATTCGTATCGCCCGGGACCGTCTGCCAATGACAGTGCAGAAGCGCTACCTGCCGCCGCCTTCCGCCGAATGAGAGCTGTCGTGCGCCAATGGCAGTGCATCGGCGCGCTTGCGCTCGGCGTGCTGGCGTCGGGCAATGCCGCGGCGCTCGACGTGAACGTCGTCGGGCTGTACCCGAACAAGGCCGTCGTGCAGATCGACGGCGGCCGGCTGCAAACGCTCTCGATCGGGCAGAAATCGGCCGAGGGCGTGGTGCTGCTGTCCGTAGAGGGCGACCAGGCCACTTTCGAAGTCGATGGCCAGCGCGTAACGCTGAGCATGGGTCACGCGCGCATGAAAGCGAGCTCGGCCCCGCCGTCGGTGCTGCTCAGCGCCAACGAGCGCGGTCACTTCCTGACCGACGGCCAGATCAACGGCATTCCCATCCGGTTCGCAGTGGATACCGGCGCGACTTTCATCTCTCTCCCGGCGAGAGAAGCGCGGCGGCTCGGGCTCGATTACCGCAAAGGCCAGCGGGCGATCATGGAAACGGCCAACGGCAACGCGCCCGCCTATCGCATCCAGCTCGACACGGTGCGCGTGGGCGATATCACCGTGCACAACGTCGATGCGGTGGTGATGGAGGGCGACAACCCTTCGGTCGCGCTGCTCGGCATGAGCTTCCTCAACCGCATGGACATCAAGCGCGAGGGGGAGATCATGACGCTCACGAAGCGCTACTGAAGTCCCGCTCGGGCACCCACCGGCGCGCGCCGGTCCTCAACAGTTGCGCACCTTGAATTCGACGCGACGATCGAGCGCGTCGCGCAGATCATCGGTGCCCGAGCCCACCAGGTTCTCCCGGAAGCCCACGCCAACCGACACCAGGCGCCCGTTCGTCTCGGGCGCCAGGGCCTCGATCTTGCGCTGAATGGTGACCGCCCTTTGCAGCGAGAGCCTCTCGTTGAACTGCTCCGAGCCGGTATGGCTGGTGTGGCCGACGATCGTGAGGCATACCTTCGATGCAGCGACCTCTCGCGCCACGAGCCTCAGCCACATGTTGTACTGGCCGCTTATCTTCGGGTCGGCGATGAAATCCAGCGAGCCCGGCTTGAACAGGAACTTGACCGACAGGCTGTTCGTCGCAAGACCGAGAGCGACGATCCTGGCGAATGCCTTCTCGGCCTCCTCGGTGCGTCCGAGTTGCGTGTTGGCCAGGTAAAGACCGTTGTACACACGCAGTTGCTGGCCCTCGGGGCGAGCCACCGCCGCCTCGTAAAAGCGCAGCGCCTCGGCGTAATTGCCGGCTTCATAGAGAGCGGAGCCTTCGCTGATCAGCGCACTGATGGGCAGCCGTGACATGTAGAACTCGTCGGCGGCGCCGCCGGTGGGCGTTTGCGCGGTGCGAATCTGTCCTTCGACGACCCGGTCCTTCGTCAGCGAGGGGCTGTCGCGATAGAACGATGTCGGCGTCGTATCGACGCCCTCGCCGCGAACCCTGGTCGCCGACTGCGCCACGACGAATCCCGTCTTGATGTCGGTGAGCGAGAGGCTGATGCGGAAAGTCCCCGCAGCCTTGGCGGCGTCGATCGGAGTCAACGTCGCAGCGAGCAGGTACTGCGCCTTGGCGAGGAGCGCCGGATTGACCGCGGCTACCTCGAACTGCGCAAACTTCTCGGACGCGCGTTGCAGCAGACGAGAATCGAGAGCTTTCGAGGCTACCGTTTGCTGCCCCGTGTTGCCGTCGATGGCGGGATCGACCGCGATTACGCCGCGTGGTGCCTCCTCCTTCTTGAACAAGCCAGGCTGGGCGCTGAACGCCGGCAGCCTCCGCGCCTGCACCAGCAGGTCGTCGATCGCGTAGTCGACGCCGGCATCGAAGCTCAGCTCAGACGACGGCGCGGCCGGGCGCTCGGGAGGAGGTGGCGCCGCACAGGCCACGAGCAAGGCCACGACGAGCACCCCTATTGCAGGCCATCCACTGATCTTGCTCCGGATCGTGCTTAGCGGCATGTGGCAAGCTCCCTCTTTTCCTTTTCGGACAGTGCTTCGCCCAGGGTCGCCTTCTCCATGATCCGACTGCAGCGGAGGCTGCCGGCATCGGCTGTTGCATCGGAGGAGGCGGAAGGCAGAGGAATCGTTTCCACCTTCGCCTTGGGTTTGACGGTTGTTTTGCTCGCTCCCGCGGCCGGAGCGGCAGCGGGCTGCGCGGAATCGGGCGGCTGCACGGCGTCCGCACGGAGTGGCTCGTGTGTAGCGGAAATCTCGGGCTTCGCCGACTCGGGCGTTGCCGTCTGCGGATTCGCGACGGCACCCTGCGCGGGCGACGGCGCGACCATTGGCGTCGTGGCGGGCGCCGAAGAAGCCGCTTCGCGTGCAGGCTGCGGATTCCTGGAACCGCTCGGCTGCATCATCTTCGTCACCACGAACAGCGAGGCGACTCCCAGCCCGATCACTGCGATGAGAGGAAGCAGCCACCGGCGAGCGGATCGACCGGCGGGCCCGGGCGTGGCCTGGTCATTCACGACGGCGGCCGCCGGCGGCACCCGCTTCGCCACGGCCGGTGGCGGGCGCTCACGAGCCGGTTTCGCAGGCTCGGGCGCGTTCTCCGCGAGATCGAGCTTGAGTTTTTCCAGGACCGTGGCGCTGGGAGACAAGGCGTACAGCTCATGCGCTCGCCCGTGCTTGTCGTCGGCGGCACCTACGTGCCGGAACAGGTCGGCGTACGCGGAGTCCAGGCTCGCGACAGCGTCGAAGAAGGCGCGCGAGGCGGTGATCTGCCCGGGTGAGGCAAAGTCCATGATCCGCTTCGCCGCATTGATTCCATCGCCAATGAAGTCGGGCCGAGCCTCCAGGTCCACCGCCTCCTTGACAGACCCGAGATGCAGGCCTGTGCGCAGCGCGTTCGAGGGAAAGCCCGCATCGCGCGCGGCCCGCTCGAAGTCCTGCCCGATCGCGAGCGCCATGTAGAGCGCGTGCTCCGGATTCGACACGAAGGCGATCAACGCCCCGTCGCCCGTATCCTTGACGCGGTAGTCGACGGCGCGCAGGGCCGCAAGATTGCTGCGGAGAATCGACCCCAGGGTAGTCTTGGCAGCGTACTGCTCGGCGGCAGTACCCTTCGAGAAGCCGACGAGGTCGGTGAAGAGGAAGCTCGCGACCAGCGCGCGGCTCGTCGGATGCCGCTCGGTTTCGGTCACGGCGACTCTAACAGTGGGGCATGGAGAACTAGTCTAGCGGAAAAGCCTGGGTCGGGCGACACGAGCGAGCGATCGGACGCCCAGGGCGCGGCGGAGCGATTCTGGTGGAGTGGCGACCGCGCATGCTATGTTTCGGCCGAATTGGTTGCGCGAGGTCGGGGCGTGCCTACTGAGTTCCTAAAGCGCGCGGCGAAAACGCCGGAGAGCGAGACTGCGACCGCGCGCGCGGTCGTCGAGGAGATGCTCGCCGAGATCGCACGCGACGGCGAGCGGGCGGTGCGCAGTTACGCAGCCAAGCTCGATGACTGGACCGGGCCGATTGTCACGAGCCCCGAAGAAGTCGAGCGGCGCGTACGCGGCATTCCGGAGCCTATCAAGCGCGACATCGAGTTCGCCGCCGAGCGGGTGCGACGCTTCGCGCTGGCGCAGCGTGAATCGATACGTGAGTTCGCCACGGAGATGCAACCGGGACTCACCGCGGGCCAGCGCCTCATTCCGGTCAACGTTGCCGGCTGCTACGTCCCGACCGGGCGCTACGCGCACATCGCTTCGGCCTATATGGCGATTGCCACCGCGAAGGCGGCCGGCGTTCCGTTCGTGGTCGCCTGCTCGACTCCGTATCGCGGCGAAGGCATCCATCCGCACGTGCTCTACGCGATGAAGGTCGCCGGAGCCGATGCGATTCTTACCCTTGGCGGCGTGCAGGCGATCGCGGCGATGGCCTACGGTCTGTTCACGGGCAAACCGGCCGACATCATCGTGGGCCCGGGAAACAAGTTCGTCGCCGAGGCGAAGCGCATGCTGTTCGGCAAGGTGGGCATCGACGTGTTCGCTGGCCCTTCGGAAGTCGCCGTGATCGCGGACGAGAGCGCCGACGCTTCGATCGTCGCCGCCGACCTCGTAGGCCAGGCCGAGCACGGCCAAGAATCGCCGGCGTGGCTGATGACGACCTCGCGGGCGCTCGCCGAGAAAGTCAAGCGGCTGGTTCCCGAGCTGATCGAAGGCCTGCCGCCGGCCGCGCGCGACGCGGCGGGCGCGGCATGGCGCGACTACGGAGAAGTGCTGCTCGCCGATACGCGCGAGGAGCTTGCCCAGGCGTCGGATCGCTACGCCCCGGAGCATCTCGAGGTGCACGCGAAGGATCTCGACTGGTGGCTCGGGCGCCTGACGTGCTACGGGTCGCTCTTCCTCGGCGAGGAAACCACGGTGGCGTTCGGCGACAAGACCTCGGGGCCGAATCACATCCTGCCGACCAAGGGCGCGGCGCGCTATTCCGGCGGCCTGTCGGTGCACAAGTTTCTCAAGACCGTGACCTGGCAGCGCATGACCCGCGACGCCAACCGCGACATCGCTCAGGTTACCGCGCGTATTTCCCGCCTCGAGGGCATGGAAGCGCACGCGCGCACCGCGGACGATCGGCTCGAGAAGTACTTCCCGGGCGAGCGATTCGATCGCGGCACGCCGGTGCGGAGTTGACCGCGCATGGCGCGCTCGAATCTGTTCGACCTCTCGGGACGCGTCGCCCTGGTGACCGGCGCGAGCTCCGGCATCGGCAGGACGCTGGCCATTGCCTTTGCCGATGCAGGCGCCGCGGTGCTGCTCGTGGCGCGCCGCGCGCCGCGACTCGACACGGTACGCGAGGAGATCGAGCGCGCCGGCGGGCGCGCCGCGAGCATTTCCTGCGATCTCGCGGACCGCGACGCCATCAGGACGTGCGCCGCGCGGGCGGCGCAGCCCTTCGGGCCGCCGGACATCCTCGTCTCTGCCGCCGGAACCAACCGCCGCAAGCCAATCCTCGAAGTGACCGACGACGATTGGGACGCGACGATGAGAATCAATCTGGACGCGCCGTTCTTTCTCGCGCAGCAGCTCGTGCCGGCGATGATCGAGCGCGGCTTCGGCCGCATCATCAACATCGCCTCGCTGCAATCGGTGCGCGCCTTCGCCGATTGCGCGCCGTACGGGGCGTCGAAGGGCGCGATCGCGCAGCTCACGCGCGCGCAGGCCGAAGCCTGGTCGCGACACGGCGTGAACGTGAATGCGATTGCTCCGGGATTCTTTCCGACCGAGCTTACGGCTCCGGTCGTGAAGGACAAGCTGCGCTGGGAGCAGATGGCTGCGCGTACCTTCCAGAAGCGCAACGGCGAGCTTGACGATCTGTGGGGGACGGCGCTGTTTCTCGCGAGCCGGGCGTCTGATTACGTCACTGGACAGATCATCTTCGTCGACGGCGGCTTTTCTGCCGGCTGAGCACATGAAGGCGCTCGTCTACACTGCCCCGAGCGAGGTGATCTATCGCGACGAGCCTCAACCCACACCCGCGCCGGGGGAAGTGCTCATCCGCGTGGACGCCGTGGGGATCTGCGGCTCCGACATGCACGCCTACCACGGCCGCGACCCGCGCCGCGTGCCGCCGCTGATCCTCGGCCACGAGCTTGCCGGCGAAATTCTCGCCGGGCCGGGTACAGGAGGCAGGGTCACGGTGAATCCGCTGATCACCTGCGGGCACTGCGAATTCTGCATCCAGGGTCGCAACAACCTGTGCGCGAATCGCAGCATGATCGGAATGACCCGCGCCGGCGGGTTCGCGCAGTATGTGACCACCGCCGCTTCGAGCGTGATCGAGCTCCCCGCGGGGATGTCGGCGCGAGCCGCGGCGCTGACCGAGCCCGCGGCAACGGCGCTGCATGCGCTCAACGCGGCGGCGCGAACGCTGGTTCGACCGCTGCCGGAGTGCGAAGCGCTCGTCCTCGGCGGCGGAGCGATCGGCTTGCTCGTCGCGCTGCTGCTGAGGAGCTACGGCTGCCGCCACGTACGGCTCGCCGAGATCAACGAGCTGCGGCGCGAATCGGCACACCGTGCGGCGGGCTGCTCGACCTACGACCCCGCGCAGGCACCCGGACCCGCGGCGGGCAGCATCGACCTCGTCATCGACGCCGTTGGCGCTGCGGCGACCCGCAATGCCGCGCTAGCCGCGGTGAAGCCGGGAGGCGTGATAATTCACGTGGGGCTTGCCGAGGGAAGCTCGCAGATCGACATGCGCAGACTCACGCTTGCCGAGATCACGCTGATCGGCGTCTATACTTACTCGACCGCGGACCTGCGCGCCGCCGCGCTTGCCTTGCACGAGGGTGCCTTCGGCGAGCTCTCCTGGGTGGAAGAGCGCGCGCTGGCCGACGGCGCGCGCGCGTTCCGCGATCTCGACCAGGGACGCGCCGCAGCGGCGAAGATCGTGCTGCGACCGTGAGCAACATCGTCTTCGATCATGTGGCACGGCACTTTCGCCGCAACGGAAGAGACGTCCCGGCGGTCGACGACGTGAGCTTCGAGGTACGCGCCCGCGAGTTCGTGGCGATCGTCGGCCCGTCGGGATGCGGCAAGACTACCTGCCTGCGCATGGCGGCAGGCCTCGAGTTCCCGACCTCCGGAACGGTGAAGGTCGGCGGCAAGCCGGTCATTGCACCGGGACCGGACCGCTCCGTGGTCTTCCAGCAGTTCGCGCTGTTCCCGTGGAAGACCGTAGTCGAGAACATCGACTTCGGCCTGCGCGCCACAGGCGTGGACGCGCAGGAGCGCCGGGGACGCGTCGCGCGCCACATCGAGCTGATGGGACTGCAGGGGTATGAATCGGCCTTTCCGCATCAGCTTTCCGGTGGCATGCAGCAGCGCGTCGCGATCGCCCGCAGCTACGTGCTCGATCCCGATGTACTGCTCATGGACGAGCCGTTCGGCTCGCTCGACGCGCAGACGCGCGTCGTGATGCAGGAGGAGCTAGTCAAGCTCGCGCGCGCGAGCCCGCGCACGGTGCTGTTCATCACGCATGCGGTGGAGGAGGCCGTCTACCTCGCCGACCGCGTCGTGGTGATGACGCGCCGGCCGGGCCGCGTCGGGGAGATCATCGACGTGGCGAGAGTGCGCGCGGAGCAGCGGTGGGATCGGCACGAGCGCATCGAGGACGTCATGGACGAGGCATCCTTCGTCCATCTTCGAACACATATCTGGCGTCTGCTGCGCGAGCAGCAGACGCGCAACGATCATTGAGGCGCTGTTGCACGACCCGATTCATCACGAGGAGGAACAGACCATGAGAAGAAATCTACTCCAACTGCTGTTGACCGCGGTTCTGGCGATCGTCGCGCCGGCAACGCAGGCGCAAACGGAGATAAAGGTAAGCTACCAGCCGGCTCTGTACTGGGCGCTGCCGTTCTACGTCGCGACCGAGAAGGGCTGGTGGGGCGAGCTGGGTCTCAGGCCGACCTTCAGCACATTCCCTGCCGGCGTGCCGCAGATCGCGGCGTCGGCCTCGAAGTCCTGGGATGTGGGCGGCACGGGCTCGGTACCGGCCGTGCTGGGTGCGGCGCGCTACAACCTTCTCACGATCGGCCTGACCAACGACGAGTCGGCGGGCAACGCGCTGGTGGCCACCGCTGCCAAGGCGGACGGGTTCGCGAAGAACCCGCAGACGATCAAGGGACAGACGATCGTATTGACCGCGAACTCGACGGGCGACTACGCGGTGCAGTCGTGTCTCGCCAAGTGGGGCATCAAGAAGGCCGACGTGACGGTGAAGAGCATGGGGCAGGCGGAAATAATCTCCGCCATGTCGTCGAGCAACGCCGACCTCGGCGGGCTGTGGGCCCCGAACATCTACACCATGGAGGAGAAGGCGGGAGCGAAAGTCATCTGCTCCGGCAAGGACACCGGCACGGTGATTCCCGGCGCGCTCGTCGTGCGCGCCGACTACGCCAAGGAGCAGCCGCAGAACGTGGCGAAGTTTCTCGCCGTGTACCTGCGCGCCTGGAAGTGGATGAACGCTCACCGACCCGAGGCAATCGCCATGATGAAGAAGTTCTACGACCTCGGTGGCGTGAGCATCTCGCAGGCGTCGATGGAGAAGGAGTTCGACACGCGGCCGACGTTCGATCTGGCGGGGCAGCTCAAGATCATGAACCGCGCCGGCGGGCCCTCGGAGGTCGACAAGTGGATGACCCAGATCACCGAGTTCATGAAGAGCACGGGGACGCTTCCCGAGACGCCACAGGTGTCGGGCTACGTGACCGACGAATATATGCGCATGGTCGACCGCGACCCGAAGCTCAAGGAGTTCGCCAATAAAAGCAACTGACGGCGAGCGATCATGAGCGGAGGACGCCCGCAGCCGTCTCGCCTCGCGGTAGGCGGGGTGACGTTCGTCTTCGTCATCCTGCTCTGGTATGTCGCAACCTCGGCCACGCAGATCATTCCGCGCATCTACTTTCCCACGCCAGGGGAGGTTCTGCAGGCGCTGCGGCACATCTCCTTCCTGGGCTATGCCGACGGGCTGCTGTACCAGCACTTTCTTCACAGCTGCTGGCTCGTGCTGATGGGGTTTGCAGTCGCCGTGGGCATCGGCGTGCCGCTCGGTATGCTCATGGGCTGGAGTCGGCGCGCGGAGGCGGCAATCAACCCGGTGTTCCTGCTCCTGCGCCCCATCCCGCCGCTTGCCTGGATTCCGCTCGCCATCGTCTGGCTCGGACTGGGCGATGCGGCGAAGGTGCTGGTGATCTGGTTCGCAGCCTTCGTTCCGGCGGTCATCAACAGCTACGCGGGCGTGCGCTCGATCGAGCCGTATCTCATCGAGGCTGCGCGTTCGCTCGGCGTTCGCCGGATGCAGCTCGTGCGCGAGGTGCTTGTTCCGGGCGCGCTGCCGTTGATCTTTACCGGACTCCGACTCTCGTTGCAGGCGTGCTGGACCACCCTCGTCGCCGGCGAGTTGATCGGCGCGATCCTCGGGCTCGGGCACGTGCTCTACCAGGCCGGGCTCGACATCTTTCCCGCGATGATCGTCGTCGGGATGGTATCGGTCGCGATCGCGGGCGGCCTGATGACGGCAGCACTCGGTTGGCTCGAGGTTCGGGCGATGCCATGGCACCCTCGATAGCCAGCCGTGGGCCCTTGTCGCGGAGCGAGGTCGCGCTGCTCGGGTGCGCGGGGCTGCTCGCGTTCTTCGGACTCTGGGCGCTGGCATCACTGTCCGGTCTTACTTCGCGTCAGTTCCTGCCGCCGCCCTGGGCCGTCGCGGCGAAGTTCGTGGAGCTGACCCATGAGCCGTTCTCCGGATACACGCTGCAGCAGCATCTGCTGTCCTCGTTCGCGCGCTTCGGCATGGGCTTCGCGCTGGCGGCGTTGATCGGCGTTCCGCTGGGCCTGCTGCTCGGTTGGTTCCGCTGGCTCGACGCGATCGTCTCTCCCTTGTTCGACGCCTTGCGCTTCGTTGCGCCCATCGCGTGGGTGCCTTTCGCCGCGTTGTGGTTCGGGACGGGCATCGGCGGCCCGGTGCTGATCATCTTCACGGGAGCGTTTCCTCCGTGCGTGATCAACGCGCATCGAGGGGCCCGCTACGTTGATCGACGCCTCGTCGAAGCCGCGCAGACGCTGGGGGCGCGTAACTGGAGGATCATCTCCGAGGTGCTGTTGCCCGCCTCGGTGCCGTCGATCGTCGCGGGACTGCGGGTGAGCGCGGGGCTCGGCTGGCAGTCGCTGGTCGGGGCCGAGCTGATCGTCGCCTCGAGCGGGATCGGCTACGTGCTGGTGAAGGGACAGGCGAGCATCAGCACCTCGATCGTGATGGCCGGGATGATCGCGATCGGCCTGGTCGGCTTCGTCATAGATGTGCTGCTGCGGCGCTTAGAGGCGCGGCTGCAGCGAGGGCGCACGCGCGACTGACCGCGATGCGCGAAATCCAGAAGTGATATCGCCACGATGACGACCCGATTCACCGACACCTCGCTGCTCCGCATCGCCTATGAGGTCTCCGGCCCGGCGGGCGGCTTCCCGGTGATCCTTTCCCATGGCTGGCCGGACGACGTGCGCACCTGGGACCCTGTGCTTCCGGCGTTGCACGCGGCCGGCTACCGCACGTACGTACCCTGGCTGCGCGGGTACGGGCCCACGCGCTTCCTGCGCGAGGATACGTTTCGCGGCGGGCAGCTCGTGGCGCTCGGCCAGGATCTTGTGGAGTTCGTCGCCGCGCTGGGCCTCGGACGGCATGCGCTCGTCGGTCACGACTGGGGCGCCCGCGCGGCGTATACGGCATCGACGCTCGACGAGGAGCAGGTCGCGGCGTGCGTCGCGCTGTCGGTGGGCTATGGCACGAACGTGCCCGGGCAGGTGCTGAGCTACCGGCAGACACAGAACTACTGGTATCACTGGCTGATGGCGACCCCGCGCGGGGAACGCCTGGTGCGCGAGGATCGCCGCGCGTTCACGCGCCATATCTGGAACGAGTGGTTCGTCGCGTACAAGCCCGACGACGCGGAATTCGAGCGGACGGCGATTTCCTTCGACAATCCCGACTGGGCCGACGTCACCCTGCATTCGTATCGCTCGCGCTGGGGCCACGCCGCGCTCGACCCGCGATACGCGGAGCAGGAGAGACGCTTCGATCCGGTGCCCAAGCAGCGCGTGCCGACGCTGACGCTGCACGGGGCGCTCGACCCCGTCAACTCGCCGCAGATGAGCGAGAACAAGGAGGCGTACTTCGTCGGGCCTTACGTGCGCCGGGCAATCGCCGGCGTCGGGCACTTTCCGCAGCGCGAACGCGCCGCCGAGGTCGCGTCCGAGATCGTCGCCTGGCTCGCGCGCTTTTGCTGAGGTGACACCCTCCGCTCAGAGGAGCGGGCTCAACAATCGCCCGAGGTTCTCGGCCACTTTGATCGCCAGAGGGCGGCGCCGCCAGGTCTCGAGCTCGAGCAACCGGCCGTCGCGGATGTAGCGCGACTGTTCCGCAGTGACTGCGCCGACGACTCTCGCGTCATAGAGCAGGACTACGACCTCCGCGTTCAGAGCGAACGAGCGGATGTCGAGGTTCGATGAGCCGATCCACGCAATCGCATCGTCGATGGTGACGCATTTCGCGTGCAGAAAGCGCGTGCCATAGCGGCAGATCCGCACTCCGGCCTCCATGAGCTCGTCGTAGTACGAACGCTGGCCCAGAGCCACGAGGTACTGATCGATCTGCAGCGGCACGATGAGCGTCACATCGACGCCGCGCAGGGCCGCAGTCTGCAGGGCCTGCAGCAGAGCGTCGTCCGGTATGAGGTAGGGCATTACGATCCAGATGCGCCGGTTCGCCGCGTGAATCAGGGACACGATCAGGCGCTGATTGTTCTCGCGCTGGTAGCCAGGCCCGCTCGGCAGGGTCTGCACCGCGACGTCGCCGGCGATCTGCGGCTCGGGGGTGTAGCGGGGATCGCCAAGGAATTCGCCCGTCTCGAGATACCAGTCCTCGGCAAACACCGCCTGCAGCTCGAGCGCGACCGGCCCGGTAAGCCGCACGTTGAGCTCCTCGTACGTGAGCCCAGGTATGAAGGTCGAATCGACGAGATTCTGCGATCCCGTGTAGGCAATGGAGCCGTCGATCACCGCGATCTTGCGATGGTTGCGCAGGTCGAGGCGACCCGCGCGGCGGAAGAGACCCACGCGCATGGTCTCCTCGGCGAGGATCCCGGCTGCTTCGAGCGTGGGCCGCAGGCGGTCGAAATTCGGCCGGGAGCCAAGCGAATCGGCGAGGACGCGGCACACCACCCCGCGCTCGACCGCGTTTCCCAGCGCCTCGACGACGCGGGCCGTGGTAGCGTCGTCGCCGATGATGTAGAAGAGCAGGTGCACATGGTCAGATGCCGCGGCGATGTCGTCGACGAGGCGGTCGACGAACGCGTCGTAGTCGGCCAGCACCTCGACCGCGTTGCCGCCGAGGATGGGCAGCTCGCCGAGTTTCTCGGTCAGCGTCACCGCCTTGTTCAGCTCCGCGCCGACGTCGGGGTGAAAGATGTTGGCGCTTTGCCGGAGACGCTCGACGATGGGGCGGATCAACTGCTCGAACTCGGCGTGCCGCTGCAGGCGCCACTGCGGCAGCGTCGGCCGGCCGATCAGGGCGTAGAGAATCAAGCCCAGCGCCGGCTCGAGGAAGATGAGTAGCAACCAGCCCTTGGCGGCCTCCGGCGAGCGGCGGAACGGCACGACCACGATCATCACCAGCCGCACGACCCATTCCGCGGCGAGGAAGATCTTCAGCCAGAAGTCGTGATCGGACAGCAGTGCGGTCATCGTGACCCGATTCGATCCACGGCGGGCACAAGGCTGGCAGAATGTAACCCAAGATCGTCGACCATGGTGCGTCGCGCATGAGCCACGAGATGTCCTCCCTCGTCAGTGAATACGGCCTGGCGATCGTGTTCGCGAACGTGTTCGTGGAGCAGCTCGGGGTACCGGTGCCGGCCATCCCGACCCTGATGGTCGCGGGAGCGTTCGCGGCCAGCGGCAGGCTGTCCATGGTCGCGGTGTTCGTCGTCGCGGTCCTCGCGAGTCTCATCGCGGACACGGCGTGGTACCTCGCCGGGCGACGGTACGGCAACGGCGTCATGAGGATGCTGTGCCTGATCTCGCTCACGCCCGACTCCTGCGTCAGCCAGACGCAGAACCGGTTCGAGCGCTGGGGCCTCAACGCGCTGCTCCTCGCGAAGTTCGTCCCGGGCCTCTCGCTGCTCGCGCCGCCGCTCGCCGGCGCCACCGGCATCAAATGGCTGCCGTTCGTCGCTTTCACCGCTGCCGGCGCTGCGCTCTGGGTCGCCGCCGGGATGGGCGGGGGCATGCTGCTCGGCTCGCAGATCGAGGAGTTGCTCGCCTACTTCGCGCGATACGGACGCGACGCGCTGCTACTCATCGTCGCGCTGATCGCTGGCTACATCGCCTTCAAGTGGTGGGAGCGGCACCGCTTCTACGCGATGCTGCGCATGGCGAGGATCAGCGTCCACGAGCTTCACCGCCTCATGAATGCCGGGCTGGCGCCGCTCATAGTCGACGTGCGCTCGGCGACGGCGCGTGCCCTCGAGCCCCGGCACATTCCCGGCGCGGTCCACCTGCCGCTGCACGGGTTCGAGGAGCACATCAAGGAGATGCCGCGCGATCGCGAGATCATCCTCTATTGCTCGTGCCCAAACGAGGCGTCTGCGGCGCAGGTCGCGAAGACCCTGATCAACAACGGCTTCGTTCGCGTGCGCCCGCTCGCAGGGGGACTCGACGCCTGGATTGCGGCGGGCCTTCCCGTCGACGCGCTCGCCGCGATTGACATAGCCGAGCCGGGGTCCGGCGAAACCTGAGGAGAGCCCGATCGGACTTGCTCGAGCCGGCGCCGCGTGTCACGATGACGGCCCGCCGCGATCCAGCGCTTCCACCGCGGCGGCGCAATCTCCCAGGAGTGATGATGAAACTCTACTTTCACCCGGTATCGACGACGAGCCGGCCCGTGGTTCTGTTCGCCAACGAGTCGGGAATCGACCTCGACTATCAGCTGGTCGATCTCTTCACCGGCGCGCAGTACCAGCCAGAATACTCCGCGATCAATCCGAGCCACCAGGTACCCGTGCTCGAAGACGGAGACTTCCGCCTTACCGAAAGCTCGGCGATCCTCAAGTACCTCGCTGACAAGATTCAGTCGCCGGCGTATCCGACCGATCTGCGCAAGCGGGCCCGCGTCAACGAGCGGATGGACTGGCTGAACACGGGGTTCTACCGCGATTTCTCCTACGGCTTTCTGTATCCGCAGATCTTCCCGTTCATGAAGCGGCCGGACGATCGCGTGCAGGCCGGGACCATAGCCTGGGGCAAGGACAAAGCAGCAGGCTGGCTCAAGGTGCTCGACGAGAGTCTGATCGGCCCGAAGAACGCCTTCCTTTGCGGCAGCGAGATCACCCTGGCCGACTATCTTGGCTCGATGATGGTCCTCGGCGGCGAGGCCATCGACTGCAACCTTCGGGCGTACCCCAACATCTGCCGCTGGCTGGGCAACATGAAAGCGCTTAAGAGCTGGCCCAAGGTGAACGAGGCCTTCTACCAGTACGTGGTCGACCCCAACAAGGGCAAGGAGTTCGTTCGTCTCTGAGCAACTTGGGTCGTAGCCCTGCGCGCAGCCGCAGTGGTGTCGACGGTTCCGGCGAGGAAGCCATGAAGCAAGCCGCGAGCGAATACGGCGAGTTCTACCAGCGCGACACGAGCGTGCAGCCGGCCGCCTACACGCCGGGCTACAAGACGAGTGTCCTGCGCTCACCGAGAAACGCGCTGATCTCGCTTCAGAACTCACTCTCCGAGATCACCGGTCCGGTCTTTTCGAGAAACGAGCTGGGGCCGCTCGACAACGACCTCATCATGAACTACGCGAAGGATGGGCTGCCCATCGGCGAGCGCATCATCGTGCACGGCTACGTGCTGGACGAGAACGCGCGACCGGTGCGCAACGCCCTGGTGGAGGTCTGGCAGGCGAATGCCGGCGGTCGCTACCGGCACAAGAAGGACCAGTACATCGCACCGATCGATCCGAACTTCGGCGGCTGCGGCCGGATGCTGACCGACGCGACCGGCTATTACGTCTACCGCACCATCAAGCCGGGACCTTACCCCTGGCGCAATCGCGTCAACGAGTGGCGCCCCGCGCACATTCACTACTCGATCTCCGGCACGGGCTTCGCGCAGCGACTCATCACGCAGATGTACTTCGAAGGGGACCCCCTCATCGCTTCCTGCCCGATCGTGAGGACCATCTCCGACGAAGAGGCGATTCGGCGGCTCATCGCGCCGCTCGACCGCAACGCGTTCGTGCAGTTCGACAGTCGGGCCTATCGCTTCGACATCGTGCTGCGTGGCCGGCGCGCGACGCCCTTCGAGGACTACGTTCAGGGAGGGAAGCGATGATCGACCCCGCGCCGACCCTGAAGGAGACCGCTTCCCAGACCGCCGGCCCGTACGTTCACATCGGGCTCGCGCCAAAGCAGGCCGGGTTCGAGATCTTCGAGAAGAACTTTTCCAACGTACTGGTCGCGTCCAGGACCAAGGGCGAGCGCATTCGGATCGAGGGTCGAGTGATCGATGGGTCGGGCACGCCGCTGCGCGATGTGCTGCTCGAGATCTGGCAGGCGAACGCTGCGGGCCGCTACAACCATCCGGCCGACAGGCAGGCGAAACCGCTGGATCCGACGTTCCGCGGCTGGGGGCGAGCCTGCTCCGACTTCGAAACCGGCGTGTACGCCTTCGACACGATCAAGCCGGGCCCGGTCGTTGGACGACGCGGGCGTCCGATGGCGCCGCACATCAACTTCTGGCTCGTCGCGCGCGGCATCAACCTGGGGCTCGCCACGCGCATGTACTTCTCAGACGAGAGCGCAGCGAACGCCAAGGATCCGGTCCTCAATCTCATCGAGTGGGAAGTGCGCCGCAAGACGCTCATTGCGCAGCGCGAGGAACGGCGCGGGAAGATCGTCTACCGCTTCGACATCCGGATTCAGGGGCCGGACGAGACGGTCTTCTTCGACGTCTGATCGCCGCTACGCGGCGGGCGGGCGCGTAGTCACCATCGACTCGCGGCCGCCGAACCACTCGAACCACGCCGCGGCATTCGGTCGGCTCTGCCGCCACTCAAGATGCTGGTAGCGCAGGTCGAGGTAGCCCAGCGCGCAGGCGAAGGAGATCGTGCCGAGGTCGACGCGGTCGCCAAAATCGGCCGCGCGCTTTTCGAGCTCGTCGAGGCCGCAGGTGATCTTGTCGATCTGGCCAGCGGTCCATTCCTTCCAGCGAAGGTTCTCCGGGCGCATGGCGGTTTCATAGCGCGCGAGGATGGCGGCGTCCAGCATGCCGTCGGCGAGCGCCTGCTCGGTGAGTGCCTTCCAGCGCTCCTCGCCTTCGTCGGGCATCAGCGCGCCGCCGGCCAGGGCGTTCAGGTATTCGAAGATCACCCGACTGTCGTAGATTGCGGCGCCGTCGTCGGTGATGAGCGTGGGCACCTGCCCGAGCGGATTGCTGGCTACGACCGTGCGGTCGCGTTTCACCGGGCTGACGTTGACAGGCAGGAGCTCGATCCGATCGCTTAGGCCAAGCTCGTGCGCGGCAACCAGGCACTTGCGCACGAACGGCGAGGTGGCGGAGTAGAAGAGCTTCACATTGGTCTCGCTATGGCGGGTCAGGGAATCTCGTAGACGGCGAGCTCCTCGGCGATGCCGCGTACGGGCAGGCGGCGCGCTGTCGGCTTGATGCCGTCCGTTTCGAGCAGCTCGGAGGCTTTGGGATTGTCGACGACCGGCCCGGTGGCGAGGATCGCTCGCGAAACGGCCAGCGCTTGCACGCGCGCCGCGATGTTGACGGTCTGGCCGAAGTAGTCCTGGTGGTCGTTCAGCGTGACGGCGAGGCACGGACCTTCGTGGATGCCTATCTTCAGCATCAGGTCCTCGCTGTTGCGCGCCTCGTTGAGCGCGCGCATCGCTTCGCGCATGCGCAGAGCGGCTGCAATCGCCCGGTCGGGTGCGGCAAACGTGGCCATCACCGCGTCGCCGATGGTCTTCACGACCGCGCCGGATTCGGCGGCGATGATCTCGTGCAGGACGCGGAAGTGCTCCTTGACGATGTCGTAGGCGACGAGATCGCCGACGCGTTCGTAGAGGTCGGTCGAGCCCTTGAGATCGGTGAAGAGGAAGGTGAGGCTCGTGATCTTCAGCCTCTGGTCGACGTCGAGCGTGCTGGTGCGGTAGATCTCGCGGAAGGTTTGGTTGGTGAGCAGACGCTTGGCGGTGAGAAACGGCCGGCGCTTGCCCAGCGCGTCGTGCATCCTCTGGTTGGCGATGTACACGCCGGGCACGACCCGGACGCTGCCGCGGTTCTCGAGCGACAGGCGCAGTGGCCCCGGCTGCAGCGTGGCGGTGGGAGTGTGCGCGGGCGCCTTGCTGCCGAACAATACCGACAACGACTGCCGCTCGCGCGTCGGCTCGCCCTTCACGTCGATGAACTGTGCCGTATGGGTGACCGGGTCGAAGACGATGACGAATTCCGCAGGCAGCGTGAGCGAGAGAACCGCCTTCTCGCCAGGTGGCAGCTCAAGCACCTCGAGCGCGATGTCGTCGAGGAGCTGGTCGAAACCGTCGTCGGGAAGATCGAGGCCCGAGCTCCAGAAGATCTGCCGGAAGTATTCCTTGGCGGGGAGCTCGTCGGGCGTGTGGGCGGCGATGCGGCGCACCCGCGGGCTGACGGTGAAGGTCACCTCCACCATCTCGTCGAGGGTCGGCTCGTAGCCCGCGGCGCAGAGCGCGCAGGCATACTCCGACTGGTGCACGGTCTTGAGCGAGGTCCCGGCGTCGAGAACGCCGCCGCATCCCGGGCAGAGCACGTTCCAGGATAGCTCGAACACGCCCAGCCGGGCAGCGTGCAGGAACGCCGCGATCACCTGCTCCTCGTCGAGGCCGGCCTTGGCGGCGAAGTCGAGCGCGTTGATGCGCGAGAGCTGGCGGTCGGGCGCTTCGCGCACGAGCCGCTCGAGTGCCGCGACTGCGTCGGCCCCAGTCGACTGTCGCAGCATCCTGAACAAAGCTTCCGTCTCGCCCATGGCGTCAACAGCCCCTAGTTGTTCGGCAGCGGGAGGCTCGCCTGCCCGAAGACGTAGCGCCAGCCGTTCGGCGTTCGCACGTAGGTGTCGCTGAACCAGAGACGGTACTCGAAGGGCCGCCCGCCCTCGGTTCCCTTGGCCCAGAGCAGGGCGGTGACCACCGCGGTGTCGCCCCACACGCGCACGCGTTGCTCGCTGTCTTCCTGATGCTCGTAGACTATCGTGCCGGAGCGCGCCTCGTTGAGCAGGTCGGTCTTGTTGAAGACCCTGCCGCGTCCGGTCACCAGAACGACATCGTCAGCGAGGATGCGCTCCATTCCTTCCACGTCGTTGCTCTTGACCGCGAGCTGGTATTGCGTGTCGAGGTCGCCAACTGCCTTGGCGTCGTCGGTCGGCCGCACGTTCGCGCACCCCGCCGTGACCAGCACGAGGCTTGCGACCACCGCGCCAGAAAATGCAGCTCTCATGCGCGCCCGCTTCATCTTTCGTCCGCGGTCAATATCCCATTGCCGATTGCAGCGGTCAAGCCGCGCCCGGGGCCGCTTGACCGGGCTCACGCACGGCGCGAATTGCCGCTGCGCGCGGTTGCGGGCATAGTGCAAGCTTTCGTCGAGGTCGCAACGGCGATGTCCGCCGACAAGCCCACGCTTCATCCCGAGACGCTCGCTGCCCAGGGGCTGGGACGCGTCGCAGTGCCCTATCTGGACATCGTTCCGCCGATCTACGTTTCGACAACCTACGAACGGGCGGGTGACGGAACCTTTCCCGGCGGACGCACCTACTCGCGCGCGGACAATCCGACCTACGACCAGCTCGAAGCGCTGATCGCCTCGCTCGAGGGCGCGGCGGCCGCGGCTCTGTTCGCGTCGGGCGAGGCGGCGGCGACGGCAGTGTTCCAGGCGCTCGGCCCAGGCGTGACGGTGCTCGCGCCGCGCGCCATGTACTGGGCGCTGCGCAAGTGGCTGCTCGAGTTCGCGGTGCCGTGGGGGCTCACGGTTGAGCTCTACGAGAACGCTTCGATCGACGATCTCGCGGCGAAGGCGCGAGCGAAACGTCCGCGCCTCATCTGGATCGAGACGCCAGCGAACCCGACGTGGGACGTCACCGATATCGCCGCGGCGAGTTCGCTTGCGCGCGAGGTGGGTGCCATCGTCGCCGTCGATTCGACGGTCGCCACGCCGCTGCTGACGCGCCCGATCGAGCTCGGCGCGCACATCGTCATGCACTCAGCGACCAAGTATCTCAATGGACACTCGGACGTCGTCGCCGGAGCGCTCGCGAGCGCGCGCGACGACGAGCTGTGGCAGCGCGCGCGCTACGTCCGCGGCGCAGGCGGCGCGGTGCTCGGGCCGCTCGAGGCGTGGCTCGTGCTGCGCGGAATGCGCACGCTGCATCTGCGCGTGGCGAGGGCGTGCACGAATGCGCAGGCGATCGCCGAGCGCTTCCACGGACACGCGAAGCTTTCGCACGTGCTCTACCCCGGCCTCGCGACGCATCCCGGGCATGCAGTCGCCGCGAGGCAGATGCGGGGAGGCTATGGCGGCATGCTGTCGCTGCGGCTGCGCGCCGGCGAAGAGGCGGCGAAATCCTTCGCCGCGAGGCTCAAGGTCTTCAAACGTGCGACTTCACTTGGATCGGTCGAGAGCCTTGCGGAGCATCGCGCGAGCGTCGAAGGACCGGGAACGATATGCCCCGCCGACCTGGTGCGGCTCTCGGTTGGCGTGGAGCACGTCGATGACCTCATCGGCGACATCGAACAGGCGCTGGGTTAGCGGGAGGCAAGGCATGAAGCGGAGCACCGAGCGATTCCTGACGACGCATACGGGCAGCCTGCCGCGCCCCGAGGATCTGATCCGCGCCATGTACGCCAAGGAAGAGGGCGTGCCGGTCGAGGCGGCTGCGCTCGAGCGGCGCGTCGCTTCCGCGGTCGAGGAGGTCGTGCGCAAGCAGGCGGAGGCCGGCATCGACGTCATCAACGACGGCGAGATGAGCAAGCCGAGCTATGCCACCTACATCAAGGACCGCCTTGCCGGGTTCGGCGGCTCGGGCAACACCTTCGTCTACCAGGATCTCGTCTCGTTTCCCAATCTGTCGAAGAGGGTCTTTGGCGATCCGGGTCGCTCTCGGCGCAAGACGCCGGCGTGCAATGCACCAATCGCGGTGCGCGATCGCGACGCCGCGCGCACCGACGTCGAGCATCTCAAGGCGGGCTTCGCGAAGGTTGCAGCGCAGGAAATGTTCATGTCGGCTGCCTCGCCGGGCGTCGTGTCGCTCTTCTTCCGCAATGAGCACTATTCGACGGAGGAGGCGTACATCTTCGCCATCGCGGAGGCGATGCGCTACGAATACGAGACCGTCGCCGGCGCGGGCATCGTGCTGCAGCTCGACTGTCCCGATCTCGCGATGGGTCGGCACATCCAGCACGCCGACCTGAGCCTGGCGGAGTGGCGCAAGAAGGCGGAGCTGCACGTCGAGGCGCTCAATCATGCGGTCGCGAGCATTGCGCCGGAGCAGCTGCGCATGCATCTGTGCTGGGGCAACTACGAGGGCCCGCATCATTGCGACGTCGCGCTCGCCGATGTCATCGACATCGTCGTGCGCGCGCGGCCGATGGCGATATCGCTGGAGGCGGCCAATCCGCGTCATGCCCACGAGTGGGCGCTGTTCGAGAAGGTGAGGCTCCCCGAGGGAAAAATCCTCATTCCCGGCGTGATCGAGTCGAAATCGAACTTCATCGAGCACCCGGAGCTCATCGCGCAGCGGATCGGTCGCTACGCGAGGCTCGTCGGGCGGGAGAACGTAATGGCGGGCAGCGATTGCGGATTCGGCACCTGGGTCGGGCAGGCCGCGGTCGATCCCGATGTCGTCTGGGCCAAGATGGCCGCGATGGCCGAGGGCGCGCGGATCGCCTCGCGCGAATTCTGGAAGCACTAGAGGCGCCGGAGGCACCGCCGTGGTCCGCGCGAAAGCCGCACGAAGCCGCGAAACACCTGCACCCGCGCTTCGCGCTTTGCGGAGCGAGGTCGCGCTCGCCAACTGCATCATCGAGCACTTCGGACTTTCGCGCGCGTTCGGTCACGCGAGCGCCCGTATTCCGGGTTCGAACAGGTTCCTGTTTCCGACGCGCCGCTCCCCCGCATTCGCGGAGGAGAGGCAGCTTCTCGTCCTCGACACCGACGGCAGGGTCCTGTCGGGCAAAGGTATGCCCAATAGCGAGCTGTGGATTCACGCCCGCATCTATGCGACGCGGCCGGAGGTTGGCGGCATCGTTCACGCCCACCCACCCTCTTGCATCTGCCTTACCCAGATCGGACAGCCGCACCGCATCGTGCACAATCATGGCGGCGCGTTCCACGACGGTGTGCCTGAATACGAGCGCATCGGGCTCATCCGCACGCGCGAGCTGGGCGACGAGCTCGCGCGCTCGCTGGGCTCACGGCTCGCAATCATGATGCGCGGCCACGGCATCACTACCGCGGCGCGAGACCTGCGCCGAGCGACGATTGCCGCGCTCTATCTGGAGGAAAGCGCAGCTCTGCAGCTCACGATGCTCGCCGCGAGCGGGGGCGATGCGGCGCGGCTGCGCTCGTATACGCGGGAGGAAGCCGAGCGCGTCGCGGACCAGCTAGCCGCCCCCGTGCTGGAGCGGGCCTGGGAATACTATGCCGTGAAAGCCGCGGCGAAGCGCTAGTCCGCGGTGGCGCCGGTGCGGCGCACGAGTTCGGCGTACTTCTTTGCGTCGGCGCGAATCACCTCGCTGAGTTGCTCGGGCGTGCCGGCCGCGGCCTCGAAGCCGAACTGCGCAAGCTGCTGCCGCACTTCGGGATCGGCGAGCTGCCGGTTCACCTCGGCATTGATCTGGCGAATGACCTCCGGCGGCGTGCCGCGCGGCGCAACCAGCGCCAGCCAGGCATCGACCTCGAGCCCCGGCGGGCCACCCGCTTCGGTCATCGTCGGCACGTCGGGCAGGCTCTTCGATCGCTGCCGGGCGGCGATCGCGAGTGCCTTGATGCGACCGGCCTGCATCAGGGGCAGGGCAGAGCCGAGCGTGGAGAATGCCCAGCCTACGTCGCCGTTGGCGATGCTCACGTACATCTGCGACTGATCCCGGAACGGCACATGGATCATCTTCGTGCCGGTCAGGAAAGCGAATTCGGCGCTGCCAAGATGCGACGGGCTGCCGACGTAGGAAGAGCCGTAGGAAACCGTGTCCGGCTTTGTCTTCGCGGCCGCGACGAGCGCCGGCACGCTCGCGTAGGGTCCCGAAGTGGACACGATGAGGAAGAAGGGCGTGCGATAGAACATCGCGACGGGCACGAAGTCCTTCTCCGGATCGTAGGGCAGCTTCTTGTAGAGCGCTGGGTTGATCGCCACGTGCGCGTTGCTCACCACGAGCAGCTCGTGCCCATCGGGCGCGGCGCTCTTCACCGCCTCGATGGCGATGAAACCGCTGCCGCCTGGCTTGGCCTCGACGATTACCGGCTGGCCCCAGGCTTTGGCGAGCTTGTCGGCCATCACATGAGTGAATACGGCCGGTCCCGCACCGGCTGAGTAGGGCGCAGTAATCCTCACCGTCTTGGACGGAAAAGTCTGCCCGAAAGCGCCCGCCACGGCGCCGAGCGCAAGCACGGCGATCACGATGCGACGCGAAAGCGCTGCCCTGTTCATGCGTTCTCCGGCCTTCGATGGCGATGGATCCTAGCGCGAAGCGAGCTCGCCCGCCTCGGCGAATGCATCCGGATCGTAGCCGATGCGGCCCGGCTGCGAATAGTCGTCGAGCTCGAGCCAGCTCCCGAGCAGCGTGTCCAGCGAGCGCGGCCTAAACGGGCTCAGACCCTTGTTCGGGGAGCAGGTCAATTCACCGAAGCAGGCGCTCCCCCGGATGTCGTAGAGATCGACGCGCAGAAAATCGACGCCGCCGGAGAGCGCCTCCGCGGCAGAGATCATCGCCGCGAGCGTACCCGGAGGCTCGATCGGCTCACCCTGCTGCGCTGCCACCGTGCCGGGGATGAGATTCCACTGCGGGTCGTGGAGGACCTGCGTGTGCCTGCCGAAGCGGTCGCGGTCAACCTGGATCAGGCGCACGCGTCCACGGAAAACGAAGAGCTTATAGTCCGCCGGCGTGCTCCCGCCCTCGCCGCACAGCAGCTCCTCAGCGTAGAGCGCGCGCCGGATGTGGCGATATGCCCATTCGCGGCCCACGATCGTGAAGTCGGATCTGAGCCAGCGTTTGCCCACGCGCACGAGCTGCGAGCGGCTGAAGTCGGCTTTGTTTCCGACGAGGCAATTCCACCCGCTTCCATGGTTGGCCTTGAGCGCGAATGCGTCGGGCAGGGCTTCGAACGGCAGCGCCTCCGCCCGCCCTGACCACCAGTAGAGCGCCGGCAATCGCAGGCCAGGCGCCGTTCGGCGTACGTACTCACGCACCCGCAGCTTGTCCGAGAAGAGCGTCAACATCGGCCTGCGGTCGCGCAGCATCTTGACGAGGATCTTCTCGTTGAAGCTTCGCGGCTCGTCGAGGTCCGGCCAGATTCCAAGCTTGGCACGGTGCAGCCGGGCGAGGTAGTCGCGATCGCCGATGAAGCGCATCGCGACCCGCCGGCGCAGATCCTGCCTGGCGTCGCGCCATTTCTTCGACAGCGATCGAGCGAGCACGCGCTTGGGGCAGCATGCAGACGACACCGCGCATGATGGCAGAAATCCCCGCGTGCGTGCGCTGCGCCGGCCACGGAGATCGGCGTAACATCGAAGCTCGTTAGCTAGCGAGGCGCCCGGCGATGAAGCTCAAGATCGGACCGCTGACCCGCGCGACCTGGCCCGATCTCGTCGATCTCTTCTCTCGGCCGGGCCTTGCAGTCGCTCGCGGCTGCTATTGCATGTACTACCGACGCTCCGGCCGACACGATCGACCGCCCGGGGTGACGTATTCGGAATCGAACAAGCGTGCGCTCAAGGTATTGGTCGAACGCGGAGTCGTGCCGGGATTGCTCGGCTACGAGAAGAAGCGCGCGATCGGCTGGGTCTCGCTCGGGCCGCGCCGGGACTACGCCAAGCTCGCGCGCTCACCGGTGATGAAGCCGGTCGACGACGAGCCGGTCTGGTCGATCATCTGCTTCGTGGTGGATCCGGCCGTGCGGAGGAAGGGCGTGGCCGAGGCCATGCTCCGCGGAGCGCTTGCCTGGGCGCGCAAGCGCGGTGTCGCACTGGTCGAAGCTTATCCCTGCGACAGGCTGGGGCGCGCGGCGGATGACTCGATGTGGTTCGGGGCGAAACGGATGTTCGACCGCGCGGGCTTCAGCGAGGTGGCCCGACGCAAGCCGACGCGGCCGATCGTGCGCAAGCGCATCGGGCGCGGTGGTGGCAGGGCCGCGGCGGCGGCGGTAGACTTGCATCCCGGGCGTGCGTCAGGGAGCCGCGGGAAGCCGCGGGCGCGCGTACGTCCCACTTCGAAAGGCGCCGCATCATGAACAAACTCGCCCATGCGGGAGCCGTTCTCGTTCTCATCGTGCCTCTGTCCGCGTTGCCCCAGACACCGCCGCCCGCGCCGGCGCCCAAGCAACCGCCTGCGACGACACCTGCCGCGGCGCCGGCAAAAGCACCGGCTGCCAGCGCAGCTCCAGCGGTCGCAGCTGCGTCAGCCGACAGCTCGACGCAAAAGGCCGCGAAGCGCACGCGCCATCGCGTGCCCTCGAAAGCCGACGCGCGCGTCTGCCTGGAATTCCCGACCACCATGCAGATCATCAAGTGCTCGGAGAAATATCGCTGGGCGTCTTGATCTAACGGCATCCGGGCGCGCGTCAATGCGCGCGGTTGGCAGGTCGGCGCTACCACTTACAGCCGGTATCGGTGATCGCATTGGCGAGCAGCGCCGGGACCGCGAGCAAGCCGAGATCGGCATACTCGGTGCGGCAATCGGGCCTCCCGGCTTTGTCGATCGCCTGCGCCTCCTTCGACTTCTTCTCAGGCGGTACCGGCAGCGCAAGGTTGATCACGCGGCGCGAGCCTTCGCCGCTCGCGATTTCTCGCGCCCGCTGTCGCGCTCCCTCGCGATCGATGTGAGGCAACTCGCCCGGCTCGGTCGACGGAATCACGACGTCGCGGCGCTCTTTGAACATGCTTTCGTCGGGACGCGGCGCGAACCACAAATTCGGCAGCCGCTCCTCCGGAGCGACTTCGGGGCGGCGCGGCGCGATCTCGCGCTGCTCAAGACTGCGCGGCGCGATTTGCTCCATTGGGGCCGCGGGCAGTTGAGGCGTTTCACGAGGCGGGAGCGCGACCGGGGGACTCAGCTCGTGCTCGCTTGGCAGAGGCGCGAGTCGCTCGACCGGTGCGCTGGGCAGCTGCGGCGACTCACGTGGGGGCAGCGATACCGGCGGCGCGAGCGGGCGTTCGGGCTGTTGCGGGGCGAGCCGCTCGATCGGCGCGCTTGGCGCCCTCGGCGACTCACGTGGGGCCAGCGATACCGGCGGCGCCATCGGGCGCTCGGGCTGTTGCGGGGCGAGCCGCTCGATCGGCGTGCTGGGCGCCTGCGGCAGCTCGCGCGGCGGCAGCAACACAGGGGGCGCCATCGGGCGCTCGGGCTGTTGCGGGGCGAGCCGCTCGATCGGCGTGCTGGGTACCTTCGGCAGCTCCCGCGGCGGCAACGACACCGGCGGCTGCATCCGGTGTTCGGGCTGTTCCGGGGCGAGGCGCTCGATCGGTGCGCTCGGGACTATCGGCCTCTCGTGCGGCCGCAGCTCCACCGGAGGGGCCATGGCCGGCGCGACGCCGGAGGGAGCGATCTTCTCGAGTGGCGCCGCTGGCGGCACAGACTCTGCACGGAGCGGCACCGACAGCAGCGGCATCAGTTCGCGCTCGATCGCGGGCGGTGCGATGCGCTCGATCGGCGAGGGCTGGATCAGAATCTGGCGCTCCGGCTCGACGGCCTCTGGCGTAGCCTCGGGCTTTTCGGGCGCAGGCACCTCCGGGGTCAGCGTCGGCGATCGTCGCTGCGCGGGTGCGCCGCGTTCTCCGAACGGGCCGATGCCGGACGGCGCGGCCGGTTGCGTCAAGCGACGCAGCGTCACGTCGAGCGGGCCCCACCAACCCTCGCCGCGACGTGCGCCGATGCCCGGCGCGTTGCCGAAGAGTACGACCACCAGCACGTGCAGCAGCATGGACAGCAGCACGAACTGCAGGAGCGTCGGAGGTTCGACGACCGCCGGCATGTATCTGCGGCGAGCGGGTCTGCGGGGTGAATTCACAACCTGCGGGAGCGCGGAACACCGAGCCGCTAGGATACAGGTTTCAAGAAGTCATCAATGAACCGCTTTGAAGCGATCGTGCTGGGCCTCGGAGCGATGGGCAGCGCCGCGGTGCATCACCTCGCGCGCAGAGGCCGGCGCGTCCTCGGCATCGACCGCTTCTCGCCGCCGCATGCGTACGGATCCTCGCACGGCGGCACGCGCATCACTCGGCTCGCGATTGGCGAGGGGGAACAGTACACGCCGCTCGCCCTTCGGTCGCACGAGCTCTGGAGGGAAATGGAACGCGCCACAGGCGCCACGCTGCTCACCCTCACCCGCGGGCTCGTCATCTCGAGCCACGCCAAGACCTCGTACACTCACGTGGAAAACTTCTTCCAGAATACGCTGGCGGCCGCGCAGCGCTACGGCATTGCGCACGAGGAGCTCGATGCGGCGACGATCCGCAAGCGGTTCCCGAAATTCAAAGTGGCCGACGACGAGCGTGGCTATCTCGAGCGCGACGCCGGGTTCCTGCGCCCCGAGGAGTGCGTGCGCGCGCAGCTCGTTCTGGCTGAGCGCCACGGCGCCGAGATCCGTCGCGGAGAAACGGTACAGGGTTTCGATGCCACCGACGCCGGAGTGGAGATCGCGACCGATCGCGGCAGCTTTCAGGCCGACAACCTCATCCTTACCGCAGGACCCTGGCTGCCCGGGCTGGTCGGCGAGAAGCTTGCGCGCTACTTCCGCGTCTACCGACAGGTGATGTTCTGGTTCGATCTCGACCAAGGCGCTTCCGCGTTCGCACAGGACAACTTCCCGGTGTTCATCTGGGAGCTGCAGGGCAGGAAGCAGGGAATCTACGGCTTCCCTGCCGTCGACGGCCCGCGCGGCGGCATGAAAGTCGCTACCGAATCCTTCGAGAGCGCGACCACGCCCGATCGCGTGTCGCGTGAAGTCAGCGAGGAGGAGAAGCGCTCGATGTTCGACGACTACGTGGCGCCGCGCATCCTGGGCGTGAGCCCGCGCTGCCTGAAGGCGGCGGCCTGTCTTTACACCGTCACGCCGGATTTTGGTTTCGTCATCGATGCGCATCCGGATAGCGGGCGCGTGCTGATCGCCTCGGCGTGCTCGGGCCACGGCTTCAAGCATTCGCCTGCGGTCGGCGAGGCGCTTGCGCAGAGACTGATCGACGGAGCGAGCACGGTCGACCTCAGCGCGTTCTCGCTGGCGCGATTCGGCACAGCGTAGCCGGCAGGAGCGCGTGGTCAGCGCGCGAAGAGATACGCTCGGCTGTCTTCGAGAAAATGCGGACCCTCGTCGGAGCGCACCGCGGTTCCTACGCCCTCCGCCGTGAGCACTTCCAGCAGGAGCGAGCTCGGCACCCCGCCGTCGATGATGTGCACGGCGCGCACGCCTTCGCGCACCGCGTGCAGAGCAGCGGTCACTTTTGGACGCATTCCGCCCTGTACGACGCCCTCGTGCAGCAGCGCGTCGGCCTCGCTCGCCTGCATGATGTAAGCGAGCCTGCCGTCGCGGCCGATGACGCCGGGCGCGTTTGTCATCAGGATCAGCGCCTCGGCCCTCAGGGCGCGCGCGAGCCGTCCGGCGAGCAGATCGGAATTGATGTGGTACGCCGTGCCATCCGCGCCGACGCCGATCGGCATGACGACCGGAATGAACTTGCGCGTCAGCAGCAACTCGATCAGACCGGTGTCGATGCTCTCGACGTCGCCCACGTAGCCGAGGTCCGGTGTCTCTTCGCCCGCGGGCTCCAGCACGAGGCGGCGAGCGTGGATGAAGCGGCCGTCCTGTCCGTTCAAGCCGACGGCGCGGCCACCATGCCTGTTGATGAGGGAGACGAGCTCCTGATTGAGCTCTCCGAGCGCCATCTCGATCACGGTGAGCGTGCGCTCGTCGGTTACACGCACCCCGCGATGGCGGCGCGTCTCGATGCCCATCTGTCGCGTCAGCTCGTCGATGCGCCAGCCACCGCCGTGCACAACGATCGGCTTCATTCCCACCAGCCGCAACAGCGCCACATCGCGAGCAAAGCCGGCCTTGAGCGCCGGGTCCGCCATCGCCTCGCCTCCAAAGCGGATCACCAGCGTCTTTCCGTGATACGCGCGGATGTAAGGCAGAGCCTCGGCGAGAATGTGAGCCTTGTGGGACGCGGACATGAACATCGAAGGTGGCGCCGGCATGTTACCCCGGTTCGCGCTCGCGGTGTGCCGGTGCCGGATCGCGCGGCATCGCGTAAGATGGGTGCCTCGCGGGCGCCGTCCGAGCGCACGTCGACAAATCCATGGCCGAGTCGATGCAATGGGCCTTTCCGCTCGCTGCGCAACCTGCGCCGACCGATGTCGCCTTCGATCTGAAAGCCGCGCTCGATGCGGTTGTGATGCTGCACTCCGAGGTCGCGGAGGATGCATTCACGGCTTCGATCCTCGGCACGGAGCGCCTCGGCAACGGAGTGGTCATCCGCGAGGACGGCCTGGTGCTCACGATCGGCTATCTCATCACCGAAGCGCAGACGATCTGGCTCACGTTGAACGACGGGACGGCGCTGCCCGGCCACGCGCTTGCATACGATCAGGCGAGCGGATTCGGACTGGTGCAGCCGCTGGGCCGGCTGCGCGCACCGCTTCTCGCCCGCGGCTCGGCGGCCTCGGCCGTCCCGGGCGCGGAGGTGATCGTCATAGGCTACGGGGGACGCGAGCACGCGCTCAAAGCGCGCATCGTCGAAAAGCGCGAGTTCGCCGGCTATTGGGAGTACCTGCTCGACGAGGCGATCTTCACGACCCCGCCGCACCCGCAGTGGGGCGGCGCGGCGCTGGTCGGCGCAGACGGCAGGCTTCTCGGCATCGGCTCTCTGCTGGTGCAGGAAGGCCAGGGCGGGGAGTCGGCTTCGGGCAACATGTTCGTACCCGTCGATCTGCTCGAGCCGATCCTGGACGACATGCTGAGGTTCGGCGGACCCGCACGACCGCCGCGCCCATGGCTAGGCATGTACACCGGCGAGGCCGAACAGCGCCTCGCGGTGACCGCGCTCGCCGCGGGCGGACCGGCCGATCGCGCGGGGGTGCAGCCGGGCGATATCGTGCTCGAGGTCGCCGGCGAGCGCGTCGCGGGGCTCGCCGACATGTTCCGCAAGGTCTGGCGTCTCGGCCGGGCCGGCGTCGAGGTGCCGCTGACGCTCACGCGCGATGCGCAGGTCCTGCACGTGCAGCTGCGTTCGGCCGATCGCAACGACTTTCTGAAGAAGCCGCAGCTTCAATAGAACGAGGGCAGCGTGGACGGCGAGCGAACACAGCGCCTGCGCCGGGCCCGCCTTCAGACCTGGGGTCTCGTCGCGATCGCGGTCGGTCTTTATGCGCTGCTGCGCCTCGTGTTCGGGCCGGTTGCGCAGGATCCTTCCTATCACCGGTTCGCCGATACGCAGGCGCTCGGTCCGATTCCGCGCGGCGCCGACGTGCTCAGCAATCTCGCCATCCTCGCTGCCGGACTTGCGGGTCTCGCCCTTTGGCGCCGCGTGCGCATAGACGAGGGCGAGCGCGCCGCCTACGCCCTGCTGGTCGCCGGGATGCTGCTCACCGCGATCGGCTCCGCGTATTACCACTGGGAACCGGGCAACGCACGGCTGATGTGGGACCGCATGCCGATGACGCTGGTGCTGGCGGCGATGCTCGCCCTCGTGCTTTCCGACAGGGTCGACCCGGCATTCGCCCGCGTCGCGTGGTGGCCCTTCGCGCTCCTCGGCGCCGCGAGCGTCCTGTGGTGGTCGCTGACCGGACGCCTGGGCCGGGACGACCTGCTCTTCTACCTCGTCGTGCGCATCGGCGTAGGGCTCATGATCATTTGCCTGTGTCTCCTGCGTCGAGGCAGGCACTCCCACATCGGCTGGCTGCTGGCCGCGCTTGGCCTCGACATCACGATGAGCATTTGCGAGCGCCTCGACGCATCGATCTTCTCGGCCACGGGAGGCCTCACCTCCGGCCACACGATCAAACATCTCCTCGCGGGCGCCTTGCTCGGCTGTTTGCTGATGTGGCTGCTGCAGCGCAAGCGAACCGCGCTCCCTGCGCAAGCTGTTGCCTGACCGGCTTCCACGCTCACGCCATTTCGGGCAGGATAGCGCCTCTTCCTCGGATGATCTTCATGGCTTGGCGATCGCTTGCGGGGCTCGTGTTCGCGTGCGCGCTGGTTGCAGGCGCCGATGCGCAGGCACCCGGAGCGCCACCGACGCTGCTGCGCGTCATCGCGTTCGACGGTGGCTGGAATCTTCCCTTGTGGGCGGCGCAGCGCCAGGGCTTCTTCGAGGCGAACGGTGTAAGCGTC
>DATJZM010000099.1:0-38188 GCA_035499135.1 Casimicrobiaceae bacterium | reverse complement strand
CTGGTGCGATTGATTCACGAAGCCTACTCGGTGCTGTCCGATCCTGGCCAGCGTCGCGACTACGATGCCGTGCTGCGGCGCGCCGCCGAAGAGGCAGATGCAGAGCTCAAGGCTGCGCTTGATGATGTGGTAAAGCCGCTCAAGCGTCAGGTGCAGAACGTGCCGGCGCCACTCCTCGTCGCGGTGAGCGCATGGGCCGCCTGAGTATCGCGCTGCGCATGGCGCGGCTCGACCCGTCGCGCTGCGATCGCCCGGCGGCGAGGATCGACAGGCCGCGCACGACACTGTCTCTGCGCGAAGTCGCCGAAGCCGCTTTTGACGCGGGGCGGTCGTGTTACTTCCGGCCGTTATTTGACCGGCCGCGGCAGTGGGCCGAGCAGCGCGCGCCGAGATCCGCCACACCCGGCCAGAATTCAACCAGCCGCTGAGCTCACGCGAGCGCGCGACTGGATACGTACTCCCTGTGCATCGACTGAACGTCTGAGCAGCCATGCCACGCACATCTGACAAGATTCCCGCCGCCATCGTCGCGCCGACGCCCAAGCAGACGGCTGCCGCGAGCGCGAGCGATGGCGCGAACGCAGCGAACGACAACGTGGAAAAGTGCGTCAACTGCCAGTACTATGACCGCCGCAACGCCAAGCCCACCGACGGCAAGGCGCCACTGTGGGGACAGTGCCGCCGTCACGCGCCGCACCTCAATCCGGTCACCGCCAAGGCATACGTCGTTGAAGGGGTCTGGCCGCTCGTCAGGGACGACGATTGGTGCGGCGAGTGGAGGGTGCTGACGCGGGTGGTCGACGACTGGGTTCCGGAGACCTTGCCCGCCGCGCCCCAGGCGGAACCGCCTGCTCCGACGCCGACGGTGCCGATCGCACCTTCGCGCCGGCACGCACCGGCCGCGGCGACCGCAATCGGCGACTAGTGCAAAAAGCCGGCTAGGCGCCGGCAACAGCCACCATGTTCATGCT
Organism: Casimicrobiaceae bacterium; assembly: GCA_035499135.1. Lineage (GTDB taxonomy): Bacteria > Pseudomonadota > Gammaproteobacteria > Burkholderiales > Casimicrobiaceae > PALSA-1003. Next base: position 37,217 of record DATJZM010000099.1, on the reverse strand, counting down.
TGCCGCGCGCTCGCGCGCGGCTCGCGCCTCGCGATACTCGGGCGAGTCGTAGAACGCCCGGGCGCGCTGCAGGTCCGGAAATTCCACGACGACGACCCGGCTCGGCTGCCAGCTGCCTTCCAGCACGAGCGTCTCGCCACCCCGCGCGAGGTAGCGTCCGCCGTGCTTGGCAATTGCCGCCTGAGCGAGGCGCTTGTACTCCTCGTACTGCACCGGGTCCGTGACTCTGATATCGACCACCATGTAGGCCGCCATCCGGTAGCTCCATAAGCTTCGCAAGCGAATCTATCATCATGACATGGCTTGGGGCCCGGCACGGAGCATAGGGCCGAGCGGGGGAAGGAGTTCCGAGCTGCGGCGTGCGTCGGCTAACATTCTGCCGGTGAAGCTCGAACTGGAGGCGGCGCTCGAGAGCGGAGTCGTTGCCGTTACGCCGAACCGTCGCCTCGCGCGCTACCTGCGCAGCGAATTCGCGGCTTCGGCGCAGCGCAAGGGCCGCCGAGCGTGGCCGACGCCGCTCGCCATTCCCTATTCCGCCTGGCTCGAGTCGCTATGGCTGGATGCCATCGCGCACGAAGCGCTGCCGGATCACCGACAGCTTCTGACGGCGACGCAGTCGCGTCTCCTCTGGCAGCGCGTCGTCGCTCGAGACGCTCACCTGCGCACACCGCTCATCGACGCGGACGGAGCGGCGCTGCTCGCCGCAGAAGCCTGGGACTTGCTGCATGCCTGGGGCGCCGGCGGCGAGAGCTGGCGCGGGTGGCCAAGACCAGCGCTGAGCGAGGACACCGCAGCGTTTGCGACGTGGGCCGAAGCCTACGCGGCGAGGCTCGCACAGACGCGCTCGCTCGATCACGCGCTGCTCGCAGACGCGCTTGCGCGAGCCGCTCCGCGATGGCTGCGCGGACGTCGGCTCGAGGTGCTGCTGGTGGGCTTCGCCGAGCTCTCGCCTCAGCAATCCCGCCTAGCCGACGCAATGCGCGCCGCCGGGGTGCGCATCGAGAGCATCGACGCATTGCCTGCTGCCGCGGGGCGGGCGCAGCGGCTGACGGCGCAGACGCCGCGGGATGAGCTCGCGCAGGCGCTGTGGTGGGCACGCGAACTGGCGACACGCAGTGCCAATGCTTTCGTCGGCATCGCCGTCGCGGATCTCGCGGCAAGGCGCGACGAGGCGCTCGCGCTCGCCGAAGACATCCTCTGTCCTGCACTGCAATGGCCGGCCAGAGAAGGGGAGGCGCGGCCATTCAACATCTCGCTGGGCCAGCCGCTCGCCGAAACGCCTCTCATCAGTGCGGCGCTCGACCTGATTGCGCTAGGACAGGGGCCGCTGCCGACTGAGCGTGCCGCCGTGGCCTTGCGCTCGCCATATCTTGCGGCCGCGTCGACGTCGTGGACCAGGCGTGCGCTGCTCGAAGTCGGATGGCTGAGGGAGGGCAGGCGCGAACTTGCGCTCACCGATGCCCTGCGCGCGCTCGATCAGCACGACGCGGCGCTTGCGGACCGATGGCGGCATGCGAGCGCCGCCCAGAGGCTTCCCGCCAGCGCGTCACCGCGAATCTGGACCGAAGCCTGGCGCGATTGGCTGGAGGCGATCGGTTGGCCGGGAGACCGAACGCTCGACAGTGCGGAGTTCCAAGCGCGGCGGGCCTGGAATGAGCTCTTGCTGCGCTTCGGCGAGCTCGAGGCGATCGAGGCACGGCTCGGAAAGAGCGAAGCGCTCGCGCTTCTGCGTGCGATGGCGGCGGAGACCATGTTTCAGCCGGAGACTCACGGGGCGCCGGTGCAGATTCTCGGTCTGCTCGAGGCGCAGGAGCTGACATTCGATGCACTGTGGGTGGCCGGTCTTGGCGCGGAGCGCTGGCCTCCGCCGCCGGAGCCCAACGCTCTCTTGCCTATCGCGTGGCAGCGCGAGCACCACGTGCCGCGCAGCAGCCCCGCGCGGGAGCTCTTCTTCGCGCGCTCGGTCACCGAGCGCTTTCGGCGTGCCGCCCCGAACGTCGTCTTCAGCCACGCTGCAGGGACCGAAGACTACGCGAGCGCGCCTTCAGCGCTCATCGTGAGTCTACCGGAGCTTCCACGCAAGGCTCTCGCTCGTGCAGCGACGACCGCGGGCCGCATCTATGAGGAGCACCCTGCGCTCGAGCTCCTGCTCGACGCCACGGCGCCGCCGCTCGCCTCGGGCACCGAGCTCGGCGGCGGAGCGGGCCTCTTCGAGAAGCAGAGCGATTGCCCGTTTCGCGCCGTCGCCGTACACCGGCTGCGCGCGAAGGTCTGGCCGCAGTCGGTGGAAGGCGTGGCACCGATCGAGCACGGCGTCCTGGTCCACCACGCGCTGGCGGCGCTGTGGGAGGGCATCTCTGACCAGCGACAGCTGCTCGTGCTTTCGGACGCCGAGCTCGATTCGCGCATCGAGGCGGCAGTCGACACCGCAATGAGCTCCGACGCGGTGTCGAAGCTGCGCTGGCGCTCGATGCCGTCGCTCGCGATCGAGGTGGAAAGGCTGCGCCTGCGAGCGCTTCTGCGACACTGGCTCGTCGATCACGAGCGGACGCGAACACCGTTTCGCGTGCTCGAGCGCGAAGCGCGCTTTTCGCTCGAGCTCAAGGGGCTGCGCGTCAAGCTTCGGCTCGACCGCGTGGATGCCCTGGCTGGCGGGGGTGTCGCCATCATCGATTACAAGACCGGGCGCGCCGTCTCGCCGGCGCGCTGGTTCGATGCGCGCCCGCAGGCGCCGCAGCTCGGCGTGTATCTGCTCGCCTGGCAGGCGGCGCGTGCAGGCGACCCCGTGCGGGCGGTTGCCTACGCCCAGCTCCGACGCGGCGAGCTCGGGGTTGCCGGGATCGCCGCCGACGAGCGTGCATGGCCCGCGCTGTCGAAGGTTTCCGCGCTGCGCGACGGAGCTCTGACAGACTGGCCGGATATCGAGCGGCGCTGGGCGGACCTGCTCGGCGCGTTGGCGGATGAGATCGTCCGGGGCCACGCCGCGGTAACACCGCGCGATCCGAGGAAGATCTGCCGCAGCTGCGGCTTGCAGTCGCTATGCCGCATCGGGCCCGCGGGCCTCGTCGCAGACGAGGACGGCGATGAAGACGAGTGAGTCCACCGAGGCCATGAGAGCACACGTGCCGGCGGAGGACGACAGCGCGGCGCGCGAACGCGCCCTCGACACGACGCGCTCGCTCCTCGTGCAGGCTCCGGCGGGATCGGGAAAGACCGAGCTCCTGATCCAGCGCTTTCTCGCACTCCTCGCGCGCGTCGATCGGCCGGAGCGCATCGTCGCCATGACCTTTACGCGGAAAGCAGCCGCCGAGATGCGCCAGCGGATCATCGACGCTTTGCGCGCGGCCGCTGCGGGTGCGCCGGCCAAGGATGCTGGCGAGCGGCGCACCCTCGAGCTCGCGACGGCGGTGCTGGCACAGGACACGCGTCTTGGCTGGGAGCTGGGCGCCCACCCCGCGCGGCTGCAGATCCAGACCATCGATGCGCTGTGCGCCGCCGTGGCCCGGCAGGCGCCGCTGACGAGCAAGCTTGGAAGCATGCATCGGGTGCAGGAGGAGGCGAGCGCGCTCTACCGTTTCGCCGCGCGCAATGCATTGCGCGCAGCGGCCCCCAACGACCCGAACTGGCATCGTCTGCTCGCTCACCTCGATAACGACGCCGAAGCCGCGATCGCACAACTCTGCGGCATGCTCGCGCGGCGCGAGCAATGGCTGCGTGAAGTTCTTCCCTACGCGGGACCGGGGGAATCGGCGTCTCTGCGACAGCGCTTGGAGGCTGTCCTGAAAATTGAGATCGAAGGCGAGCTCTCAGCTTTGAGGGATGCTTTTCCGACTGGGCAGCTGGGTGCGCTCGCCGCCTGCGAGCGCTACGCATCCAACGTGCTCTCGGGCGTGCCGGAGACGGCCGATCTCGCGGCTGCGCTGCGCAGCTGCGCCGCCGCTGGCGGTCTGCCGGCGGCGAGCATCGAAGCGCTGTCCGCTTGGCGCTCGCTCGCCTCGTGGCTATTGACCAGGAGCAAGCGGCCGCGCTTTCGCGGCGCCGTCAACAAGAACGACGGCTTCCCGCAGGCGCCGGGTGCACGCGGCGGCACCTGGCGCCAGCAGAAGCAGCAGATGCTCGACGTGCTCGAGCATCTCGCCGAAATCCCCGGCCTTGCCGATGGACTTGCGGTCGCCCGGGTTCTTCCGCCGCCGCGCTACGACGACGAGGCATGGGAGCTCGTCGCGTCGCTGGCGGCAATCCTGCGCGACTGCACCGCCGAGCTTCTTCTCGTCTTCGCCGCCAGCGGCGAGGTCGATTTTCCCCAGACTACACTCGCGGCTCTCGACGCGCTCGGCGAGCCGGAGGCGCCGAGCGAGCTGCTGCTTCGGATCGATCGCAGGCTCGACCACTTGCTGATCGACGAATTCCAGGACACTTCGCAGTCCCAGTTCGAGCTGATCCGCGCGCTCACGGCGGGCTGGGAGGCGGGCGATGGCCGCACGCTGTTCGCCGTGGGCGATCCGATGCAGTCAATCTATCGCTTCCGGCAGGCGGAAGTACGCCTGTTCCTGAACGCGTACCGCGAACGGCGCATCGGCGACGTTCCGGTCCAGTGCCTTGCGCTGCGCCGGAACTTCCGCTCGCGGCCGGGCGTTGTGCTCTGGGTCAACGAAACCTTCCCGCCGGTGATCGGTGCAGTGAGCGACCCGTGGCGCAGCGCGGTTCCGTTTTCGCCATCGATCGCCGTTCGCGGCGATGGGCCGGAGCCTGCGGTCACCGTCGATATCGCCTCCGACGCGTCCGGCGAAGCGGCGGCGGTCATCGCACGCATAGAGGCCGCACGGGCTTCACGGGTGCGTGACGTCGGCATTCTCGTTCGGGCACGAACGCATCTCGAAGGACTCTTGCCTGCGCTGCGTGCCGCCGACGTGCCGTATGCGGCGGTCGAGCTCGATGCCCTGGGAGAACGTCAGGCGGTGATCGATCTCGTGTCGCTGACGCACGCTCTCGCGCAACCGGCGGACGATCTCGCGTGGCTGTCGGTGCTTCGCGCGCCCTGGTGCGCCCTCGGCCTGGAAGACATGGTCGCCCTTGTCGAGGCCGCGAGGCGAAGCGGCGTCGCGACGCTCGCCGATCTCCTCGCCCGTCCTGAGGCGCTCGAGGTGCTGAGCAGTCAGGGACGCCTGCGCATGGAGAAGACGGGCGACGTGCTCGCAGCCGCGCTCGCGGTGCGCGGACGGAACCGCCTTTCCGCGCGCGTGCGCGGTGCCTGGCTCGCCCTTGGCGGCCCCGCATGCGTACAGGAAGCGATCGATCTCGACGCCTGCGAGCGCTACTTCGCCCTGCTGGCCGAACGCGAGCGGGGAGGGGACATCGAGGACTGGCCGGGTCTTCTCGATGCGCTGCGCGAACTGCGCGCCGCTCCGCTGAGCGATGAGGGTGGAGGCGACGGCGCGCAGGTGAGCGTGATGACGCTGCACAGGGCGAAGGGGCTGCAATTCGACACGGTGATCCTTCCGGGCCTCGCGCGTCTGCCGGGCGGGGAGGATGCCGAGCTGCTCCGCTGGCGGCGACGGCCCAGGGGCGTGCTGCTGGCGCCGAGCCGCGCGCGAGGCGCGAAGAAGGAACCGCTCTACGAGTATCTCAAGTGGCTGGAGCGGGACGAGGAGGACGCCGAGCTCGCCCGGCTCATCTACGTAGGTTGCACCCGGGCGAGAGAAACTCTGCACCTCATCGCCGCGCTCGAGACACACGGCGACGGTGCGGGCTGGAAAGCGCCGCCCGAGAGGTCCGCACTGGGCAAGCTCTGGCCCGTGCGCCATGCGCGAGTGTTCAGCCTCGCACCGCGAGTGACGGTTGCAGCAGGTCCGCCTCGGCTGTCGCGGCTTCCGCTTGGCTGGATGCCGCCGGAGCCGATGCCGACGCTGAATGCGTCGAGCAGGCCGACGGCCCCGGAGCAGGACAGCGCCCCGCTCTTCGACTGGGTTCATGAGACGGCGCGCTGTGTCGGCGTCGTCGGACACCGGCTGCTCAGGCAGATCGCAGAAGAGGGGATCGAGACGTGGCCGCAGGAGCGGCTCTCCCGGTTGCGCTCTCGGCTCGTTGCCGAGCTTGCGCACGAGGGCGTGTCCGCGACGGATGTCGAGCGCGCCGCAGCGGAGCTCGAGCAGGGACTGCAGCAGACGCTGAGCGACGCGCGTGGGCGCTGGCTGCTCGAGTCCGGCCACGGCGATGCGCGCAGCGAGCACGCCGTCAGCACATTGCGCGATGGAGTCGTGGTAGACGTCGTCATGGATCGCAGCTTCGTCGATGCGAGCGGAGTGCGCTGGATCGTGGACTTCAAGTTCTCGCGCCACGAAGGGGCCGACCTCGAAGCGTTTCTCGACAACGAGCGCGAGCGCTACCGCGAACAGCTCGAGCGCTATGCGGGCGTGATGCGAACGCTCGAAGAGCGGCCGATCCGGCTCGGTCTGTACTTCCCTTTTCTTTGCGGATGGCGCGAGTGGCCAGCGCCGGCCTGAACTCGGAGCACGTGTCGCGGGAGTGCTGGACCGGATCGACACAGCAACGGTAAAATTCAAGCTTTTCAGTGCCTTCCGCATCGGGGAGGCGCGACACGAGCGTGCAGGTCTACCGCGCACTTCCCACCCGGGCCGCCGACGAGCACCTGGCCCTCAGCATCGGCAACTTCGACGGCGTGCATCGCGGGCACCAGGCCATGCTGCAGCGCCTGGTCGAAGCGGGCGAGGACCTCGAGCTGCCGGCGGCGGTGCTCACCTTCGATCCGCCCCCGCGCGAGTTCTTCGCGAAACAGGCTGCGCCGCCGCGGTTGTCGAGCCTTCGCGGAAAGCTCGAGCAGTTTGCCGCGTGCGGCGTAGCGCGCGTCTACGTGGCTCGGTTCGACGCGAGGCTGGCGGGGCTAGCTCCCACCGATTTCATCGAACAGATCCTGGTCCAGAAACTGGGCGTACGCTGGGTTCTCGTCGGCCACGATTTTCGCTTCGGACGCGGTCGTGCCGGCGACCTCGGCCTGCTGCGCGCCGCAGCGAGGCGCTTCAGCGTCGAGGCGATGCCCACGGTGAGCGTGGGCGAAGAGCGAGTATCCAGCACAGCAGTGCGCGAAGCACTTGCGCGCGGCGAGCTCGAGCGCGCCACGCAGCTGCTCGGCCGCCCGTATTCGATCACGGGCCGCGTGGCGCACGGCGACAAGCGCGGCCGCAACCTCGGCTTTCCCACCGCGAACGTGCCGCTTCGCCACAAGCCCGCGCTGTCGGGCGTCTTTGCCGTGCGCGTGCACGGTCTGGGAGATATCGCGCGCGCGGGAGTGGCGAGCCTCGGCGTGCGGCCGACGATCCGGGCCGGCGCGAAGCCGCTACTCGAAGTATTCGTCTTCGATTTCGACGAGGCAGTCTACGGCCGCCGAGTGACGGTCGAGTTCCTGCACAAGCTGCGCGACGAGGAGCGCTATCCGGACATCGACACGCTGGTGCGGCAGATGCGCGTCGATGCGCACCAGGCGCGCGAGTACTTCTCCATCCAGAAATAACGCATGCCCGACGATCCAAAGCACGACTACAAGGCTACGTTGAATCTGCCGGACACGCCGTTTCCCATGCGCGGGGATTTGGCGCGCCGCGAGGCCGACTGGGTCAAGGACTGGCAGCAGAGGAAGGTCTACGAGGCGATACGTGCTTCGAGCCGGGGGCGCCCGAAATTCCTGCTGCACGACGGACCGCCGTACGCCAACAACGACATCCACCTCGGGCAGGCACTGAACAAGATTCTCAAGGACATCGTCGTCAAGAGCCGGCAGCTCGCCGGCTTCGATGCGCCGTACGTCCCCGGCTGGGACTGCCACGGCATGCCGATCGAGGTGCAGATCGAGAAGCTCCACGGCAAGAATCTGTCGATTGCGGACACGCAACGTCTCTGCCGCGCCTACGCTGCTGAGCAGATCGAGCGGCAGAAGGCGGATTTCCGCAGGCTCGGCGTCCTCGGCGACTGGGACCACCCGTACACGACCATGGCCTATGCCAACGAGGCCGAGGAGATCCGCACGCTCGGCAGGCTCCTCGAAAAGGGTTACCTCTATCGCGGGCTCAAGCCCGTCAACTGGTGCTTCGATTGCCACAGCGCACTGGCTGAAGCCGAGGTCGAATACGAGGACCGCCAGGACATCGCGATCGATGTCGGGTTTTCGCTCGAGCAGGGCGAGCGCACTAAGCTTGCGCGCGCCTTCGGACTGCGCGAGCTCCCCGAGGGGCAGGTGCAGGCGGTGATCTGGACGACTACGCCCTGGACCATTCCTTCGAACCAGGCGCTGAACGTTCATCCCGATTTTACCTACGCGCTGGTGCGCACTCCTCAGGGGCTGCTTGTCGTCGCGCAGGACCTCGCCGAGAGCACGCTCTCCCGCATCCGCCGCGGCGGCGAAGTCGTCGCGACGGCCCCGGGCAAGGCGCTCGAGCTCATCCGCTTCCGCCATCCGTTCTACGATCGGCCGGCCCCGGTCTACCTCGGCGAATATGTCGTGAGCGGGCAGGGCACGGGGATCGTCCACAGCTCGCCCGCCTACGGCGTCGACGACTTCAATTCGTGCCGGCGTTACGGGATGTCCGACGAAGAGATCCTCAATCCCGTGCAGGGTGACGGCCGCTTTGCCGCGAGCCTGCCCTTCTTCGGCGGCATGCGGATCTGGGACGCTAATCCCAAGATTGTCGACAAGCTGCGCGAGGCGGGAGCACTGCTGCACGCGGAGAAGTTCACCCACAGCTACATGCAATGCTGGCGCCACCGCACGCCTATCATCTATCGCGCGACGACCCAGTGGTTCGCCGGCATGGACGAGGTGCCGGGTTTCGCCGGGCGCAAGCCGGCGGAACCACTGCGCACCACAGCGCTCGCCGGCGTCGAGGCGACGCAATTCTTCCCGTCGTGGGGCAAGTCGCGACTCTACGGCATGATCGCCAATCGCCCTGACTGGACGCTCTCCCGGCAGAGACAGTGGGGCGTGCCGCTGCCGTTCTTCGTCGACAAGGAGACCGACGCGCTGCATCCGGACACTCCGGCGCTGCTCGCGCTCGCTGCCTCCAAGGTGGAGCGCGGTGGCATCGAGGCCTGGTATGAATCAACGCACGAAGACTTTGGCGTCGATCCGGCCAGGTATCGCAAGCTCACCGACACGCTCGACGTCTGGTTCGATTCCGGCTCAACACATCAAACTGTGCTGCGGCGCAATCCGGCGCTTGGCTTCCCGGCCGATCTCTACCTCGAGGGATCCGACCAGCATCGCGGCTGGTTCCACTCCTCGCTGCTGATCTCGTGCATGCTCAACGGGACGCCGCCGTACAAAGCGCTGCTCACCCACGGCTTCGTCGTCGACGGCGAAGGCAAGAAGATGTCGAAGTCGAAGGGCAACGTCGTCGTGCCGCAAAAAATCTGGGCCACGCTCGGCGCGGAGATCCTCCGGCTGTGGGTCGGCGCCACCGACTATTCGGGCGACTTGTCGATTTCGGACGAGATTCTCAAGCGCGTGGTCGAGAGCTATCGACGCATTCGCAATACGCTGCGCTTCCTCCTCGCCAATACGGCCGATTTCGATCCTGCAAAGGACGCGATCGCGATCGAGGAACTGTTCGAGCTCGACCGCTTTGCTCTCGCCCATGCGCGCACGCTGCTGTCCGCAGTCGAGGCGGACTACGCACGCTACGAGTTCCACCTCGTCGTGCAGCGCCTACAGAGCTATTGCTCGGAGGATCTGGGCGGCTTCTACCTCGACGTGCTGAAGGATCGCCTGTATACGGCGCCGCGGACGAGCAGGGCTCGCCGCTCGGCGCAGACCGCGCTGGTGCTCATCCGCGACGCATTGCTCAAGGCACTCGCCCCGATCCTGTCGTTCACGGCGGAGGAAGCGTGGCGGATCGTCCACCCGGAGGACGTTTCGATCTTCCTGCATACCCTTGCGGAGGCGCTCCCGGAGATCGCCGACGCCGATGCGCTCGTAGCGAAATGGCGGCGCATCTTGAGCGTGCGCTCGAGCGTGCTCAAGGAGCTTGAAACGCTGCGCGAGCAGGGCAAGGTCGGCTCGTCGCTGCAGGCCGAGGTCACCGTGGCGGCGCCCGACGAGGACCATGCAGCACTCGCTGCGCTGGGGAACGACCTGCGCTTCGTGTTCATCACCTCCGCCGCGAGCGTCGAGCGCGCGGATACGCTCGCCATAGCCGTCAACCCGAGCGCGGCCCCGAAATGCGAGCGCTGCTGGCACTGGCGCGCCGATGTCGGCGAGGACCCCGGACATCCGTTCCTCTGTGGTCGCTGCGTGGCCAACCTCTTCGGCGACGGCGAGCCGCGCGCTTTCGCGTGAGCTCGCAGGCGATGAGCCCTGCGCGCGGCTGGTGGCTGTGGCTCCTACTGAGCGCGGCGGTGGTGACTGCCGACCAGGCGACCAAAGTCGCGGTGCGGGCGCTGTTGCGCCCGGGTGACGAAGTCGTGGTCACGGGGTTTTTCAGTGTAGTGCTGACGTTCAACAGCGGCGCAGCTTTCAGCTTTCTGCGCGATGCGGCCGGCTGGCAGCGCTACCTCTTTTCCGCCGTGGCTTTCGGGGCGGCGGTCTTCATCGTCTGGCTGCTTCGTCGCGGCGGGGACCGCTGGTATTGCCTGGGGTTGGCGCTGATTCTGGGCGGAGCCTTCGGCAACCTCCTCGACCGGCTCGCGCTCGGCCAGGTCACCGACTTCCTGCTCTTCCACTGGCAGCGCTGGTACTATCCGGCCTTCAATGTCGCCGACAGCGCGATAACCGTAGGCGCCGCGCTGCTGCTGTTCGACGCATTTGCCCAGCGTCGTGCCCGCGAGTGAGATTCATGGACGTCGTTCTCGCCAACCCCCGAGGCTTCTGCGCCGGCGTCGATCGCGCGATCGCAATCGTCGAGCAGGCCCTGGCGCAGTTCGGTGCGCCGATCTACGTCCGTCACGAGGTCGTTCACAACCGGTCGGTGGTCGAAGGACTGCGGGCCAAAGGGGCGGTCTTCGTCGAGGATCTCGCCGAGATTCCGCCTGGAAGCACGGTCGTGTTCAGCGCCCACGGCGTATCGCGAGTCGTGCGCGACGAGGCCAGGGCACGCGGCCTGAAGGTCTTCGACGCCACCTGCCCGCTGGTCACGAAAGTGCACGTCGAGCTCGCCAAGATGCGCGCGCAGGGACGCGAAGTCATCATGATCGGCCACGCGGGACACCCCGAGGTCGAGGGCACGATGGGACAGTCGGACGGCGGAATGTACCTCGTGGAGTCCGTCGGCGCAGTGGAGGCGCTGCAGGTGCGCGACCCGGCAAGCCTCGCCTACGTTACCCAGACGACGCTATCGATCGACGACGCCGCCGAGATTGTCGCGGCGCTCAAGCGGCGCTTTCCCCAAATCGTCGGACCGAGGAGGGACGACATCTGCTATGCGACACAGAACCGGCAGGATGCGGTGAAGGTGATGGCCGCCCGCTGCGACGTCGTCGTCGTCGTCGGCAGCCCCAACAGCTCGAACTCGAACCGTTTGCGCGAAGTGGCGAGCCGGCGCGGCGCGCAGGCGTACATGGTGGACGATGCGAGCGAGCTCCGGCCGGAGTGGCTGACGGGGAGAAAGAACGTCGGAGTGACGGCGGGCGCTTCCGCGCCCGAGGCGCTGGTGCAAGCGGTAGTCGCGCGCCTGAGGGAGATGGGCGCGGGCGATGTGCGAGAGCTCGACGGCGTGGTGGAGAAGATCGTGTTCCCGCTCCCCCGGGAGCTGAACAGCCGCAGTAACCCCGGGCGTGGTTGAGCGGCACAGCGTCAGCTGACCGCGACGAATTCGTAGAGCTCGAAGCCGGGACCCTGCTCGACCAGCTTGGTCAGCACTGCGGTTCCCGTGGCCTCGCCACGCGTCAGCGAAATGGCATGCTCGAGCTGGAAGGCTCCCAAGGGAACCAGAACCATAGACGGCGAGCCCTCCTGGCCGTCGTCGGGCAGCACGACGGCGGGCTGCAGGGCGCCTTCCTGCCCGCCCTCCGCGGACGCGGCCGCTGCCTGAGGCTGATCCGAGAGCAGCTCGCAGCCGAACTCCAGACCGCTCCCGCGCAGCGTGTTGCGGAACCAGCGCACCAGCGCGACCTGAAGCGTGTTGCGACCCTCGACGCGCAGGGCGATGAGCTCGCCGATCCGCAACGGCGAATGCGCACTGTCGATCTGCCGCAGCGCGTACCCACCTGGCGTATGGTTCACGACCTGACAGGCATGCATCGCGGGCAGGCCCTGCGGCATCGAGGCGCCCTGCGCATGCGCGCCGCGGCTGTACTGCCAGACGCCCGACAGGCCCGCGCACATCACGACCCGTGCGCGAGAGGGCAGGCGATTGAACTGCCGCGCGGGCGGGATCGCCCATTGCCTGAGCAGACGCCGCAGCAGGGCTATGTATTCGGCTCTCGATCCCTGCTCGCGTCCGACCGTCGGAGGAGCGACCCCGCCGCCCTCGAGCACGCGTAGCTGTTCCTGGATCTGAAACGCGAGGTCGAAAGTGAGCAGGAACAGCTTGTTCCCGTCGACGTTGCCGCCCTTGTTTGCCGAAAAGGGGGGAAAGTCGTGGCCGACGGGGATGATCGCGACAGCCTTGGCGAGCCGATGTACGGGCGCGACATCCGTGATGCGTGCCCAGTGCGAGTGCTCCTGCAGGTAAGCGATGACCTGATTCAGCTGACCGGGCAGAAACCCGTAGGGATTGGCGAGCGCGACCAGCAGGGCCTGCACGTAGATCCGCTCGGGCGTGTTCTCCGCGCTGTCGCTGGCGATCGGAGTCTGCTGCAGGTTGCGCTGGTGTGCGAACACGTAGATGGCGTGCGCATCGTGCCAGGTTCGCGCAGGAACCGGTGCGTACGACATGTAGCTGTTGACCAGGACGCGCGCGGTGCACTGAAGGCAGCGATGAATCAGCGCGACCAGAAGGCGGTTGCCCGACAGCAGGATGCGCTTCTCGGATTCCTCCGAGAGCAGGTGCTTGTATGCCGTCGCGAGCTCGGTCGAAAGCGTGAGGGCGGCCTTCGCGGCGGCGAGCGCGTCGCCGGAGAGCGGATGCGTGGCGCGTGCAAAGTGGCGCTCAAGGTTCGGCCACAGCGTCAGCGCGGTAGCGTAGTACTTCTCCGCGAGCTCCAGGCGCCGCGCCGCGGATAAGGCGACGCGATTGGTCGCGGCGAGCGCGTCGCCGATGACCCCGGCGGCTTCGATCGGGCGGCGCTTGAGCGTTTCCTCGAGCCAGGGCTGCACGCGCGCCGGCCGCGTCTCCGGCGGGTGCGCCGGACGTTCCTGGATCTGGGGCAGGCTCAGGGCAAGCGCCATGACATTGGCATTTCGCACGAAACGTGGCGATTGTAGACGATGCGGCCGTCTTTGAAACCCTATCGAGGCTGGGCGCCGTCGAGGAAAGTGGTCACCGGGGAGATCTGCTCCGGAACGAGGAGCATCGGTGCGTGACCGATGCCGGCGAACTCGACGCAACGCGGCTTGGGACCTCGCGTGCGCATCGCGGAGGCGGTTTGCTCGGAGAGCAGGTCGGACTCGGCACCGCGCAACAACAGCGTCGGACAACGGATCGCGTCCCACACCGCCCAGAGATCGCCGGAAGGCGCGGCAGCTGCGCGAAACGGCACCGCGATGCCCGGGTCATACTTGAGGCGCCACTTGCCGTCGGGCGTCTGTCGCGCGGTCGAGCTCGCGAGGTCGGCCCACTGTGCGTCGGTGAGCTTGCCAAAGGGAGCAGAGACCTCTCGCACATGCGCCTCGAGCGCCGAGAAGCTCTCGAAAGCGGGATCGAGGCCAACGTAACCGGCGATGCGCAGTAGCGCCGCCGGCTCGATCGTCGGCCCGATGTCGTTCACAACAAGGCGCTCGATTGGAGTCGCGGGCTGCGCCGCGAGAATCATCCCGAGCAGACCGCCCATCGAGGTACCGACCCAGGCAAAGCGCTCCACGTCGGCATGCGCCAGCATGGCAACGAGGGCCGTGAGGTAGGTCGGAAAGACGTAGTCGTTGGGATCGCGCAGCCAATCGCTGTCGCCGCGCCCGGGCATGTCGGGACAGAGGATGCGGAAGCGGTCGCTCAGCGCGGCCGCGAGCGCGTCGAAGTCGCGTCCGTTGCGCGTGAGCCCGTGCACGCATACGACGGTGCGCGCGCTCGCGGGGTGACCCCACTCGCGATAAGCGAGGCGATGAAAACCGTGCGGGCTCAAACTGCGGACGAAGTGCTGTCGCGGCTGCAGCATCGATCACCTCAGGCGAACTCGGAAGGGAAAAGGGGCTGGTAGCGCACACCGTCGGCGGAGAGGAACGCCTCGATCTCGTCGCGCCGTGCCAGCGCATCCCGAAAGCCGAGCTCGAGCAGCGCCCGCGTGTAGCGGCGGTCGAACAGCAGGTAGGAGAGGAGGCTCGCGCCGGTCCCCTCGGTGCTGCCGAGGCCGTGCAGCAAATACCGGACGCCCGTCGGGAGCAGGGGCGCGTAGGGCACCGCGAGGGCGCCGAGATCGCGGCTCGGACTGAGCACCAGGGCGTCGATGTGCGCGACCTCGGGATGCAGCGTCTGCTGCTCCGGCGGAACCAGGTTCAACACATGGTTCAGGCGTTGCAGCCGCTCGAGATCGGCGCCGAGATTGTCGAGGAAGATCGAAGACAGTGCGTGACCCGCGACCTGAGCGAACGATGGATAGCGCGTTGCGCCGTCCGGACCGGTCGGCGGTCGCTGCCCGTTGAACTGGCCGACCGCGATCACGACGATGCGCCTGGCGCCGAGGTGAAGCGCCGGGGACAGCGGTGTGATCTGCCGCACCGAACCGTCAGCGAAATAGTCGAGGCCGAGCTGCGTAGCGGGGAACACGAAGGGAATCGCCGTGGACGCGAGTAGATGATCGATCGCGATCGCAGCCGGCTCGCCGCGGCGACGCGTGCGGCGCCACGGAGCGATCGCCGGGTCGCCCTGGTAGAACGTGACCGCGTGCCCGGTCGTGTAGCTCGTGGCATTGACGCCGAGCGCGCGCAGCCGGCCGGAGCTGATCTGTCCGTCGAGGCCGCTCAGATCGAGATGGCGTTCCAGCAAGCCGCGCAGCGGCGTGTTGTCCAGCATCGACGCTGCCCGCTTCGGCCCGCCGACGCCGACGAGCACCGAGGCGAACCAGCGCATGCCGTGAGTAGAAACGCTCGCGAGGTCAGCGCGGTAAACCTGGCTCACCTCCATCGCCCGCCACCAGCGCAGCAGGCGTGCGACTCCGCGGCGAAAACTGTCCGCGTGCACGGCGAGAGTTGCCGCGTTGATCGCGCCGGCCGACGTCCCGCAGATGATGCGAAACAGAGGGCCGCGGGCACGCCCGACGATCTCGGCGATGCCGCGCAGGACGCCCACCTGGTACGCCGCGCGGGCGCCCCCGCCCGGCAGCAGGATCGCGATCTCCTGATCGGATGCGAGATCCTGCATTTCAGGCCGCACGCAGCGTGCGATCGAGAATCAGCAGCATGGCCGCCGTTGCGCCCCAGATGTAGCGGTCTCCGTACGGAATCGCGAAGTAGTCGCGGCGGATCGCGCCCAGCATGCGAAAGTGGCGCTGCTGATTGGCGGGATCGAGGAGGAAAGCGAGCGGCACCTCGAACACGTCGGCGACCTCGACGGGATCGGGTCGGAGGGAAAGAGGCGGCTCCACCCAACCGACCACCGGCGTCACGCGGTAGCCGGTCACCGTCTCGTACTCCGCGAGCCGGCCGAGCAGCGTTACGCGCTTGCGGGGGAGGCCGACTTCTTCCTCCGCCTCGCGCAAAGCGGCGAGCTGAGCATTCGCGTCTTCAGGCTCGATCCTCCCGCCGGGGAAGCTGATCTGTCCCGGGTGGTCGGGAAGCGCTGCGCTGCGTTGGGTGAACAGGACCGTGAGTCCTGCCTCGCGATTGACTAGCGGCACCAGCACGGCTGCGGGCGTCGGATCGCCTTCGCGACCGGGAAGACGGAAGCCATCGGACAGGTCGCGCGCGTCCGGCGGTGCAGGCCGCCCGAGGCGATCGCGAAGCCACACCTGCTGCGCGCCCGGCGGCAGATCAAACAGCTCGAGGGTCATGAAAGGACGACGCAAGGCCCCCATCGCGGGCGATGAGGGCAGCCCGATGATACAGCAGGCGACCGAGCGAACCGGAGCCGGTGCGGCCGGCCGATGTCAGGTCAGATTACGGCGCACCCGATCCTCGCGCCGGCAGCGGTGAGCGCAGTGCATCCGAGGCCAGGGCGGCTGGTCTCTTCACCTTGAAGAATACGTACAGGAGATAGCTGTCGATGAGGATCGCGACCGCCATGACGCTGTAAGCCCAGGGGCTCTGCATCAATTTCAGCTCGATCAACACGCGTGAGAGACCGAATCCGACGACCCAGGCGTCGAAACTCATGCAGACGCGCCGGAATGTCTCGGCGTCGAGGCGTCGGATCAAGTACGCTCCCAGAGGTATCCCAATAAGAACACTGGGAACAATCGTCCAGAGCACGCTCTGGCTCTCCGTCACGAACAAACCGAGGTAGTAGTACGCGATTGCGGTTAGCGTCGACTCCGCGACGCGAATCAATCCCAGGCCCGCCCGAAACTCTTTCTTGACCAGGCCCTGGTTGTTGAACAGGATCGCCAGCGGCGGTCCGGAGACGGTGGTGACGGAATACAGAAACCCGAGCCCCACGCCGAAAGGCAGTCCCACCAAACGCTCCGAGCGGATCGGCCTTCTCAAGCCCGCCGCCTGGATCAGGATGAGCGGAAGAAGAACGGCGTAGGTGACGAACTTGATCCAGGCCGGATGGAGCGAGGCAAGCAGATAGCTCCCCAGCGCGATGCCCGGCAGCAGCCCGATGAGAATGGGAAACACGCGCTTCCACACTGCGGGAACACTCTGCCGATTGATGAACAGAACGTACAGGTTGATGAAGACCTCGATTATTACGAGCGCGGGATTCAGGATGCGGTTCGTGTAGAAGACGAGCGCAACCGGCACGGTCAGCGAGGAAAAGCCATAGCCGAGCGCACCATTGACGAAGGCGGCCAGCAAGGTGATCCCGGCAAGAACGAGCACGGCGCTGTCGATGGAAATCATCTCAAGTCTCCGATCGGCGGCGAGCCGACCTACGATGCGCGGACGATCGGCGTGAGCCGCTCATCCCGGACGTGAAGTCCTCGAGGCTGTAGTTGTCCAGGATATCGGCGATCGCGTTTCTCACTCCGCCCATGACGTGCTGCAAGGGGCAGTTGGCCTTGGTCGCGTAGGGACAGTCCCGACACTTCTGGTAGGCAGTCTTGCTCACGCACCCGATGGGTGCCAGCGGCCCGTCGAGGATGCGGATGACATGCCCAAGCGTCACCTGCGATGGCGCCTTGATCAGGGCATAGCCTCCCTCCGCGCCGCGGGTGCTGGCGACGAGGCCCGCGTGCTTGAGACGCAGGAGAATCTGGCCGAGGAATACCACCGGTACGTTCTGGCGCTCGCCGATCTCCTGGCGCGTGACCGGACGGCCGTAGTTCCTGGTCAGCTCGATCAGCGCCCGCAGGGCGTATTCGCTTTTCTTCGAGAACTTCATCAATGTTTAGTAAGTGTGTCCACAAACTATACATTATCGGACTCCTGGGTCAAGCGGGTTCCCGCTGGGTAGGGTTGGTTACGGTGATTCGGGGTAGCTCGAGATCGAGAGACGCCCTAGAGCGGGATCAATCGCTCGCGCCGCCCGCTCGCCCGCGAGAGGCGGGCACGAAGTCCGGCACCGGCGCATTGTCCTGCACGCCTTGTGCACGCGCGCGGTACTGCGGTCCGATCAGAATGACCGCCGGCCCTGAGAAGCGACTTGCGAGGCTCGACAGCGAGGCGAGGGTGGCAAAGACCTTCCGGGATTCCGCGAGCGAGGCGCTCTCGACGATGGCGATGGGTGTCGCCGGCGGCTTGCCCGCCGCGATGAGCGCTGCGGAGATCTGCTCCGCCTGGCCGACGCCCATGTAGATGGCTCCGGCGTCCGCCGCGGCGATGCTGCGCGCCCAGTCGCTCGGCGCCTCGCCCTCGGCCACGCGGGGCGTGGCGAAAGCGACGCTGCGTGCGAGTCCGCGCTGGGTGAGCGACGTGGCGAGCTCGGCCGCCGCAGCGAGCGCGGCGGTGACGCCGGGCACGATCTCGTAACGGACTCGAGCAGCTTCGAGCGCGGCGATTTCCTCCTGCGCGCGGCCGAAGAGCATCGGGTCGCCGCCCTTGAGTCGGACCACGACGGCATGCGTGCGCGCGGCGTCGACGAGGCGCTTATTGATGAACTTCTGTGCCGTGGCCTGCTTGCCGCAGCGCTTGCCCACCGCGATCTTCTCTGCGCTTGCGGCGAGGGCGATCGTCGCGGGATGGACCAGCGCGTCGTAAAAGACGACGTCGGCCTCGGCAAGGATGCGTGCCGCACGCAGCGTGAGCAGATCCGGCGCGCCCGGGCCCGCACCCACGAGATAGACGACGCCGTTCATTGCAGCGTTCTCCCGGCGACGGCGGGGCGGGTTGCATCTTTGCGTGGTTGCGCGTTCATGCGCGCTGCTCCGCCACGACGCGGACCGCGACATCGAGCGGCCGGCGATGCAGGCCGCATTCCTTGTGCTCGGCAGCCTCCCACCACCAGCGGCCGGCACGAATGTCCTCGCCGGGCTCGATGGCGCGCGTGCAAGGCGCGCAGCCGATACTTGGATAGCCGCGCTCGTGCAGAGGATTGGTTGGCACCCCGCGCTCGCGCACGTAGCTCCAGACGTCGTCCTCGCTCCAGTCGGCCAACGGGTTGAACTTGGGCAGGCCGTGGACCGCGTCGAACTCCTCGGTTGCCAGGCGGGCGCGGGTCGGCGACTGCGCCCGTCGCAGCCCGGTGATCCAGGCGCCGCGGCCCGCGAGCGCGCGAGCCAGAGGCTCCGTCTTGCGAATCGCGCAGCAGCTCTGCCGCAGCTCCATGCTGCGGTAGAAGGCGTTCATGCCTTGAGCGCGCACATAGGCCTCGACCGAGCGCGCGTCGGGCCAGTACACCTCGATCGCGATACCGTAATGTGCGCGGACGCGGTCCATCAGCGCGTGTGTCTCTTCCGGAAGGCGACCGGTGTCCAGGGTGACGACGGCGATGGGCAGTGCGTGGCTGGCGATCATGTCCACCAGCACCATGTCTTCGGCGCCGAAGCTGCTCGCGAGCGCGCTCGCCCCGTGGCGCAGGGGAATCTGTCGCAGCAGCTCGATCGCTTCGGCGGAGCGACGTTCGAGGCTCATGTCGGGTCGTTCGCCGCGGAAGAGTGCTCGTGCACCATGCCCGGGCCGAACCGCCGCCGGAACAACGGGACAGGCTCGCGGACCGTCGCCTGGTAGCCGACGGAGAAATCGTCAAGCCCTTTGAGCGCGTCCTCGAGGCTGCGGTCGGCGCGCACCGCGAATGCGTCGAACCCGCATTCGCGCATGTAGAAGAGCTGATCGCGCAATACATCGCCGATCGCGCGCAGCTCGCCGGAGAAGCGATGCTTGCTGCGCAGCAGTCGGGCGCTCGAGTAACCCCGGCCATCGGTGAACTTCGGAAAGTCCACCGCAATCAGCGGCAGCGAGGCGAGCTCGCCCGCGAGCGCCTCGGGGTCGTCGTCAGGCTTGAGCCACACCCCGACTTCGCCGCGCGCCGCGAGTGCAAGGCGCTCGGCGAGCCACAACGCCAGCGGAATGATGACCGGCGCCGCCGCCGGCAGATCGGCGAGCGAGCGCGCCTCACGCAGCAGCGTCCAGCGGTCCTCGACGATGGCGCCGTCCTTAATGAGCCGCGGCATATACGCGCTCCTTGAACGGCTCGATGCCGAGCCTGCGCACGGTGTCGATGAAGAGCTCGTCCTCGTGCCGGCGGCGGATGTATACCTCGATCAGCCGCGCTACGACGTCGGGCATTTCCTGCGCCGCGAAGGACGGACCGATCACCTTGCCGAGCGAGGCGCCTTCGCCCTGGGCTCCACCGATCGAGACCTGGTACCACTCGTCGCCGTTCTTGTCGACGCCGAGCACGCCGATGTTGCCGACATGGTGATGACCGCAGGCGTTCATGCAGCCCGACATGTTGAGCGAGATTTCACCGATGTCGTGCAGGTAGTCGAGATCGTCGAAGCGCCGCTGGATCGCCTCGGCGATCGGAATCGATTTGGCGTTGGCGAGTGAGCAGAAATCCCCGCCCGGGCAGCAGATGAGGTCGGTGAGCAGCCCGATGTTGGGCGTGGCCAGCCCAAGCGCCTTCAGCTCGCCCCACAGTGCGAACAGATCCGCCTGGCGCACGTCCGCGAACACGAGGTTCTGCTCGTGCGTGACGCGCAACTCGCCGAAGCTGTATCGGTCGGCGAGCGCAGCGATGGCATCCATCTGATCGGAAGTTACGTCGCCGGGCGGCACACCCGTCTTCTTGAGCGACAGCGTGACCGCCGCGTATCCAGGCACCTTGTGGGGGAAGAGGTTGCGCTTCGCCCAGTTGCCGAACGGACGATTGTCCGCGACCGCAGCCCGGAAGGCCGCGTCGTCGCCGGCCAGCGGCGCGTGGGGCGGGGCGCCGAAGAACGAGGCGAGGCGGTCGATCTCCTCGTCCGGTACCGCTGCCGCGTCGCTGCGAGAGCGCTCCCATTCCTCTTCCACCGCGCGCGTGAACTCCGCCGGTGTGCGCTCCTTGACGAGTATCTTGATGCGTGCCTTGTAGAGGTTGTCGCGGCGGCCGAAGCGGTTGTACACGCGCAGGATGGCATCGAGATAGTTCAGGATCTCCTGGCGCGGGAGCCATTCGCGGATGACGTAGCCGATCATCGGCGTGCGGCCGAGGCCGCCGCCGACCAGCATGCGGAAGCCCACCTCGCCGGCATCGTTGCGAACCGCGTGCAGGCCGATGTCGTGCACGAGTGTGGCCGCGCGGTCGATCGGCGATCCGTTGACCGCGATCTTGAACTTGCGGGGGAGGTAGGCGAATTCGGGATGCAGTGTCGCCCACTGCCGGATCAGCTCGGCGTAGGGACGTGGATCGACGAGCTCGTCGGCGGCGATGCCGGCGAAATGGTCGGCCGTGATGTTGCGCACGCAGTTGCCGGAAGTCTGGATCGCATGCATCTCGACCGTGGCGAGCTCGGCAAGGATCTCCGGCGCATCCTCGAGGCGCGGCCAATTGAATTGCAGGTTCTGGCGCGTCGTGAAGTGTCCGTAGCCTCTGTCATACTTGCGCCCGATGTGAGCGAGCTTGCGCAGCTGCTTCGACGAGAGCAGACCGTAGGGGATCGAGATGCGCAGCATCGGCGCGTGCTTCTGAATGTAGAGGCCGTTCTGCAGGCGCAGGGGACGGAACTCGTCCTCGGTGAGCTCGCCGGCGAGGAAGCGGCGCGTCTGGTCGCGAAACTGCGCGACGCGCTCGTCGACAAGACGCTGGTCGTAGGTGTCGTAACGGTGCATTCGGCGAAGGCTACTTGCGGCTGCATATGTAGAAAAGGAATGTTTGGCGATTAGGGGATAGCGACGGGGTATAAGCTCGATGGCGGCAGGCTTGATTCTCTTCGCGCACGGCGCCCGGGATGCCGGCTGGGCCGAGCCGTTTCAGCGCCTGGTGGGCCTTGTCCGTGAGGCAGCGCCCGGCCGCGACGTGCGCTTGGCCTTTCTGGAGCTGATGCAGCCGACGCTCCGCGAGGCGGCTGCTTCTATGGTGGAAGCTGGAGCGAGCGAGATCCGCATCGTCCCCGTGTTCCTGGGCCAGGGAGGCCACGTGCGCGAGGATCTCCCGGCCCTGATCGAGAGCCTGCGCAGCGCACATCCCGGCGTCGATATTTATTGCGTGGCGCCTGTCGGGGAGGACGACAGCGTGCTGCAAGCGATCGTCGGATACTGCCTGCGGCAGCTCTGAGCTTCGGCGGGGGATCGAGCGGTCAACAGCGTATGGCCGACGCTCGCACCGATGCCAAAACGGGTCCTAGCATTCATTTAACATAATACACATTATGCGTCATTCGACACGCGCAGGGACTCGCGAACCGCTAGCCGGGAGCCTGGTCCCGACCCGCCCCCAATAGGCCTGCCAGAGCTATCGCAGCGAAGACGGCGCTGGCGGCAAAGGTGACTCCGGGGCCGGCGATGTCCCAGAGCCAGCCGGCGAGCGCACTGGCAAGCAGCAACGCCACACCGCAGAGAAGGTTGAAGAAGCCGAAGGCGGTGCCGCGGAGATCCGCCGGCGCGGTCTCGGCCACCAGGGCTGCGAGCAGCCCCTGGGTCAACCCCATGTGCAGGCCCCAGACCGCACTGCCCGCCAGCACCTGCGGCACCGAAGCGGCGACAGCGAGCATGCCATCCGCCGCGATCAGCGCCAGGAGTCCGCCGACGAGCAAGGCGCGCTGATGGCCGTGATCGGCCGCCACGCCGGCAGGCAGCGCCGCTAGCGCATAGACGACGTTCATTACCACCATTACCAGCGGGATCCACGCCGTTGTCATGTGCACGCTCTGGCCGCGCAGAACGAGGAACGCTTCGGAAAAACGGGAGAGCGTCATCACGGCGGCGAAACCGACCACCCACCAGTAACGGGCCGGAAGCCGACGCAGGTCCGCTAGACCAAGCGGAGGATGCGAGGCCTTCCCGCCCGCCGGGTCGCCCGGCTCGCGCACCCCGAGGATCAGCAGAGCCACAGCCGCGAACGCGGGCACCGTGGCGAGCCAGAATGCCAGCCGGAAGTTGTCGGCAAGCCAAAGCATGGCGGCGATGGCGAGGAGCGGCCCGGCAACGGCGCCGACCGTGTCGAGAGCCTGGCGCAGGCCGAAAGACGCACCGCGAAGGTCGGCGGGCGTGATGTCGGCGATCAACGCATCCCGCGGCGCGCCGCGGATGCCCTTGCCCACGCGGTCCAGGAAGCGGGCGAAGACGATCCAGCCTAGAGACGACGCCAGCGGAAAGATTGGCTTCGTTAATGCGGCGAGCCCGTAACCAAGAACGGCGAGCGGTTTGCGCCGGCCAACGTAGTCCGAGAGGTAGCCGGAGAAGAGCTTGGTGATCATCGCGGTCGCTTCCGCGATTCCCTCGATGACTCCCACGGTCAGGGTCGAGGCACCGAGGACCGAGACGAGAAAAAGCGGCAGCAGGCTGTGGATCAGCTCCGAGGAGACGTCCATGAGCATCGACACGACGCCCAGGGTCCAGACGCTCACGGGCAGACGCGACAGGGCCGACTTGCTCATCGCGGGTTCCTTGGATGCCATCAACGCGATCGCTCGTTGCGCGCTTTAGCGCGAACTCTGCGTCGCGCGTTGAGCCGCGCGCTGCCCTGCCCTACCCGACTCTTGCGTGATTCGCCTACCGCTCCGGGCCCGCGCTGGAAGGCTCCCAGAGCTCCACCTTGTTCCCGTCCGGATCGATGAACCAGCCGAAGCGGCCATACTCGTGCTCCTCGACCTCGCCTACGACCTGGGCGCCGCCGAGGTGCACTTGTCCCAGCGCCCCGTCGAGATCGTCGACCATCAGGTTGAACATGAAGTCCTTTCGCGACGGAGCGAAGTAGTCGGTGTTCCCGGGGAAGGGGCTCCAGACGGTGAACCCGTGCGCCGGCACGCTGTCCGCCTTGAATTCGAGCGACGACTTGCCGTCGCCAACGCCGAGCCATTTCGCGTACCACGCGAGCAGGCGCTCCGGATCGGCGGATTTGAAGAACACGCCTCCAACCCCGATGACTTTTGCCATGGCATTTCTTCCGCTGGTTTACTGGAGGATGACGCTGGCGCGCACTGTGCCCGCCCGCTCGTGTCGAATCGTCAGGCTAACCTCCCCTCCCGCTTTGCCGCGTACGACCCATTCGAATTTGGCGCGATCGTCGGTGACATGATAATCCGGCCAGAATGAAACGCCGGTGTGCTTGTAGGCCTTGCCTTCGACCTGGCCGAGATCTTCCCGCCGCCGGCCCGAAACAAGCTCGGCGCCGTCGGGCAGCGCGATTTCTACAATCGTCCCGCGCACGACCTTGCGCTCGAGAGCGCGCTTGCTCACATAGCTCGGCAGCCATCCAGAGTTCTGCACGACCAGACGCACGCGCCACGTCTGGGCGCCAAGCGACTGCGCGTCGGCTACTACCAGCTCGAGACGCGGCGAGAGCAGCGACTGCCACAGCAGCCACCGCGGAAAGCGAGCGACCTCGCGTTCGAGCAGCGCGAGCGGAGGATTACCGAAGGCATGAAATCGATTCCAGCCTCCGATCTCTACCGGCCCGAGCTGGGGATGGTCGAAGTGTTTCCAGTCGACATGTGCGGCGCCGCCGAGCTTCTCCTCATTCCAGCGGAAGAGCTTGAGATCGTCTTCGATGGGATGATCGCGGAACCAGTCGATGTAGCCATACTTTTCCAGACCCGCTTCGCGCATCGGGCTCCAGATCTCGACCACCCAGCTGAACATGCCGAGGTGCTCGTAGATCCAGTCGAACGCACCCCCGATCACCTGCTTCGGGTGGTAGCGGAACTCGTGGTAGACGGAGATATTCGGGTACCCCGTGAGCTCGGTTCCCTTGGCTCCGACCTTCTGGTAGTGCCACAGATCCTCGGCGTGCATCTCCGTGTCCGGCAGATGATCGAAGGGACGCAGCAGCACGCCCGCCCAGGTATGGAATGCGACCCCCCCGGTGACGTTCGGATGCTTGATGATGAAGTCGGCAATCGCCCGAACCTCGGGCTCGGAAGTCGGGTAGTCGCCGGCGCCCAGCTGCTCGTACTCTTGCCGCCAATTGCCAGGGAAATTTCTATTCAGGTCAATCCCTTGCTTGTTCTTTTTAACTTTAAGCATGAAGCCATCGTAACCCTCCATGCTGCCTTCCGGGAGGATTCGGTAGTAGGTGCCGCCGACCTCGGTCGGGTCCCTGCGGACCATGAGGCGCGGCTCCTGCGGATGCGCCTTCCACAATCCGTTGGGATCGACGATGCGCATCTGCAGTATCCGTCCGTCGCCATCGACGTCCTCGACCGTGAGGCCCTCGATCGCGTCTTCGTCGTAGGGATACGGTCGCGTGCTCGAACGCACCCACTTCGGCTTGTCCGCAAGCGCCCATTCCGCGCCATCGGGATTGATGCGCGGGCATAGGTAGAAGGCGCGCGTGTCCAGCGCACGCGTGATATCGGGATCGCTTCCGTAACCGCGCACGAGTTCGTTCAGGAGGTACACGCACGCGACCGAGGCCGCGACTTCCGTGGAATGGATGTTGCCGTCGACCCAGAAAGCCGGCTTCTCACCAGCGGGGCCAGTGGCGCGATTGGTCACGGTGAGCAGCCAAATATCGCGCCCCTCGTAACTGCGTCCGATCGACTCGATGCTCACCAGCTGCGGGAACTCCGAGGCGAAGGCTTTGAGCAGAGTGCTCAGCTCCTCGTAGCGATAAAAACGGTCAAAGCGGACCTTCGGCATGTCTGCTGCGCACGCGACAAAGCGCGAAGTTTGGCGGCCCGCGCGGGATGCCGTCAATCTTGACAAGCCTGGGAAAGCCGCCTCGGGCAGCCGCTGCTCAAATGCCGAACTATCTCAGATGCCCGCCCACCATTCGTAGCCCTGATCTTCCCAGTAGCCGCCCTTGCCGCCGGCGATGCTCTCGAAGCTGCGCACGAGCTCGATGCGCATGATGTACTTGGCGTGCTTGTAGCCGAGTTGCCGTTCGACTCGCAGCCGGACAGGGGCACCGTTGGGGATGGGCAATGCCTGATCGTTCAGTTCGTAGGCGAGGAGCGTTTGCGGATGAAAAGCATCGTCCATGTCGATGCTCTCGTAATACGGGCTCGTACCATCGGCCTCCATGGGGTCGGCGCAGTAGAACATAACGAACCTCGCCTCCGGCTTCGGGCGAACCGCCTCGAGCAACGATGAGAGACGCGCGCCCTTCCATTTACCGATAGCGCTCCAGCCCTCGACACAATCGTGCCGCGTGATCTGCGTGCGGCTCGGCAGGGCACGCAGCTCGCCGAGCGAGAGCGTTATCGGTTTCTCTACGAGTCCGCCGACATCCAGGCGGTACTCTTCGAAAGCACCTGCGGCCAGCGCACGGTACGCGGCGTTCCGGGGCATCGATGTGCCGTTGCTGCGGAAACCGGGCGACAGATCTGCCCCGCCAAACTCCTGCGCCATCGCGCGCCGCGGGGCAACAATCCCTTGGACCGCGCGGTTGAGAGTCTCCCCTGTCGCGAGAACCTTCGGAAACCACTCTGTGCGCGAAAGCGCGTCACAACCGGAGAGGAGCAACGCGCTGCCCGCGCCTATGGTTCGGGCCAGGAAGCGCCGACGCTGCAGTTCAGCGCGCCGCTTCATTGTCTTCCTTGGTCGCGATGCGATAGCGGCCGGTGATCATCGAGCGCAAGTGATTCCAGAAGCCGCTGACGATCACTTCGAACACGTGCACGAGCACGAACGCGACGAGGAGCCATGCGGCGACGAAGTGAATCGTCCGCGCCGACTGCCGACCGCCGAACAGATCCACCCATCCGGGAATAGCCGCATCCAGCCGCGGGGACATCGCCAGGCCCATGAGCACGACGACCGGCAGCAGCACGAAGACGACCGAGAGGTAGGCGAGCTTCTGCAGGACGTTGTAGCGTTTTGCCGCCTCGCCGGTTGGGTGCCTGAACAGCAGATGGTCGACGATCGAGGGGCCGATCGACCGCCAATCCGCGGCGTTCGGCGCAAGATCACGGGAGAGGTGCCGGCTGGCGATCGAATAGCCGACGTAGCACAGCCCGTTGAGCACGAACACCCACGCGAAGAAGAAATGCCAACGCCGCGCCATCGCGAGCCAGCGATCGCCGGGCAGGATGAGCCAGCTCGGAAAGGTTCGCGCCACCATCTCTTCTCCCTCGGCTGCTGCTCCGAGCACGCCGGTGGTATCGAACTCGTGACCGAAGATGCGAGTCACGCCGATCAGGTCCTCCTCGTCCGTCTCGCGTGCCCCGATCTGGAACACGGGACCTTTGCCCGTATAAGAGGATTTGCCCCAATAGAGGGCCGGATGGGCGCTGAAGATGTTAAGGCCGCTTCCCAGCAAAACCGCGAGCGCGATGACATTGATCCAATGCATGATGCGCACCGCGACGCTGTGCCGGTAATAGAGATAACTGCTCGACGACGGTGCGCGGGTGCGGTACATCGCGTTTCCAAGTCTAGTCGCGGCCCCGGAGCCTAACAACCTCGCCCATCGTGGTGGTGTTGAGCCGCTTCGGTCCGCTTACGAACCTATTGTCGCGCTCGAAGAAGCGAAGCTTACGGTGCGCCTCGCGCGTGATGCCGATCCGAACGCTGCGGTCGACGCGGCCTGAACGGCGGCCATCGACGCCCAGCCACAGCGAGCCTCCGCCGCACAGGTCGATGCCGTCGTGGCGTCGGTCGACCTCGAGCGCCATCGCCAGTCGGCCGGGACCGCGCGCGAGGTCGGTCACGCGGGCCCCGCCGCGTCGGCGCTGCATGTGCTCGATGCCTTCCAGCGGTTCGATCGCGCGCAGCAGGACCCCTGCCCCGGTTCCGGCCCGCTCGCCGCTAACGTTGAGCGCGTGCCAGCACCCGTAGACGAAGTAGACGTAGGCGTGTCCGCGCTCGAGGAACAGCGAGCGATTGCGCGGCGTCTGACCGCGGAACGCATGACCAGCCGCGTCACCCGGCACATAGGCCTCGGTTTCGACGATGCGGCCGCTGACGCGGCCCTGCGGATGGTCGTGGACGAGAATCTTCCCGATCAGAAAGCGTGCAAGCTTGGCTGTGTCGCGCGGCAGCTCGGCACGACGCAGCCGACGCAGCGGTCCGGTCATGGACCGCAATGATACGGCGACTACCTCCAGGTGACGGTGATCTGGGCAGCCGCCCCTTGGCCGGCGGCGTTCGAGGCACGGACGCTGAAGGTAATGGTTCTGCGCAAGAACTGGCTCACCGTGCAGCTCTCGGTCGTGACGGCGGTGCAGCCGCTGCCCGTCCACACATAAGCGTTCGGGGACGGTTGATTGCTGCAGTTCGCGCTGATGGTCGTCGACTGCCTGGCGTTCGGCGCCGCCGGATTGGCGGTGGGCGCGCAGACAGGCGGCGAGTTCGAGCCCGAAACGCAGGTCAGCGTCTGGTTGGGTGGCGTGCCGGACAGTACGTAACTCGTGCAGCCCGTGTCGGAGAAGCGCAGTTGCGCAGGTCCGGACGAAGCGGGGTTCACGGTCAGCGTGAACGCTTGCACGGCGTCGGGCGTAATGCCGTTGCTCGCGGTGAACTGGAGCGGGTAGGTCCCGGCGGTGCCGGGGCCGGGCGTTCCGGCGAGCGATCCCGTCGTAGCGGTGAACGTCACTCCGCTCGGCAGGGCTCCCGCCTCCGAGAGCGCAGGCGCCGGCGCGCCGCTCGCCGCGACAGCAAAGCTCCCTACGACGCCGACCTGGAAGGCCGCGCTCGCTGCGCTCGTGAATGCCGGCGCTGCATTCGGCAGCGCGTACGAGCGCAGGTGAGCCGCGTTGTCGTTCACGTAAACGACGCCGTTGGCGACGATCGGGCTCTGCCAGTGCGTCCCGCCGACACTCGAGCTGGTCCACAGCACGGCCCCTGTCGTCGGGTCGCGCGCGCGCAACGTGCCGCCGCCGAAGGTGTAGAGCACGTTGTTGGCGACGATGGGAGAAGTGGCCGAGCCGTGCGCGGTGTCCGACCAGCGCGCCGGCGACGTGCTCGTCGGCAGTGACGGATTGCCGTTCGCGTCGATGGCGAGCTTGAGTCCGCTGACCCCGCTGCCGTTGCCGACGAAGACCCATGTGCCGCCGTCGGCTGGGTTGACCCACACCGCAGGTTGGGTCACGACGCCGCTGCCCTGGGGAACGGCGAAGGCGGTCTGCACCTCCCCGGAGGTATGCCCGGGTCCGCCCTGCCCGCTCAAGTTCGCGAGATTGATCAGCCGCAGCAGGGCGTCCTTGCCGGCCTGGACGGCGAGATGTTGCACGTTCGAGTTTGCCGGAACCGGCAGAATCGCCGGCGCGGTGCTGCCGAGGTCTGCGTCGCCGGAGTCGAGGCTGCTCGCGTTGGACGGCGTGTAACTATCGAGTGGCTTGCCGCTCGCGCCCGATCCGTCCGGGTTCACAGCCAGCACGGATTCGCTCCAATTGGCGCCCCCCGTGTTCCCGTTGTAGTTGCCGTTGCCCGTGCCGACGAAGATGCGATTCGTGCCCGCGTCGTAGATCACTCCCGGGCGCGCCCAGATCGCGTTGCGCGTGGAGGTGCACGCCGGATCGTTGAGCGCAAAGTGGCCTGTCTGGTTGCTGCACGCTGCGTTGAAGACTTTCTGCGCCCCCGTCGCCAGATTGATCGCAGTGACGTGACCCTGGTAGTCCCCGGCGTCTCCCGGATAGCCGCCGTGCACGACGTAGAGGTACGCGGCGCCGCCCGGGCTCGCCGTCGCGAGCGCGGCTGAGCCCTTCTCGTTCTGGCCCTTGTTCGTTGTGAGCTGTGGCCAGCCGCCGGTGGTGATCTCGGTCCCGTCTCCCACTTGATACTTGTGCGCAAAGCCGTCCAGGCCATAGCTGTAGACGTACTGGCGGTTCGGATCGATCGCCGGCGACGAGGTCGTGAAGCAGGCCGCGCCGTTCGTGGCGATGCAGCCGTTCGGGCCGTATTGATGGCTCCAGATTTGATTGCCCGTCGCGGCGTCGAGCGCAACAATGTGCCCGTCGGTCGTCGTAACGAACAGGAGGTCCTTCACGCCACCGGCGGTGGTGACGCCCTGCAGAAAAACCGGCACGCCGTCGGCGGTGGCCGGCAGGTTGACCTGGTACTTCTGGGTGAGCTGTGCGACGTTGCCCGCGCCTAGGGTAACTTCCGCGGTGTTGTTGCCGCTATGCGCCGCGTCGCCGTTGAATTGCAGCCAGTCGTACCCGACGGCTGGCAGCGCAGCGGCTGCGAATGAGACGAATAAGGCGCATTGGGCTAACCTTTGTCGCGGCACTACCGCTCCGGCTACTGCCAGGTAACCGGTATCTGCGCGGCCGTCCCCGTGCCGGCTGCGTTCGAGCCTTTGACGGTGAACGTTCTCGTGGCGCCCGCTTTGCTGACCATGACGGTACAGGTGGCCCCGGACCCCACGCACCCGCTTCCCGTCCACACGTAACTTGTCGGGGAGTTCGTGCAGTTCGCACTGATCACGGCGTTGTGTCCGTGGACCGGCGAGGCTGGGCTCGCAGTCGGAGCACACACGGGTACGCCGCCTCCACCGCCGCTCGTCACGCAGGTGAGCGTCTGGTTCGGCGGGTTGCCGGACAGCGTGAAGCTCGTGCAGCCGGCGCCGTTGTACGTTAGCGTCGCGCCCATCGCTGCAGGTGACGCGCCCAGGAGCCCAAGGCAAAGCAGCGGCACAAGGCCACGGGGCGTACTCAAGAAAGTTCTGCAAATGTTCGCGTTCACAGCAAAGTCTCCATGCGAGCGCTTGAGGCGCGCTCGAGAGCCGTTCCTCCCCGTTCTTCGCCACTGCCACGTCCGGACTCTTTCCGGGGCAGATGGCCACCGCCTTGTCGGGCAATCCTCCCCTTCCCGATGCAACGCTCATGCCCGCCCGACCCCCACCCGTGCCGACTTATGACGATAGCATGGGATGTCGGGTGTGCGGAAGGGTATGACGCCGCAAACTCTCCCCAGCGTTCCTCGTAAGGAACACGAGAATACGACCGTAATTTATTGATTTTACTACGGACCGCGTCACATACCCGTGGTGACTTAGGCGCCAGCCTGCTGAGATTCCAAGTCCGCAGCCGGGGAACCCGCCTCAGGTCCCGTGCCATTGAACGTCAACCACACGAATAGTTCCCCTCGCGCGGCACGGCACAATCCGCCGGGCGCTGACCGACCGCGCTGGGACGCATCCCGCCGCCCTGCAAAGGGCGTAGAGTCTCATCCAGAGGATACGAAGCGGCGAAAAAGATGAACAGGTTTGCTGGCACGCTGGGGACGGCAATCTCGATCGCGCTAGGCGCCGCATCGCTATGCACGGCTCCGCTCGCGGCAGCGGCGACGCCGATCTACAAATGCTTCGACCGCCACCTCGGGCTCCTCTACACGGACGTGCCATGCAAGGACGGCGAGTTGCTCGATCTGCGTGCCGGTGAGGCCGATCCTGCGGCGGTGGCTCGTCTGGATCGCGAGCGTGATCTGCTCGATCAGAGCGCTGCGCAGCGCATCGCCGACGAGCGGCGCGCTGCCTTGATGCGCGACCTTGCGGTAGCGCCCGGGCCTTACGGTGTGAGCCCCTTCGCGCAGGACGCTCCGCTCGACTACGGATACTCCTACCCGTCGGTGGCTTACCTGCCGCCTCGCGAGAGGCATCGGCACCCGCCGAGAGACCAGCGCGAGCTCTCACAGCGGCGCGGCGCGGCGCCCAATCCGCCCTACCCGATTCCGCGCCCCTGAACACCGGGCGGCGCGCACCTGCGCTGCGAAGCGATCAGCGGGCGGCGGTCAGCTTGCGAAATGCGCTCAGGTGCCGGACGGCTTCCTGGCGTAGCCCCTGCGCCTCGCACAGCCGCGCCAGGTTGAAGTGCGCGTCCGCCATGTCCGGGGCGGACTTCAGCGCGCGCCTGTAGGTCGCCGCTGCATCCGCGGTGCGGCTGAGATCCTCGAGCAGGACGGCCAGGTTGAAGAGCAGCGTTGCATCGGCGCCGCAGTGCGCGAGCCCGTCACGGTACACGGCCTCGGCCTCGTGCAGCGACTGGCGCTCATGCAGCAGTCGCCCGAGGTTGACGTAGGCGGCGGCAATGCTCGGCGCATCGCCGATCGCTCGTCGATAGGCATCGCAGGCCTGTGCGGCATCCGTCGCCTCTAGCGCAAGGCCTTCTTCGAACCACCGGCTCTGCGGCGGCGGCTCGGCCGTCGAATCGATGAACGCGAGTCGGCCGTTCGCGCTGTCCACCTGGAAGGAAAACACGTACTGGCCGTCCTCCGGTTGCCAGCGGCTCGCGCCCTCGTTGACGACGACCGCGTCTCCGACCGCCTCGATGCGAAGACCGGCGAGCGGCGCGGTTTCGGGAAGTTGCGCGCGCAGCTTTCGTAGCGCGCGCAGGATCCGGGCTGAGGAGATCTTCGCTTCGGTGAGCGCCTGCGCGGCGCGCAGCACGACCAGGTCCTGGAAGCTGAAGCGATACTCTCGCCGCGGCCCGCGCGCAGGCGTCACGAATCCGGCCTCGATCAGCCGGCCGATCATCGAGCGGGAGAGGCCGAGCAGCTTGCCGACGTCGCGAAGCGAGTAGCCCGCGGTCACAACGTGACGGGTCGCCCTAGCGCTTGCTCGCCTTGCGGCGCACCTCGGGCTCCGGAGCGATCTTCTTCGGTGCCTTGCGCTGGGCAGTCTTCAGTTCCGCGGGCGCCGGTGCGGCGGCGCTGCGCGGCTGTGCCCGCGCCCCTGCCGCCTTCTGCAGGCTCGCACGCAGCGCGTCCATGAGATCGATCACCTGGGCGCCGGTCTCGGGCGCGCTCGGCGAAATCGCGATCTCCTGGCCCGCGACCTTCTTCTCCACCGCGGCGAGGATGCGCTTCTTCACTTCGTCCTCGTAGCGGTTGGGATCGAATTCCTTCGACGATATTTGCGCGATGAGCTGCTTCGCCAGCGCGAGCTCGTTGTCGCGCACGGGAGCTGCCTCGATGCCGATGTCGGCCATCGCGCGCACCTCCGGCGCGTAGAGGAGCTGCTGCATCACGAGGCCCTCGGGTACGGCGCGAATCTGCACGATGTATTGCTTGCCGCGCGCGGCGTAGCGCCCCACGGCGGTCTGGTGCGTCTGCCGCATGCTCTCGGCGAGCAGCGCGTAGGGCTTGGCCCCGCCCTTGTCCGGGCCGAGGTAGTACGCCTTGTCGTAGTAGATCGGATCGATGCTCTCGGCCGGTACGAACTCGCTGATCTCGATCATCTGCGTGCCCTTCTCCTCGAGTTCCTTCAGCTCCTCCGGCGTGAAGGTCACGTACTGGTCCTTGGCGAACTCGTAGCCCTTGACCATGTCCGCGCGCTCGACTACGACGCCTTCGCGGGCGCAGAGGTACTGCTGCTTCAGGCGCGAGCCGCAGCCCCCGCCGTGGAGAAGATTGAAGGACGCTCCCGCCTGCGGCTGCGTGGCGGCGTAGAGCTTGACCGGAATCGACACCATGCCGAAGCTCAGGGTGACCGAAGCGAGTGCGCGAGCCGCCATGACACCTCCGCGGATGCGGCAAAGAGGGAGCATCGTGCCAAAATGCCGTGCAATGTTCAACTGCGCGCCCCGTCCCGTGTGCGACGCGGGACGGCGTGTTGCGTGATAGCGACAAGCGTATGGCACTGGAACGCTACCGGCAGAAGCGCGATTTTCGGGTGACGCCCGAGCCGCGCGGCAAGGTCAAGCCGCGTCGATCGGGCGAACTGCGCTACGTCATCCAGAAGCACCGCGCGACGCGCCTGCATTACGACCTGCGCCTCGAGCTCGACGGTGTGCTGTTGAGCTGGGCTGTGCCCAAAGGGCCGAGCCTCGATCCGAACGACAAGCGCCTGGCGGTGCACGTCGAGGATCATCCACTCGAGTACGGCGATTTCGAAGGCGTCATTCCGGCGAAGCAATACGGCGCGGGGGCGGTGATGATCTGGGACCGCGGCACTTGGGCGCCGACGAGCGATCCCGAGAAGGGTTATGCGAGCGGGAGGCTCAAGTTCGACCTTCACGGCGAGAAGCTCAAGGGCGGCTGGAACCTGGTGCGAAGCCGCGGCGGGAAGTACGGCGAGAAGAGCTGGCTACTCATCAAGGAGGCCGACGAGCACGCGCGACTGGGTCACGATGCCCAGATCACCGAGGAGCGTCCCGACAGCGCGCTCAGCGGCCGCAGCATCGAGCAGATCGCCTCTGCTGCGGACCGGGTATGGAATTCCAACCAATCGGTCGCGGCCAATCTGAAGACTGGGGCCATTGGTCGAAGGGCCACGCCGAAGCGCGGTCTTCGCGTCGCAAGCATCGAGGGTGCCCGCAAGAGCGCGCTTCCCGACCGCATCGAGGCGCAGCTCGCTACCGCCGCGAAGTCTCCTCCCGCGGGACCGGGCTGGGTGCATGAGATCAAGTACGACGGCTACCGCATGCTTTGCCGCATCGCTCACGGCAAGGTACGCATGCTCTCCCGCAGCGGCAAGGACTGGACGGGCGATTTTCCTGCGATCGTGGCGGCGCTCGCTTTGCTCCCCGTCGAATCCGCATGGCTCGACGGAGAAGTCGTCGCCTTCGATGACTCGGGGCGCGCGAGCTTCCAGCGGCTGCAGCAGGCGCTTGCCGCCGCGCAACCCGAGCAGCTCGCGTACGTCGCCTTCGATCTGCTCTACCTCGACGGCTACGATCTGCGCGGTGCACCGCTCACCGAGCGCAAGCGCGTGCTCCAGGAGCTGTTGTCGCGCGCGCCCGCGGCGATCCGCTTCAGCGAGCACTTCGCTGCGTCCGGCGCGGACTTCCTGCGCAACATCCGCGAGCTCGGTCTCGAGGGGATGGTCTCCAAGAGAGGCAACGCTCGTTATCAGAACGGTCGCGGGCCGGCATGGCAGAAGGTCAAGTGCCTGCGCCGCCAGGAGATGGTCATCGGCGGATTCACCGATCCCGAGGGGAGCCGCAGCGGCTTCGGTGCTCTGCTCCTCGGCGTGCATGATGGCGACGGCGGGCTTCTGTATTCGGGCAAGGTCGGCACGGGCTTCGACGAAGCGACGCTCGCCGCGTTGAGCAGCAAGCTCAAGCGCCTCGTCCAGAGCAAATCGCCGTTCCGCAATCCGCCGCAGGGCGCTGAGGCGCGTCGCGCGCACTGGGTGAAGCCGGTCCTCGTGGCGGAAGTCTCCTTCACCGAGTGGACCGACGATGGCACGCTGCGCCACCCGTCATTCGAGGCGCTGCGCGAGGACAAGCCGGCCAAGGACGTCGTGCGCGAATCGCTTGCGCTGCCCTCCGCTGTCCAGGCGGCCTCTGCAGACGGGCGCTCGCGCGAAGCCAATGCGGGCCATCGCAAGGCGGGGAGCGCGGTCGCCGGTGCCGCGCTGACGCACCCTGACAAGCTGTTTTACCCGGAGAGCAAAATCACCAAGCGGGACCTCGCGACTTATTACGCTGCCGTGAGCGAATGGATGCTGCCTCACCTTCGCGATCGACCGCTCACGCTCGTTCGCTGTCCCAACGGCTGGGACAAGCCGTGCTTCTACCAGAAGAATGCGGACGACAGCGCGAGCGCGGCGATCTCTCGCGTGGAGATCGCGAGCGACGGCGGTTCAAAGTCGCTCTACATGATGGCCAACTCGGTAACCGCGATCGTCGCGCTGGTGCAGATGGGCGTGCTCGAGATTCACCCGTGGGGCTCGCGCGCGCCGAAGCTCGCGTTGCCGGATCGCATCGTTTTCGACCTGGACCCGGAGGAGACGGTCGGCTGGCCCGACATCCGGCAGGCGGTCCTGCTGGTGAAGACGCTGCTCGAGAAGATCGGGCTCGCGGCTTTCCTGAAGACGACCGGGGGCAAGGGTCTGCACGTGGTCGTACCCATTCGGCCCGGCGCGAGCTGGGACGACGTCAAGGGCTTCAGCAAGGCGGCGGCGGAGCTCCTCGAGCAGACCTTCCCGGACCGCTTCACGGCGAAGCTGCTGAAGGTGTCGCGGCACGGGAGGATCTTCATCGACTACCTGCGCAACGCCGAGGGTGCGACGGCCGTGGCAGCATATTCCACGCGCGCGAGGGCGCAGGCCCCGGTATCCACGCCGATCGAATGGGACGAGTTGTCGCGCGACGTGCGCTTCGCCCATTTCAACACGACCAGCGTGCTGCGCCGCCTGACGAAGGCGAAGGACAATCCCTGGGGCGATATCGACGCGCGCGCCGTCGCGCTCGATGCGGCCCTGATGGCGAAGGTCGGCTACAAGCGGGGTTAGTATCGGCTTGAAGAGGAGCGGCGGGCGATGATGCTTCTGGTCGGGACGAGCGGGTACTCCTACAAGGAGTGGCTGGGGCACTTTTATCCCGAGAAACTCCCCGCGAGCGACATGCTCAGCTATTACGCGGGACGCTTCTCGACCGTGGAGATCAACAACACGTTCTACCGCATGCCTGCCGAATCGATGCTCGCGCAGTGGTCGCAGCAGGTGCCGGATCATTTCAAGTTCACGCTCAAGGCCCCGCGGCGTATCACGCACGACCAGCGGCTGCGCGAAAGCGAGGCGAACGTCGCGGAGTTCCTGCGGCGTGCGGGCGTGCTCGATGGCAAGCTCGGCGCGCTCCTGTTTCAGCTCCCGCCGTATCTGAAGAAGGACATCCCCCGGCTGCAGGATTTCCTGGCGCTCCTCCCCGCGGGCGGCGAGGTGGCCTTCGAGTTCAGGAACGCGACCTGGCACGACGACGACGTATACGACCTTCTGCGCGGTCGCAACGCAATCCTCTGCGTGACCGACACCGACGAGGGCGACACGCCGTTCGTCGCGACGGCGGATTGCGGCTACGTGCGCCTGCGACGCACTCATTACAACGACGACGATCTGCACGGCTGGGTCGGGCAGATCGCAAGCAAGGGCTTGCCGAAGACCTACGTTTACTTCATGCACGAAGACGAGGCGCTCGGGACGCGCTTCGGCCGGCGGCTGAACGAGCTCTGGGCGCAGGCCGGCGCCTGATTGCACGCGGGCTGCCCGGCTGAGCGGAGCGCCAGGCGCGCTGCGTAGCCGCCGTGCCCGATCAGCGCTGCTTCTTCACCACGCGTTTTCCGCTCGGCAGCTTTTTCGATCGCGAGGCGCCCGGGGCCCCGGTGAATCGCTTCTTCGCGCGTGCGCCCGCGCCGAGTGCCGCCGATTTCGTGCTTCCTGCAGGCAAGGCCGACGCCTGACGGCAGGACTCGACGAAGGCCCTGAAGACGTCGGTTTCGGTGATGATGCCGACTACCCTGCCCGTCCGATCCAGGACTGGCAGACCACCGATCGCGTGACCGGCCATGAGCAGAGCTGCATCGGTTACGGGCTGGTCCGGCGTGGTCGTAACGACATCGCTGTGCATGACCTCGCCGATGTCGACGCCCGAGCCGAGGTAGTGCAGAGCGGCGAGCAGCAGGTCGCGCTCCGCCACGATCCCGGCGAGCCTGCCGGCGCCGTCGACCACGGGAAGGTGATGGATCGCACAATCCTGCATCAGCTTGATTGCCGCCTTGTAGTCGCTGTCGACCTGCAGCGTGAACGGCTTGCGCGTCATGTAGTCGCGAACGAGCATCG